>CAZEAI010000075.1:0-25447 GCA_964510105.1 uncultured bacterium
GCCGGTTCGGCGATGAGATCACGTTCTGGGGCGGCGGCATCGACACGCAGCACACACTCCCGTTCGGCACACCCGAGGACGTGCATCGCGAAGTGCGGGAGCGGATCGAAACGTTCGCACCCGGTGGTGGATTCGTATTCGCGGCGATTCACAACATCCAGGCGAATACGCCGCCGGAGAACATCGCCGCCATGCTCGACGCGCTCCGCGAGTACGGCGAGTATCCGATAGGGCATGGCGCCTGACGGCCATAGCCCGACGGCACCGGAGTGCTGTACATTCCACCATCCTGAGCCATAATCCCGACAATAGTAGCTAGGGCCGCCCATGCCACGCGTGCTCATCCTCCAGCCTATACACGACGCGGGCGTGCAGGCGCTGACCGACGCCGGCATCGACGTTGTCTCCGCCCCCGACTCCGACCGCGGCACGCTGCTCGATCTCATACCGGAATTCGACGGGCTCATCGTCCGGACGACGTCGTATCGCATCGACGCGGAGGTGATGGATCGGGCGCCCCGCCTGCGGGTGATCGGTCGTCACGGGGTCGGCGTGGACCACATCGACATCGCAGCCGCGGCTGCGCGGGATGTCGTCGTCGTGAACGCTCCCGAGGCGAACTCGCAGGGCGTCGCCGAGTACACGGTGGGGCTGATGCTCATGGTCACGCGGCACATGCGTCACGCCGACGAAGCCGTTCGTAGCGGCAACTGGTCCGAGCGTGAGCGGCTCATCGGCGGGGAACTCCACGAGCATACGCTTGGTATCATCGGTCTGGGGCGTGTCGGGAGCCGGGTCGCTCGGATCTGCGCGGGCGGATTCGGGATGCGGGTACTCTACTACGATATCGTCCGGAAGCACGAGTTCGAGCGCGACATCGGCGTGGAGTTTCGCTCGTTCGACGAGGTGGTCGCGGAATCTGACATTCTGACGCTTCACGTGCCGCTCACGGACCTTACGCGCGGCATGGTTGGAGGCGACGTTCTGCATTCGATGCGCCGCGAAGCGATATTGATAAACGCGGCTCGCGGTCCGGTTATCGATCTCGACGCCGTGACGGACGCCGTCCGCGATGGTACGATCGCCGGGGCGGGGATCGATGTTTTCACGGACGAGCCGCTGTCGCCCGACCACCCGGCGCTTTCGTTGCCAGGAATCGTCGTCAGCCCGCACATGGCGTCGCATTCAGGCGAAAGCATGGTGCGCATGTCTCTCGTGGCGACCGACGTGGTTCGCGTGCTGGCGGGCGAAGAACCGCGACATCGCGTCGAAGCGGAGTAGGACAACAGGGGGAAACAGATAATGCCGCAACGCATTCTAGCCACAATGTGGGATTTCATCGCGCAGCAGTACCGCAACAGCATCGAGAACATCAACAGCGCGCAGCTTGGGTTCCGCCTCTCACCCGAGGACTACTCCGTCTCCGAGACTGCCTGGCGGGCGCTCGGAGCGTGCGAGCGCTGGTCCGCCGTGCTGGGTGGCGCTACGACATCCGAAGACGCGATGGAGCGAAGCGCAGCGTCCGTAGACCTGATACAGGCCGCGAGCGGCCAGTTCCGGCCCGGGCATTTCCCCGAGAGCATGCCGGAGAGCGCCGACGCCATCATCGAACGTGCCGACGACATTCTCGCAACGGTAGCGGCTCAGTTCAGCGAACTCGGCACATCGGAGCGATCGACGCTGCATGCGACGTGGTGGGGCGCGAGCTACACCGGCGACGAGATCGCGGCGCGCATTCTCTGGACGCTTGGCTACGCCGAGGGACAGATGCATCTCCTCGCGGAGACCTCCGGCCTGGGCGGCCAGGCTCTGGACAGATGAACGCGGAAAGGCTCGGATGGCTAGCCCTCGTTCTCGTGACGTGGGGCATGGCGAATTTCCTCCTCAAGGTCGTCGGTACGCGAATCGACAACTCGAGCGGAGCACTCGCCATCGTCGTCGGGTACGTGATCGTCGGCGGAATCTTCGGCATCGCGGGCGGGGGCCGGCTGGGGATGACGTGGCCGTACGCCGTCGCCGCACTGATCGGCGCGCTCTATATCATCGGAAACTGGGCGTTCTTACGACTGGCCCAGACCGAGGAGATTACGGTCCTTTCGCCGGTGGCGGGGCTTTCAGTGATTCTGCCTGTCGTGCTCGGCTTCCTCCTGCTCGGCGAGACGCTGACAGTGAAGAAACTCCTTGGGATCGCGTTCGCGCTTCTGGCAATCGTGTTCCTGGCGTAACGAGATGGTCTCCGCGACGATTGCACATTCCCTCGCGCTCCAGCGGCCTCGCCGGCCCCTCGACGACTGATGCCGTTCGACCTCCACTTGCAGATGCAGGAGCACTTCGCCGGCGAGAACGGCGAGTGTGAGGTGCAGATCGGCTCGTTCCGCGCGGACGTGCTCCGTGACGGCGTGATATACGAGATCCAGACGCAGAAGCTCCGGGGCATCCGCGGGAAGATCGCCGGTCTGCTCGACGACTGGCCGGTCGTCGTCGTGTATCCCGTCGCGACCGTTACGACGATCGTGTACTGCGAGGGCGATCCGCCGACGGAGATTCGACGCCGGCGCTCACCACGCCATGGCACCGCGTACGACGCGTTCGTCGAGGCTGTATCGCTTGCGAAGATGCTGCCGCACCCGAATCTCGAGCTTGCCGTCCCGCTGGTCGCGGTGGAAGACTACCGCCGTCGTCGGACCGATGCGGAAAAGGAAGCCATGCTGCGGCGTCGGAAACGACACCGGAAAGTCGGCGATTGGGAGACGATCAACCGGCGCGTGGTGGATCTGAGCGACGTCGTGCGTCTCGACTGCGCCGACGACGGCCTCCGATTCATACCGGATACGCTGCCCGAGCGGTTCACGAGCCGGATGTTCGGCGAATCGTGCGGTCTGGCCGTCTGGAGAGCGCGCCAGGTGCTCTACACGCTGCGCCACATGGGCACGATAGAGGTGACGGGGAGAACGAAGGAAGGCTACGGGTACGAACGGTGCTCGGATGGCTGCTCGAGCGCATAGGCGGGTGAAAGAATGACTCGGCGGACGCCCGTGTGTACCGGCACGCGTTGTTGAAGACTGGGGCGCGGTGTGATCTTTCATTGAGGACGTGGGCGGATTGAGCCCATGTCCGCCCAGGAAATCAGCACACGAAGGGATCACATGATATCCATCGTCATCCCCTGCTACAACGAAGAGAGCGTGCTGCCCCTGCTGCACGCGCGTCTCAACGCAGCAGCCGAATCGTGGAACACCCCGTTCGAGGTCGTCGTCGTGGACGATGGCTCCTCCGACGGCTCGTGGAACTTTCTGCGGCGCATCCATGAGAGTGACGACCGCTGGCGCGCCGTCCGATTTGGCAGGAATTTCGGTCATCAGACAGCAGTGTCGGCGGGCATACTCCACGCGCGGGGAGATGCTGTCATCGTCATCGACGCCGACCTGCAGGACCCCCCGGAAGAGCTTGGTCGCTTCATCGAGAAGTGGCGAGAGGGATACCACGTCGTCTACGCCATTCGACAGAAGCGGAAGGAAGGCCTAGCGAAGCGCCTGGCATACGGAGCCTTCTACCGCATTCTCGCACGTATGGCCAGCATCCCGATACCTCTGGATTCCGGCGATTTCTGCCTTCTCGATCGCACTGTCGTCGACATGCTGAACGATATGCCGGAACGGCGTCGATTCGTCCGCGGACTTCGTTCCTGGGTCGGATTCCGGCAGGTGGGGATAGCGTATGAGCGCGATGCCCGGGCCGCCGGCGACGTCAAGTATACGATCGGAAAGCTCATCCGACTCGCGCTCGACGGTATGCTCTCATTTTCGACGGCGCCTCTTCGGCTTGCGACCTATTTCGGGTTCATCGTCTCGGCGTTGGCGTTCCTCGGCGTGCTGTTCACGTTCTTCCAGCGCATCTTCGTCGACTGGTTCACAGCGGTGGGCTTCCCGTTTGTACCGGGGTACTACACCATGGTGATCATGATCCTGTTCCTCGGTGGCGTGCAGCTCGTCTCGCTGGGGATCATCGGTGAGTACGTCGGACGTGTATACGATGAGGTGAAAGGGCGGCCGCCCTGGACGATTCAGGAGACGCTCGGCGTGGACCCGCAGAACGACTTCAGGACGGAGTGATCCAGACCGTGGAGGCGAGCTGGATCAGGTCAGCCGTTTCCCCATGCTGACGTTCGGCTCGACGGAATAGCCCAGGCGTTCGTAGAAGTCAATGACCCCCTGGTTCCGCTCGCGAACCTGCAGGTTGATCTTCGTGCACCCAACACCGACCAGTTCGGCCTCCGCCCGTTCCATGAGCGACGTGCCGATGCCGCGTCCGCGGCTGTCCGGCTTCACGGCCACGTAGTACACCCACCCGCGGTGACCGTCGTACCCGGCCATGGCGGACCCGACGACCTCGCTGCCCTCGACCGCGACGAAGAACAGCTCCGGCTGCACCGCCAGTTTCATGCGGATGTCGTTCTCGGGCACGTTGTGCGCGGGCGCGTCTGGGAAAACCTCCCGCCACAGGTGCACAACGCCGTCGTGGTCCGCGGTCTCATACGGTCGGATATGCATCCGGAACACCCGTGCAGGTTCAGAACAGCTTGCGGCTATCGATGAGTATCGTCACCGGGCCTGAGTTCACGAGGGAGACGTCCATCATCGCCTGGAATCGGCCGGTCTCTACGCGGACCCCGAGAGAGCGCACCACATCGCAGAATAGCTCGTAGAGCCGCTCTCCCTCCTCAGGAGCAGCGGCACCGATGAACGAAGGTCGTCGCCCCTTTCGCGCATCGCCGAGCAACGTGAACTGGGATACGGCGAGCACCTGGCCACTCACGTCGAGGAGCGAGCGGTTCATCTTGCCGTCGTCGTCCTCGAAGATCCGCAGGTTGACGATCTTCTCCGCGGTGTAGCGAACGTCCTCGTCCGCATCTCCCTCAGCAACGCCGAGCAGCACGAGCAGGCCCGGGCCGATCTCGCCGGTGGACTCGCCGTCCACCGTGACGTCGGCGCGAGATACGCGTTGCACGACAGCACGCATGATACGATCTCCGCGGTTCGCTCGCCGGCTACGCCGGGACTGCCTCGCGCTTCCACGGGCTCTGCCCGTGGCTCATGTAGGTGTTCGCCGCAGTCTCCTGGTACTCCGGCGTGAGTCCGAGCGCCTCGTTCGAACCGTAGTACCCCGCAATGAACCCGCCGCCGAAGGGCGCTGCCAGCTTGTCGATGTAGTCGCGGGCGGTCTGTTCGATGACGGCGTGGTCGCGGGTCTGCAACGTGGTCTGGATATCCACGGGGCACTCGAAGTGCATGCGGCCGCCGAAGTGCTCGGCGAGATGGTCGATTCCATGCAGCTCGGGCTGATCGAACTGGCAGATGTCCACGCCGACTTCGATCCAGTCCTCGATCACGTCGCGCACCCATCCGCACGAATGGAGGCGGAAGCTCAGCCCACGGCTCTTCGCGGCACCGCAGACGCGGGCGTAGACCGGCTTGAACAGCTCGCGGAACATGGTCGGGCTCATGAGCAGCCGGTCCTGCGTTCCCCAGTCTTCGCCCGATCCGATTCCGTCCACGCCGATATCGGCGTAGCGATGCACCTGTCGCTCGAGCATGTCGGCGATCCGTCCAAGCAGGATCTTCACCTGCTCCGGCTCCGAGGCGCAATCGAGCAGGAATACCTCCATGCGGCGCATGTAGCGAGCGATGTCGAACGACATGCCCATGCCGCCCTGGACGTAGAAGCCCTCCTTGTGGTACTGCTTCACCTGCTCGGCGGCATCCTCGTAGAGATCGGCCCGGTCGACGTCCGGCCAGTCGTATGAATCGAGTAGCTCCCAGCCCTCTTCGATAACGCCTTTGTGCACCTCGCCCTTGGTGATGCTCTCCAGCCGGCGCCATTCGTTGCCCCACTCGTCGACCATGTTCCAGTAGCCGGCGCGCTCGGTCCACGGGTGCTGCGATCGGTTCGGAGCCGGCTTGCGGCCGACGCCGCGGAAGTCCGACGGGAAGCCGCCGCCCATGGCGTACGGGATTCGCGGCGGCGATGCGAACGCCAGGCTCATCTGAACGATTTCACGGCTGGTGATGGCCACGTGAGGCTCCTATCGCGAGATGTCGCTGTCAGTTGCGAGGTGACGAATGGGAAGGTACTGGCTGTGCGGTGTCTGCCCAACACAAAGGCGGCGAGCCGTCGCAGTGCTCGCGTTCGTTTGGGAGTTCGCGGTGCGAACTCCCCGAAGAGGCGCGCGGGTTGAGCAGCGCCTCTCGGCGGATCGGGGCTGCATCGAGTGGCGCTGGCGAAAGGTGGTCAGGGGGGTGTAGGCGGTTCAGGGTTCTCGGAGTGCGCCCTGCCGTATATCAGATTCACCGAGTAGTCGTCTCCATCGACTGCACACGGATCAGCGGAAACCACCGTCTTGGGATGAGCAAGCCACTTCTCCACCACCTCGGCCTGTTCCCGCGAGAAGGGACTCGACCACGTAGGCTCGAACACGACGAAATGGTGCATCTGCGTGGCCACGAATTGCACAAGCTCGGACGCCCGCCACTCAGCGCGATTTCCCCCGAATTCCTCCACGAACCGCGGGATGGAAAGAGAATCCGCAATCTCGTACCGAACGATGCAGTACGTGTAATAGAGGAATCCCGCCTCGTTGCGGTAGATCAGCAGGAAGTGGTAGGAGAGGGGTGTCGCACGATGCATCTTCATCTCGAGTGTGAGTTCCTCCGTATGTGAGCTGTCAGGCGGGATTTCGGTCGGACCTGTCGACCCAAAACGCTCGTAGTGTGCGATGTCCCAAGTCTGTTCGTCGAATAGGCGCTCAAGGAGGAACGGTGGCTCCGCACGGGAGTAACCGTGATGCACCGCTAGTAGTTCGGCTTCATGGTCACCATTGTTCTGAACGGTCAGATCGAAGCGTATACAGCCAGTCACCTCGATATCAAGCGCCGGAGGCGACTCCGCGTGCAGGTAGGCTTCGTCCGTCGCGTAGGCACTAAGTACAGGTTGCGACGCAACGATCAGTCGCGGACGATACTGGATGCTGGCGATCCGGTACTGCTCGTCCGCTTGCTCCTCGTTGACGTGGCATTGATGGACGAGAAAGCCGAAGCTGGCGACTATTCCGAGTGTGTTGGCCCAAGAATGCCAATCCAGTCTCCCACACCAGCCCTCGCGACGCACCGGATTGGCCAACCGCTCGTCGGACTGCCGTTCGGCCTGGTCGCTCGGCTCGATTTCGTCCGACATGTTCGCCTCCGGGGGCAGGGCGCGGTGGTTGCGCTCGGGAACCGTTGGTGGAGATGGTCGGGCGGCGGCGGGGCGGTGTCAACGGTGGGGGTGGGGTACCGGTGCTCGTGACGCGCCTGTCACACGCCGCGCTGCTCGACCTCGTACGCCGTGTACGGCCCGGCGAGCGCGTATCCCAGCGACTCGGCGAGGCGGGCGCTCGCATGGTTGGCGGCATCCCAGTGGGGTTCGAGACCGCGTTCGAGGCAATCGAGGATGAGACGCGCCGCCACGGCCCTCGCGAGGCCGCGCCGCTGGAACTGCGGGACGGTGGCGATCTCGATCTCGATGCCACGGCCGCACGTCCCGATGCTCGTCGCGGCCGACACCGGCCGGTCGTCGACGAGGGCGCACCAGCAGAGCCCGTCCGCGACCAGATCGGCCGGTGTGTCGTAGCCGACGAGCAACCAGTTGTCGACCTCCGCCTCCGCGCGGAGGGCAAGAGCGGCGTCCATGCGTCGCACGGTGAACCCATCGGGAACGCGTTCGGCGAGGGTCCGAAGGCGGCTCGGATCGAGGGTTTCGTGCGAGCAGGCGAAGCGGGTGAACGGCTGGAGATGGCAACCGGCGCGACGCAGGACATCACGCCATCGGTCGTCCTCGCAGATCGCCTCGACATGCCCCGGCGGCATCGCGTCGACGAGGCCGCGCGCGTTGTCTGGATCGCCGCCGAAGAGCACAAAGTCGCGCTGGATGATGAGGGCGGCGTTCGGATGGGTGGGGTCGTCGACGATCACATCGCCGCCGCGCCCTTCCAGCGCCCATTCGATGATCATCCGAAAGCGCTTGTTCTCCGTGAAGAGCGGCGCGATGGGACTTCGCTCGGAGCGAGGCAGGGCAGACGCCACGGCGTTCTCCGGGTCCTACTCCGCCGGCGGCAGCACGGATTTCGGGTCCACGCCGAACGACTGGAGCTTCCCCTCGAATTCGCGTCGGCGGCCGCCTTTCGCGATGATCGCGGGCAATTCCGTCACCGTTTCGCCACGAAGCAGCCTGCCGACCACGTCGCGTTCCGACTTGCCGAGCGACAGTGCGCCGAGGCGGTACTCCTCGAACGCTTCCCACGTCCAGGGCATGCATTCCTGTACGATCCGGCCCATGGCCTCGGCGTAGATTCGGATCTCTCGCTGCGCGTGCTCGTCCATGCGCAGGGAGAGGAAGTGCAGCAGATTGTGGAGGTCGATCTTCCAGTACCACTGCGTGTAGAGGGACACCGGCAGGTGCGCGCGGGCCAACTCGCGGGCAATGTCCTGCTCGATCATCTCCGTGTATTCACCGTACGCGCGTGCGGCGCCCTCTGTGAGGAGGCTCGTGACGCGGGCCACGAGTTCGGGGGGCACGTCCTGGGCGCTGCCGCCCTGGCGGTTCGTCTCGGACTGGAAGCGCACCGCGTCCGCGTCCGGCGCGAAGAACTCATCCTCCATGACCGAGTAGCGCGCGCTGATCTCGTTTACGTTCGCCGTGCGGTGGCGGATCCACTGTCGCGCCACGAAGATCGGGAGCTTGACGAGGAACTTGAACTCCACCATCTCGAACGGCGTCGTGTGACGATGGCGCATGAGGTAGCCAATGAGCGCCTTGTCGGTGGAGCTATGTTTCGTGCCCTTGCCGTAGCTCACTCGCGCGGATTGAACGATCGACTCATCGCCGCCCATGTAGTCGCGAAGCATCACGAAACCGTGGTCGAGACAGGGGATCGGGTTGTCGAGCCACTTCTCGGCGGCTTCGCTGGTGTAGCGCGCGGTCTCGGCCATGAACACTCCGTGGGCGGGGCGGGTCACCGGACGACGAATGCGTGGATGAGAAGGACGCAGACACCTCGCGACGAGTCAAGCGGATGGCGCTCCCGGAGGGCCGTGGGAGCACCGATGTCGGGCGCTGTCGAGGGTCGGCGCTTAGTCCGCTGCCGGTATGTCGAGCACCATGTGGTCGTACGCGCTCTCGACGATGAGATCGCTTGTTTTATTGGGCATCTGCTCGTAGAACCGTCGCGCCTTCTTGAGGGCCTCGGCCACCGCGGCATCGCTTGTCGTCGGGTCGTGGTGGAACAGGATGAGCTTCTTGACGTTGGCATCGTTCGCCATCTCGACGCCGATGAACGGCGAGCTGTGCCCCCAGTCGAGCTTCTCTACCGCCTCGACGAGACTGTACGCAGCGTCGTAGATGAGCACATCGGCATCCCGGAAGAACTCGGTGTGCTGCTGGCGCTCTTCCCACGGCAGCTCAGTGTACTCGGCGTCCGTGGCATAGACGAACACGCCGCTCGGCGTTTCTACGCGGTATCCGTACGCGTCTCCCGGGTGATAGTGCTTGATGGACTTGATGTGGAACGGCCCGATGGTGAGCGGCTCGCCGACCTGAATCTCCTTGAAGACCTTCGTGCTGGCCATCTGGTCCATGGAGACAGGGAAGTGCGTGAAGGCATGCTGGTACTCGAAGCGTTCCTTCAGACGGTCGTGGCATCCGTAGAACGTGAGTTTGTTACCGGGGATGTAGGCTGGGACGAAGAACGGGAACCCCATGATGTGGTCCCAGTGCGTATGGCTGATGATCAGGCTGATGTCTCCCTGCCCTTTGCCGGCGGGCCCGCCCATCATCTTGAGACCGAGCGGACGCAGACCGCTTCCCGTGTCGAAGATGATCTGATCGTCGCCCTCGGTGACTTCGACGCACGCGGTGTTACCACCGTATGTGGAGCGCTCGAAGAACTCGAGCCCGGCGAGGAATGCATCGATGTCGCCGGGAGATCCGGCTTCGCTGTATCGCTCAAGAAGGTGCTTGACTTTGTCGTCGTATTCGCGGCAGAGATCCGCGACAACCCCAGACTGTGACTTCCATGGTGCATTCCCTCGCGCTGGACGCAGAGACGGGAGGCTGATTTCCCGGCAAGTATACGGTGTCAAGGGTACGGAATGCAACGCGCTCAGATATCGCGAGGGGTGAAATCCACGTGGGATGGGGCGCAACCGTTGCATGCGCAGGCGGTTGCATTGCTTGACATACCTGCGGACCGTGCCTAGATTCACGGTCGTTACGTACTTGGCGCATCGAGCATCCAGCGATGCCTGTACCGCGGCGTCCGCGCCGGTAGCTTCTCGGTCGATCAGGGAGGACAGTCGGTGGAGATTGAGGTCCGAACGGCCGGTGGGGTTCAGATACTTCGCCCCACGCTTTCGAGACTGACGGCCGTGTCCGGCGCCGATGGACTCGACCAGTCGATCAGGCAGGCGATCGCCGATGGCAACTTGGCGATCGCTATCAACATGACCGAAGTAGAGTACGCTGACAGCACGGCGATTGGCGCCTTGATACGCGGGTACAAACAGCTCGCAACGGGTCAGGGAACTCTGTGTCTGTTCGGCGTGGGCGAGGAATTGCGCGAGTTCTTTCGCCAGACGGTACTCGACAGGCTCATCGACATCGAACCTGACGAGCAGTCAGCGCTTCAGATGTTCGAGGGCCAGCCCAAGAAGCGGCGCAAAGGCATCTGGAACATCTTCCGGTGATTTGAGCACAAGCGTGCGTCGCCCCCCCTGCACGCTCCCATACTCTACTACACGTACACGGCACATGCCGGATCTGAGCGACCGGTCGCACACGGATCGGCCCCATGTATCGATCTGGCAGGCATCCTTGGTGGGGGTCACATCATGCAGATAGATGTCAAAGAACGAGACGGCGTAGCCATACTCCATCCCGATAGTGCCCGCATCGGCGCGAGCGACGCTGAGGCCGTGGGCAGCACCATACGCGAAATGTTCGACGACGGACGACTCGCTATCGCGGTCGATCTTCGGTCCGTGGAATTCATGGACCTCTCCTGCCTTCGCACGCTTGTCACGGAGTACAAGTACCTCAACCGCTACCATGGTCTGGTCTGCCTCTTCAACGTTGCGCCGGCGCTGCACGATTTTCTGCAGCACACGGTCCTGGACGCGGTGATCGATGTGTGCGAAGACGAGGAGGCGGCGCTCGCGGCTTTCGAGAGCGTCCCCAAACGCCGGCACCTGCCGCGCGGCATTCTCTACGCGTTCGACGCCATTCACGCTTGGGTACATCGCCTCAGTAGCGCCTCCAGTGAGTCGCGATCGGGCGGCACGCGCCGCATTCATCCGGACCGCAGGTTGGTAACGGAGCGCCGCGACGCCGCTGTATCGTCCAACGACTATCCCGCCGCGGCAGCATGACATACCTGGCTAGAGAGGCATCGTAGCAATGGACCAGTGGGTGAGCGACGATGTGCTGTTTCTGCGGCCAACGCAGGAACGGCTTGCGGGAGAAGCCGGAAGCGACGTGATGCAGTCTGCCTTCCGCGGAGCGTTCGAGACGGGACACCTGGCGCTGGCGGTGGATCTCCGGAACGTGAAGTACATGGACGTGGGCGTCGTTCGCACGTTCATCGCAGAGTTCAAGTTCCTGAATCGCTACCACGGCCTGATGTGTGTGCTCAACGTCACCGGCGAACTGTACGAGTTTCTCGCACAGACCGTCCTTGGGAAGGTGATCGACATCTGCCACAACGAGCATGACGCCATGATGCTCTTCGAGGGCGTCAGCAAGCGAAGGCACGTTGCGGGTGGGATTCGTCGCGCTATCGGTCGTATGTATTCGTGGGGCTATGGTGCTGGAATCCTGCCGAATCGTCGTGCGCGCAAGTCGCGTCGCGTAGAGTTCGAGCGACGGCAGGCGTCGGATCGCCGCACTCTGGAGCCCGTGGGCGACAGCAGCTAGACGCGTCGGGGAATCGCCGTGATGTACAGCAGGCAAGCCGCGTTATTGGCACTCGCCGGGTTGTGGTTCGCAGCCGCGGGCTGCGCGCCCCCATCTCCCACCATGTACTCCCTCACCGTGGACGCCGGTACGGAACATTGGCAGAGCCAGATCAACGGGGAAGCGCCCGGCGCGTCGATTCTTGTTGAGCAGGGCGATGTGGTCACTCTCGACGTGTCCGGCAGAATCACCTACCGCCGGTCCTACCGCGGCCTCGTGACGGACAAGTCCGGACCTCGCGGTGATCGGTCGCCGACTGAGAACACATGGTGTCCCGACGCCAGAATCGGTTCCGTCATCTGGTGCATTGGAGACTCCGACGAGTGCATGTATCTGGACGAGGCCGACAGCATAACATTCACCGCCGATCGAGCGGGTCCCCTCCGATTCATGGTCAACGACACCCGCGGCGGTTACGGCGACAACTCCGGCTCGTTCCACGTGGCGACAAGCGTCCGACACAACTGACCCCCGGCTCCCACTGCCGCCACATCCGCGTTCCGCTCACGTCCAGGAAGTAACTCCGCACTGTTGACAACGTTCTACACATGTAGTATACTGTCGTTTGACAACTGTAGAATGCCGCTACGGCACATTCCGGAAGGGCAACGCATGAAGCTGACTGATGCCGAGTGGAAGGTGATGGACATCGCCTGGGTGCAGGGGCGCGTGACGGCGCGCGAAGTCCTGCGCGCGATCGGCGATGACACCGGCTGGGCATACACCACGACGAAGACGGTCATGGCGCGACTTGCCGAGAAGGGCGTGCTTGCCGTCGAGATGTCCGGCAACACGAGTATCTACACGCCGCTCATCACCCGCGAGGACGCGCGCGGAACGGAAGTGCGCTCACTCCTCGATCGCGCATTCGAGGGGACACTCGTGCCGCTGATGCACTTCCTGCTTGCACGCGAGAATCTCTCCGACCGCGAGAAGGAAGAGCTGCGTCGCATGCTGGAAGAGGACGAGCGCGGCTGAGCGCCTGCGCTATCGCGCATTCCGAAAACGGCTGGAATACGATGATGCGAGCACTCCGAATGACATGCGCCGGCGTATCTATCGCCGCCTCCCTGACGATATTGGGCTGCGCCCATCCGCCGCCACAGTCGTCGCCGATCCCGATTCGAGCCCCTGGTTGGATCGCGTACTCGGTGAGCGGCTCGGCGGACGCGGTACGCATCGAGCACAGGACTCCGGGACCGGACAACTTCGTCGATACGGTCTCTCTGAGCCGCCGGCGCCTGTATACGGTGGTGTGCCGAAGTTACTACGGCGAAGGCTACTACATCGACGTGGAGAGCATCGAGGGAAGCGCCTCGGTCACGGTTTCGGTGTGGGAGGCTATTACCGACCCGGAATACCACGAGAAGATGATCGCAACGCGCTCGGACAGCGGCGAGTCCGTTCACGTCGTGCTGAATGGTCTGCTCGAATCGGTGCCTGAGTCGAAGACGTGGGGGCCAGGCTACGTACGGTGGGGAAATCAGGCCACCTCGGCTGGAGGGAACTGACCTGTGATACCCGATCTCACTGCTTCTCTGAACGCCGCCGCCGCCACGTGGTGGGACTGGTTCTCCGCCGTGGCATGGCAGGCGAGCCTGTTCATCGCGGCCGTCGCGCTGCTGGACCGGCTGCTGGGTCGCCACATCTGGCCGCAGGTGCGGTACGCAGTGTGGTTGCTTGCGTTTGTGAAGTTGCTGCTTCCGCCGAACCTCGCAAGCCCGTTGAGCGTGGCCGGAGCGGTCGGCGTTGGCAGCGGCGGGCCCGTCGCCGACATCGGGACGCTCCTGTCGATCGCGACAGTTCCTGTCGCCACGGTCACGGAATCAGCGCCTGTGGCGTCGATCGCCGCCCTTGGTGCGGTCTCGCCGTCAATCACATGGTATGCAGTTGCCCTGCTTGCCTGGCTCGCGGGCATGGCAAGCCTGTCGGTCTGGATCGCTGCAACGATTGTCTCGATCCGTCAAACGATCCGACGCGGGCTGCCGGCGCCGGATTGGATGGAGCGGGCGTTGCGGTCAGCAGCGCGCACGGCGGGCGTGCGGAGCGCACCCCGGCTGTGCGTGACGGATGCCGTGACAGGCGCGTGCGTGTACGGGCTCTTCCGGCCCACCGTGCTCGTGCCACCGACGGTTCAGGAATCGGATGCGGAGCACGTGTTCTTGCACGAGTTCTCACATATCAGGCGCGGGGACCTCGTGGTCCATGCAGCGAGCGTGTTGGTCCTCTGCGCCTTCTGGATGAATCCACTTGTCTGGTACGCGCTCCGCCGGACGATGCACCTTCGTGAGCTCTGCACCGACGCGACTGTCTCGCGACTGCTACGCGAAGGTACTCCAGCATATCGCGAGACACTGCTGAAAGCGGCGCGCTCGTGGCTTGACGCGCCGAAGCCTGCCCTGAGCCCGATGGGGCTGCTCGGCCTCGTGGAGGGACCGACCATGATCATCGAACGACTGAAGCACCTGACAACGGCGCCGTGGCGAAACGCACGGCTGCGGAGCGCCGCCGCGCTGGCTGTCGCGGTGGCGATGGCCATCTTCGTGCTGCCCATGTGCGAGACGCAGTCGAGCGATCCCGTAAGCTCCCGACTCACTGCTCTGGGGTTTGGAACGGTCGCCGGGACCCAGTGGGTCAACACGTCGAACGGACCGGTCACGTTCCAGCACACGCTCGCTCCGGCGTTTCCGGTACGTCCCGGCGGCGATCCGCGGGAGTGGTCGCGTGAGGTGCGTGGTCAGTACGTGAGCGACTACCGCGCAGCAGTGCGGATCGCGCACGACGCTCGCCGGGAGTACGTGAGGTTGGCGATAGCCGAAGGCCGTTTCGTCGCCGTTCCGGCAGGCACCCATGCGCCACTCGATACGGTGTGGTGGGACTCCGGGGAGATGAGCGTGATCAGCTTCTCCGACGGCTTCGGCCAGGCGCACGAGTTGAACGATGGGAACCTCTTCGTGGCGCTGTGGAGCACCCATTTCCGAGACACCAGACTGCTCAGGCGTGTCGCCGCGACAGCGCGCGAACGTGGCAGGGAGCATGTTGCCAGCCAGCAGAACCTGCTCGAGCCAGCAGTTCCCATCGTTCTGCCACCCGTGATTCGAGTGTCCTCATCCGCTGGATTCGAGACGATCGACGTGCATGCTCTCGTGGACGTCAACGGACGAGTCGAAGGGGCGAGCGCGGGACCCTCTCAACGATTCAAGCCGGTACCGGAGGAACTGCGCGACGCGGCCATCAGCGCGGCGCTCAGCGCGACGTTCGAGCCCGCAGCCAGGGATGGCGTACCGATTCGGGTGTCCATCAAGATCCCGGTGAAGGTCATCGAAGGATAGGGCAGCCATGCTTGCCGACATTGCTACGCACATGAACGCCCTCGCGGCCGCGTGGCTGCACTGGTTCGTCGCGGTGACGTGGCAGACGAGCGTGATGGTCGTCGTCGTCATGGCGCTCGACCGGGCTCTCCGGGCACGTGTCTGGCCGCAAGTGCTGTACGGATTCTGGCTGCTGGCGTTCGCGCGCATCGTACTGCCGCCATCGCTAGCGAGCCCAATGAGCCTCATCGGCTGGCTTACCGACGCTGCGGCAACGTCGGCCCCTGCCGCGACACTCACGTCGATGGGCCTGGGGATGCCGGCGTACACGCCTCCGCCAGGCTTGCCGACATCGCCGGCATCACCGGCGCTGCCGCCGCAGCTACCAATGGATTCGCTCGCGGAGCCAGTTCTATCGATGCCCATATGGCCGCTCGTCGCGTTCGCGGTCTGGTGCGCTGGAGTCGTCTTGCTGGCGGGGTGGATCGTCACCAGGCTCCGCCGTTTGTCGCGAGTCAACCGACACGAGCTGCCGGTGCCGGAGCACGTCCTCGCCGCGGCGGAGCACGCCCGCATCCGCCTCAGCCTCCGACGCATGCCACGCATCCGCGTAAGCGATGCAATCGAAAGTGCGTCGGTGTTCGGATTCCTCCGCCCGACGGTGTTCATCCCGGCCGACCTCTCGCCGGACGACGTGACGAACGTGCTGCTCCACGAGTTCGCGCACATCAAGCGCGGCGATCTCATCGTGCACACCGTCAACGTCGCGTTGCTGCTTCTGGTGTGGCCGAACCCGTTCGTCTGGTACGCGCTACGCCGGTCGATGCACGTGCGCGAGCTGTGCACCGACGCGACGGTATCGCGCGTACTCCGCGAGGATACACCCGACTACCGTACGACGCTGTTGAACGCCGCCCGGAAGTACCTCGATGCGTCCGGCGGCGCGTGGTCCCAGAATCAGGCGCTCGGGCTGCTCGGGCTCGTGGAAGGTCCGACGATGATCGTCGACCGCCTGCGCCACCTCACAACCGCGCCGTGGAGGAACCTGCGCGTACGGATCGCCGTCTCGCTTGTCGCCGCGTTGGCGGTGGGCATCACGATCGTGCCGATGAGCATGTCGCACGCGGCGTCGGAAGCGCCGGACGACGCGCAGGATGCCGGCCCAGTGACGACGCGCGGCATGCATGCGCTTAGTACGGCGCATGGCACGGACGAGCTCTATCACAACCTCGCGCCAGTCTTCCCTGAGCGCCCGCCGGGAGATCCGCGCGCGTGGTCAGACGCGACGCGCGCCGGATATGTCGGGGATTACCGCGAAGCTGTACACCGCGCCGACGAGGCGGCGGTTGAGTATTTCCGGCAGGCGATCGCTGACGGCCGCGTCGATGTGGGAGATACTCGCGAACGGCCTCACGGCGGCAGCGAGGTATGGCAGAGCCGCGAAGGGATGAACCGATGGGGCCGAACGTGGGCGGAAGTGAGTCGACAGTGCCAGGATACCCGCGATGGAGACTTGCTGGTCGCGTTCATGGTGTGGTCGGGGATGCGCGCAACAGCGCGGGAGTTCCTGGGCGAACGGCATATCGACGAAGAGGAGCGGCGGCGGAACGCCAAGCAGGGGCTGTTCCTCGCACGGAGCGTTGACGAGCCCGCGGTTCTGATCGTACCACCGGACACGGTGCGGGCGGAGACGGCGATAGATGCGCGGAGGACCGGAGTGTCAATCGTCATAGGGCTGGATGGGGCGGTCGAGGAAGCGACGGCCGACAGCCGTCTGGGCGATACGATGCGCACTGCGCTCGAACGCTCGGCTCGAGAGACGGTCTGGGAGCCCGCCGTGTACGAGGGCGAATCCGCCCGCGTGACGCGCAGCATCGCGGTGCCTGTGGTACCGTCCTACGACCCGCACGCGCGGCACGACAGCTCAGGTGTTCTCGAGTTCTGGATGGTGGACGCGCCACCGAGGAACCTGTACCAGCCGGAACCAGTGTACCCCGATTCGGCACTGGCGTTCCAACTCGAAGGCGACGTGTTCGTCGAACTAACCGTCGATACCAGCGGGAACGTAGACACGGCGACCGTGCTGCGTGGGATGCCGATACTCCACGATGCCGCGTTGTCGGCTGCTCGGCAGTGCCGGTTCCTGCCCGCGACGAGAGACGGCCGTCCCGTGCCCGTGTACGTTACCTGGCGTTTCGCGTTTCGGCTGGATGACGACGGCGCGCCCCGGCGCGACTCGCGGGACGGGTCGAGCGACGCTGGCAGCCAACTGGTTCCCACCGATGGGTCTCCGTACGCCGTCGAGATTGTCGACGAGGCGCCGGTGTGCGTGTACGATGCACTACCGGGATATCCGCCCGGTGCGCTCGCGCTACAGATCGAGGGCAGCGTATTCGTGGATGTGGTCCTCGGCGCGAACGGCCTCGTCGAGAGTGCTCGCGCTATCCGCGGCACGGAGGTACTGCGCGACTCCGCGCTGGCGGCGGTTCGACGAATGCGGTTCACGCCTGCAAGAGTCGATGGCCGTCCGGTGCGGGTGCGGATGACCAGGCACGTCCGCATCGACCGGTACACTGCGGTAGGCAACGCGCTGGGCGACTCGGTCCGCATCCCCACCGACTCCCGGACAGAGGAGTATCGCACTCGCCACGAACGAGAGCTCAGAAGGCACTACATGGCCGGTACGGGCACCCACTTCTGGTCGTTTGTCGTCCAGGCACGCTCGGACCCGACATCGGGTCGGCAGTTTGGGGCGAGAACGCTTCCCGACAGCCTGCGCCCGCATGCACCGTACCCTTCGGCGGCGAACCGACCGGAACTGCGGCACTGGTCCGGCGACAAACGGGCATGGCCCCTCGAAAAGCCTGTGCCGGAATACCCCGAGGGCGCGATCGCACGTGACGTAGGAGGCGACGCCCTGGTAGAGATACACGTCGGGACCGACGGGCGCGTAAGGGATGCGTGGGTGGTGAAGGGCCCGGAAGTGTTCCGCGCCTCAGCGCTGGACGCCGCGCGTCGGATGCAATTTCGACCGATGACGTTGGAGGGGGTGCCCAAGGAGTTCGGAACGTTTCTGACAGTGCAGTATCGGATGAGCGACGATGGCGAGGCATCGTGGCCGCCGCGCTTCGAACAGGAGTTGCGCGTGCGCCGGGGGGGCGAACAAGGTCGGTCGGAGCCGCCAGAGCCGCCTCGGCGTCCCGAAGGTCCACCCGAAACGTGGTCCGATGAGACCAAGGCCCAGTTCATCAATGACTTCAAGGCCTATCAGCGGGCCGTGGGACGGCTCCGGGAGCAGGAGTTGGCCGCCCGTCGCAGTGGCAGCGCCGGTCCGTCGTCGACTGAGGAGTACCGGCCATTCGCCACCTACAGCATTCCCAACGACGACTCTCCGATGGCGCTGTGGCGAGTCGACGAGGCGCCGGTAATGCTGAACGAGGCGATTCTCGACTACCCGTCCGCAGTTCGCGCGCAGGGCATCGAGGGCGATGTTTTCGTAGAGTGCATCGTGAACCGGGATGGCGACACAGACGACATCCGCGTCGTCCGCGGCCCGGAAGCCCTGCACGAATCGGCGGTGTCGGCCACGAGGCGGACGCGTTTCACGCCGGCTCGGTACGATGGACATCCCGTCTCCGCCCGGATCCTGCGACGCGTCAGGTTCCGGCTGGACGGCGGCGACGACTCGCAGCGTAGTTCGACCGACTCGGATCGGAGATCGGAACTGGGACGCCGTGCGGGCGAGCAGCGCGCGAGGCACGCCGACAGCCTCTCGACGTACGAGGTCTGGACGAGCCCCGATCCGACGGAGTCATGGCCGTTCGGGCTCAGGCTGCTTCCGAGCAGTCTGAAGCCGCGCGATCCATTCCCATCGGCCGCCAATCGGCCCGCGCTCATGTGGTGGATGGCGGATCGTACGCCAATGCCATTGGAGCGTCCCAAGCCCGAATACCCGAGCGAGGCTGTTGTGCAGGGCCTCGAGGGCGACGTCTTCATCGAGATGCATGTCTCCAAGGCCGGCGACGTGCGGAATGAGTGGGTCGTCAGCGGCCCGGAAGTGTTCCACGAATCCGCGCTGGCCGCGGCTCATCGGACGCTGTTTCCACCCGCGCGGAGGAACGGGGTAGCGAGCGCTTTCGCGGCGTTCCTGACGATTCGCTACCGCATGGACCCCGAGTCGGAGGCCGGTCCGAGCACCGCCGCCGAGGTACGCGGGATCGAGGAACGTCAGAGATCCGCGCGCTCCGCCACGTCGGAGGTCGAAGCCTGGCTGGCGGAACTGCGGGCGGGTGGCATCAACGCGCCGACCCTCCCGACGGCCCCGCGGCTCACGCGGCCGCGACTCCCAGACCGACCGGATGGCGACCCGAGCACGTGGGACTACGATACGCGTGAGACACTGCGCGCAGAGCTTGTGCGCTATGCGAGCGCGGTAGGCGCGGAGCGGGGCAAGGTGACGAGGTACGAGGGTGAGTTGCGACAGCTCGTGTACAGCCTGCGACGATTGCTCTCGCAGGACGCATGGGAGGCCCATCAGCCGAAGCTTGCCGGTCTCACCGAAGGCGCTCAGCGGCTCGATGCAATCGCTCGCGGCTACTCTCTAGCGGTCGAGCCGCTGAACGACGAGTACCTCGCGGCGCTGCCTGCGAGGCCGCAGCTCGACGACGGCTCACTCACCCGCATACATGAACTCGACGAGGAGCCGCGCCTGGTCGAGGCTCCGGAGCCGGTGTACCCCGAGTCCGCACGGCGCGCCGCCCTGGAATGCACGGTGTGGTGGGAGGCGGTCTTGGGCGTGGACGGCAGCCTCCGCGGTATACGCATCGTTGACGGCCGCGAGGAGTTCTTCGCCTCCGCACGCCATGTGCTGGAGAACTCCAGATACACGCCGGGGATGCTGAACGGCGAGCCCGTGGCGGTGCATTTGTCGGGATTCATCCCGCATCGGCTGGAGGGGAACGGTTCAGGCGAAAGGGAGAACAACCGCAGCTCGGAACTGCTCAGACCGCCTGTCCGGCCATCTGGCCGGCCGTCGAGGTGGTCCTACGACGAAGCGACGCGGTACGTCTCGGAGTTCATCGCATACCACAACGCACTGGAATCCGACAACGCCACTTGGCTTGCGCACCATGCGGACGATCCGGCGACGTGGAACCCGGAGCGATTCTCGCGGGAGGCACTCGCATGGAAGATCGCGACGGATCGGACTTTCGGTAGGAGCTACGTAGAGTCGTCGTGGGGCGAGTTCATCGGCTACCTGAGATCGCAGCCCAAATACGCAGTGGTCGTTCCGAGCGAGAGCGAGATTCAGGATAAAACCCATCAGATCGGGGAGTATGGCGCTCGCCATTTCTCCGACTGCCTGATTCAGATTCGCCGGTTAGCAGCGGCGCGTTGGAAAGAGCGGGTCGGACGCCACGACACCGACGATGACGTACAAGAGCGGATCGTCGATCTCAACGTGCGTATCGCGGAGCTGCTTACTGCGAACACCAACGAGGGGCCGAGCGTAACTTATGTCCGCGTTCGCATCAGCCCCGAAGGAAGGACCGAATACCTCCAGATCGAACGCGAAGTCCCACCGCTCACGGAAGAGTCGCGCAACACTATCCGGGACATAATTGTCGCGCACACGTGGCGCATCGTAGGATACCCTCACGAGATCGTAGTACGCTTCACGAATCCGGTGGATGAGAGCATACAGCGACTGCTCGACACCGACCAGCACGGGCGTACCGACCGGGAACGAACGGCACCTCAATCGATGACAGCCGAGGAAGCGTCGCGTGAGGTCCTCATGTGGGAAGCCGCGCGGGGCCGTCTACGAGGCAACGACTCGGCTGAGGCGCGGCACCGCGATGAGGCGATTCGTAGCTGGCCAAGTCCGGACTCATGGACCGCGGAGCAGGCATCGCGCGAGTTGCTCGCTTGGTATTTCGCCCTGAATCGGCTCGGACGCTCCGCGGGGTACGCGCCCGAGTACCTTGATTTCCTGCGAACGGGGTCGCGCTACTCGTCCCTTGCGCCGAGCGATGCTGAGATTCGGGCGAAAATCGACCTCTACCCAGGCGAAAGCAGTAGTCGATTCGCACAATACCTCGATGGCTTGAGCCGGGCAGCAGCTGAACGGTGGATCAGACGATCCGCGAATGACCCGATCGCCCGGGAATCTGGCTCGTCTCGCACCGACTCGTGGCGGCAGATCCGGGAGGTGCTCGCAGAGCACGCCGGTCGCAGGGGGAGCGTCGAGATTGAGTGCGCTCACGGGCCGGACGGCGGGGTCGAACGCGTCTGGATACTCGCAGAGGATCCGCCACTCACCGATGCGCTTCGAGAGCAGGTGACCGAGTTCGTGTCTAGCGGTTGGGGCGGCAGACCGAGCGGGGCACCAAGCCTGAGTCGGCGAGGAATACGGTATCCAGCGTTGAGCGGCATCCAGCGTTGAGCGGCATCCAGCGAGAGCAATCGGCGCCGGAGTCGATGACGGCCGAAGAGGCGTCGCGGGAGGTGCTCACGTGGGAGGCGGCGCGAGGCCGGCTGCGCGGCAACGATGAGTACTGGGACGCTTTCCTGGACTTTCTGAGGACGCTGCCGAAGTACGACTCCATGGTCCCGACGGATGCGGAGATCGCGGAGAGGACGCTGGCGATCCGAGGCGGAGGGCAGGCGGACGCCCGTCCTAGAGTGGGGCCGGAGCGAGCGCGTGCAGCCGCGTGGGAGCTCTGGAACGCCCGGGCTGGTCGCGACACAACTCACGTCGGATTCCGGGAGCGGAAGGCGGGGCTGGATGCTCGCATCGCCGAGTTGCTTTCCGGAGACGCGCAGGACGGGTATGGCAGCGTCATCACCCGGGTCGGCATCATTGCCCGCGTCCGCATAGATCCGCTGGGCCACACCGATTTCGCCTACATCGAGCAGGAGACTTCGCCGCTCTCCGATGACACGCGACGGGCGATTACGGATCTGCTTGAGGCGCATGTCTGGCCGATGCAGGGGTACCCGCAGGACCACGCGATGGGGTTCTCGTATCCGCTCCAGGAGACCGCGCAAACGCGGCGGAGCAGCCGTTGACGACAGCTCTCGCCCGCCGTGGTGCGAGACCGGCGGGCGCTCCATCTTCGTATCTTCACGGCATGAACGATATGCGACTTGCATCAAGCAACGTTCATGCGGCTCGGCAGCGCGTGGCCGGCGTCCTCCTCGCGGGCGCGACGGCATCGATCGTCGCCCTGCTCGCGCTGCCGGGTTGTGCGCGTCGTAGCACTCCCGCTGTCGATGTCGAGCCGGTGCTCGTCTACGGCGCGCGGCCAGAGTATCCTCCCGAAGCCCGCTCGCGCGGCATCGAGGGCGACGTGGTCGTCGAGTTGGTCATCGCCGCGACGGGACAGGTTGAGCGGGCGCGTGTTGCCACGGGCCCAACTATCCTCCACGAGGCGGCGCTGGCGGCGGCGTACGAGATGCGGTTCACGCCGGCACGAATCGACGATCGCCCCGTTCCCCGAAAGGCGACGCAAGTCATCGGCTTTCGGCTCGACGAGGACGCGGCCTCCTTCGATACAACTCTCGCCATGCGTGCCGCGCTGTCGTGGCAGGCCGCTTGGGGACACGTCGAGGGCGACCGCGAGCACTGGGACGGGCTCCTAGCGCACCTCCGCACACGACCGCGTTACGATGGCGGCGTACCGACCGACAACGACATTCGGCGTCGAAAAGTGACGATCTACCGAGACGTACGGGCGGCGCGAGACAGCACGTCGGCGGCAGTGAGGAACGCGGGAGCGTTGTGGCGGCGACTCCACGGGCGGCGGTCCGGCGATAGCGAGGAAAGACGAACGACCCCGGATGATCTCTACGCGGAACTCGCTGCACTCGTTGCGCGCCCTCCGCTCGACAGGCACGTCGCCCGCTGGATTGCCGACGGTAACGACGTCGAAATCGCGATGCGGCTGTTTCTCGCTCCCGACGGCGGTGTCGAGCGAATCGTGGTGGAGGATTCTTCATCGGCCATGTCGGAGTCGATGCATGCGGCGATAGCGGAACTGATGTCCCGCGGCGGCTTCGCCGCCACAGGCGTACCGCAATGCCTCCGGGTACGCCGCGTGATACCCGCGTCGATGTTCTCCGAGTGAGGGTCTCTCACAGCGACCATGCTCTTGCCGCTCTCTCCCCGCCGCTCGACATTATGCTTCCCAGGCCGGTGCCGACACGGCTAACGCCAACAGGGCCGGTGCCGACACGGCAAATACCGACAGGAACCGTATGACTCGTATCGCGCGTGCGTCGATAGCCGGAACGCTGCTGCTTGTAGCATGCCTCGTGGGCACCGCCCGTCCCGATGACACGACACTCGTCGTATGGGGCATCGGCGAGGGCGAGGGCTCGGTCGGGCTGTTCGCCGCGCTTGACGCGTTCGAACGGGCCAACCCGGGGGTGCGGGTCCGAACGAGCCCGGCGGGCGGCGGCCAGAACCCGCAGAAGATGCTCACCGCGGTGGTGGGCGGCGCGGCCCCCGACGTGATCAATCAGGACCGGTTCACCGTATCGAGTTGGGCGGCACGAAACGCGTTCCTGCCGCTGGACGACTTCCTCGCGTCGCAGAACACGGATCAGGCAACTTCCGGTGTGATTCGTCCCGAGAACTACTACGACGCGACGTGGAATGAGACGGTCTTCGAGGGGAAGGTCTACGCCATTCCCAACGGCACTGACGCACGCGCCATGTACTACAACGTCCGCGCGCTGCGTCGGGTCGGGCTCGTGGACGGCGCCGGGGAGGTTATCCCGCCGGCAACGTGGCACGACCTCGGCGTGTACTCGTTACGGCTCACCGTCACGGACGCCGTGATTCGAGCAGGCTTGCTGACGCAAGCAGGGGAGCTTCGCGCTCCGTACACGTGGCGCGACGCGGAGATGTTCACGCTGCTGCTATGCCTCCACGACGCCGATCGCCGTCGGGAGATCCTGACGGCGGGCCATGCGCTCCCGCCGGACTGGACCGTGTCGTACGTCGAATCGTACCGCTTCCCGGTCACCGACCGCGCCGTCGCATCGGGCATCATCGACGGCGACGGCGTCATGCACCCGCCGGTCGAGTGGCGGTTCCACGGTATCGGGTACGTGCCGATCTACGGCAATGTATGGCTCCACATGTACGGCTGGCAGAACCATGGACGCTTCATGTCGCCGGACAAGCGTACGACGACACTTGAGGACCCGGGTATCGTCGAATCGCTTGCATGGATGACGGATTTCTACGATCTGTTCGGCGGCAGGCCGCTCATTGAGGCGTACACGTCGACGTTCCAGGGCGAGTTCCTGAACCCGTTCCTCACCGGCACCATCGCGCTGGTAGTGAACACCGACGGCTTCCTCGGAACGATCGCCCGGTATCGCCCGGACCTGGAGTTCGGCGTCGCGCTGACGCCGCTGCCCCCAGACGGCAAGCCCACGACGTGGTCCGGCGGCTTCTCGTACGCGATTCCGCGGAACGCCATACACCCGGACCTGGCGTGGCGGTTCGTGCAATTCATGGTGAGTGAGCGGACGATCCGGCTCGTCGAGCGCACACGGCTGAATTACAACCGGAGCCGCGGCAGGCCGTACGTCATGCCGATACCGGCCGACCGGCAGATCGGCAGTCGACTCATCCCCGAGTTCATCGACGCAAATCCGAGCCTCCCGGAGGAACTCAAACGGGGGTACCGCCAATTCGTCGACATGATGGAGTTCAGCGATTTCCGCGACGTGACGCCCGCGTCGCAGATACTGTGGGACGAGATCCAGCGGGCGACGAATATGGCGACGTATCGCAAGCTCTCGCCGGCCGCGGCGTTGGCGAAGGGCTCGGCGACGGTGAATGCCGAGCTCCAGCGGCTCCACAGAGTGTGGCGCGGAAGCGAGGTGAACTGGTACCGCGTCTTCGGCCTCACGGGGCTCGCGCTGCTCCTCATCGCCGCGCTGACCTGGGGGCGCTATCACGACCGCTTCCGGCTTGGACGCACGGCGCGACAGGACCTCGCGGCGGGACTTGGATTCGTGTCTCCGTGGCTGTTCGGCTTCTTCCTGCTCATTGCCGGGCCGTTCATCTTCAGCGTCGC
>CAZEAI010000076.1:0-25051 GCA_964510105.1 uncultured bacterium
TGATGTCCCGGACGTATCCGTCCAGCACGTCGTGGCTCTCGACGGTTCCCTCGCCGGTCTCGAAGTCCCCCGCCTCGATCAGTCCCATCAAGCCCTGGATCTGGTCGCCGAATATCGATGACGCGCGATGAGTCATCTTGAAGCCGTTGTATTCGACGGGGTTATGGCTTCCGGTGATCTGCAGGCTGCCGCCGCAGTCGAGGTGCTGAGCGCCGAAGTAGACGACGGGTGTCGGGACGGTCCCAACGTCGTGAACGTTGATGCCGGTGGAGACGAGTCCGGCGATGGCGTTGCTCTTCAATCGCGGGCTCGACGGGCGCACGTCGCAGCCGACGCAGATGGAGGTTTCTCCGCGGCGCAGGAGTTCCGTGCCTAGTGCCTTGCCGATGTGCTGAGCTACATCCGACGTGAGATCGGTCTCGTGCAACCCACGTATGTCATACTCGCGGAATATGTTCGGGTTCACCGTTGTGCCTCCGTACGCGTCCGTCGACCCTCGTGATCGGATGGCGCGGTCACTCGACGACGATCTCCGCCAGCCAGCGCCCTTCGCCCTGGTAGTCCACCTTCGTCGCCCATTCGCCGTTCGGGCTGACGAGCCCGCTCGCGCAGTTGATGCGCTTCTGCATGTCCGCTGCGTTGGCTGTGGCGATGTACAAGCCGCTCTCCATCGCGCGGAGTTGTACGTTGGATTCGTGGAACGGGCGGTGCGTGTCGCTGGCGCCGGAGTTGATGCCGTGGAACACGATGCGAGCGCCCTTCTGCCCGAGCTGGTACGTCAGCCGGGGATCGGGGTAGGGGCCCGTCCCCGGGGTCACCCAGAGGTCGTTGCAGATCAGCATCCCGCACGTGATGCCGCGCCACTCGAATGTCCTGAGTTCCTTCCCGGGGCGGCAGAATTCGCGGTCGCCGTTCTCGCCGTCGATGCCGGTCGGCATCATCTTCTCGTGCGTGCCCAGAAGCGTCGCCTGCTCGTCGTACGCGCGGAGCTGGATGTAGGAGCCGTCGTCGTCCCGCCATCCCGTACCGATAATCGCCGCGATTCCGCACTCGCGAATCGTCGTTTCGACCTCGCCGAGCGCCTTGCGTACCGCGTCGAAGTCCCAATCGCCGTGATAGCCGCTCAGCGACATCTCCGGGAATAACACGAGTTCGGCGCCGTCCTCGGCGGACCAGCGTATGTAGTCGAGAACTCGCGGCAGGTTTTCGCTGAGATCCCGTGCCACGACCATCTGCACGCCCGAAAGTTTCACCGTCGTTCCCATCGACCATCCTCTCACGTGTTCGTGTGTTCTACTCGTCCGAATCCGATTCGGGCAACGGCCCTGATTCGTATACGATCTCGTCTTCCGGGACGCCATACGCACCCGCCCAGGATGCGTACTTCCGCCTTACGAGGCGATCCACTTCCGCGGGTTGCTGGTTTATGAGACGTCCGAGGTACCATGCCTGCTGCCCGGCAAGCCGGTCCCCGTCAAACACTTGCCCGAGCACCTTCTTCTGAGCAGCATCTATCGTGACTGTGCACGTCTTCTTCGGCATCCTGAGTTTCCCAGTCCGTTTCCGGCTGATCTACTGCTTCCGCGCTACGATGTTCCCGGCGGGCACTGGATCGGTATGAACGAAGACCGCGTGAATGTCGTCGAGCAGCTCGATACGCGTACCGACGGTCTTCGCGATGTCGTGGGCATCGTGGATGGTGATCGTCTCGTCCACCTCGATGTGTATCTCGACATGCAGATAGTTCCCGACGTAGTGCGCGCGGATGTTGTTCGTGGCCATCACGCCCGGCACATTGCACGCGATCCTGCTGAACACCTCGAACGAATCGGGCGACGGCGCTCTGCCCATGAGAAACCCGATGTTCTCCAGCCCGACGAGTGCGCCGGAGTAGAGTATCCAGACTCCGATGCCCAGACCGGCGGCGCTATCCCAGTATCCGCCGAAAACCAGACCGACGAGCGCCACCAGCGACGCCAGTGCATCGTTGCGGGAATCAATCGCCGCCGCCTGTAGCGCCGGACTGGAACCGGCGCGCTGCGCCTTCCGGTATACGACGCTGATCACGAGCTTGCTGACGATCGCGAATACCATGATTCCGACCGAGAGCGCGCTCTCGTGTACCGGCTCGGGCTCTATCAGGCCGACAAAGGCATCCCTCAGGACGATGCCACCCAGCACGGCGGCGAGCACGGCGATGAGCAGGCCGGCCAGCGGCTCGGCGCGATGGTGGCCGTAGTGGTGGGTCTGGTCCGCCGGAGTGCCCTGCATCTTGACACTCATGAAGAGCGCGGTATACGAGAACACGTCAAGTACGGAGTTCAGCGCATCCGATATGACCGCCGTGCTTCCCGATATGACCCCGGCTACCGTCTTCAGGACGACGAGCACTGCGCTGAGAGCGATGCCATACGCCGTGAGACGGCGCTTCGTTCGTGTCTCCCGCTCAGAGGGAGTCGAGCCGGTCTCCTGCCACGGGATGGTCTCCTGACGGGAAGACTCCATCGACGCATCTGGTTCCGGCGGGACCATCGTGAACCGATCTCGGGGCGGGGCGTATAACGTGGCGTGGGACGACGGGGTACCTTATCTTCATTGCTGTCCGACGCCGTTCCATGGCGCATTCGTGACGAAATATGAAGGTACGCGCGGTCCACTGACAGAACAATGCATGTTGCCCGCTACCCCGGTGCCTCGCCGGTCACTCCGGCGCAGGATACGACTTCAGGAGGTCACTCCCGCCCATGTCCACCCTCGTGATCGGCTACAACGTGGAGTGGAGCGGCGACGCTCCTGTCACGAAAGACTTCCTTACCGCTGTGGTGGCCCGGCATGCCGAGTTGGACGCGCCCGCAACTCTCTACGTTCGCTCCGATGTCGTCGAGCGATACGAGCGGCAACTTCAGCCGGTGATCGAAGACCCTCGTTTCGACCTCCAGATCACGATCAAAGAGCCGCTCAAGACGGTCTGCCAGGAAGCGGAGGGCGAGACGACCGTCTGGCAAGGCGCGGCGCTCGACGAGATCGACAAGCACGTCGGAGCCGCGGTGAGGGTTCTGCACGAGGCTACCGGCACGCCGCCGATCGGGTTGAGCAGCCCCCTTGGTTACTATCGCGGCCTCAAGGATCGCCCCGATATCCTGAGCATACTCGATCGCCACGGCATTCGCTTCTGCAGGACATACGCCCGTGACAAGAGCGACTGGCAGCCCGTGCCGTTTTCCGTCGCGCCGTTCTGGTATTCGTTTCAGGGGTTCCCGAACATCCTCGAATTCCCGTCGCAGGGGTGGCAGCAGGCGATCATCCGGAAGCTCTACGGGTGGGACGAACGGGACGGCTACACAGACTACCTCCGCGAAGATATCGAAGAGGCATCAGACCGGGACGACCTCGTGTGGTCATACTGGACTCAGGACTGGTCGGCGATCCGAGGTGACCCCGAACTGGTGGTCTGTCGGGAGCTGATACGAGCCGCGCGTGAACGTGGCTTTGAGGTCGTATCGCAGCGGCAGGCGTACGAAGCGGCCTTATCCGCGACGGGGGACGAATGACGCGGCTTCCGCTCTTCGCACGCGCTCCCGCGGTCGTAACGGTTGCCGTGGCGGCGTGGATGGCCACGGCGTGCGGGTCGTCCTCGCCACCTGCGCAGTCCGAGGGACGGGCTCGGTATGCCGGTGAGTTATTCGTACGGGATACGTCGTTCGCCGTCGGCCAGGCTCCCGGAATGCTCGCCGCGGGCGATTTCGATGACGACGGTACTACGGATATCGCCGTGGCGGACCTTCTAGGGCACACCGTCTCGATCGTGTACAGCGGCCCCGATGATGGGCTTTTCCGGCTTGGCGCGGCCATCCGGGACACGGCATTCGCCGACACGCTCGGATACATCCCGACGGCACTCGTGGCCTCCGACGTGAACGCCGACGGGCGGATGGATCTTGTCGCCGCGTTCAACCGGCGGGACGCGCAGGATGACGTCCCCATCAAGGACCGCATCATCGTTCTGACAAACGGTGGCGACCGCTCCTACGCGGCGACGTTCGACACGATGATCGCGGGGCGGGATATCACCGACCTGTTCGTCGGTGGCGTTGACGCCGCTGATGGCCGGGTTCACGTCGTTGCGGCCAACTCGGTGAAGGATGAGCCGGTCGTTCATCTTGCTCGCGCCGCCGCCACAATTCCGCGCCGGGCACAGAACGATGGCACGTGGCTCGAACTTGTTGGGACGCTGCCCGCCGACAGGGACACCGCCGTCGCTACGAATTCCGCCGTGACGGCGTGGTTCACGATGCCCGTGCCCGGCGCGGTCGATAGTCTGAAACTCCCGCTGTGGGTCCGAATGTCCGGCGACGCGGGTGGCTCGAAGCGCGAGATCCCCATCGCTTCCGCGGCGAAGGCTCCGACGCAGGCCTCGGCGCCGAAGAACCAGTACGTCCTGTTCCCGGCGAGGCCGTTCCTGCCCCGCGAGGTCGTGACCGTCGTGTTCGACGAGGTCCGTGGGCAGCCGACGACGAGCACGCCGTACTACTCTCTGGAACGACCGGATTCCATCTCATTCACCACCGAAGACCTGACCGTCGTCGAGACTCTCCCGGCCGATGGCGACGTGAGCATCGAGTTCGGGGCGCAGGTTGTCATCATGTTTAACGGAGCGCTCGACCCCGTCACCGTGACCGGCGGCGCGTTCTCCATGACCGGTCGAGACGGCAGAAACATCCCCGTCGTCGCCGACTACGTCGATTCCAACTGGTCGGTTATACTGACGCCGAACGAGCCGTTTGTCGCGTATGAATCGGTCACCGTGAACGCCACGAATGCCGTTCGAGATTCGCTCGGGCGCGAGACCTTCGCGGGACATTCGTTCGGGTTCCTGGCAACCGGCCCAAGGGTCATAGCGGCTCTGCCGGAGCAAGGTTCCGTGTCGTCCACCCCGAACGACCTGGCGCTGAAATTCAACACGGCGATGTCCGGTGTGCCGCCGGCCGCGATCGTTGTGTACGGGTCGATCAGCGGCTATCACACGGTGACGCTGCCCACCCGAGGAGCCGATCGCACGCTGGTTGGAATCACCGTTGACGGCGCGTTCTACGCAGGGGAGACGGTGACCGTCACGGCAACGTCGCATCTGGAGTCGGAGGACGAATACGCACTGGCAAGACCCCACGTCTGGTCATACGTCGCGCAGCCCACGTTCGCGGCGTCGCTCGCCGCGGGGCAGCCGGCGTTCACCGTCGAGGAAGTGAGTCACACAGTTGTGGCGGCGAACTGGTTCGGAGACGACGCCGGCGTCGTGCTCGTCGATACGTCAGGGGCCCTCGTGGTGGCGGCGTACGACGCTGTATCCGGGCTTGGCGACGCTGTGGAAGGCGTTGCGTTGGATACCGGCGTCCACCTCGTCCGCGCGGCCGACGTGGACGCAGACGGGCTTTCCGACCTCGTGGTCGTCACCGCGGACTCCGACATGGTGCGGGTCTTCCGGAATACGACGCAGGGCGAACTCGCGTTCAGCGAAGGTGAAGCCTATCTCGTGGGCGTCAGCCCGAGAGAGGCGTTCATCGGCGACCTGAACGGCGACGGCATGCTCGACGTGGCGACGGTGAACCACGCCTCTAATGACGTGTCGGTACTCCTGAACCTGGGCGACGGCACGTTCGCCGACGAGGTGTACTACCCGGTCGACAACCATCCCCGCGCCGTGATAGGGGCCGACCTGGACGGCGACGGCGACACGGACCTCGTTGTCGCTGCTACGGGGTACGGAGGCTTTACGCTTCTGCGCAACGTCACGCCCACGACGTCGCAGCCTCCGGTCGCCACCATCACACGTCAGGCTAGGCGGTAGTGCCGGGCACCGGGCGGTAGTCGGCTTTCCCGTGGTGCATGAGCTTCGCCCACGCCCAGAATGTCGGCGCGCGGCCGGTTCCGTGGTTCACGCCGAATACGGCCGTCGCCGTTTGACGTGGCGGGATGTTAAGTCCGACGGTTCGCGGCGATACCTCGGCGAGTCCTGAATCGCCGAAGTCGCTGCCCCACATCTCCGGCGGAGTCACGATCGCAAGCTCTGCATCGAGCGGCTCCAGCCACGGATTCGTCACGCGCACGACGACGTCGTCGCCGTCGCGCAGGATGGCCCACTCCGGCTCGCGCTCCTTGACGATGTCCATACGGTTCAGGCGCTCGCCACCGCCACCTCCGATGAGTATCTCCGTCCGTCTGCCCGCCTCGACGACATCCTGGTACGCCTGTCCCGCATATGTCATCCGCGCCTTCACGAGGCCGGTGTGCGCAGGCCGGTCGAACGTGATCGTGACGTCGCGAACGACATGCTCGCGTGGCGCGAGGTCATACGGGATGCTCGCCGGGATGGCGGTCCAGCGGTCGGGCACGACGATCTCCGCCGAACCGGACACTCCCGAGTCGGTGAGGTTATTCACGATGGAGACGCGCAGCCGCGACACAGTCGGGAAGTTGCCGCCTTCGTTCTCGTGTGGAAGCTCCCCGTCCAGGTAGATGCCCACCGGCATGTATCCCATCGGATGCGCGCCGGCATTGTGCTTCCAGTATCGGCACCACACGGGCTGCACCTGCTCGGTTGCACGCGCAAGCGCGCCGGAGCCCAGCGACGGCCACGTCTCCCTCGCCGGGACGATGCGCACGGTCTCGACTGAGAACGGGCCGAGCGGCAGATCGACGCAGCAGTCGTCCGTGGCGATTTCGCCTCGATCTTCTTCCATGAGCGATGTCATCGACGCCGACAGCACCGGGCGGTTGAGCTTGATCCTGCCCTGCGACTCCAACCCCGAGCTTTCGTACGCACGCATGATGATGCCTGCGGCCGGGTCGCTCGGCGCGCTTTCGAACCGGGAGACGGGATTGCCCGCGGGTTTGATCGCGGTGATCACGGAACTCGGCGAGTCATACGCTACGAAACGATCCTCCCGTGGGAGCGGGCCACCTTCTCCCTTGGCCTGGGCTGCGATCAGCGGGTTGGCGAACTCATAGCCCGCGTGCACCACGTCGCTCTCGCGCCACGAACCCGAGTGCGGCAGGAACGCGTAGTGGAAGCGCATGTCGCGATGTTCCGGCACGAGGTGCTTCGGCAGGTGCGACTCGGACCAATCGGACGTGTGCGTCAGGAACAGGACCATGGTGCCGTCCGGCTCCATCGACGCGGCGCCGGTGCCACGGGTCAGCATCGCGAGCCCGTAGTCGTCGATGGTGTCCGCTTCGGGGCGGAAGTCGCAGCCCTCGGAGAGTTCGATGCGTCCGTTGCGTGCAAGCTGTTCACCGATGTGCGCCACTGCCGATGCCGCGCCTGCGAGATCCCGGGCGGAGAGTATCACGACGGGCATCGCCGGCCACTCGTCCGGCATGCGGTCGTCTTGGGCGATGACGATCCCCCATCCACGCTCAGCCTCGTCCCGCTGCAGCCGGCCCCGCGCCTCGTCGGGAATCAGATCGAGAAGCTCCTCGACGTATGCGCTGTTTCCCGCCACGCTGACGGCGATCCACTCGGCGTTCATCTGCACGTCGTCGCGGCGCGGGAGCATGGTGTCCTGCCACAACGCGCCGGGGTATCGTTCGCGCAGCTCGGAGACACGATCCGCGTCGTCGTCTTCGAAATAGGGCGTCGCAGTGATGCCCACGCCGTTGAGCGCCGCCAGTAGCGGCGTCAGGACGTCGTCTACGACACCTTCCCCGACTTCGGAACGGCGAGGCAGCACGATCCCCGCCATGCCCAGATTCAGGCTCGACACATTCCCAACGTCGATGCGCGCCGACCAGCCGGCCTCAACCCAGTTGTAGACCGGGAACACCGCGCACTGCGAGGGCTTGTTCGGTCCGCCGGTTCGATAGTCGAGCTTCCGATGGCCGCGCCGGGCGACGACGCTGCAGAACCGGTCCTCGAACACCGGCAGTGCGCCCTTCAGTCCGGCGGGTGTCGTGACGGCGAAGAGGTCGTCCTGCCCCGCGTAGCCCTCCAGGTCGACACTGGCTTCGATGGTGCGCTGTCCGGGCCGCAACGTGAGCGTCCGGCGGTAGGAGACGACTTCGCCGATTCGGCCGGTGATTGTTGCCGTCTGCCCGATGGGCGATCGGGTGACGGATACCTGCGCCGGGGAATCCGACGCGAAACAGCGCTCGCCGGTCGTCCAGAACTCCCACGAAGCCTCGTGCCGCTCGCCGCGTTCGCGCAGCGCCGCGAGGTCGTTGCCGAGGCCGACGCTCGAGTCGATGACGTCGCGGCCGGTCTCCCGGTCGATGAGCCTGGCGATCCCGCCTCCGCGGGCCGGATCGAGTTCGATCCGCCAGAACTCGTTTTCGAGGACCGGGGTCGTGTCGATAACGGCGCTGGGCGCGGGGGACGCCTCCCGGAGCGACAGCGTCGTGTATCCGACTCCGGGCACGCCGTCCAGCAACACTCGCGCCGTGCCGTCGGCTATCTCGCACGGAACGGCCTCGCCCTGGGCGTCCGTTACTTCGACCGCCGCGACATCCTCCGGAAGATCGATCTCCACTATGCCGCCACGTGCCCAGTTCTGCGCGTTGAACACGACGATGTCCCTGTCGTCCTCGCTCCGTTCCACGCCGGCGGCGATGAATCTCGTCGCGCCCGCGACCGCCTCATTGGCCAGTTCGAGCGCTTCCCGATAGCCAAGCATGAGATCGAGGTAGGACACGTCGCACGGCGTGCCGGTGAGCGCGTCGTGGTGCTCTCCGAACAGGATCTGTCGCCATGCCTTGTCGAGAGCCAGGTCCGGATACTCCGCGCCCATGAGCGACGCGAACGTCGACCACACCTCGGCGGCGTAGAGCAGATTCTCGCCGAGTCGGTTCGCGACCTTCATCTCGGAGCGCGAGTGCTGCGTTCCGATGTGGTATTGCGATGGGTTGCGGCTGGTGATCGGCAAGCGAGCGCCGTCATCGGCGATGCCCTGGATGAACGCCTCCGGGCTGCTCATGACTATCCGCGGGAACGAGTCAGCCATTTCCGCGGTGCGTGATACCATCCACGAGCTTGGTGAAGTGAAGTCGCCGCTGTCCACGACCATGTGCCGGTCGATGCCGTATGACTTCTTCTCCGCGAGCAGCGGCGTCGCGGATTCGCGCAGACGGTCGATACCGTGCGTTCCCCACCCGTACGGCGTGCGCACGTGGACGCTTGATGTACCGTCGGGCGAGAGGTGCCTGAATACCGGCGGAAGGCCGTAGATGTTCTTCGACCATACGACGCCTATCAGACCCGACTTCGCCAGTATCTGGCTGAGCTGCGGCACATGTCCGAATACATCCCACGCGTGGTAGACGAGCGGATTCCCGCCAAGGAAGTGCCGGTGGAAGCCGTGACCGTAAAGGATGTTCCGGATGATCGCTTCGCCGGAGCAGTTGTTCTCGTTCGGCTCGTTGTAGCTCGATCCGAGGCTCACCTGCCCGCGCTGGACCAGTCCGAACAGTACCGCGCGGTAGTCCGGATACTCGTCGATGAATGGTTTGAGGTAGTCGATCTCGTGCAGAAAGCACTGGTACGCCGGGTTCGCGATGCAGCCATCCAGCAGTTGGCGCACGTTCTCCAGTGAGACGAGGTTGTAGTGGTGCTGATCGCTCACCCAAACGGGGTCGCAGTGGAATCCTTCGAGGACGTGCAGCGTCCCGGCGGGTGGTAGCTCCGGCACCGTGACGAGCGCCTCGATGCGGTTGTCGCCGACGCCGAACTCAACGGTCGTCTCCGATCCGGCCAGGCCCGTGTCGATCAGCGTGTTCACGCGCACGAGCGTGACCTCCCCGGCGTGGAGCGTGCGCGGCTCACAGGTCGGGCCGTCCTCGCCTCCGGCGATGCGCGCGGTGAGGGCGTCGAGGGCCAACGACCCACGGGTCGAGTTGAATACCGCCGCATCGATCTCCACACGCGGCGCGCTGGGCGACCCGCGCCAGAATCCCGATGGCGCGACAAGCCCGCCGCACAGGCCGGCGCCGATGTCGATCGCTCGCCCCGCGCGGACGGACAGCCGCCAGGTACTCCTGCCGCCGGTCCCTCCGATGATCTTCGCCATGAGCAGATGCTCTCCCGGTGCGATGGAGGCATGCGCGGGCTTCCCGCCGATGCCAATCTCCACGCCGTCCAGGAAGAGCTGGACGATGCAATGCCGGTAGTCGTCCCAGTTCGAGGCAAGCAATAGCAGATCAGCCGGTCTCTCGGCGTGGAAGTACGTCACCGCGTACGCGATTGCCGCACCGTGTCCCGGGAATCTGTCACGCAGATCGTACGCTGCGTCGCCGGAAATCTTCTCCCACCTGGATTGCCCCTGGGCAAGCGCCGGGTTCGCGTGCTGCATGCCGGCTCGTGGCCGAACTGTGCGTTCCGTCCCCAGCGGATCGAAGTCGATTGTGTCGGCCCGTCCAATGCCCAGGTCGCGGGTGAACTCTCTCGCGTCCTCCATCGGGAACGGCCCGAGCAGCAGCCACTCGGTGAGGTGTTCGTTCTGTCCCAGGGCGTCCACGTCCAGCACCGGGCGATCGTCATCCCAGCAAGCGACTGCGTGAGGCATTTTCAGCTCCCGTGTCCCATCAGATGGTTGCGTAGTTGCTTTCGAGGCATTTCCGCAGCGTCGAGGATGCCATTCGCTGCCGAACGTACGAACGCTGAGCGCGGTGGAGGGGGCAAGGAGACGCGGCAACACGGCGCGAGGTCGGGCGGCAGGATCACTCCGCGGGCGCGGGGCAGTCGACGTTTACCGCGATTTAACATCCGCGAAATTGGGGCGAAACACCTGCGCGGTATACTTCTTTTCGAGAATACTGGAGGCGGCGCGACGGCGGTGGCGTTGCGGCTCGTCGAATAAGCGAAGCCGGGGTGAGTGCACGGAAGGCCCGTGGTTCCCGCCAGGAGTGATGCGCCGGCTCATCGGACGTGTGAGAAGGAGTGACAGGGAATGGCAATGACGCCAGCAGACGTCATCAAAATGGCGCAGGAGAACGGCGCCGAGATGTTGGACCTGAAGTTCACGGACTTCCCCGGCATGTGGCAGCACTTCTCCGTGCCCATCGGCGCTCTCGATGAGGATCTGTTCGAGGACGGTCTCGGATTCGACGGCTCGTCGATTCGCGGATGGCGCGCGATCAACGAGAGCGATATGCTCGTGATCCCGGACGCCGAGACGGCGATCATGGACCCGTTCACCGCGGCGCCGACGCTGAGCATGATCTGCGACATCCACGATCCCATCACTCGCGAGCGATACTCCCGGAACCCGCGCAACATCGCGCAGAAGGCCGAGGCGTACACGCAGTCGCTCGGTATCGCGGACACCGTCTACGTCGGACCCGAGGCGGAGTTCTTCATCTTTGACGACGTCCGGTTCGACCAATCGCATAACTACGGTTTCTACTACCTCGACTCGATCGAAGGCCAGTGGAACAGCGGACGCGTCGAAGAGGGCGGTAACCTCGGGTACAAGCCCCGCTACAAAGAGGGCTATTTCCCTGTCCCGCCGACCGACAAGTTCCAGGATATCCGCACCGAGATGGTGCTTCAGATGATCAAGTCGGGTCTACCGGTTGAGGCGCAGCACCACGAGGTCGCGACGGGCGGTCAGGCTGAGATCGATCTGCGGTTCTCGCCTCTCGCGCAGATGGGCGACATGATGATGATGTACAAGTACATCGTCAAGAACGTCGCGGCGCGGTACGGCAAGACCGCCACGTTCATGCCGAAGCCGCTGTTCCAGGATAACGGAACCGGCATGCACACGCATATGAGCCTGTGGAAGGACGGCGAGCCGCTCTTCGCCGGCGACAAGTACGCCGGGTTGAGCGACATGGCGCTCCACTTCATCGGTGGCCTTCTGAAGCACGCCGGGTCGATTCTGGCGTTCTCGAATCCGACGACGAACTCGTACAAGCGGCTTGTGCCTGGCTACGAGGCGCCGGTGAACCTTGCATACTCGCAGCGTAACCGCTCGGCGTCGTGCCGAATCCCGATGTACTCGCCCTCGCCGAAGGCCAAGCGGGTCGAGTTCCGGTGTCCGGACCCGGCATGCAACCCGTACCTGGCGTTCTCGGCGATCCTCATGGCCGGCCTGGACGGCATCCAGAACAAGCTGGATCCGGGCGCTCCGTTGGAGAAGGATCTCTACGATTTGCCGGCGGAAGAGGCCGCGGCGATCCCGAAGACGCCCGCCGACCTGTCGGCAGCTCTCGATGCGCTTGAAGCGGATCACGAGTACCTGCTCAAGGGCGACGTATTCACGGCCGACGTGATCGAGACGTGGATCGGATACAAACGCGAGAACGAGGTCGATGCGCTCCGGCTGCGTCCGCATCCGCACGAGTTCGCGCTGTACTTCGACGCGTAAGACAGCACTAGCGCAGACGGCGGTGGTCATCCGGGAAGGTTGGCCGCCGCCGATGCGCGTACACCACTCATCGCTCGTTCCGAGTCGACCGGTTCTGGGGACCACAACTGTGAAGAAGATCGAAGCGTTCATCAAGCCCTACGTGCTCGAAGAAGTGAAGGCAGCCCTTACCGAGATCGGGGTGAAGGGCATGTCGGTATCCGAGGTGCGAGGATTCGGACGGCAGAAGGGGCACACGGAGCTGTACCGTGGCAGCGAATATCAGGTGGATTTCCTGCCGAAAATCAAGCTGGAGCTTGTGGTGCCGGAGTCGCTTGCGGATGGCGCCATCGAGGCGGTGGCCTCCGCCGCGCGGACCGGAAAGATCGGCGACGGTAAGCTGTTCGTGCTACCGGTGGAGAAGGCCATTCGGATACGCACATCGGAATCGGGTGAGGAAATCCTGTAGCGTCCGTGCCCTACCGGGCGCGGTCGAGCGCGTCTTCCCTGATGTCTTCCTCGACTCCGGGCCTTGCGATATTTGGCGCGGCTGGTGTAACTTAGGCGTTGGGTTGGAAACGTCATCGCGGCCCCATAGCTCAGTTGGTTAGAGCCCCCGGCTCATAACCGGTTTGTCCCAGGTTCGAGTCCTGGTGGGGCCAGTTCTTTTCTTAGGTAGTATGGGCGGTTAGCTCAGTTGGTTAGAGCGCTGGTCTCACATACCAGAGGTCACTGGTTCGAATCCAGTACTGCCCACCATCGATTTGGGTGCTGATTGGTGAGAATCTCCCCGGCGAGCGAGAAGCGCCCGCCTTCGTCGCGGCGTCGCGGCAAGGGCGGGTGGTGTCGGCGGGATCGGTATACGTCTCGGCACAAAGCAGGATGCACAGGGGTGGTGTGATACTCGATCACACCACCCCTGAAGCGTTTATATCGGGCCGGAGGCGCGGGCCCGTGGGCGGAGGATCGGAATGCGTGAAGACCTTTATGGTCTCCTGGCTTTGCAGGAAGTTGACAACGAGATTGACGCGCTACATCGACACAAGAAGGACTATCCCGACAGAATCGCCGAACTCCAGCAGCTCATCAGCGAGATATCAGGCGATCGCAAGGACAAGTCGGATCGCCTGGCGGAGCTTGAGAAGGCCAACCGCCATTTCCAGCATCAGCTCGAGGTCGCGAAGGAAGACCTGGGCAAGCATCAGGAGCGGCTCTCCCAGACGAGCAATACGCGTGAGTACGACGCGGTCCAGCAGGAGATCGTCTCCCTCAAGCACTCCATCGACGAGTACGAGATGGAGCTGTTGAAGGCAGATGAGGAGACCGAGACGCTCCGGCAGGATGTCGACGCTCAGACCGAGGAGCAGTCGGCGAAGCTGGCGGAGCATGAGCAGGAAATCGCGGATCTTGAACGGAAGACAGCCGCCATAGACAGCGACGTCGCCAAGACCCACAAGAAGCGAGAGTCCGCCGCCGAAGGACTCCCTCGGCGGCTACAAGTGGCCTACGAACGCGTTCGGCGTGGTAAGGGTATCGCCGTCGTGCGCGTCACGCGCGGAGCATGTGGCGGCTGCTGGAAGAGCCTTCCGCCTCAACAGATCAACGAACTGCGACGCAGCGAGCGGGTCAGCGTATGCGAAGGCTGCGGCAGAGTGCTCGTCTGGGACGACCGCGAGGCCGCCGCGGAGGGTTGATCGCGGAGATATCCGGTCCTTCTAAACGCAATCCAGGAAAGTGTTTACGGCGCATCGTCGGAAAACCTTCGCGCGCTGTGAGATAGATCACGTGAGCTGCCCACCGAATCCCTATATTTGACCGCAGGAGGTCAGTGTAGCCGATTCGGGGGACTGAGCACACATGGTTCACGTGCATGAACAGGTGACGTATCGGGTCTCACCCGATTCGTCAGACGACGAACTCGTGGAGGCGTTGCGCAACGGCGTCGATTCCGCGTGGTCGCTGATCCTCTCCCGGTATTCCTCGCTCATCAGCGCTGCGGCGCGCAGCTACGCCCGCGTGTGTCCCTCGCAGGAAAGCTTCGAGACTCAGGAGGACACCTCGTCCGGCCTGTATCTGTGCATGGTCGAGCGGCTGCGCGACAGCATCATCAACTACTATCGCGGCGAGTGCCAACTGAAGACGTGGATATTCCGTCTCATTGGCGACCGGCGGCAGATCGTAAAGGCGCTTCTCATGAAGACCGAGAAGGGGCGCCATCGAGCGGATACGCGTCTGCCGAGGACCATCCAGAGGCGCTGCGAGATCGACCAGGATGTCTACCGGCGGCTCGTCTGGGGCAAGGATTCCTCGTGGATCGCGTGGGATCTGGGCCTTACGGAAATGGACGCTCACGAACGTAGCGCGGATATCATGGCTCTCCTCATGAACGAGAGCCCACGCGTCTTCCGGCGCATCATGGCCAATCGCACGGCTCTGCAGCCGTCGGTATCACTGGACCGTCCGATCGTGAACGACGACGGCGACCTGATGCGCATGGAGGCGCGTGATGGTGGGCCGCTGCCCGACGCTCTCGCCGAGCAGAGATTCCTGCTCGCCCGTCTTCCCGCCGCCGAGAAAGCGATACGAACGAGCCTCGCGGAAACCGATGAGCAGGATATCCGGTTGCTGCTGCTCGTGTTCGACCACGGCTGGTCGCTCTCGGAGATAGTCGAGAAGGCCGACCTCATGGCTCTCGAGAACGTCGCCGCGCGCCATCAGGTCGACTACCGGATCTCTCGCGTGCTTCGCGCCATGGCGGTGAGGCTATGCGAGTATCTCTCCGATGATGGCGCACCTGCGGCCGCCGATTGCCGTGAAAACGTCGTGTCGGCGCTTAAGGGGCTGTTCCGCGAACACGGAATCGGTGCTTTCCTCCCGGAGGCCCGGCACGCAGACGCGGAATCGGTCGGCGTCGAGGGTGCAAGCGCCGTCGCTTGAGTAGGTCGCCGCACCTGAAAGACAGAAATCCTGAACCGGTTACGGACTCCCAACCTGTCAACACACCCTCGCATTGCCGCTCTCATATCACACAGGCCGGTGGGTCGGAAGGTCCAGCGCGCATGGTAACGTCCATCGGGTCTCACAGTGATCGTGGTGACGGATGCAGGATCGCGCCGTATGATAGCGGGATTGGGTGTGGGCAGCCGTTGTCCATCGGAAGAGCAGTGGTGCGCGTATGCGATGCGCGAACTACCGGACTGGCTGAGCCGGTCATACCAGAAACATCTCATCGGCTGCCGCGAATGCTTCGTGCGCGTCGCGGAGGTGACCGCCGCCATTCGGGTCGCTGGCTGTCAGCAGGCTCACTGCCGGCGGATTCGGACATTCTGGAATGAGCGGTGCGCCCTTGCACACGGACGGTCCTGTCGCGTCGATGCTGGACGAATCGTCGCGTGCGTCGCCCGCACACATCGCGCCGAGTGCGCCGATCCGCTGGACTGACATCGCCACGCTGGCCGGGCGACCGGCTCCCCCTGCATGACGCCTCCCACTCCTAATGACCAGACGACGCGCGACTTCATCGGGATCGTATGGGATCACCATCGGCATCACCGCCGCGACCTGCCTTGGCGGAAGACGGATATACCCTATCGAATCCTGGTCTCCGAGTTCATGCTCCAGCAGACGCAGGTCGAACGTGTGAGCGCTCGCTACGGCGAGTTCCTCGACGTATTCCCCGACGTGGCGTCCCTCGCCGAAGCGCCGCTGGCCGACGTACTTCGTTTGTGGCAGGGACTCGGGTACAACCGTCGCGCGCTGTCGCTGAAGAGAGCCGCCGAAGCCATCATGGAGCGGTACGGCGGCGTCGTCCCCGAGCTGCCGGAGGAACTCATCACGCTGCCCGGAGTCGGTCCGTACACCGCGGGAGCGGTGGCTGCATTCGCATTCCGACGTCCCGTCGTCTTCATCGAGACGAACATCCGACGAGCGTTCATCCACCACTTCTTCCCCGATCGCGACCGCGTGCGCGACGACGAGTTGCTGCCGCTGGTGGAGACGACCCTCGACCGTGAGAATCCGCGGGAGTGGTACTACGCCCTCATGGACTACGGCGCCGCGATGAAAGGCACACTGCCGAACGCTAACCGTCGGAGCGCTCACTACGCCCGGCAGTCGCCGTTCGAGGGCTCAAGTCGCCAGATTCGTGGCGCGGTACTCCGAGAGCTGACACGGCGTCCCATGGATGACGATGAGCTTCGCGCCGCCCTCGATGGTGACACCCGCTGGGTCGACAGTGTCCTCGACGCTTTGCGCGACGAGGGCTTCATCGTATTGGACGAAGGCACCCACCGAATCGCGTGACGGCGGGTGTTCGAGCGCTGAATCGTGCTATATTCCAGGGGCGGTACAGGAGGACCAGGCCGTCGCGCCGGGTGTCCCGTTGGGACACGAGGTGAGGAAAGTCCGAACACCGCAGGGCAGGATGCTGGGTAACGCCCAGGCGGCGAAAGCCGACGGAAAGTGCCACAGAAAATATACCGCCCACGAGTGCGTCAGCACTCGCCGGGTAAGGGTGAAATGGTGGGGTAAGAGCCCACCGCGGCGCCGGTGACGGTGCCGGCATGGCAAACCCCATCCGGTGCAAGGCCAAATAGGGGTGGAATCGAGGTGGCCCGCCTCGTCAACGCTTCCGGCATGCCGGAGGCGCCACCCGGGTTGGCCGCGAGAGGGGTGCGGCAACGCACCTCGCAGATAGATGACGTGCCCGGCGAGTGCTTGCACTCGTTGACAGAATTCGGCTTACCGGTCCTCCTCGTCCGCACATTTCACTTCGAGATCCGCCACGACCGGGAAGTGGTCCGACGGGTACTTTCCACCGACCTGGTAATCCACAGCCATCATTCGCTCCACGTCGATGCCGGGCGAGACGAGTATCCAGTCGATGCGATGGCCCGGAATGCTCGGTGCGCCCGAGAATCGATGAAACGTGGATTCGGGACCCTTCCGATGCCGTGCAATCACCCACGAATCGGTCAGACCGGAACTCGTGAGAACGTCGTGGGGTGCGCTATCGGGCACCGAGTTGAAATCTCCCGTGACGATGGTCGGTAATCCGGAGCCGCCGACCCGGTCCGCCAGCAGTTGGGCGCACCGCGCACGCAGACCGTCGTCGCCAAGCGGAAGATGTGTGTTCATCAGCATGAGGCGCGTCTCCGTCGGCAGGTGTAACACCTGGGCCCACGTTACGACCCGGGGGTGGTCCTCGGGCATCCAGTGCCTGCTTCCCGGGACGCTAGGCGTGTCGGAATACCAGAACGTTCCCGCCTCCTCGATCATGTACCGGTCCGCTCGGACGAGTATCGGATTGTGTTCCTCCTTGGTGCCGCCCCGTCGCTCGCGACCGATGCACGTGTAGCCCGGAGTGTCGGCGAGGATGTCGGCGAGTTGTGTTCGGTACGTCTCCTGCATGCCGATGACATCCGGCGCGAATTCACGCAGCGCTCCCGCGAGAATATCGCGGCGATCCGGCCACAGGTTGCCGTGGTCGTTCGGCGATGGGAATCGTACGTTGAACGTCATCACACGCAGGTCGAGCTGCATAGATCGGAGACCTCAGAAGATCAGGAACGCGCCACCGCCGACGATCCAGCAGTACCATGCGAACCAGTGGACCTGCCCGCGCTGAACGAAGCCGAGAAGAACCTTGATGGCGAAGAGTCCCGAGACGAAGGCGGCTACGAGTCCAGCCGCAAGTGCTCCGACTCCGATGACAGCCGCGTCAGGAGCAGCCGACGCGATCTCTGCGATTGTGATGAGGGCCGGACCCAGTATCACCGGGATCGCCAGCAGGAACGAGAACTCGGCGGACCGACGGCGGTCCGTGCCGAGGTAAAGGGCGGAGGCGATCGTCGCGCCGGATCGCGAAATGCCGGGCAGTATCGCGAACGCCTGCGCGCATCCGACGATTGTGGCTCGAACCCATGTGAACCCGCCCTCACCAGCCGTGCGGAATCTCGTGCCGAACAGCACCGCGCCGGTGACGAGCAGGAACGCCGCCGCCCAGCGCGGGCTCGTGAAGAGCTGTTGTATCTCATCGCGGAATCCGAGTCCGATCACTACCGCCGGCACCGTCCCGATGGTGATGTAGGTTCCCCATCGGAAGTCCTCGTCTGCCCACGGATTGCCGCCGCGCGCGACGAGTATGAGTCCGCGCAATGTGCCCGTGATCACCGGTGAGAGCCGGTACCAAAGCGCGACACATACGGCCAGAAGCGTGCCCAGGTGGACAATGATGGTAAGGTGAAGGTTCTCGTCGCTGACGCCGAGAAGCTGTTCTGCGAATACGATGTGCGCGGAACTCGATATTGGCAGAAACTCGGTGAATCCCTGCACGATACCGACGACCGTCGCCTGCCAGAGTTGCACGGGTCGATGCTCCTTCCGATGAGACTGTCGGGATGGTTTTCGCTAGGCGTTCCGCACGATGATACCTACCATGCGACCGGTTGTGCCACCGCTGCCCCGGTGCGAAAAGCAGAGATCGGCGCGGCATTTCGTGCAGACGTCCGCGCGGTCGATGTGGGCGTCGGCGATCCCGGCGGACGTAAGCTCCGACTCGACATACGCGGAAAGATCGACATGCGGGCGATCTCCCGCGCGCAGTACGAATCGGTCGTCGAATTGCTCAGCTACATCGCCGCCAACCTCGAAGCAGCACAGCCCGATGGCCGGCCCGACCGCCGCGCGCAGCTCCTCCGGAGAGACTCCGTGCTGCCGATGCAGCACCCCGATCGTGGACCTCACCACGCCTGCGACGGCGCCTCGCCACCCCGCGTGAACAGCCGCGACGGCGCGTCCGTCTTCCGCGGCGAGGAGTACCGGCACGCAGTCCGCTACCCCGACGACAGCCGGTAGTCCGGCCTGTGCCGTGAAGAACGCGTCTCCCTCAACAGGGGGAGCGTTCGGGTCGGAAGGGACCGGCAGCACGTCGGCGCCGTGTACCTGCGTCTGCAGCCGAATCAGTGCCGCGTCGACGCCCAGCACCCCGGCGAGGGCGGCGCGATTGACGCCCACTGCACCGGCATCGTCGCCGACCGAGAGCGAAAGATTCATCGACGAATACGGTTCGATGCTACCGCCGCCGCCGCGCGTTGTGAATGCGTGCCGGACACCGGGGACGTTGTCGAGAAGGGGCGAGGTCCACACGGGGATATCGTGGGTTCGTTCGAGGCGCACGTCGGCGACTACTCCTCCTCGTCCATGTGGAAGGGCTCGCCGTCGATGAGTGCTCGGAGTTCGTCCTCGTCCTCGGTCGACGCGATCCGGTGCACCTCCGTGACCCCGCCGACGAGCCGGACCTTCGATATGACGCGCCGCAACTGCTTCAAGTCGCGCACCTCAATGACGAATGACATGTGGCCGTCTTCGCCCTGAGTGCGGGCATCCGCGTGACGGATGTTCGCACCGGCGTCGGAGATCGTAGCCGTGACCTGGCTCAATACTCCGACACGATCGCTGGACTTGGCGATGATGGCGGTCTTGAAGGGCCCGCCCGTTCGCTCCTCCTCCGGAGTGTCCCACGCAACCGAGATGATCCGGTCCGGCTCAGCGTGCAGGCCGGGGGCGTTCGGACAGTCGCGATGGTGCACTGAAAGCCCTCGCCCGCGGGTGATGAATCCGAACACCGGGTCGCCCGGGACCGGGTTGCAGCACTGCGCGTATCGGAGCATCGGGTCGTCCAGGTGCAGGACCGTCACCTCGGCCTCGTCCTCGGCTCCCGACTTCCGCGGCTGCTCCTGAGCCTGTGGTCGCAGGTGATCCATGATCCGGTCGACTGAGATATCTCCGCCGCCTACCGCCGCGAGGAGATGCTCCCGATCGACAACGTCGAAGGCCAGCGCCGCGGCCGCCCAGTCGTCGTCCGTGAGTTGGATTCGCGCTTTGCGGAAGCGCCTGTCCAGCAGGCTGGTTCCGATTTCGACGTCGAAAGCGTAGGACTGCTCGCGAAGGAATCGCCGAATTCTAGACCGCGCTTTCGACGTTCGGACCATCGAGAGCCAGTCTCTCTTAGGCTTCTGCGCCGGCGCGGTCGTGATCTTGACGGTATCGCTCGAGTGGAGTTCGTACCCGAGTTGCGCTATCCTGCCGTTCACGACAGCGGTTGTCGCGTGCAGACCAACCTCGGTATGCACGGCGAACGCGAAGTCCAGCGCGGTGCCGCCCTTGGGAAGGCCGATAACATCTCCCTTCGGCGTCTGCACGAACACCTCGTCCGGGAACAGATCGATCTTGAGCTGCTCGACGAACTCGCGCGGGTCCTGAATCTCGTCCGCCCACTCGAGGAATTGCTTCACCCAGCGAGTCTGCTGATCGATGTCGTGGGTGACGCGGCCCTCTTTGTACAACCAGTGGCGCGCGATGCCCTCTTCGGCCACCTGGTGCATCTTCCCCGTGCGAATCTGCACCTCTACGATCCGGTCGCGATGCGAGTATATCGTCGTGTGCAATGACTGGTATCCGTTGTGCTTGGCGTTGGCGACGTAGTCCTTGAATCGTCCGTGCAGAGGGCGGTACGCCTGATGGAGTATCGCCATGACGTGGTAGCAGTCGTCCACCGAATCGACGACAACGCGCATGGCGAGCAGGTCGTAGATATCGTCGAAATCCTTGTTCTGCGTCGTCATCTTGCGATGGATGCTGTACAGGTGCTTGATCCTCCCCTGCACCTCCGCGTCGATATCCCGTTTGCGGAGTTCCGTCGCGATTCCCGCCTGAAGCTCATCGATGTGCGCCGATAGCTCGTCGCGCAGGCCGTCGACGCGTCCCGCGATGTCATGGTGCGCTTCTGGAGCGACGTAGCTGAACGCCAGATCCTCAAGTTCCCTTCGGATCCGGGCCATACCAAATCGGTGTGCGAGTGGCGCGTAGACGTCGAGCGTCTCCCGCGCGATTCTCTGCTGCTGGTCCGGGTCGAGGTAGTCGAGGGTGCGCATGTTGTGGAGGCGGTCGGCGAATTTCACGATGATGACGCGTACGTCCTTCGCGATGGACAGCAGCATCTTCCGGAACGTGTCGACCTGCCGCTCCTCGCGCCCCCGGAGCTTGAAGCCGGATATCTTCGTCACGCCATCGACGATCAGCGCCACGTCTTCGCCGAACTGCACCTCGATCTCGGCGATGGGCGTGTCGGTGTCTTCCACCACGTCGTGCAGGAGCCCCGCCGCGAGAGTCTGCGTGTCGAGCCGCATGTCCGTGAGCGCGCGCATCACCTCCAGCGAATGGAGGATGAAGGGGTCGCCCGATCTGCGGAAGTGACCGCGATGGCGTTCGGCGGCGAAGCGGAACGCGCGACGTAAGGTTGGCTTGTCGATGTGACGGTTGAACTCCGCCGCGCGCTGAAGGGTCTCGGCGAATAGCCTGTCGATCTCGACGTGGTTCTCCCGTCCCGCGGCAGCGGAACGCGGGCTCGCCTCCTTCACGGGGATATCGTGCAATGAGGGCGAATCAGGCGCCATCGGTCGACTCCCCATCGCTCGTGGCGGCCGTGTCGAACGATCTCACGCCGTACGTGTGCGCACCGGACGGGAGGTACTTCACCGATTCCTCCGGGAATCGCTCCGCCAGCAGCGCGGCCATCTCGCGCATCGCCGGCTCCTCCGAGACGCTGTGGAGTGTCTCGACCACGCCGAGCCCGAGTTCGAGCGCGTTCAGCAGCCCGTATTCGATCATGTCGGCGAACACCGCAGCGTCGGCGCCCTGCGCGACGAGTTCCTCGGCGATGTTGTGCTGGTTGCCACCGAAGCCGCCGGGAAGGATGCCAACGCGCTCGACGGGTCGTTCGGGATCGCCGAACACCCTCACCGGGCAGTGCGGGAGCATCCTCGACACGTGCTCTCCCAGGCCGGAGAGGTCCGTCGGTGCGATTCGATACGTGCGCGTGTAGGCTCCGCGTGCGATCTCATCCGCCAAGCCGAGTTCGCGTCCCATACTGTCCGGCACGCCGTACCGGTCGAGAGCGTCCCAGTTGGAGTGATATCGGAACACGACGAACGACCCCTCGACAAGCGCACGCATGCGCCCGGCGTTGATCGCCTTCGACCACATCGGGGCCTCGTTGTACCACGGCGACCGCTGTTCGTTGGTGAAGATCTGTTCGTGGACGAGAAGGAGGTTGATGCCGTCGCGAGCGGCCTGCTGGGCGACGGGTTCCGTAGCCCACCAGCAGACGCCGATGCCCGTGACTTCGGTGTCCGGGTCTCCGAAGACGAGCCCGAATTCGTCGCCGGGTATGCAGGTCTCCCGCGGTGCGAGCGACTCGATATATGCTGCTACGTCACGCGCCTTCACGGAATAGCTCCAACGGTGATCCGGACGAGGGTGTGGTTTCGAAGACAAAGATACGGTACGGTCGGCGGTCTATTGCACGCCCGAGCCCGCCGGCCTACGCGTCGCGCGAGACGAGCCACGTTGCCACGGCGAACGGGCCGAACTCCTCACTACCCGGGCTGATGTCGCGTCCGGCGTCCTCTTCCAGCAGATTCGCATCGCGGATCCGCGTGACAGCGGGGTCGAGCTGCATCGACGCAGGGCCGGGCGATTCCGCCGCGTTGTAGAGCCGTAGCGCCCATTCGCCCGGTGCATCCGTTGGCTTCAGAACCGTCGGCAGTACAGAGGCGCTGCCCGACGACGCAAGCGACCACTCCGCGCTCGCTGCGCCGTGACCCGCGTCGTCCGTCGCGATGCCGATGAGCGGCCTGTTGAACTCGTACGCGAGCTTCGGCAGCGACGCCTCGCGCCAGGTGCCTTCATGCGGCACGAGCGCGTAGCGGAATCGCGCGACTCCCTCGTCGGATCGTGGATCGGGCAGCGTCGAGCAGCGTACCGCCGAGATTGCGAGCCCGTCCGGTCCCGCCTGTGCGCCGTAGCGGCCGTCGTTCAGGATGCCGAGCCCGCGCTGGCCGTCGCTCAGCGCGCAGAACATCTGCATGGGCATCTCCGTGCCGTCCGGGATTCGGTCGACCACGCCGTAGGAGGAGTCGAACGACGCGATTGTGTCGGCGTTCGACTCGAACGGGAAATGCAGGCGAAGCAGGTGTTCGATCTCGTGCCAGTCGATCTCAGCCTGCACCTCGACATACGGCACGTCGGGGCGGACGATGAACCGCTGGCGAAGCTCGGAGCTGCCGAATCGATGCGCTGTCTCGACGGCTGCGATTCCCGCGGACCGTTCGACGATGCGCATCCCCGCGAACTCAACGGGTTTCTCCGCGCCCGTCAGCCCCAGGTACCAGGCGCGGTGCTCGACGCCGTAGTCGAGGAAGTACTCCCCCTCCTCCCAGAGGCGTGGTCGCGCGAGTCCGGAGTTGAAATGCACCGCGTCCGTGCGGTTCATGAGCGATGAGATCGTCCCCGCGGCGGCGTCGAATCGAACGGTGAGGTCGTCCGTCATCACTTCCGTACCGCGTACGCGGACGAGCCTATCGGCGCGGCTCACCTGACGCAAGCGATGCGTTGCGTACCCGAACCCGGGGGTCTCTCGCGCAAGGAACGAGCAGCGGTGACGGGCCCATGACTGCGCTCGCGTGATGCCGTGGATACACACCGGCGATACGCTGCCGTCCGGGGCGACGGCCTCCCACAGGCCGGGGTCGTCGTCTTTGCCGAGGTGTGCGTCGAGTTCGACGACGCCGGTTCGTGTCCATCCGAGGTCGTTCACCACGACAACGCGTGGCTCGTCCGGGCCGCCTTCGCCGCCCGCGTGCCGGGCTATCGCGCGGACCGAAACTCGGCGAGCGTCGCTGGCGACCCGAATCGTCTCCTCGTAGTCGTGCGCCGCGTCGACATGTACCTGCGGGATGCCGACGCCTGTCACCACGTCGTGAAACTGGTTGAACAGCACACGGCGCCACGCCTTCCGCAGGTCGTCGCTCGTGTCGGGTACGCCCAGGTCGAGGAATTGCGCGAGCGACGCCACCGTCTCCGCCGACTGGAGCATGTTCTCCGCTTGGCGGTTCAGGGACTTCATCTCGTTATGCGTCGTGAGGCAGCCGGTCATCACCGGCCCGATGGCGCCTTCGACAACGGGCACATCGGCGTCGCGCGCCCACGAGCGGATCGCCTCGGCGTACCGGCCCGGCGTGCTGTAGATGCTCGACCAGCCCGGACCGGATTCCGGCTCGGGGTAGTCGTTCACGCCGCCGGTGTCGCCCACTCCGCGCGGACCCCATAGCTGGTCCAGCCCCGCGTTTCGATAGGCTTCGGCGTACACGTGCAGATGGGAGCTTCCGTCCGGTGGTTCGGGCGATCCCTCGGAAAGCGTCGGGAGTCCGGAGCCCTTGTTGTTGGATCGCAGCGTCAGGAGTTCCGTGCCGTCGATGCCGCGCCACAGAAACGGAGTCAGCGGCAGCGACGCGCATTTCTCCCGAGGCCGCTTGATGGCTTGGAAGCGGATGCCCGCTCCACTCAGGAGCTGCGGGAGGTTCGGAGGATGCCACGTGAAGGAATCCGGCGACCAGGCGATCGTGGCGCGGACACCGAGCTTCTCCCTGGCGTACCGCTGTCCTTCCAGTAGCTGCCGCACGAGCGCTTCGCCGCCGGGCAGCGCCCGGTCGGGCTCGACCCACTCGCCACCGACGACTTCCCACTGACCGCTGTCGATCAGGCGGCGCACCCGCTTGAGAAGGGCCGGATCCTCGCGCTCTACGATCTCGTATGCGGCGAGATGGCTCTGCGCGTAGGTGCGTTTGGGGTCGGCTTCGAGCAGCTCAACGTGGCCG
>CAZEAI010000077.1:0-24374 GCA_964510105.1 uncultured bacterium
GCGGTTTCGTGCGCTCAAACTTTGCCTTCGCCATGGGAATCTCCCTCTTGCACCGTTCCTGAGCCGTGAAGCAGGACCCCCGCAATTCGGGGTCAATCGCCCTGCAAATCTCTGGAGCCCGGAAGCGGACTTGAACCGCTGACCCCGTCCTTACCAAGGACGTGCTCTACCGGCTGAGCTATCCGGGCACGCTCTCCAAAGGGGCCGGACCTGCCAGCCCTTCGTGTTTCCGCTGTCGTTCTATGTCAACAAGAGTTGGAGCGGGAAACGGGGCTCGAACCCGCGACATTCAGCTTGGAAGGCTGACGCTCTACCAACTGAGCTATTCCCGCCCGCATCTGAAAACGCTCTCTTGCGGCACCGGGCCGAGTTGGAATGGTGGGCGCCGAGGGATTCGAACCCCCTTAGGCGATGCCAACAGATTTACAGTCTGCCCCGGCTCTCCAACTCCGGCGCGCGCCCACGTCGTCAAATCTCTTCTGTTCCAGCTTCGCCCCGCGCCGCATTCCAGTTGCGTATCGTGCCTGATACCGGGCCGTTCATCACATTCGAACAATGCCGATGGAGCCGATGGAGGGACTTGAACCCACGACCTGCTCATTACAAGTGAGCTGCTCTACCAGCTGAGCTACATCGGCGGTACGTGAGACCTCAAATTGTAACGAGGCGTCAAAAGTCTGTCAAGGGCAAGCATCAAAACTACGCCGCCCTGCAATGCGCGTCAACGATACGCCATAGCGTACCGATCAGGACCCCGTTTCAGTCCATCTCGCCCTGCCGAATGCGCTCTCGATCAGCCCGAGCCCACGGAGTTGGCGATACATCATGGAAACGAGTAAGTATACAGGATTCCAGCGCGCACGCAAAGCGGCGCCGGGATGCCCCGAGGCCATCGAGCGCACCCATACTCAGCCCCAAGGACCTACCATGACTGCAACGTCGGACACCCCGCTCATCCTGGGCGGACACACATTCATCGGACAGCTCGGCAACGAGACCATGCCGGACGCCGATACGCAGATCGCCATCGTCGAGGCGTGCCTCGACCGGGGAATCCGGATGTTCGATACCACTCACCGCCCGGAGCGGGTCGGACTCGGGCGCGCACTCCAGGCCCTCGGGCGGCGCGACGAGGCGACGATCATCGCGTGGAATTTCTTCGCGGATGTCGGCATCGGCCCGGATGACAAGCTCGACCGCCCCGGCCCGTTCGAACCCGGACGAATCGAGGCGATGCTCGACGAGCTGCAGACCGACCGGATCGACTACCTCGTCGTCCACGAGCTTGACTCCTCGGTATCCACCCCGGAGGTAGAACACGCGCAGGAGACGGTCGCGGTCGAGTATCAACGGAGAGGCCACATCGCGAAGCTCGGCGTGTGGGAGCCGGGAGCCGGAGCGATCGAGAGGTATGGACGCGACAATCCATACGACTTCATGATGGCGCCCTACAACGTGAAGGTGGCCGAGAGGAACGAAGCCGAGTTCGTCGTGTCGAAGGAACTTGGCTGGGAGACTCTGGCCGTATCACCGTTCATACGGGGGTGGGAGCTGGACGCGTTCGTCGCGGCGGCGATATCCCTGGGGGGTGCCAACGAGGCAGATATCCGCGCGCGCCTGGCCGATCACATGTTGCGCTTTGCTCTCCAGCACCCGGCGGTGGACCGGGTCACAACGGCGATGCGCCGCGTCGAATGGGTGCGTGCAAACGCCGAAAGCGCCGCGCGCGGTCCTCTCACGCAGGACGAGGCCCGCTGGCTGGACTCCGTCAGCGCGGCAGTGACGCAGGAGTAGGGCGGCAACGACGGACCGGACGACCGCTACTCGCCGACTTCCGCGGCGAATCGCGCTTCGTCCCACACCTCGATGCCGAGGTCCAGCGCCTTCGCGAGCTTCGACCCAGCATCGGTGCCGGCGACGACGAGGTCTGTCTTCTTCGAGACGGAGGCGGTCACCTTGCCTGCGCGCGCGCGCACGACCTCCGCTGCTTCGTCGCGAGTGTAGCCTTCCATCGCCCCGGTGAGCACGACCGTCTTTCCCGCGAACGTCTCCGGCACATCCGTGGCTTGCGGCGGCGAATCGATCTCAGTGGTGAGCCCGTATCCCTTCAGCCGGTCGACGAGCCGCACGTTCTCCGGCACCTCGAAGAACTCCACGATGCTCCGCGCGACAATCGGGCCGACGTCCGGCACTTCGATGAGCTGCTCCTCGGCTGCCTGAGCCACAGCGTCGCGCGACCGGAAATGCGCCGCCAGCGCGCGCGCCGTGGTGGTGCCGACGTTGCGGATGCCAATCCCGAACAGGAGGCGGTCGAGCGGCCGCGTTTTCGAACTCTCGATTGCATCCACGAGGTTGATCGCCGATTTCTCCGCCATGCGGTCGAGCGCGGCGAGGTCCTCCTGTTTCACCTCGTAGAGATCGCCGATGTCGCTCACAAGCTGCTGCTCCACAAGCTGATCGACGATCGCGTTGCCGAACCCATCGATGTCCAGCGCACCCCGCGATCCGTAGTGGAGAATGCGGCCGCGCACCTGCGCCGGGCACGAGGCGTTGTCGCACCGGACTATGGCGTCTCCCTCCTCCCGGTGGAGCGGGGACTCGCAAACGGGGCATGCATCGGGGAACGGGAACGGCGTGGAATCGGCGGGGCGCTTCTCAGGAATCACCCGCGTCACCTTCGGGATCACGTCGCCGCCGCGCTCAACCTCGACCGTATCGCCGACGCGGATGTCCTTGCGCGCTAGTTCGTCGGCGTTGTGCAGCGTGGCCCGGCTCACGGTCACGCCACCGACGGGCACAGGTTCGAGATGCGCCACGGGCGTCACGGCACCCGTCCGACCGACCTGCAGGTCGATGGAGTTCAGCTTCGTCGTCGCCGACCGCGCGGCGAACTTGTAGGCGATCATGTATCGCGGGCTTTTCGCCGTCGCGCCCAGTTCGTCGTGCTGGCGCAGGCTGTTGACCTTCACTACCGCGCCGTCGATCTCGTACGGCAACTCGTCGCGCCGCGCTTCCCACTCGCGACAGAATTCCAGCACCGAGTCGACGTCCGCGCATAGCCGGCGATTCGATTTCGCCTGGAAACCCCAGCCAGCGAGCATTCCCAGCGCATCCCACTGCGTGCCGACCTCGCCCGATCCGCGCGACACCCAGTACGCCACGAACGCGAGCGGCCTGCGAGCCACTTCGGCGTTGTCCTGCAGTTTGAGCGTCCCGGCGGTAAGGTTGCGGGGGTTCGCATAGAGCTTTTCGCCGGCGGCCTCGCGACGTTCGTTGAGTTCACTGAACGAAGCAAGCGGAAGAAACACCTCGCCGCGCACCTCAGCGGTAACGCCCGGCACGCGCAGGCGCAACGGAATCGTCGCGATGGTGCGCGCGTTGGGCGTGACGTCGTCGCCCTGCGTACCGTCCCCGCGCGTGACGGCGCGTATCAAGCGGCTGTCCTCGTACGTCAGACTCAGCGCGACGCCGTCGAGCTTCAGCTCGGCGACGTATTCGATATCCTCGCCCTCAAGGGCACGATGGACCCGCGCGTCGAACTCGCGGAGGTCGTTCTCGTTGTACGTGTTGTCGAGACTGAGCATCGCGCTGGCATGCGGAACTGTCGGAAAATCGCCGCTTGGCTGCCCGCCGACGCGCCTCGTGGGAGAGTCGTCGCGCGCCCAGTCGGCATGCTCCGCCTCGATCTCCTGGAGCGTCCGTACAAGGGCGTCGTATTCCGAGTCGGTGATGGTCGGATCGGCGAGGACGTAGTAGCGGTGTTCGTGGTCCTGCGCCTCCTCGACGAGGCGATCGTATTCAGCGCGTGTCATGGGCTGTGTCCGGGTGTGCGGTTGCGTGCGATGTCAGGTCGACGGGAATGTACGGCGGCGACGCGGGAGATGGGGAGGGGAGGAGTCGCGCTATCACATCGCTGGCGCCCCAGCATCTCTTGCCTGTATCTTATGTGCAATGAAAGGAGAGACGCCGGTGTGTGCCGACCATGACCTGACCGAAGCCGCCTGTCTCGAGGATCGAAAACTCGGTGTCGAACGCCTGGGCCGCACATCGCAGGCGCTCGATCGGGCCATCCTCACACTTGCTAGCGGCGCGCTCATTCTCTCGATCACGTTTCTCGATCTCCTGTCCGGCCCCCGTCCTGTGGGAATCTTGCTGCTGGTCATCGCTTGGCTGTATTTCGTCACATCAATCCTGACTACTGCGTTGTCTCATTGGACGAGCCAGAAGGCTACGCACGCCTACCTCGTGAGGATGGATATGGCGGACGATATCCGGGGCGAAGCCGCTGAAGAAGCGAATGTCGAGGTCGTACGATGGGATTCATACACTGTGTGGCTCAACGGGACATCGCTGGTCTGCTTCTCGCTCGGAATCGTCTTCCTGACCGCGTTCGCGATCATGAACCTGCTCTACAGATTTTGACGGGGGGACGACATGTCCGATAGGAAGGGTGATAGGTCCGAGAAGCATGTGCCGTTCGGTGAGCGGCAGCCGCCACCACCGAAGCAGCCCGGCCCGAATCAGAAGAAAGGCGAGGTGCAGCCGCCTCCGGTGAAGAAGCCACCAAAGAAAGAGAACTAGGGAGCCCCCTACTCCTTCACCACCCAGCCGCCGTCCGGCGCATCGCTCACTCCGGCGACGACGCTCGCGCGGAAGTCATCCGGGATGCGCACGAGATACGCCTGACACGCCCCGCTGCGGTCTGACCGGAACAGCGCGATCCGCCCGTCGTTGCTCAGGCTCGGGTGGGCGTGGAGCAGTCCCGTGGCGAGCGACGAGCCGTGATCGCACAGGAAGCGGAAGTTGCCCGTTGGCACGTGGATGAGCTGGATGCCGTAGTCCGGCCAGTTCGTGTCGGCGACGATCCACTCGCCGTCGAAGGACGCGCCGGAATGCCAGAAGTACGGACCTGCGCACACCACGCGCCGCCTGTCGGTCTCCGAAAGCAGCGTGATCGAGTTGTTCCCCCACTTGCCGCAGCCCTGCACGCTTGAGGTCCGGCCGTGCATCGTAGCGTGGGAGTAGGGGTCCGCTCCGATGAGCCGTTCGTCGCCACCGTCTACGTCCAGCGACCAGATCGACCGGTCGCCTTCCTCCAGCTCCAGCTTGCGGTATTCCATGTAGCTGTACGCGCGTCCGCGCTCCGCGTGTCGCTGTCGGACAACGATCAGGCGTCCCTCGTCGACGGCGCACGCCCACAGCATCCCGTCGACGCCGTCCATCCGTATCGCCTCGCCCGTCGCGAGATCGACGCGAATCGGCACGGTGTCCGGCTCGCGAAGCGACACGAACAGGTGGTTCGTCGCGGGGGAGAGACGAGCCTGGACGTAGACCCACCCGTCAGGCAGGACGCCCGACAAGTCGCACACGTCCACCGTGTCGCCGGTTTCGACGTCCGCGCGGCGCACGACCGGATCACCCTGTCCGAGGAGATACAGGTGCTTGCCGTCTGTCGTCAGCCGGGGGTGGATGCTGCCGGGGGCCACGAACGACGGGTCGGAACCGCCCGAACCCACGCGGTAGAATCCATCCGACATCCCTGCCTCGGCAGGAAACTCGCAGTACACGATCACGTAGCGATTATCCGGCGTGATCGAGGGCCAGTCGTAGCCCATCGGACGACTCAGAGACGTGCCGCCCACGAGCCGGACGATCTCCAGCCCGGATCGCGGATCGGTGGCATGCTGCACGGCGGGCATCGTATCCCCTCCTAGTCGAGCGTCCAGCGCAGGACGCCCATGTGGTAGCGCATGTGCGCCGGGACGCCGCTGCAGTAGTACGCCGTAACGATTGTCCCATCATCCGCCTGTATGCTGGCCGGGTAGCCGAGATCGGCCGGGTCCTGGAGATCGACGAGGAACCGCGGATGACTCCACGTGTCGCCACCGTCTTCGCTGATTCGCGCGGCGATGCCGCGGTAACCGGCGTTCCGGACGCCATACACGAGCAGGATGCGGCCGTCGCTCAGCAGCGCCAGGTGCGCCGGGTGCTGTCCTCCCGCTGTGAGCGCGCACACGTTCGTCCAGCTCGCGCCATGGTCGGCCGACCGGAAGAGTTCCAGATGCCCGTCGCCTGCCGTTCGCACGGCTGCGAGGACCCGACCGTCCGGAAGCGCGAGCGGCGCGGTCTCGTTGGCGTCGCTCGCGCTGATGACCCCGCGTAGCGTCCACGTGCGTCCGTCGTCATCACTCGTGTACCACAGTGAGCCGCTCCCACCTGTAGATGCCCACCCGTACACGCTCACGCCGAGAGCCCCGTCGTCGAGCTGCACGACATCTCCGAACGGTACGATCCACCCGGAGGAGGCGTCGGGTGGCGAGATCGACACTTCATGCGTCCACGTGCTCCCGCCGTCGCCGGACCGGCACACCCACGTGGGAAGCACTTCCCCGTCGTGCGGGCTGGAGTAGTCGCGGACTGGATTGCGGTTGCTCCATCCGGATGCCAGCACCACGAGGCTGCCGTCGCGCGCCAGCCCGGCGGCAACGTTCATGCGGTTGGTGGTCGGTTCGTGCGGAGCCGGCACACCACGCAGCGTCCAGAACCGCCCGTCGTCCTCGCTCGCCCAGCACTCAACGTCGCCTTCCCAGCCGCCGTGTGTCGGCTGGTTGAAGATCGTCGCCACCATCGCGCCATCCGGCATGCGTGTCAGGTTGGGCCACGCGCACACGTTGTCGACCGCTACGTACCGTTCCATGTGTGTCGTCTCCATTTTACCCGTGTAGTGAGGAACCGTCCTTCTGATTCGGTGCTGTGAGCTTCCAGATCACTCCGCGATGCCGTCCACCGCCACGAATTGCGCCGTGGCCGCACCCGCTCGAAGCTCTATCGCGGCAGCGTATTCGTCCGAATGGTAGAACGCCTGCGCCGCATCCACGGATGGGAACTCGATGATCACCATCCGGCGCGTCTCCTCCTCGCCCTCAAGCGTGACCCTCTCGCCACCACGAACGAGGAATTTCCCGCCGAATTGCTGGATAATGCCGGGCGTCACTTTCATGTACTCCGCGAATTGTTCCTGGTCGGTGACGTCTACGCGAACGACGATGTAAGCTGGCATGTTGTGTCTCCTCAATGGATGTGCGGAGCTGAGATCAGGGACCCTGACGCGCCGCGTCGAGCATTTCCAGGCAGTCGATGAGCGAAAGTCCTGTATGGTATCCCGGGTCCGCGTCAGGCGTCGCCGGGACAACATCCACCGCGCTGCCCCGCTCGTCGATAGTCTGAACCGCCATGAGATTCCGATCCGCTCTGACGAAGTTCGCGACGAACGCGTTGTGGCACGCTGCATACACGCGAAGGCACTCCGAGCGCTCCACGTCGTCGGCCGCGACCTCGCAACACGCCAGCGCGGCTCGCATCGTCTCAGGCAGGTTCCACCACGGCATGTCCGTGTTCGCCGCCTGACGGGCCCGCAGGTCGTACAGCTTGCAGATGCCACCTGGGTCCGCGCGGAAGCCGTAGCCGAACACGTGACTGAGCAGATCCGGCATGCTCCGCGCGACAGCATCCATCCTCGCAAGCTGCGAACTCGACACCTGCGCGGACTCCCTCGCCGCAGAGATGAATCTCAGCGTCAGACCGACGAACTCCAACGCGTGCCCGGGATCGCTGAGGACTCGCCCATCGGACACGAACGGCTCGCCGTCGTCGTCCACGAACTCCACGAAGTCGTTCTCTCGCAACCCCTGCGAGCCAGGCGCCGTCACAACGTGGCGCTCCATGATGTGATCGATGAGTCGGATGCCGAAATCGACATCGGCGGGATCATCGTCCAGCTCTACGAGCAGCCGCGCCATGCCGATGGCGATCATGAAAGGCCCGTGGGAGTGCCTCCCGGCCGGCGCCGTCACCGGGTCCTTCGGGTCCAGCGCCTGCTGATCCGAAGCGAATCTAGCTGCAAACAGACTTTCGGCAACGACAGCGCAGTAGTCACGCGCCTCGGCGACGGCTGCGGCATCGCCGAGATAGTGCCCGGCGGCGTACATTCCCTTGGCGCAGAAGAGGTCGCTGAAATTCCATGGCGAGGATTCGTCGAGCGCCACAGGCGCAACTCGCCCGCCAGGAGTGATGGCGCGCGGTGAACCATCCGGTGTCATCAGGAAGTACGTGTGCCCGGCGTTCCGCTCCCGCGCCGACCGGAGCGCGCCAAGCACGGACTCCATGACGGATCGGATTCGCCCATCGAGACCATAGCGACCGGACCGATGCAGCCAGTGTGCGTGCCCGGCAAGCGCCTCGAGCGCGCGTCCCTGGATCCACCCGTACACCGCGTTGTGCCCGCGCACGGGATCGTCGAGCGGAAAGTCCTCGCCTGTGACGATGTTCAGCTTCGTGTCGATCCACGGGTAGTCGGGCGTTCGATCGAACCGGTCGAGTACCAATCGCAGCACGGCAAGGAGCATCGCCTCGTAGTCGCAGTGTGCGGCGCGGAGTTCATGAGGGGAGGGATCGCGGGAGAGTCTAGCACCGGTGTACATGAGGCGGTCGGCGGGCATGGGTCGGGCTCCGTAGAAGCATCGCGAGGTGCGACCTATGATCGCGCCGACGCTACGCCGGCTTGACCGTCCCGCGCGCGCGCAACCAGAGCTCGTCCCACTTGCGGTCGACGAACTCCTGGAACTCGGCTGGGTCCTCGCCGTTGAAGCGGCCCTGCTGCTGCATGTACTCGTTCACCGGGATGGGCTTCTGCGGCTCGTGGTTGATCACGTACTCCCGGCCGTCGAAGACTTCGTAGAGCGCATGGATGTTCGCGTTGACCGCCGTCCGCACGAGCCCTACGCCTACGTCCGACTCATGGCCCCACTTCACGCAGGAGGTCAGCAGGTGGAGGAACGAGAAGCCGGACATCGCCTTCGCTTTCTTCACCTTCGCCCGGAGATCGTCCGGAAACGCGGCGCAGATCGACGCGGCATACGGCACGCGGTGAGCGGCCATGATCTCCATGAGGTTCTTCGGCTGCACGGAGTACCCGTCCGGCGTGATGCCCGTCTTGACGCCCTTGGGCGTCCCGCTCGACGAGTGTCCACCGGTGTTCATGTATCCCTGGTTGTCGTTGCAGATCGTGATGACGTCGAAATTCTGCCCGGCGATGTGGCTGAAGCCGTCCATGCCCATGTCATGAAACGCGCCGTCGCCACCCCAGACCATGACTTGCGTGGCGTCGCCTCGGGCGCGCAGGATATGGGAATAGCCGGCAGCCTGTCCAAATGCCGAGGCGTAGATCGTGTTGATCGCCGGCGCGGCTACGGTGCTTCGCTCGATGCCGAAGTAGAGCGACCCGCACGACGCGGGAACGAAGATCACGACCTCGCGTCCAAGTGCGGCCATCACCTGCCGGAGCGCCGCCGTCGATCCGCAGCCCGGGCACGCGGAGTGGCCGGGGTCCGTTGTATCGTCGCGGAACGTGTTGTATTCGAGCACTTTGAACATCGTCCGTGTCCTGTATCTCATCCGGAAGCGAACATTCGCTCCGGCACCTATCTCATCTCAAGAAGATCACGCGGTCGGGCTGCGACGACTCACGCACGTCGTCGAGAAGCTGCGCGATGAGTTCTTTCGTCACCGGCGCACCGCCAAGCCCGCTCACGACGCTGTAGATCCACGGCAACGGCGAAACGCCGTAGCGCTGTAGCTCCGCGCTGGTCTCCGCCGCGAATATGCCGCCGATGCATGGGGAGAGGTTCCGGTCGATGACGATCACTTTCTTCGCGCCGCCCACCGCCTGAGCCAGCTTCGCTCCGGGGAATGGCCGCATCGACGTTGTCTTGGCGAGTCCGACGTCGCCGTATTTCTCCGGCTCGGCAAGAAGGAGCGCGCGCGCCGTTCCGGCAATCGAACCGTTTGCGACGATGACGATCTCCGCGTCGTCGACGTTGTGCGTCTGCACGATATCGTGGCGCCGTCCGAACGTCTCCTCGAAGGCGTCGAACGCCTCGGCGAGTGGGCCGTCGGCGATGGCCTCCATCTCGGTGTGGATGCGGTGGTAGAAATCGAAATGCTGCTCGGAGGTCGTAAGCGGCCCGAACGTCGCCGGGTTGTCCAGAGACGGAAGCCCATCGCGTGGCGGGCCGTCAGGGAGAAATCGGTCCACGGCGTCCTGGTCGGGAACCGAAACAACTTCGGTCGTGTGCGAAAGATAGAATCCGTCGCCCACAACCATCGCGGGGAAGTTGTTCGTTTCGGCGATGCGGTACGCGATGAGCACGTAGTCGAGCAGTTCCTGCGCGGTCTCGGCGTAGAACATGAGCCAGCCCGTATCGCGCATCATCATGCTGTCGTTCTGCTGGGGGCCGAGACTCCAACCGGGGCCCTTCAGCGCACGTCCGAACACGCCCATCACAATCGGCAGACGGTTACCCGCGACCTCCCACATCATCTCGGACATCATCACGAGACCCTGCGACGACGTCACCGTGAAGACGCGGGCTCCGGCAAGCGCGGCGCCGGAGGCCATCGCCATGACGTTGTACTCCGAGTTGGCGCGTAGCGTCTCGACGACGTGGTTTCTCGAGAGCGTCTCGATCACCTGCGTCTGCGGCGTGATGGGAAATATGGGCGCGAGATCCACACGGGCGAGTTCGACCCCGCACGCCATCGCCTCGGCGCCGGTGAGCACTACCTCCGACATCAGAGTTCCCTCTCGATCACCATTGTCATGGCGGACCTCGGGCATTCCTTGACGCAGACGCCACACCCTTTGCAGTGGTCGCCGTCGATTGTGAAGAAATCGTCCTCCATCTGGATCACGGCCGAGTCGGGACAGTAGACGAAGCAGTTACCACACACCGTACACTCGGAGCAGTTGAAGCACCTGGCCGCCTCAACAACAGCCTGCTCACGGATGAGCGTGCCGTTGACTTCGCGGAAATTCCGCCGGGCCGCAATGGGCGCTTCAGGCCGCTGCTCGCGTCGAAGCGCGGGGAAGTAGTCGAGGTTGATGTCGTCGATCTTCACGATAGATGCAGTACTGCCGCCGTTGCCGTTCGTTCTGCCGCGGGCATCGCGATACTCGCGCATAGAGATGGCGCCCTTGCCGCCGACTGAGGCCTGCCGCGCGAGCCCCACGGCATCCCAACCACGCAGGTAACAGTCAATGCCGATCGCCGCGCGTTTGCCCGCGCCGATGGCCTGCACGACGTTGTAGCTTCCCGCAACGTCGCCGCCGCTGAACACGTTCGGCTTCCCCGTCCGGCCCACGTCATCGACGCCGATCTGCCCGTCGCTCCACAGGTCGCCCGGAAGCCAGTCCGCGTCTGGCTGTTGTCCTATCGCGCAGATGACGTGATCCGCCACAAGCGTTCTTCGCCCGTTGCCCAGCTCCGGCGGTGCATCAATCGAGAAGTGAGTCACGTCGCGGAACGTCAGCGCGGTGCGCCCGTCGGGCTGCTTCTCCACGAACTCCACCGCCGCGGATGGATTCAAGAACAGCCCCTCGGAGGTCGCCTCGTGAATCTCAGCCGGGTGAGCCGGCATCTGATCGAGCGCCTCCAGGCAGAAGAGGTATACCGACGTCGCGCCGAGTCTGATCGACGAGCGCACGCAATCGATGGCGACGTCGCCGCCACCGATCACCACCACGTCGCCTTCGAGCGCATCGACGTTGCCCGCGTTCACGTCGCGAAGGAAGTCCACGCCGCGACGCGCGTCGATTTCGTCCATGCCCGGAGCCGAAAGATCACGCCCGCGTGGCTTGCCCAGGCCGAGGAACGCCGCGGCGAAGTCGCGGTCGAGATCGTCCCACGCAACATCCGTTCCGATGGCCGTTCCGGTGCGGAACTCGATGCCAAGCGCCCGCAAGCGGTCGAATTCGCCATCGAGCACGTCGGCTGGAAGCCGGTAGCGCGGAATGCCGTATCGCAGAGCGCCGCCGAGTTCGTCGTCCCGCTCGAACAGAGTGACCGGGTAGCCAAGCTGCACGAGGTGGTATGCCACAGTCACACCGGCCGGGCCGCTGCCGACGACGGCAACGGGCTGCTCGGGGTAGCGCGCCTCGGACGGAGCAATCTCGACGGTACCGTAGTCCGCCATGGCGCGTTCGAGCGCATTGATAGCGATCGGCTCGTCGTAGTCTTTCCGATTGCACCACGTCTCGCAGGGATGGTAGCAGATGCGGCCGGTGATGGACGGGAACGGGCTTTCCTCGCGGAACAGCGCGTGCGCTGTGTCGAATTCACCCGCCTGAACGAGATGGAGCGCCCACGAGATATCATGCCCGGCAGGGCATGACTCGCGGCACGGGCTGGACTTGTCCGAGAAGTCGTACACCGGCACCATGGTACGCAGTTCGCCGGTGGCCTGCTCCCGCGAGCGCCCGGACGTGTACACTCGCGGTGGTAGCTGCTCGAGCTCTCTGATCATTTACGATGTATCCTGCGCGACCACGGGCGAGATCGTGTCTCCACACGGGGCCGCGTATGTCGGACCTCTAACCAGATCCGAGCCAATGCCGGATGGTCCATCCGGCGTAGATCGTATCAGACGCCAACCGGCGCGGCACTCACGACGGCGACGTGTTCGTACCCAGCACGCAACGCCCGCATGTTCCCGGTGACGAACTTCGGGAACGCCTCTCGAACCGAGCGCTCCAGCGTCGCGTAGTCGATCACATCGCACAGCCGGGCGAACGCCCCGACCATGACGGTGCTGATATGCGGAACGTTTGCCCGCACGAGCCCGTGTTCGCGGGCCAAGGCGTCGGCACCGATGACAGCGACGTCGCGACCGATGTCGGAGAACTCCGGCGGCGCTTCGTCGGCGTTCAGGAGCATCAGCCCACCGGGCCGTACCGTCTCGGCGTGTTCAAGATCGAACAGGCGGCGATGCATCATGATGTACGCGTCGCGGTCGCGCTGCGGCACGACCCGGTCGCCGTCAGGCTCGATTGCCAGGGAAAATGTCACAGGACCACCCATCTGGAGCGGGCTGTATATGGGCATGCCCTGCGCGCGATAACCGGTGGCGAAGAGCGTGGTCACGAGGAGGTCGCCGGCGGACTGCACCGCCTGGCCTCCGAACCCTTCCATGATCACTCGAAGCCCCATACACATCCCCTGCGCGGGTGATATTCCGCGCCCTGCCGAGCACGTGGGTATGATAACGAGCCGGATCGGTCCGGGCAATGATCCGTCCGGGCCGCGTGCCGTGTGAGACCCGCGTTCAGCCCCTGCGTTCGCTCGGGGCGTTGGCGGTATGTTTGAGTCCATGAACCCCGCGCTGCCCGACTTCGCCTACCAGGCCCGCATCAAACTCATCGATCTGCTGAATCGGAACGGTCCACTTACGGCGGAGGAGGCCATGTCACGCGTGCTCGCCGCCGAGCGAGTGCCGCAGGCCCTCGCCGGGACGCTCATCGAAGTCGTGACGCGTGGCGACGAGCGCTTCCGGCAACTCGACGACGGGCGCTGGGCGTTCGTCGAGGCAGCCACCGGCAAGGCGCTCCGCAACGTTGACTTCGTTGTGCTCGACGTGGAGACCACCGGCCTGCAGCCACCGGCGGACAGGATTACCGAGATCGGCGCGGTGCGCGTTCGTGACGGTGAAATCGCCGACGAGTTCAGCACCCTCGTGAATCCCGAGCGCGTCATACCGCTGAACGTCGTGCGTCTGACCGGCATCACGAACGAGATGGTCGACGGTCAGCCCACCGCGGCGGACATCCTGCCCAGGTTCCGAGAGTGGATCGGAGACGCAATCATCGTCGCGCACAACGCTCCGTTCGACCGGTTCTTCATCGACTCGCACTGGCACGAGATCTTCGGCCACACGACCGACAACACGTGGCTATGCAGCGTCCGGGTGGCGCGTAAGCTCTACCCGCAGTTCCGCTCGAAGAGCCTGGGGCCGCTCTGCCAGGCGCTGGGAATTCCCACGGACACCCTCCACCGCGCCGCGGGCGACGCGCGCGCAACCGCGCTGGTGTTATTGCGCGAGCTTGACGACCTTGCGGCGCGGGGCGTCACCAATCTCGACGCGCTCTTCGCGCTCGTCTCGCCGACGGTGCTCAGTCCGAAGCGGCGCCGGAACTTCCGCGGCGCCGACCCGTCCGATGAGGGCGTGGCGTAGCCGGGGCGGCGTGCGAGGGCGCAGGCCGCGCTCACGAACGGGAGCTTCCTGCCAGCCGGCGTGCTTCGTCCGCTACCGCCACATGCGCCGGAGATGAGGCATGCGTGGTGGAATAGCAGCGGCGCGCGGATCGACGCGATCGCGATGCACGATGATGCCCACCGCAACTGCCTCGATCGTTGCATAGAGCCTGGTGGACGCAAGATGCGCAAGCGGCCTCATCCGGAATTAGCGGACTGAGCTACCCTACGATCGGGCCATCGTAAGATCCAAACGGCAATCCCACTTATGACGTACTTCCCAGGCGCGCGCCTTATGCGAGTGCGCATTCTATCCATAGTTCCTTGACCACTGCACATATTCTGGGTAATCTTTCGCCATGAGCGGCGCATGGAGCGCCGCGCATCGGTATGAACGAACTGAAAAGGCCGCGATGCTATAGCTACGTCAGGCACAGCTTCTGCACGCGGTGTACGTCCGTCAACGCGAGGGAGCGTCGCTACGGGAGTGGGGGTCGAAATGACCGACAAGGGAAAGACGAACGACAAGCCCGATAGCAGGCTCGGGGAGCTTCACGAGGTGATCGGGCGCGATCCTGGGGACCGATTCCGTGCCGTGATGGAGAAGTATAAGGACAGCCGCTCGCGGTTTCGACAGCACGTCTCCGAACGCTCCGTCCGACTGGACGCGGTAGGCAGCAAACACCAAAACGCAGAACAGCGCGAACAGCTCCGAGCGAACACTAACGACCCGTGCGGCACGAGCGCACCGCGTGTCATCTTCACTGCCGACCCATGTTCCTCCGACTTCGATGCAACGGAGCTTTCGCTCAGGCCGAACCGCGGCAAATGGGCGCAAGACTTCTACAAGGTGCTGATATTCAACCACCCGGCGGGCGTAGGATTCTACCGCAACGGATGGTACCTGGGCCACATCCAGCGCTTCCGTCAGGAGTGGCGACCCGGCGGATTCAGTATCGGTGAGCTGGTTCACTCTACGTCTCTCGCGCCGCTCGAGAAGACCGTGCTCGAAATCTCTGATTGGGAGAAGTCACGCACCGAGATCGAGGAGATGGAGGAGTCGGACGAGAAGAGGGAGCAGGCGCGCAGCTCTCAGTCAACCGACTCGAGCGAGATTTCCTCCGCCTCGTCGAGCAATTTTGACTGGTACGTCGATGCCCAAGCTGAGGCCGCTTGGGGATGGGGTTCGGCGAGTATCGAGGGCGGTGCGTCCGGTGGCAGCGAGCAGTCCGCCAGCACTACGCGGAGCTCGATAAACGAGCAATGCAGTTCTTCCGCGAACTCGATCTCGGAGAAGCGAACCGTCAAAGTATCCATGTCGAAGGAGTCAGGCAGCGAGCAACGCACTGTCCGTGAGCTGCAGAATACGAACCGCTGTCACTCGCTCACACTTAACATCTTCCAACTCAAGAAGTTGTACGACGTCGTCGTCACGTACCTCGACTCGCCTCTGTGCCTGATCATGCCCTACGCGAAGAACAATCTGACGGACCCAGACATCTTCGCCATGTGCGAAAATCTGAACGAGGGGCTGCGCGACGTGCGATCGCCATTCAACGTGGTGACTCACTACATGACCCCAAACGCTCGCGTGGCGAAATACCTCGATATGCGGAGCAGTCACCAGGAATCGGTGGCGGCATACGGTGACGACGTCGCATTGGCGCCGTTCGGTGACGGCGTGATGGTTCTTGAATTCACGACGCACGATCCCGCAGCCATCCGCGAGGGGCTGATCTACTTCTTCGGGTTGGTGTGGGACCACCTATGGGATTCGAATGTCGATGTTCCGGTATTTGACGCCATGATTGAGCAGTACATGCTCGCCGAGGCCAATATCCGGAATGCAGAGATGGAGGCGGGCGAGCAGATCATCGACACGATCGAGATCCTGACCCGCGGCCTCTACATGGATTCGATGCTTGGCAAATGCTCCGCCTGCGAGGACTTCATCACGGTGTCGCGCAGCAATGAGGCGCTGAAGGATTACGCGACCGCGCGGGAGTTGGAGCTAACGAACGCACTTCTCGAAACTGAGATCGCGCGACGTCAGGCACTCCTTGACAGCGGCGTCTACGATGCTTTCGAGCCGCCTCCCATTCAGACGGACGAAGACGACGAGCAATAGCTTCACGGCGGAAGGCCGGCGCCATGGCACGCGGCACTCGTACAACAACAGATGAAGGGCTCCAGGCAACGTCCGCGAAGGGTACGGCCGTCGCCGAGAAGGGGATATCCGAGAAGGGGCTACCGTCCGATTCACGCGGCCATAGTCAGATGGAGCGGCTGCTCGACGAGCTACCTTCGGGTTGTTGGACGAAGGCGAGGAACCAGCTGTTTCCGTTCTTCGAGAAGATAGGACAGAACTACGTTGAGGACCTCGCTGAATACGGCATTCCCTACGGGAAGATGATTATCATCGCCGGCAAGGTTGCGAACGGGTTCGGGGAGGGTCTGCGTCGCGGAATCACGATCGCGCGGCGCGATCTACGCTACGACGAGCTCCTGCGGAGCATCAGCCACGAAGGTTGGACTGAAAGGGACACCAAAACGCTCATTCAGCTGAGAGCGTGGCTGCAGAACAACGTGGAGGAATTCGGGAACGTCATCGGCGAAGGGGCGAAAGGGGCGCTGCGCGAGCTTGCGGGCCTGGCGCTTGAGGAGTCGGTCACCCGCTGGCTCGGAAATCTGGCTGATAGCGCGGCGGCGAAAGTCGGGGACATGGCCGGCGACGCCCTCACGGGCGACTACGTCCGGTCGATCGATTTCATAGACCAGACGACTGAAGATCATGTCGAGCAAGTAGTGGGATTCCACGCCAACCTGCTGTTCCTGTCGATCGCGAAGGCCGCGGTGACCTCGGCCGCCGCGGAAGGTCTTGACGCGGAGGTCACGACCGCGATGGCGAGCGAGGAGCTGCCCGAGCCATTCCGTGGGCGTTCTCCCGCTGAACGAGAGCTGCTCCAACGTCAAGCCACTTTCTTCACGGCGCTCAACCGACTCCTCGACAGCAATCAACGGGAGATCGACGCCGAGCGCGACCGCCACGACGATGACCTCATGAAACTGCGTAATCGGGTGATACTTGAGTACGCGAGACGAAGTAGTTTCTTCCTGAACGAGGGTGCGATTTTATCGTCGCCCGAGTACCAGGAAGGGTGGCGTCAAGCGCTGTTGGAGAACGAGAAACGAGAAAGCGCCATCTACAGACGATTCATGAAAGCCAGGCGCAAACTTGAGCAGCAGCACGGAGTCGTGCTGCCCTGATGCCCCAATCGGTCCAGGTCGTACGCTGCATGTGATGGTACCGAGTCTGGTACTGAGTTGCCGCCATCGTTCCCACACCGGCCACTCACGCGGGCGACGCGCGCGCAACCGCGCTGGTGTTATTGCGCGAGCTTGATGACCTTGCGGCGCGAGGCGTCACCAATCTCGACGCGCTGTTTGCCCTCGTCTCGCCGACGGTGCTCGGGCCGAAGCGTCGACGGAACTTCCGCGGCCCCGACCCGTCCGATGAGGGCGTGGCGTAGGAACAGACGCAGCACAGCATGTGTGTGCATCCATCTCGTTGGCGCCCGCCGAGCACAGGCTGACATCCTCATCGTGCGGAAACGCCCATCAGTTTACGCCGTTACGGCGTAGACAGCATTCCTCCGGACAGCGGCGCTTCCCTTCTGCCACACGACCTCGAAGTCCCTGAAACCGGCCTCCAAGAGGAGCTTCCGCTGCGTGTCGATTGAGAAAGGGACATCGACGTGGTAGCACCCATCTTCTGCTTGCCGCGCGCCATCAACCTGTGCTTCGTACTCGAGGAGGAACTGGTGTTCCATCTCCGCGAGAGTGACACTGTCGCCTTCGACGTATTTCCCTCCCGGCTTCAGCGCAGCATGTATTCTCGAGTATAGAGTGCGCTTGGCATCGGGCAGCAGATGGTGCGCGGTCATGGCCGAGATGACGTGGTCGTATGTCTGCGCTCCAAACGGCACTGTGAGATAGGAGTCCGCCACGAGCGTGATCTGACTCATGCGGGCGGTGTATCGCTTCCGCAGCAGCTCCAGCATGTTCTCCGACAGATCGACCCCGGTGATCGAAGCATTCGGCGCTCTCCGGAACAGTGCCTCGATCTCCAGCCCCGTTCCACAGCCGATGTCCAGAATGTTGAGCGGTTCGTCGGTCTCTCTGATAGGCGCGGACACGGCCTCGTAGAACTGTGCGAACGTCGTATCCGACTTGAAGACGTCTCGCATATGATCGTCGTAGCCTGTGGCCCTGGCATCGAAGAACGCAGCCATACCTTCGGGTCTTTCCGTATCCTCCGCACTCATCAGATATCGCCCCCTGTCCCATCTTCTTGCTTCACGAAGGAGATGGCGCCAAGTATGCGTTGCGGCATCTCTCGGATTTGAGCGCTGCCCTGTGCCGAGACACCATGCTCGTCAGCCCGACGTAGCCATTCCGTAGTGCCTGTCCGCGAATTCCATGTGCCGGTCCCCGGGCCGCAGTGGTAGCCGAGTCTCCATCCCCACCGGCGCCGGGGAGCGATCGGAACTCGCTAGGGCCACAAATGACCACCGCGTTCGCCTAGTCCGCGCACCTCCTGCTCGACGAGCCATTCGACCATGGAAGCCATCAGGCGGCTCTTGATCTCCAGAGATGCGGGATCGTCCCACAGGTCCCGGCATTCCGTCGGGTCGGCTTCCATATCGAAGAGCTGCCCTTGCGAGCCGCCGCCGGGCCTGGGGTCGTGGTAGACATTGAGCTTGTGCCGCTCATCCCTGACCATCGTGGCATTGACGGGTGGATCAAAATAGGGCGTTTCGCGTCGAGGACCGTTGTACAGGCCGCTGTTGCGGTATGCACATACCGCAACATCTCGGGCGCCGACGCCACCACCGGCAACGAGGGACACCAGGTCCGTCGAGTCGGGCATCGACTCGCGCACGTGCGATGGCCCTCCAGCGGCCCGCAGCACGGTGGCGGCTATGTCGTGCGGCTGAACCAGATATGGCGCGCGGACTCCCTTCCCGATCCTCGCGGGCCACCGCATCATGAACGGGACGCGAGTGCATGGGTCGTAGAAGAAGGCTCCCTTGGTCGACAGCCGGTGATCCCCCAGCATGTCGCCGTGATCACTGACGAAGATCACGAGGGTGTCCTCAGCGATGCCACGCTCATCCAGCGCATCCAGCACTCGTCCGACCTCGATATCCAGCAACGCTATGCTGGCAAAGTAGTTGAAGCGATCCTTCCTGATCTGCTCCCGGGCTGCCTCGACGGAACCCGCGGGGCCCGTACCCCTGGCGACGCGCTGCACGACCGGCGGGAAGCCTGCCAACTCTCCCTCGAACGCAACCGGATCGGGGATCTGCTCCTCGTCCACCAGATCGGCCATCTCGGCCGGGTAGTCGTCATACGGATTGTGCGGGTCGAACACACTCATCATGGCGAAGAAGGGGCTCTCCCCGTCCCAACTGCTAATGCGGTCGATGGTTCTGTCGGCCGCCCAGTGAGTCATGTGATACTCGCGCGGGACATGTTGCAAATCTCGCCCCAGCTCGTAGAGCCGTTCATAGAACCGGGGGTGCGCGTCCTCAAGCCAGCGGGCGTAGCCGTTGAAGGGCAGGTCCATGCCCAGGCTCGGTTCATGACAGAATTCGTAGACGTCGAATCCATCGTTGGGGTGACGCATTTCCGCTTCTCGGGCGCGGCCGGACACGTGGAGCTTGCCGAACAGGGATGTGTGGTAGCCCATGTCCCGCAGATGCTTCGTGAAGAGCACCTCACTGTCGGGCAGGCTGTCGTGGAGCTTGTACACACCGTGGCCGGGAAGCTGTCTGCCGGTGAAGACGCTCGCGCGAGACGGCGTGCAGAGGGGATTGTTGACGTAGCAGCGCTCGAAGAGTACACCCTCGGCGGCCAGCGCGTCCAGAGCGGGCGTCGGGACCACGCTGCTCCCGTAGCACCCGAGCGTATCGTACCGCTGCTGATCGGACATGATGAGCAGTATGTTCGGTCGGGAATCGCTCAACGCCGGCCTCCATAGGTATGGGAATCGATGCGGCCATCGTCAGCCCGACGTGGTCATGCCGTAGTGCCGGTCCGCGAAGTCCATGTACCGCTCCCAGTCCCAGAGCAGCACGTCGTGCTCGCCGGGGCGCAGATGGTAGCCGATGTCTCCCGTCGCGATGACGCCGCCCGCCGGCGGATGTTCGGTTGTGCCGAGCCCGGCTTTCCCGAGCAGCTCGTACACCGGCCCCGCGTGCACACCCGAAAGGAACTCGCCCTTCGGGTCCGCCCAATGGTCGTTCGCGGCGCTCGCGATGTACACGGGCCTCGGTGCGACGAGCGCGATGAGTTGGTGCTGATCGATCGGTAGATCGTCCTCGCGACCGTTGTACCGCCGGAAGTTGTCGCAGAACCAGTGCGGGAAAGCGGTGTTGATGACCTCCACGGTCTCGCCGAACCTTCGCCGGGAGATCGCCGCTCCGCCGCATCCCGAGTCGTTGGAGATCACGATGGCGAAGCGTTCATCCTGAACGCCCGCCCAGAGCGAGGTCTTCCCGAGACGTGAATGCCCCATGACGGCGACGCGTTCGTGGTCGATCTCATCGTCGCGTTCGAAGTAGTCGACCGCGCGGCTGAGTCCCCACGCCCATGCGCCGATCGTACCCCATTCGTCCGGCCCCGGCTTCGTCTGCCCGTCACGATAGAAGAGCGGATGTATGCCGTTCTGGAACCCGTCGTCGAAGTCCGGATCGAGATCGCCGCAGTAGATCGATGCGACGCCGTATCCTCGCGAGAGCACTCCCGCAATAGGCCAGCGCTTGGAGGCGACTCCGCGCGATGCTTCAGTGGCCCGGTTGTCCACGACGCAATGCGCCGGGACACCCATCATCCACTCGTTCGAGAGCCGTATGGCCGGGTCGTCGGTGATCGAGTGATTGCCGAAGAAACTCAGGCCCACGAAGATCGGATGCGGCCCCGGCCCAGCATTTGGCAGGTAGAGGATGATCTCGATCCTATGCGATCCGCCGTTGTTCTCGAACGTGGCGACGATCTCCTTGCGCGTAGCGCCACCGAAGAGCGCCTCGCGGTCTTCCGCTACGACCTCGAACGACATCTTCTCGGGGCGTCCCGGCGACCGGCCGTAGACGTGCTCCTCAAACAGCCGCAGGATCTCCGGCCTGCGCCTCACTCGCCACTGCTCCGGCGTCGTGACGGACGCGCCGTCCTCCATCACGAGCGGGTCCGGAAGCGTGTACTCCGGCACGAGCGACTCGTCGTAGTTGACTTGATGATCGGCCATCCTGCTATCCCTTCACGATTCGAGCGACGACGACGACGACAGCATGCGAGCAATCTCCTGAACTCAGTCGACGCGCACTTGCCGTCCGTACCGGGGCAATGTGGATACAGGTCGCTGCGGCACATTCCTGTACGATGCTGCCCGGATCAGAACATACATACGCAGACGCGATGGACCTCTCCTGAACGATCAACGCCGGCGAGGAATGGAGGCGAGCGACGATCGTGACCATCAAGCGCGGCGGAACCGATCGCTGCGGGACAGACCTCGACGCCCGCGGCACTACGAACGCGGATTCGCTTCCCCCCAGCGTTCTCGAGCGCTAGCGTCTATCGATCGAGGAGCCTGATTCCGCCGCCCAGACCGCGTCGAGCGCAGCCAGGAGCAACACACCTTCATGGACCTGTCCGTCGAGCATCTGCCCAACGGCGTGGCCGTTCACCAGGCCACAGACGAGCCCGCTGACAAGAGCAACATCTACTGCGAGTATCCGTGGTGCCCGCCGGACTCGCACTGCTTCGTGTACATGCGGCACGCGCCGGAATACGCCCCGAACTCGATGGAGTACGTGATATGCGACTTCGGGACGTGGAAAAAGCGCGTAGTGGGCCGGGGAAGCGGCGGGCGCATCATGGCCAACGGCGGGAAGTTCCACTACTGGCGGTTCAACGGTGGGAGCACGCAGGAGCTCGTCGAGTATGACCTTGAGACGGAGGCTGAGCAGGCAATCGATGTGCCCGAAGGCGTGCCGAGGAACAGCTCCTTCGACATCTCGACGGGCGGCCGCTACCTCGCGTTCAGCAAGCCGCTGTCGTTCGACCCCCAGATGTTCGCCATCGGGATCGCGGACCTGGTACGCGGCACCGTCGAGATCATCCACGAGGATCCGTACATCTGCAACCCGCATCTGCAGTTCGAGCCTGCCGAGGGGAAGCAGTTGATGGTGCAGCACAACCGCGGCTGCGTGTTCGCGTCCGATGGCACGAGGGAGCTGCTGTGCGGCAAGGAGGGGTGTACGTTGTTCGTACTCAGCGTTCCCGACGGCGAGGTGACCCGGCTGCGCGTGGGGCCCCCGTACACCGCCAGCCTGTCCGGCCACGAGACGTGGCTCGGGCCAACGGGGGAACTGATCGCCACGCTGAACTACGCCGAGGACTACGACTACGGGAAGGGCCGCATCGTCTGCGTGAAGCCGGGAGAACCGCACCGAGAGGTGTGTACGCCCTGGGAGCTGAACCACATCGGGGTAGAACCGTCAGGCCGTGTCTTCGCAGGCGACGCCTACATGCCGGACGAGATCGTCATCGGCTCCGCGACGACGAGTCGAGCAGTCGCGGTGTGTCAATCGAAATCCACCTACAACCGGTGGAACCGTCGCCAAGGCCCGGAGAAGTACGTATTCGACACACACCCGCACGCCTACATCAGCCCGGATCGGAAATGGGTCATCTTCAGCTCGGACCGGACCGGAGTGGCCCAGGTCTACGCCGCCGCCATACCCAGGGAGATGATCGAGGCGATCGGGGAGGAACGGTGAGAGCGAGGATGCCGGGACGAGGAGGCAGGGAGGCACCCCGCGCGGTCCCCTGCATCCTCGCCCTGAGAACTCCGGGCGCACCTACTCCCAGACGACTGCCGGATGCGGTCGACCGTCAGCCCGCCATGGTCGGCATGTCGGCCAGGTCGTACTCCGCGATCATGTACGGGCCACCGTCGCGGTACTCGGTCAGTGGTTTCGCATTGTCGACGTATCCGACTGGGCGCTGACCCGATCCCTTCATATCGAGCTGCGCATCACCCAGTTCAGCACGTATACTCTCGGAACGCCGCGTCAGCTCCTCGACGATTTCGGGATGCTCATCGTACCGGTTGTCCTGCTCCCCCACGTCCTCGCGCAGGTTGTACAGCTCTTTGAACGCCTCGCCCCTGCGGGTGAAATGCAGCTTCCAATCGCCGACACGGATCGCCGCCAGCGTGCCGTTCGCATAGTAGGCGACTGTGTCGTTCGGGGTGGATGCGTCATCGTCGAACAAGAGAACGCCGATATCGACGCCATCAATCACCCGTTCATCGGACACAGCCCCGCCGCACATTGCCGTCAGTGTCGGCATCAGGTCGATGGAACGCGCGATCTCTCGACAGGTCGAGCCGGGCGTGATCCGGCCCGGCCAGCGCATGATGCAGGGGACGCGGATCCCGCCGTCCCATGTCTCGGCTTCTGTCCCGCGGCACGGCTGGTTGCTGCCGCCCTCGTCGCGAGCACGGGAACCGTTGTCGCTCGTGAAGATGACAAGGGTATCCTCATCGATGCCAATCTGCTTCAGATGGTCCATTATGATGCCGGTGCTCCAATCTATGCACTCCACCGCGCCGCCGTATGCACCGTTCCTCGATCCCTCTAGAAATTGCTTCGGGATGAACAAAGGCACATGCACGTACATGTGCGCAAGGTAGAGGAAGAACGGCCCTTCTCGGTGATCGCTGATGAACTGGGTCGCTTCGTAGGTATAGCGCTCAGTGATGCCGCGCTGATCGGGCTGCTCTTGCAGGACATCCTCATCGCGCAGCAAAGGCAACGGCGGACGGTCGTTGCCACATTGGCGGCCCATGTCGTTGCTGAACGGGATGCCGAAGTACTCATCGAAACCATGCCTGGTCGGCAGGAACTCGGGTTGGTCGCCGCAGTGCCACTTGCCGACGATCTTCGTGGCGTATCCCTGGTCTCTCAGGTTCGCGGCGACGGTCTTCTCGGAGGTGCTCAGTCCGATCTCCTGACCAGGGAACAGCACGTTGTTGATCCCGATGCGCGGCGGGTAGCATCCCGTCATCATGCCGGCACGCGACGGCGAGCATACTGCGGAGGCCATGTAGAAGTCGGCAAAACGCTTCCCCTCGGAGGCCAGGCGATCGAGGTTGGGCGTCCGGTTCCTCTCGGAGCCGTAGCATCCGAGGTCGCCGTAGCCTAGGTCATCGCAGTTGATCAG
>CAZEAI010000078.1:0-24344 GCA_964510105.1 uncultured bacterium
TGACACCACAGATCTCCGTCGCGGGGGCTGCCGTGCTCGTCCTGTCCGGCAACGAACCGGTCGTAACTCTCCGAGATGAATGCCGCGAGATCGGGCTCGTCGAGGTCCGCTGTCTGCGCGATCGACTTCTCCGTCCATACCCATTCGACGCCCATCCAGTCGTGCGGACGCTCGATGACGTCGAAGCCGAGCGCCTGTGCCGTCGAGCCGCGCGCGAGATCGCTGGGCGCGTGTAGTACGAATCGGACCGCATCCGGCTCGCACGTGAAGACTCTACACCACACCCCCCAGGAATACTTCCTCGGACGGATGGTTACGAAGAACTGGTTCGTCCAGGTCACACGGACTTCCAGCCGCTCCTCGAGCTCGGACACGATCCGACGGACGATCTCCGGCGACCACGTCGGCTTCTGTCCCCGTCGTTCACGATCAGGATCGAGATGCCATGCCTCTCCGTCGATCTTCCACGCCGGCTTGTCGTCCGGCGCGGGCTTGTCGTCCAGTTCGGGCCGCGTGTCATCGTCCGAGTTGTCGCTGATTTCCTCCGCCTCGTCCGACGCCTTCCCTTCGCGCTGTCGCCTGAAGTCATCGATGGCATCGACGAACGCTTGATGGCCCGCTCGTAGGAACGCGGGGAAGTCCTCCTCGCGGGTATGGGATGCCTCGCGGACTTCCTTCTCCAACGTCGTCCACTCGACCAGGCCTCCGTACCAATCGTTCACAGCCACGGAGCGGAATCCGACCGACTCGCACAATCGGTCATCGATCGATCCAGTCGGGGCGTACATGTCGAATCGAACTGCATCCGGATCGTCTGTCAGGATGTTGCACCACTGCGGGGCGGAGTGCTCCGAGGCCCAGATCGTGATACGTCCTTTGTTCGTCCAACTCACCTTTGCCGGGACTGACTCCTCGACTGCCGTTACGAGGCGTTCGAGAACTGTCGTGTCCCATGTCGCCGCCTTCCCCGAGTCGCCTCTCGGTCGCTCCGCGTCCAGGTGCCACGAGCGCCCGTCCACCTTCCACGCCGGCTTTTCGTTCGGCGCGGGCTTGTCGTCAGACCTCGGCCTGCCCGACTCGGCCCCGTCATCATCCTCACCGGCATCGTCGTCGTCCTGGATCGGAGTGAACTGCGCATCGTCGATATCTAGTGTTTCGACGAACGGCGCGCCGGCGAGCGCTTCTCGCAGAACGCTCCCCGTGTGCGATTCCTCGCAAGCGGCGACCGTCTCCGGCGTTCCCGCGACGACGACGTTGCCACCGCCGTCGCCGCCTTCCGGGCCGAGATCGACGATCCAGTCCGCCGCCTGCATGACACCGACGTTATGCTCGATCATGATGACCGTGTTGCCGGTGTTGACGAGCCGCGCGAGCACTTCGAGCAGCCGTCGCACGTCGTCGAAGTGGAGCCCCGTCGTCGGCTCGTCGAGGATATACATCGTCTTGCCGGTGGACGGTCGGGCGAGTTCCCGCGCGAGCTTGAGCCGCTGCGCTTCGCCTCCCGAGAGCGTCGGCGCGGCTTGGCCGAGTTCCATGTATCCGATTCCCACGTCAACAAGCGTCTGGAGCAGCTTGCGCACGCGCGGTACGGCGCTGAAGTGTTCCAGCGCGCGGCTGATCGGCATCTGCAGCACCTGGCCGATCGAGACGCCGTCGAACGTGACTTCGAGCGTCTCGCGGTTGTAACGCATCCCCGCGCATTCGTCGCATTCGACCCATACGTCGGGCAGGAAATGCATCTCGATGTGGCGTCTGCCGTAGCCCCAGCAGCGCTCGCATCGCCCACCGGGGACGTTCGTGCTGAATCTCCTGGCCGTGTAGCCGCGTACCTTCGATTCGGGTATCCGCGCGTAGAGGTCGCGAAGGTGGTCGAATACGCCGCTGTAGGTCGCCGGGTTGGAGAGCGGCGAGTTGCCGATCGGCTCCTGGTCGATGAGGATCACCTTGTCCACGTGCTCCATGCCGACGATCTCGTCGTGGAGACCGGGGACGAGCTGTGCGCGGTGAAGCTTGGCGGCGAGCGCCCGGTAGAGCACGTCGTTCACGAGGGAACTCTTGCCGGACCCCGATACACCGGTCACGACGATCATCGTCCCGAGCGGGAAGCCGACCGACACGTCGTGGAGGTTGTGGTGGCGCACCCCACGCACCTCGACCGCGGCGCCGTTCCCATCGCGCCGCCGACTTGGAGTGGCCATGGCGAGCTGCCCGGCGAGGTACCGCCCCGTCAGCGACTGTTTCAGCGTGGCGATATCGCTCGGCGCGGCGGAGGCGACGACCTGGCCGCCAGAGGTACCCGCGCCCGGGCCGAAATCCACAATGTGGTCCGCGGCGCTCAGCGTGTCGCTATCGTGCTCCACCACGATCACCGTGTTGTTCAGATCGCGCAGTCGCTCCAGCGCCGTGAGCAGGCGACGGTTGTCTCGTGGATGCAGGCCGATAGTCGGCTCATCGAGCACGTACAGGACACCGGTCAGGCCGCTTCCGATCTGCGAGGCGAGCCGGATGCGTTGCGCCTCGCCGCCGGAGAGTGTCGGCGCGCGCCGGTCCAGTGCGATGTATTCCAGCCCGACCTCGTCCAGAAAGCGAAGCCGAGTCTGGATCTCCCCAAGGATGTCGCCGACGATCTGCGCCTCTTGCCGGTCAAGCTGGAGGTCGTCGAAGAAGCTGCGCGCGCGCCGGATCGGCCACTTCGCGAGTTCTCCGATCGTAACGTCGCGCAGCCGGGCGTGCCGGCCCTGCGATTGCAGACGGGAGCCGCCGCACACGCTGCACGGCACATCCGAGAGCACCTGACCGAGCCGGTCCCGTATCTGCGGAGCCGCTCGGAGCGCCCGGTCGATGCCGGGGAACAGCCCGAGATACTGGAATCGGAATCCGTCCGGTTCCACCGCGATCCATCGCGTGGCGTCGCCGTAGAGGAGCGCGTTCCGCCCTTCGTCCGAGAGTTCGGCCACCGGCGTCGTGAGGTCGAAGCCGAGTTCCTTACCCGCTGCGTCAAGCATGCGGCGGAATTGCCCGGTGGGCTTGCCCCAGAGAGTCACGGCGCCTCGTGCGACGCTGCGGTTGCGCGATCCGACGACCGCCTCTTCGGCGAGGCCCTGCTGCGTGCCCATGCCCTCGCAAGCCGGGCACATCCCGCTTGCCGAGAGGTCATGCGCCCGGTTGAATGCGAACATCTGCGGGGTGAGTGGGTCGAAGCTTTTCGCACACGACGGGCACGAGAGATGCTGACTCAGCAGGAGTTCGCGGCTGCCGTCCAGAAGCGCCACCACAAGACGTCCCGATCCACGGCTGAAGGCCGCCTCGACCGCTTCTCCAAGACGCCCCCGGTCCTCTTCCGCGACCTTCATCCGGTCGACTATCAGCTCGACCTCGTGCGTCCGACGGCGATCCAGCTCCGTGATCTCGTCGATGCGCACCACCTCGCCATCGACGCGGGCCCGCAGATACCCGTCGCGTGCCGCCCGTTGCAGGATGGTCTCGTGGTCTTCGCCTTTCGACGGCTCCACGGGCGCGAGCATCATCAACCGCTCGCCCGCGTAATCACGCAGCAGTCTCCCAATCACGTCGCTGGACGACTGCTGCCCCGCCTTCACCTGGCAGTCAGGGCAGTACACATCGGCGATCTGCGCCCAGATGACGCGGACGTAGTCGTACACCTCGGTGATCGTGCCGACCGTGCTGCGCGGGTTCTTCGACGCGCTCTTCTGCTCGATGGCGATGGCCGGCGACAGCCCCTCGATCTGGTCGACGCGCGGCTTCTGCACTTGCCCGAGGAATTGCCGCGCGTAGGACGACAGCGACTCGACATACCGGCGTTGTCCCTCGGCGTAGATCGTGTCCAGAGCCATGGATGTCTTGCCCGAGCCCGACACGCCGCTGAAGACGACCAGCTTCTCGCGGGGCATCGCAAGGGAGACGTTCCGCAGGTTGTGCTCACGCGCGCCGGTGATCGTGATGTCCGTGAGCCGATCGATCGGTTGGTACACGTCGGTCAGCGCGCCTGCCGCTTCGGCCTTGAGCGTAATGCCCTTCAGCGGTTGCAGCCCGCCCGTGCGTCCCGTTTCGAGCACCTGCTGGAGCACCTGCCCCGTCCATGAGTCGTCCACCCGCGCAACGTCCTCTGGCGTTCCCGTCGCGACGATGCGCCCGCCCTCTTCGCCGCCTTCCGGGCCGAGATCGATGACCCAATCCGCCGTCTTGATGACGTCCATGTTGTGCTCGATGACGACGACCGTATTCCCGTCGTTGGTGAAGCGATGTAGCACCTCCAGCAGGTGGTCGATATCGTGGAAGTGCAGCCCCGTCGTTGGCTCGTCGAGGATGTAGAGCGTCTTCCCCGTGCTCTTGCGGCACAACTCCTTCGCGAGCTTGATGCGCTGCGCCTCACCGCCGGAGAGCGTCGTCGACGGCTGTCCGAGCTTCATGTAGTCGAGACCGACGTCGCTCAGTGTCTGCAATATGCGGCTGACGGGCGGGATGTTCTGAAACAGATCCAGCGCGTCCTGGACCTCCATGTCGAGCACGTCCGCGATGGACTTTCCCTTGTACTCGATCTGCAGCGTCTCGTTGTTGAATCGATTGCCGTTGCACACTGGGCAGGGCACCCAGACATCCGAGAGGAAATCCATCTCGACGCGTGTCGCGCCGTTGCCGTCGCATGCATCGCATCGGCCTTCCTTGACGTTGAAGCTGAAACGGCCCTGCTGATACCCTCGGACCTGGGATTCAGGTAGATCGCTGAAAAGCTTGCGGATCGGGTCGAACGCCTTCGTGTAGGTCGCGGGGTTCGAACGCGGCGTCCTGCCGATGGCGCTCTGATCGATGTGGATCACTTTGTCGATGTTGTCGAGTCCGCGAATCTCCGAGTGCTCCCCGGGCGCCTGCTTGGCGTGGAAGTAGTGCTTCGTGAGCGCGGGCAGCAGCGTGTCCGTTATCAGCGAGCTTTTCCCTGAGCCCGAGACACCCGTGACGCACGTGAACACCCCGAGCGGAATCGCGACGTCGATGTCCTTCAGGTTGTTGTGCCGCGCTCCGACGACTTCCAGCCAGTGCCCGGTCGATGCCTTCTGCTTGCCGTTCGAGCCGTTCGTACGACGGGCCTCAGGAATGGCGATGGACCGCTTCCCGCTGAGGAACTGCCCAGTGATGGAGGTCTCGGCCGCTCTCACTTCCTCGACCGAACCGGCTACGACCACCTCGCCGCCCTGCATGCCGGGTCCCGGTCCGAAGTCGACGATCAGGTCGGCGGCGTCCATGGTGTCCTCGTCGTGCTCAACGACGATCACGGTGTTGCCGAGATCGCGCAGGCGACAGAGCGCGTTGAGGAGACGATGGTTGTCGCGGTGGTGCAGGCCGATGGACGGTTCGTCGAGGACGTAGAGAACGCCTACGAGCCCGCTTCCGATCTGCGACGCAAGTCGAATGCGCTGTGCCTCGCCGCCGGAGAGTGTCGGAGCGGTTCGATCGAGCGAGACGTATTTCAGACCGACGTTGATGAGAAACTCAAGCCGCGCCGCGACCTCGTTCAGCGCCTCCCGGCCGATCGTCTGTTCCGTCTCGGTCAGGGTCAGGCCGGAGATGAATTCGTACTCGTCCTCGACGGACATCGCCGTCAGCTCAGGGAGCGAGAGGCCGCCAAGCTTCACCGCGCGGGCCTCGTCGCGCAGCCTGGTCCCGGCGCAGTCGGAGCAGTCCACCTGGGCAGTGAATGCGCTCAGCTCCTCCTTTACGCGATCGTCGCGCGTCTCCCGGAATCGCTTCTGAAGCATCGGGATGACGCCCTCGAACGTATCGAGATGCGACCAGCCCTTCCCTCCCTTGCTCTTCCGGTACACGAATCGAATCCGCTCGCCGCCCAGGCCTGCCAGGAGCTTGTCGCGAGCCTTCGCCGGGATATCGCGCCATGGCGTGTCGAGGTCCACGCCCTTGCCGCCGAAATGTGTCAGCACGCCCTCGTAGAGGTGACGCTGCCACTTGTTCCGATCGACCTCCAGCGTCGCCAGCGCGCCATCCCGAACGGATTTGCTCGCATCGACGATGAGGGCCCCGGCGTCGATCTGTACGTCCGTACCGATCCCGCTACACGTCGGGCACATGCCCGAAGGGACGTTGAAGCTGAAGAGTTGAGGCGTGGGCTCCTCGTACGAGATGCCGCACTCAGCGCAAGCGAACGCCGTTCCCATGATGATGTCTTCGCCGCGGTCGTCGTCGCCCGTCACGACGTTCACCACGAGCGTGCCGCTGCCCATTCCAAGCGCCGTCTCCACCGATTCCGCGATCCGTGACCGGCTGTCGCCTTTCAGGATGACCCGGTCGACGACGACGTCCACATCGTGTTTCATGTGCCGGTCGAGGCCGGGATCGTCCGTCAGGCTGTGGATGACGCCGTCCACGCGGGCGCGCACGAATCCCTGTTTCTGCAGGTCCTCGAACAGGTCGAGGTACTCTCCCTGCCGGTTTCGGACCACCGGCGCGAGGATGTTCATGCGCGTGCGCTCGGGAAGGGCGAGAATCCTGTCGATGATCTGGTCGCGGGTCTGTCCGGAGATGGGTTTCGCGCAGGAGAGGCAGTGAACGGTGCCGAGCCGGGCGTAGAGTACGCGCAGGTAGTCGTAGATCTCGGTCATCGTGCCGACGGTGCTGCGCGGATTACCACCGGCGGATTTCTGCTCGATGGATATCGCGGGCGGCAGGCCGGAGATGTGGTCGACGTCCGGCTTCTCCATCTGGTCCATGAACTGCCGGGCATAGGCCGACAGCGACTCGATGTACCGGCGCTGACCCTCGGCGTAGACCGTGTCGAACGCCATCGAGCTTTTGCCCGAACCGGAAACGCCGGTGAACACGACAAGCCTGTTCTTCGGGATCGACAGGCTCACGTTCTTGAGGTTGTGAACGCGCGCGCCGCGCACGATGATCTGGTCGCTGTCCATCGTTCCTCAGTCTTCGCTCATGCCCGAAGGCTTCGCCGACCCGAGCCGCCCCTACTGAAACATAATACGGGTAGTTTGCGCCGTACTCAAGGAGCCGTGTATGTCGTTCTTTGCCCCTTCAGATGGCCAATGTATGCAAAACGCTCCGGCAGACGTCGATACTGGAATGCGGGTAGTTGCCCCGTGCTGGCGACTCGATCCGGCCAAGAGTACAACAACAACGCCCCGGCCGAATGAGTTCACCGACGAGGAGCGTCTCGCGCCCTTCGCGCACAGGGTCCCACAACTTGGCCGTGGAAGGCGCCGTGCTTACCCTCATAGAGCAGCGAACCGAGCGCTGCCGGGGTGCGATTCTGCGAGAGGCGGACACGTGACAGGGACCATGCGCGCGGCGGTGTTGGAGGTGCCGGAACGGCTTGTCGTGAAGGACGTGCCCGTTCCCGGTATCGCCGCCGACGAGCTTATGGTCGAGGTCGCCGCGTGCGGCATCTGCGGGTCCGACCTGCGCTATCTGGCGGGAGAGAATCCGTGGGCACTGCACACGACCGGCGAGAACACGCCGAATCCGCCCAACATGATTCTGGGTCACGAGTTCGCAGGCACCGTGGTTGAGGCGGGTTCGCCCCAACTGGGCGACTGGGTCGGAGCGCGGGTGGTCGTCGCGCCGTTCGATACGTGCGGAGTCTGTCGCGCATGTCGAACCGGCAACGAGCATCTCTGCCCGAACACCATTCACACCGGCCACGGCGCGGGCTGGGGCGACATGGGGTACTACCCCGGCGCCATGGCTCGATACTGCCGAGCGTGGGCGCGGAGGTGCTACCGGCTCCCCGACGACTTCTCGTTTGAGGAGGCCGCCCTTCTGGACATAGCCGGCGTGTCGTACCGAGCGCTGGAGCGCGCCGACTTTCGCTCGGGCGGCGCTGTCGCAGTGGTAGGCATGGGGCCGCTTGGAGTCATCGCGGTACGGCTCGCCCTGCTCCGTGGTGCGACGCACGTCTTCGCCATCGACGTCTACGACGGGCCGCTCAGATTCGTCGACGCCGACCGAGTAGCGGCGATCAACTCAACCGACCGTTCCGACTGGTCCGCCGTCGCCATGGATGCGACCAGCGGCTGGGGTGTCGATGCGGTGATCGATACGATCGGCACGGCGGAGACGCTATCCGCGGGAAGGCAGGCGCTGGCTCCGGGTGGCACGCTTGTGATGCTGGCCGTTCATGGTGAGAGCGCGGCGTTCGCGCCGACTGAACTGGCGATGGAGAAGCGCATGACGTCCAGTGCGAACTACGCGTTCTCCGATTTCCAGAGTACGCTCGACTTGGCATTCTCCGGTGCGCTCGAGCTTGGCGACCTCGTCACGCACCGGGTCTCGCTGGCGGACGTGAACCGGGGCGTGGACATTCTGCGGCGGAAGGACGAGACCGGGGCGCTGAAAGTCGTCGTCATACCGGGAGACGGAACCGATGCCGGCGCCTGATCGCATCCCGCCGAGGTTGGCGCTCAGGCTGCTGCGGGTCAGCCAACGACGTCCGCCGGGCGGTTGCTGAGGACGCGCCCGTCGTGTGGGGATTTCGTCAAGCTGGTAACGATCAACGTGGGCAGAAACAGTTCGGAGGGTTGTCATCATGTCAGGACACTCAAAATGGGCCAACATCAAGCACAAGAAGGGGCGCGCGGACGCTCAGCGCGGGAAGATCTTCACCCGGCTTGGCAAGGAGATCACCGTTGCGGCGCGCGAAGGCGGCGGAGATCCGGAGATGAACGCGCGCCTTCGCACGGCGATCGAGAAGGCGAAGCAGGCCAACATGCCGTCCGAGAACATTGAGCGAGGCGTCAAGCGCGGTACGGGCGAGCTTGAGGGCGTTAGCTACGAAGAGGTCGTCTACGAGGGATATGGTCCGAGCGGCGTCGCGTTTATGATCGAATCGCTTACGGACAACCGCAATCGCACCGTCTCGGACCTGCGCAACGTGTTCACCAAGCAGGGCGGCAACTTCGCGGAAAGCGGCTCGGTAGGGTGGCTGTTCGAGAGCAAAGGGAGCATCGTCGTCGACAAGGAGAAGATCGACGAGGATGATCTCTTTCTCATCGTCGCGGACGCGGGTGCTGAGGATATCGACTCGGAAGGCGACAGCCACGAGATCACCACGCAGCTCACGGATCTCGACAAAGTCCGGAAAGCTCTCGTGGAAGCGGGGATTGAGGTCGATTCGGCCGAACCGACGCGCGTGCCGTCGAATTCCGTAGCGGTCGAGGGGAAGACCGCGGAGCAGGTTGTCCGCCTGTTTGAGGCGCTCGACGATCACGACGACGTGCAGAAGGTATACGCCAACTTCGACATGGACATGGACGAAATGGCGGCCCTCGCCGGCGAGTGAGCCCGTCGACGCGTTCCGTGTGGGAGTCGCTGTGGGAGCACGTACCAGGCGCGTCCTCGGCATCGATCCAGGTACGGTGGTGACCGGGTACGGCGTTATCGACTGGACGGGAAGCCGGATCGCTCATGTGGCGTCGGGAGTGGTTCGCCCCGGGCGTACCGGCTCCATGCCGGAGCGGCTGGCGACGATTCACCGCGGCGTCGCGGGGTTGATCGAAACGCACCGTCCGGACGTGCTCGCCGTGGAGGAATCGTTCTACGGCACCAACCCGAAGACGGCCATCAAACTCGGCCAGGCGCGCGGCGTCATCCTGGTTCTCGGCGTCCTCAACGATCTCGAGGTCGTCGAGTTCAGCCCGCGGTTCGTGAAGCAGGCCGTCGTCGGGAGGGGAGGCGCGACCAAGGAGCAGGTGCAGTACATGGTGACGCGCATTCTCGGATTGAAGGATGTGCCGGAGACGACCGATGCTTCGGACGCGCTGGCGATCGCGCTCTGTCACGCGCTTCGCCCGAAGGTTGCCGCGGCCGAATCCGGCAAGCTGACCAAGGCGCAGAAGCAGCTTCGCGATCTGGGCGTGCTGTGAGCAGCCTGGATGAGGGTATGAACCGGACATGATCGCATCTCTCACCGGCACCATCGCCGCGAAAGACCCGGACGTTGCGGTCGTCGATGTCTCCGGTGTCGGGTACCGGGTCCAGATTCCGCTCTCGACCTACAACCGGCTTGGGGATGTCGGCGCGACGGCGCGACTGTTCACCCACCTCAGTGTCCGCGAGAACGCCATGGAGCTGTTCGGCTTCGGCGCCGCCGCGGAACTCGACCTGTTCGAGCGCCTCATCGAGATCAACGGCGTCGGGCCGAAGCTCGCGCTGAGCATCCTCTCCGGGATGGAGCCCGACGCGTTTCGCCTCGCGGTAATGGCGGGCGACGTGACTTCGCTCAGCAAGGTGCCGGGAGTCGGCAAGAAGACGGCGGGGCGCCTCGTCATGGAGATGCGCGAGGCGTTTGAGAGCGGCGATCTGCCGGATGCGCTCGGCCCGTCAGGAACGACGGAGCCGGGCGATGCCCTGGCGGAGGCGGTCAAGGCGCTGGTGAGCCTCGGTCTGAATCACCCCGAGGCGGCGGCCGCCGTCCGTGACGCGGCTCGCGAACTTGGCGAAGACGCTACCACCGAAGAGCTTGTGAAAGACTCGCTCAAACGGCTGTAGATACGGGCTTACTGCTGGTCCGGTGACTCCACCGGCTGCCAACGCCCGTCTCGCGGCTCAACGAGCACCGGCCCGCGTACCGCCCCGCCAAGTCCCGCGAACCGGATGACTCCCGCTACACCTTCATGCCTCGCATCCGCGATAGCCTGCCTGATACGCGCGCGACCCGGGCCGACTCGATCCGCCGCGTGTATGACGAGCATCGCCGTATCGTACGCAAGCGCCGCAGCAGCGCGGGGCGCTTCGCCAAATCTTGCGACGTATGCGGCGTTGAACGCCGCGCGGCTGCTGTCGGTCGCCGGGGAGAACGGCGCTGCCACGACGAGTTCGGCGAGTTCGTCGCTCCGATCCAGCACCTCGGGTGAGAAGAGTGTCGCCGGACCTAGGGCCAATGCATTCACGCCGTTCTCTCGTAGCGCCGCGATCAGACTCGTGGCTGACTCGGTGCGGCCCCAAACGATGATCGCATCCGGGTTCTCCGAGGCGATGCGCTGCGCCACTTTCGCTGGGGCGGCAGGATCGTATTCGACGACGAGCGCGGGCGGCAGGCTGAGGTCGTTGGCGGCCTCCATGATGCGCTCCCGCGCGACGCTCCCTTCGCGATCGCCCTCCGTTGCGACGACGAGCCGCCGATGGCGCTGCTCGACCGCATAGTCGAGCAACGCACGGGCCTGCGCCCGGTCGCTTGGCGCGACGCGGAATACCCACGGAACGTTCGCGTAGTCGATGGTGAGGTCGGTCGCCCATGGCGTGACCACCGGTACCCATGCCTTCGCCGATACGAGTTCCGCCAGGTGGACTTCGTGGCCGGTCGTTCCGCCGATGATCGCCACGACGTCGTCGTCGAACGCCAGCGACGCGACGCGCCGGGAGGCAACTCCCCATGGCCCGTCGGTCGAGCGTGTGACGAGTTCGATGACGTGGTCGCCGCCGCGCTTCCCCGCGCAAACGGTCTCGACGGCGAGTGTCACGCCGTGCACGATCGCCCGCCCGTCTGGTTGCGAGAACGGGGCGAATGCGCCGATGCGGATTGTCAGCGAGGAATCGGTTCGGGAATCGGTGGCGGAGGTGTCGAACGTCGCACCGGCACCGGAGAGATCGCGGTAAGGCTGCTCGCCCATCGCCGCGGATGGCACGAGCGCAAGCGATGTTGCAGCGAGCGCCCAGCGCATGCGACGCACGTCAGAAACGGCGCGAGACGCGCGGGACGCCATACATCCAGACTCCGTCCCGATAGGTCGCCACGCTAACAGGGCTGCGATCCGATTGGACATTGTCGAACCGCATCTCGCCGGTGACGCCGTCGTACGTTCGCATTCCGGCCAGGGCGTCGCGGATGCGGTACCGATTCAGTCCCGCCGATCGGATCGCGTCGATCACCATCCGGGTCCCATCGTACGCGTGGGCGGCGTAGACATTCGGCTCCATGCCGAACCGTTCGCGGTAACGGCGCTGGAACGCCTGGAGTCGCGGATCGTCGCGCGTAGGGTCGTATGGCGTGACCGCGACGAGCCCGTCGGCCGCGGCTCCGGCTCCGGCGACGAACGCATCGTTCACAACACGGTCGCTGCCGAACAGCTCGGCGTCGATCCCGGCGGCCTTGATGCGGCGCACGAGGTGTCCCATCGGCTCGGCATCGCCCCACAGGATGATTGCATCGGGTCTCACGCGGCGCAGTCGCTCGACCTGGAGCGCGAACGTTGTGTCCGTCGTCGCCCAGCGGAGGTCGTAGTTCACCTCGATTGGCGCGGGGTGGCCGAGGCGAATCGACGCCTGCCGGAACTCCGCGACGCCGAACCGTCCGTACCGGTTGTTTGCCCGCAGGATCGCCACGCGCTCGAAGCCCCGATCCTCGTAGAGGTGGTGCGCGATGGTGTAGCACATCTGCCGGTCGTCGGCGATTACTCGGAATATCCACGGAATCATGGTTTCGACGAGCGTCGGATCGGTGTCGCCGACGTTGACGACCGGGACTTCCGTCTTCAGCGCGACGCGGATCGCGATGTGCGTGTTCGCGCCATCGATGCTTCCCACCACCGCCCAGACGCTGTCGTCGTACGAGAACGACACGATCTCGTTCGCCGACGCTCCCCACAGGCCCGTATCGTTCCGGCTTGTCAGCGCGAATGGGCGACCGGTGTATCCGCCCTCCGCGTTCGCCTCATCGACGGCCATGCGGCAGCCGTTCATCATGGGGCGACCGAGATACGTCTCACGGCTTCGCTCAATGGGCGCCAGTACGCCGATTCGTACCGTATCGACGTTCGGCTCGGGTTTGTCGTGGCCGGGGCCGGGGTACTCCAGCGGCTCGGTGAAGAACTGCCGGTACGGTTCGCGCACGCCGCCGGAATAGGGTCGGAGGAACTCGGGCGTGTTTCCGTACACGCTTCCGGCGGTGTCCGAAGCTGCCGCCGTTGCCGCTTCTTCAGCGAATGCCGCTCCGCACCCGGCGATCAGGAGGATGCAGGCCGCGAGGATAGCGTTTCTCATGCTACTCACCCTCCCCGCCGATGATCAACCCTACCGACGGCTCGGCGGCAAGACGCCCTCTGCTGAGCCCACGTGCCGTTGCCACCCAGATGTCGTCGCCGAGGAACGCGCACGCCCACGTGAAGGTGTGCGAAAGCCCCGCGTCGAGAGGGCGGCGTTCGAGCAGATCCCCCTCGTGATAGATGCGCGCCTCGGGGGCCGTGCCGGTGGAGTCGCGACCATACGTTACCCAGCGGTTCGTGTCGTAATCGACGACGCTCAGTCCTTTGTCCGTGCAGTTGTACGCATGTCGTCCGCGCGCCTTGACGAAGTTGATGAAGTTGCTCGCCAGGCCGGTGTCGTGATCCATATACCCGCGCCACTGCTTGTGATCGTACGCGCTGAGCCCGAAATACGTGCTGACCCAGACTAGGCCGTCGCTCGAGCTTGTTCCGGTGGTGATGACGTGGACGATGCCGTCGTCGCGAAACAGATCGATCTCCATCTCGCCGTCGGGGTCCATGTACGGCTTCCAGAATCCCGTCGTCAGATCGTACTCCATCAGCCCGCCGCCCCAGAGCGCCGCGTAGACGAGCGAGTCACCGGGAGCATAGTCGACGAAATACCCCCACGGCTCATGCTGCGGGGAGGTTTCCGGTGTCCACACCTGCCAGGAGTTCTCGCGGACGAGATACCGGCCGGTACCGGCTGTGGTAGCGAACCAGACGTTCTGATTCTCGGTGCAAACGCCGAACACGACGTCGTTTGCCAGCCCGCTGTTGAACTGCGTGTACGTGTCGACGCGTCCGGCGGCGATGCGCGTGAGCCCGCCCATGGTTCCCGCCCAGACCTCGTGCGAGAGCGGATCGACGGTGAGAGCGATCACCGCGCGATGCGCCAGGCCGTCCTCGGGGGTGTAGATGCGGGTGACACGGTCGTGCTCCATCAGCGCGAGGCCGTTATCCGTGCCGACCCAGACCCGCCCGAGTTCCTCGTCCACCGCGACCGACATGATCTTGTTCGACGGAAGGCCGTCATCCACGCCGAAGTGGTCCCACGTTTCGTACACGGGAATGCCACTGGATTCCTCGGCTTGCGCGGAGAGCACCGCCGCCATCAGTAGCGCGGCGCAGGCTCGCGCGACGATCGCTCGCACGCGTATCATCTGCGCTCCTTCTCTTCCGGCGGCGTCGGGTGCGCGATGCGTTGCCACCACGTCTGGAACTCGAATGCGGGCGTGCCCAGTTCGGCGCGGACGTGGAACGGTTTCTCGTCGTAGTGGCACCGATCGCACAGGCGCGTGACGGGCTCCGGTCGGATGATCCTGTGGCCCGTTAGCGTGTCGCCGACCGTCTCAGCCGCTACGTGCGTGCCACCCGGACCGTGACACACCTCGCACTGAACGCCGTTCTCGGGGTGGAAATCCGGTCCTGCGGTGTGAACCGTCGGACGCCCTGGTGGGCGGTGGCACGTGGCGCACGGGAACTCCTCGCCGGTCTCCCGCAGACGGGCTTCCGCGTCCTGCATCATGTATGCGCCGGCCCGCATCCCGAACACGAGGCCGCTTCGCGCATGGGCGGAATGTACCCACGTTTCGAACGCATGGATATGGCACGGCCGGCATCGCTCGGCGCCGACGTACTCATTCGACGGTCCGCCGGGGATGGGTGGCCCGAATCCGGCGCACGCCAACGCCAACGCCAGCAGCGCCTTGAAAGCGAATCGTCGTGGATCGCGTGGGATCATTGGCCAGCGCTCAAAACGTCTTCATGTACTCGATGAGGTCGTTGAGCTGCTCCTTCGTCATGTCGTTCGTCTGCCCGTGGAGGTCATCCGGATTGAACACGGTCCAGATTTCCTCAAGCGACCAGCATCGCCCGTCGTGGAGATACGGCGACGTGTCGTAGACGCGGTTGAGCTGCGGCGTATCGAAGTCGCGATTCGTGTCATGCGGGAATTGCGACCCGATGTCGTGCTTCCGGCGGTCCGTGTGGAGTGGAGCCGGGTGACACGTGACGCAACGGTTCGCGATCGGAATGTACTCGCCGGTGTTCGTCCGCGACCTCTCGAATTGAACCTGCCCACGGCGCTGCGCGGGCATCAGGACGCCGTCCGCTCGCAAGTGGTGATTCGGCGCCAGCGGCAGCGATTCGATGAAGTGGCTGATCGCCTCCACACCGTCGGGCTCGAAGCCGTGCGAACGGAAGAAGAGCTGCGCCGCTCGTGGACCCTCCTGCCGCTCGAGCGTCGGATTCTTTGCGCTCCATTTGAACGGCGCGGTCATCGCTACGCCGCGCATGGTGCGGTTATCGACGAGGTTCCGACCCATGCCACCGTCCGCCGCGATGTCGTAGATGAGGCCGTCGACCAGGTTCTCCGGGTGGCACGTGTTGCAGCTCAGTTGCTGCTGGAAGCTGATGCTGGCGTAGTTGAACAGGTATTCACCATGTCGCAGATGGGTCACTTCGTCCGGCCCGCCGAGGTTGATCGTGTCGACGAGTTCGTTCGTGCGAGTGTCGATGATCCCGATGGTGTCGTCGAGGCGCTGAGCGACGTAGAGCCAGCGTCCGTCCGGGCTGATGGCCAGGCCTTTCGGGTTCTTGCCGACCGGTATGCGCGCGACGACGTACTGGTCGCTGATGCCGAGGTGGCGCGCGTACGTCGCGATGGTGTCGGGAGGTATGCCGATTCTCCCGTCGCGGATACGCAGCACGCGCTCGATTGCCTCCCAGTCGAGGACGCTGATCGCGTCCACGCCGCTGGATCCGACGTACACGTACTTGCCATCCGGCGAGCAGACGATGCCGAACGGGTCCGCGTAGTAGCGGTTCACGTCGTCGATGAGGAGGTATGCCGTTGTTCCGCCCGCGCGCGCTTCGGCGACGGCGATGCCAAATGTTACCATCCAGCCCTGGTAGATCTGCGTTTCGGGGATGAGGTTTCGGGGGATCTCCGTCGCCGCGAGCGCAAACGCTCCGTCAGGCGTCCATGTCACGCCCTGCTGGATCACGCAATTCTCCGCGCGGCGATGATCGGTCACGTAGTGCCGTCGGCCGTCGATGAGCGTGATCTCCGTGAATGGCGTAGTGCGGAACGGGATACCGGGCGCTAGCTGCGATGTGACCGCCACCCGCGATCCATCGGGCGTGATGGCGGCATCGAACGGCTGATGTCCCGTCGGCAGAACGACCCGCGTTTCTCCAGTTGCCGCGTCGATGACGGAGACGTTGTCGGACGCCATATTCGTCACGTAGACCGATGCCGCGTCGCACACGATGCCGTGCGGGTTGTTGCCGGTCGGCAGCTCTCGCTCGGCGCTGAGGGTCGACGTGTTGACGACGCTCAGTGTGTTGTCCCACCGATTCGTCACGTACACCCGTTCGCCCGTTGGGCAGACGGCCAGGTCCAACGGACGCCGGCCGACAGCAACAGCGCCGGTGACCTCCCGGCTCCGCGTGTCGATCCTCAGCAACTCCGCCGAACGCTCGCAGACGGCCCAGAGCGTGCGGCCGTCGGGCGAGAGCGCGAGGTTGATCGGCGACTTGTACAGGCTGTCGGTATGCGTGACGTAGCGCGCGCGGTAGCTCGCATCGAATGTGGAGTCGCCGCGAATCCCGTCCGTGGGGCGATCCGCCGAAACCGCCGTGCAGGCGAGCAGCATCAGCGCAACGGCTCGTGCATGGCGCATCATGGTCCGGCCTCGCCATTTGAGGCGGACGAGCGATCGTACTGTGCTCCCAGGCCAATCCACTCGGTGATCGTGCGGACTACCGTCGAGTCGATCTGTCCAACAGGCGGCATTCGGAGCAGCGTTGCCGAACTGCCGTCGAGCTGCCGCCCGTGTACGCGCCATGCCAGGGCACTTCGCCGGGAGGCCCCGGGGGATACCAGCTTCGCGCCGGATCGTGCCGTGCCCGACATGACACGTTCGTAGAGTTCCCGGTCGTCGCCTTCCCACGAGAGTCCGGTCGGGTGCTCGGACGTGTGGCATGTCGCGCAGCGCTCGCGGAGGACCGGCGCGACGTCGCGTCGGAAGTCCACCGTCCTGCGATCCGCCGGTGGCGGGACAAGCACCTGCGGCTCCGGGCGGGCGAGGGCATCGGAAGTCCTGTTCGGCGGCGCCAGCTCGCGATTCTCATGGCAGCCGATGCACCCTCGTCTGCTGCCGCGCCGCACCCATACCCAGTTGTGCATGTCGACCAGCGATACGCCACTCTCATCGAGAAGCTGGAATCTGATCGGTATGTCGGCCGGTAGCCGCAGGTGGAACGAGCCGTCGTGCTCGACTCGCGCCTCGCCGATGATCCGAGGTCCCGCGCGAGCCTCTTCGACCACGCGTACCCGCTTCACCGTACCGAGCGGCATGCCCCGAAGCTCCGCTAGGTCGGAGTCATACACGCTCAAGCACTGGATGTCGCCGGTCGCCCTGCTGTCGACGACGATCGTGATTCGTCCCTGGGGCTCCGGCTTGCGGACGACCGCCTGTGCGTCGATATCGGCCCACGCGTCGTCGTCATAGATCCTCTGCCCACGGCGGCGGCGTTCCGTGTCGAAACGATAGACGCCGTACTGCACTCCGTCCCGGGCATACGATACGATCACATCGCCTCCCGGCAGTGCATGCGGCGTGAGGTACGCGCCGGAAGACAGCACCTCCCGGGTGCGGAGCGGGCGGCGCATCCGGACTCGCACGAGGTTCCCGGAATTGAGCGGCGCGCTGCCGTCCGACTCGATGTAGACGACCGACCGGTTCGCGGCCACCTCGCAGGCCATGCTCTTCACGGAGGAGCCGCCATGCAGGCCGGCGAAGGGATTCAGGCCGGTGCCCGCCCAGTTCAGCGCCATGAGGCCGATGGTTTCGCGGCCACCATCCGCGCCGCTCCGTTCGCTGCTGAACAGGATGCGTCCGTCGGCAAGCATCGTTGGCGAGAGTTCCCGCCCGGGGCTGAACGACGTTCGCCACGTGACCGGCTCGCGGCTGCCCACCGAGTCGAGCGACATGCAGTAGAGCGACGTTGTGGATCCGGCCTCGTCTCGAAACTCGTCCGGCGATGTGCCGGTGAAGCCGATCCATCGCACCTTGTCGCGAAACTCCGGAGGATCGATCGCGCTTCGCGCCATGTAGAACGGCTCGCGGCAGTCGCCGAGGTCCTGCGTTAGCTGTACCGGCGCCCAGGTGTCCAGCGGCGTCTGCCAGATGTTCCATGGATCGCCGGGCAGGCGCTTGCCCGCGAATAGCAGCGAGTCGCCGGCGAACGATACGCATGGGTCCGCCGCAGCGGCGAAGCCGCTGGTGAGCACGTCGCATACAGCGTCGCCGTCCTGCAACGTGATCCGCGATATGCGCGTGCCGATGGGAAGTGCGAGATTGCTCGGGAACGTTCGAGCCATGGCGCGCACACTGTCGATCGGGATCTGCGTTACTATGAGCGCGTCGATGGGTTCACGTGGCGGGACGCTCCGTGGCCTCGGCTGACAGCCGATTGCGGCGATGGCCATCGCCCAGACCACTGAGATTTTCGCGTACCGCACTGAGCGCTCTCCCATGTGAGTCTGCCTGGACGACCCGAAGCCTACCGGTCCGGTGACTTCGGTTCGGTGATAGTGATCGTCTGGTCCACCGCGACGTTGTTGAGCTGCTGCACGATGCCGCTCGGCCAGCGCACCGTTATCTCGTCGATTTCCGTGTGCTCTCCCAGCCCGAAGTGCAGACGCGGGTCGTTCGTCGAGAGGTAGTTGTTTCCCACCATGCGCTGGCGAGCGAGCGTGAGGCCGCCGGCGCGAGCCGTCACGGTTGCGCCGACGCCTTCGCGGTTGCTGCGCGTTCCCACCAGCTCAACCATGAGCCAGTGCGTCCCGTCATCGATATCGTTCCGCAGGATCGCGGCGGGCTTGTCAAGCCGCACGACGACGACGTCGAGATCGCCGTCGTTGTCGAGGTCGCCGGCGGCCATTCCGCGCGCGACGCCTTTCTCTCGGAAGTAGCGTCCGGCATCGCGCCACGCGTCGACGAAGCGCCGCCCGCCGGCATCCGGCGCCGGTACATTTTTGAGGATCAGGTCCTCCTGCGTGGCGAGGCGATGCGCGTCGCCGTTGGCGAGGAGGATGTCGAGCCAGCCGTCGTGGTCGTAATCGAGAAAGATGCCGCCCCAGCTCACGTACTGCCCGGATGCGACCGCGAGGCCGCTGCTGAAGCTTACGTCGCGGAATCGCCCGTTGCCGTCGTTCCGGTAGAGGCTCTTGTAGCCCATGTCGGGCACGAGCAGATCGAAGTCGCCGTCGTTGTCGAAATCGCCAAAATCGCCGCCCATGCTGGAAGTCGCATTGCCGCTCTCGGAGAACGCGACGCCGGCGCGCAGAGCGATCTCGTCGAATGTGCCGTCGCAAGCGCTACGGTACAGGTGATTCTCCATGGCATCGTTGGCGGCGAATACGTCGATACAACCGTCGGCGTCGACGTCCGCCGCTATGACACCCATCGCACGCCCGATCGAAACGATACCCGACGCTTCCGTTGCGTCGGAGAATGTGCCGTCGCCGTTGTTTCGGTAGAGTCGGTCGGGAACGCCCGGATACGAGAGAGGGCCCGGGAACTCGTCGGCGGCGTAGTAGAGACGGTAGCCTGGGTCGAAATCGAGATAGTTGCCGACGTAGATATCCAGCCACCCGTCTCGGTCGAAGTCCAGAGCCGTCACGCCAACGCTCCAGAGCGTGTCGCCGACACCCGCCCGCTCCGTGGCGTCGCTGAAAGTACCGTCGCCGTTGTTGATAAGAAGAGTGTTGCGGCGGTAGTTCGTGACGTAGAGGTCAGGGTCGCCATCGCCATCGAAATCGGCTGCGGCGACACCCATTCCGAATCCGGTGTCCGCCGTGCCCGACTCGGCCGACACGTCCGTAAACGATCCGTCGCCATTGTTGCGGTATAACACGTTGGCCGCGTTCGTTGCGGGGCGGCGGCTCTCGGTTGTATCGCTGATTCCGGCGAGATGCCGTCCGTTGGCGAAGTACACGTCGAGGTAGCCGTCGCCGTCGTAATCGAGCAGTGCGCAGCCGAAACCGGTGGCTTCCACGATGGAACTCATGCGGTCGTCGCCGAACGTTGGTCGGAAGTCGATGCCGGATGCGGGTCCGACCGAAACGAACTCCGATCGCGCCTCGTCCGAAGCGGCAAGCACCGTCACCGCGGTCAGAAAGGCTGCTATGCCGTATGACGGATTTCCCAGCACCGTCGAGTCCTCTGAGGAGAGCGTGTCGAGGGTTGGACGCCCGTGAATATAGGCGACTCCCGCTGCGCCCAACAACCCGAAGTCGAACGCCGCCGCCCGTTCTGGGCGGGCGCTGCGTGGGTGGTGCGCGGAGGGCGGAGCCAACCTTGACGGGTCCCCCCACTCGCCGCATACTTGTAAACTTGAGCGTGAACACGCGTCTATGCTCGTGTGGGTGGGCTGATCCGGCCGAATCGGTGAGCCCGGCCGCAGCGTGGTAAGCGATCCCGGTGCGAGGCGGTCCGCGGACCGTCATCCTCGTACGTTTTGCCGTTAGTGGGGAACCCGTGAAAGTAGTGATCTTATGTGGCGGTCTTGGAACGCGTCTCAAGGAAGAGACCGAGTATCGACCCAAGCCGCTGGTCGACGTTGGCGGCCGACCGATCCTTTGGCACATCATGAAGACGTACGCTCATTACGGTCACACCGAATTCATCCTGTGTCTCGGATATCGGGGTACGATGATCAAGGAGTATTTCCTCAACTACGAGGCGATGAGCAACGATTTCACGGTACGGCTCGGAGACCAGAGCGACATCACTTACCACGACGTCCACTCCGAGCAAGGCTTCAACGTGACGCTCGCCGAGACGGGCCTGGAATCCATGACGGGGGCGCGCGTCAGCCGCGTCGAACGCTACATCGACGGCGATACGTTCATGGCGTCGTATGGCGACGGCGTCGCGGATGTTGACGTTGGCGGTCTGCTGGAGTTCCACAAGTCGCACGGCAAGATTGCCACGGTTACCTCGATCCATCCGACGTCGCGCTTCGGTGTCCTGGAAGTAGATGATTCGGGCCTGGTGATCCGATTCGTCGAGAAGCCAACCGTCGATGGCTGGGTCAGCGCTGGATATTTCGTGTTCGATCGCCGCATCTTCTCGTACCTCAATGACGATCCCTCACTCGTACTTGAGCAGCAGCCGCTCCAGTCGCTCGCCAACGAGGGCGAGCTCATGTGCTACCGCCACAGCGGCTTCTTCTTCGCGATGGATACCTATCGCGAGTACCTTCATCTCAACGAACTCTGGGACGGCGGCGTCGCCCCATGGGCCGTTTGGGATCCAACACAGGCCGGAGAGCAGAATGCATAGCGAGTGCCTCATATCGAATGGTTTCTGGCTTGACCGTCCCACGCTCGTGACCGGTGCGACCGGCCTCGTGGGTGGCTGGCTCGTACGCAGGCTGATCGAAGCCGGCGCAGAAGTCGTCTGTCTCGTGCGGGACTGGGTGCCGCAGTCCGAGCTTGTACGCTCGGGCCTCATCGAGGGCGTGAAGGTCGTTCGCGGCGACGTGCGCGACTACGAGGTGTTGGAGCGCGCCGTGGCTGAGTACGAGGTGGACACAGTGATCCACCTTGCCGCGCAGGCGATTGTCGGTATCGCCAACAGGAATCCACTCTCCACGTTCGATACGAACATTCGCGGCATGTGGCTCCTGCTGGAGGCGTGTCGGCGCTGCCCCACGGTGAAGCAGGTCGTGGTTGCCTCATCCGACAAGGCATACGGCGATCAGGATATCCTGCCGTACAGCGAGGACACTCCGCTTCAGGGACGGCACCCGTACGACGTGAGCAAGTCGTGCGCGGACCTGATCGCCAACACGTACGGCGTGACGTACGATCTGCCGGTTGCCATTACGCGATGTGGCAATTTCTACGGCGGCGGAGATCTGAACTGGAACAGGATCCTTCCCGGCACCATCAGATCGATCCTGCGCGGTCAGAACCCGGTGATACGCTCCGACGGACAGTTCATCCGCGACTACTTCTACGTCGAGGATGGCGCGGCGGCCTACATGCATCTCGCCGAGAAACTCGCTGCCAATCCCGACCTGCATGGTGAAGCATTCAACTTCTCGACCGAGCAGCCTGTTTCGGTTGTCGAACTGGTCGAGCGGGTCCTCGCTGAGATGGGTAGCGATCTGGTGCCTGAGATCCGGAACGAGGCGAGCAACGAGATCCGTGAGCAGTTCCTCAGCGCCGCCAAGGCGCATGACGAACTTGACTGGGCGCCGGAATACTCGCTTGACGAAGGTTTGCGACGCACGATAGCGTGGTACACGGAGTTTCTCGCAGATGCCGAATAGGGCCGACGAACTGCGCGCCGCCATTCGAGAGCTTGTTGCCGAATACCACAGCGAGGCATTTCCAGCGCGCGAGTTCGCCCCGAATGAGTCCCGCGTCGCGGTCTCCGGTCGCGTGTTTGAAGCCGACGATCTTCAGGAACTGGTCGATTCCTCCCTCGATTTCTGGCTCACAACGGGTCGCTACGCCGAGCAGTTCGAGCGACAGTTCGCCAAGTTCATGGGTATCCGGCACGCAATACTCGTCAACTCGGGATCGTCGGCGAATCTCGTTGCGCTTACGAGCCTGACCTCGCCGACGCTGGGAGACCGTGCGCTCCAACCGGGCGACGAGGTCATCACCGTTGCCGCTGGTTTCCCGACGACGGTGAATCCCATCATACAGAACGGCCTCGTGCCGGTCTTCATCGATGTATCGCTTCCGACGTACAACGTGGATGTTTCCCAGCTTGACGCGGCGCTGAGCGATCGCACCCGGGCGCTGATCCTCGCCCACACACTGGGCAATCCGTTCGACCTGGACGCCGTGACACGGTTCGCACGAAAGCATGACCTCTGGGTTGTCGAGGATTGCTGCGACGCGGTCGGCTCGACGTACGCGGGACGGAGCGTCGGATCGTTTGGCGACATCGCGACGACGAGTTTCTACCCCGCACATCACATCACGATGGGCGAGGGTGGGGCCGTGCTGATGCAAAGCCCGACCATGAAGAAACTTGCGGAGTCGATCCGCGATTGGGGGCGCGACTGCTGGTGCGCTCCGGGCGCCGACAACACGTGCGGCAAGCGATTCGAATGGCAACTTGGCGAGCTTCCGCCGGGCTACGACCACAAGTACACGTACTCGCACATAGGCTACAACTTGAAAGTCACCGACATGCAGGCGGCGGTCGGCGTCGCCCAGTTGCGCAAGGTAAAGGGGTTCATCGAGGCTCGGCGGGAGAACTTCGAGGTGCTTCGCTCGGGGCTCGCGGACCTGGCGGAGTACATCCTGCTGCCCGAAGCCACCGCAGGCTCGGAACCAAGCTGGTTCGGACTGCCGTTGGCCGTTCGGCCGGAGGCGCCTTTTGGGCGCGACGAACTCGTATCGTACCTCGAGCGGAACCGAGTAGCGACCCGTCTGCTGTTCGCCGGCAATCTGGTAAGGCAACCCGCCTACGCGGACGTTCAACGGCGCGTGATCGGCGAGCTGCCGAACTCCGACTTCGTCATGGATAATGTGTTCTGGGTCGGGGTGTATCCCGGCATCGACGCCGATGCGCGCGGATACATGCTGGACGTGTTCCATCGGGCCGTCAAGGAGCTGACATGAGCGATGATGCCGTTCGCACCGCTGTGTTTCGCGACGCCGTTCGGAACAGCTTCGCCTTCCTCAAAGGCACGGACCGGCTGGACGACATGCTGGCGAAGAGCGTCGCGCTCGCGGATGACGCCGGCTACCTTGTCCCGGTGTGCGAGCTTCATTCAGATGACGGACCACTCATCGAGCGTCTGGCCCAGTGGCGTGAAGCCAGCTCGTTCGCGTTTCCGACGCAGTTCCCCGTCACCGTCGACGGTACCCGCACCTGGCTCCGCGAGAGATTGCTTGATGTCGAGGATCGGCTGCTCTTCCTGATACTGGACCGGCATGGCCGACCGGTTGGCCACCTCGGGTACGCAAGCGCGATCAACGACGAGCGCTGCATGGAGATCGACAACGTCGTGCGCGGCGAAGCCGATGCTCCGCGCGGCATCATGTCGCGCGCTATGCAGGCCGTGCTGGACTGGGCGGAGGAGTTGTTCGCTCCGGAGACGATCTTCCTGCGCGTGTTCAGCGACAACGAGCACGCCGTGGCGTTCTGCCGAGCACTGGGTTTTCGCGACGACACGCTGATTACGATGCGCAGGCATCAGGATGGCGAGACAGTGGCCTACCGTGAACTCGACGGCGACGACGACGCGGAACCCGACAAGCACTTCCTGCGGATGGTGTACGAACCGGCACGAGCCGTCGATGGT
>CAZEAI010000079.1:0-24249 GCA_964510105.1 uncultured bacterium
GAGTTGGCGGTACCCTGTCGTTACCCCGACTGCTTCGGATTCTCGGAACGTCTCGCGGCGGTGCGTGCGCCCGAAAGCGGGCAGGCGTGGGGGTTCATCGATCCCGACGGCGAGCTGGTGGTCGAGCCCCGATTCGATGAGGCGGATAGCTTCACCGAGGGCCGAGCCGCCGTGCGATTCGGGTTCCGGTGGACATTCATCGCGCGCGACGGGGAGTGCGTCGCCGAGCCGCGATTCCACAGCGCGCTCGCGTTCTCGGAAGGGCTCGCCCGCGTCGAGTTGGATGGCGCGTACGGCTTCCTCGATACCAATGGCGATATCCTCGTGCAGCCGTCGTTCCCCGATGCGCGCGATTTTCGCGAGTCGCTGGCGGCGGTTGTCGTCCGACGCTCTGGCGATGCGCCGCGCTGGGGGTACATCCGCCTGGACGGCGCAACCGCGATCGATCCGGCATTCCTCGGCGCCGGCGATTTCGTCGACGGGCGAGCCAGGGTACGGGCGCAGTCGGGCACCGGCTTCATTGAAGCGTCGGGAGAGAGCATTGTCGAGCCCGTATGGGAGAGCGCGCGCGACTTCTCCGACGGCCTCGCGGCGGTCCAGCGGCAGGGCGCGTGGGGATATATCGACCGGAGCGGCGATGTCGTGATCGAGCCGGCATTCGACCGCGCGTGGGATTTCGTCGGCGGACTCGCCGAAGTTGAGCAAGGCGACATCTGGGGCTACGTTGCCCCTGACGGCGAATGGGTGTGGCGCGCGGAGAACGTGGCGCGAAGCAGTCGCATGGAGCGTCCTACGCTCTTCTACGAGACCTTCGGCGGCGCGCGCAGGCCCGGCCCGGCAGGCGATTCGCCTGCTGCGAAGGAGCTTCCGTTGCTGGATTCACATCCGCCGGTCCATGAGGAGGAGTAGGGTGTCGAGACCATCCTGCGCGCGGAGTCGCATCGGATGACGGCCGCGCTGTTCATACTCGGGCTGGTCGCTCTCGTCGTCGGCGCCCGCATGCTCGTCTCGGGAGCGTCGCGGCTTGCTGCCGCGTTTGGCGTCTCGTCGTACGTTGTTGGGCTGACCGTTGTGGCATTCGGGACCAGCGCGCCGGAGCTAGCTACGGCCGTGCAGGCGGCCTGGTCGGCACAACCCGGAATCGCCATCGGCAACGTCGTCGGAAGCAACATTTTCAACGTCCTGTTCGTCCTGGGAATCGCCGCCGCCGTCGCGCCCATCGTGGTGAAGTCGCGAACGGTGCGCATCGACGTGCCACTGATGATCGGCAGCTCGGCCGCACTCTACCTGTTCGCGGCCGACGGATCGATCTCGCGGCTCGACGGGGTCGTGTTCATCGCGGCGCTGGCGGCGTATCTGGCGACCACGTTCAGGCAGGACTCTGGACGGGGCGAGATCCTGCCTGAGGCCGAGAGCGCCGTCGGTGCTCGACACACGGTCTCCAATGGCGGCGGGCGCATCGCTCTCGATGCTGGAGGGGTGATCGCCGGGCTCGCGCTGCTGACGTACGGGTCGGACTGGCTCGTGTCGAGTTCCATCTCCATCGCTCGAGCCGCCGGGGTCAGCGAGCTGGTGATCGGGCTGACCATCGTCTCCGTCGGCACCTCGCTGCCGGAGGTGGCGACCGCAGTGCTGGCGGTTCGGCACGGCAAGGGCGATATCGCCGTGGGAGGCGTCGTCGGGAGCAACATCTTCAACATGCTCAGCGTGCTCGGCGCCGCTGCGGTCGTGGCCCCGGAGGGGATCGCCGTTGCGCCCGACGCGCTCGACTTCGACATCCCGGTCATGATCGGCGTCGTCGTGATGGCGCTACCGGTGTTCTACACGGGCATGCGCGTGACGCGCGGCGAGGGCGTGCTGTTCCTCAGCTACTACGCGGCATACGGAGTGGCCCTCTTCCTGATCGCGCGTAGGATGGATGCGCTCGCCGTCTTCAGCAGGGCGATGGTCTGGGTGGTGATACCGGTCACCGCGCTGACGCTCGTGCTGCTTGCTGCCCACGCATACACGCAGAAGCGTCGCCGAGGCCGGGGAGCTGACTGACCGTACATGCCGCGGGCGCGACGAGATTCTGTCTCGTCGCGCCCGTTACGCGTTACTCCGTGGATTCCGCGTCAGATCTGTATCGTGAGTCTCACCTTCGCCTGATATGAGTCCTTCGCCGGTTGGTCCTTCTTGTCGATCCTCTCCCATCTTACAAAAGGAACAAGGGCGTACCGCCCACGTGAAAGATTCCTGACGTCTACATACGCGAATGTGGTATATCGCGTGGGATTGAACTCGAATGCCGCGCGGATTGTCAGATGCACTCCCATTATCGTGTGTCGCTCGTTAGCGAGCGACAGTCGGCCAAGCCACGCCCCGCCGCCGAGGTCCAGATTGGACGTATCGGTGTAGGAGAACGAGTCATACTGGCGGGTGATTCCGATACCGACCCATCCCTTGACGACTCCCTGCGCATATCCTTTCACAAGCTCGATGCCCGAGGCGTTGTCGTCGCGGAATCGCGCGCCGATCTCAAAGTAGCGGTGCTTGTAGCGTCCCTGCGCCTCGTGATTCCAGTACGTCTTGGCGTTTACCCGCTCGTACACCTCGTTCACGACGAAGTGCCACGGTCCGTAGCTGCCGTCGATTCCGGTGGTCAGCTCGAAATCGAACGGGTTGTCGAGCGTATCGGGCGGAGCGGCCACGTCGTCCGGAACTTCCACGCGTTGCGCCTGCGCCGGGTTTCGCACCGACGCAGCGAAGTACATCTCCGCAGCGAGGCTGTCCGCGTCGGAGGCCTGTGCGACGCTTGCCATCGATATCAGGATCGCTGCCGGCAATGCCACTTTCATGGATTTCATCGATTACCCGTCGTTCGCTGTTTTGTGGGTCGCGGTGACGATGTCCCGCATGCCGTCCCATGTCTTCCAGATGTCGGTCATCGTCTCCCACTTCACTTCATCATGGCCGACATGCTTGAGCCGAAAGAATATCGCATACCGTACGTGCGGCGACACGTTAGGCGCTGCCGTGTGCCCCATCGCGTAGTGTACGAAGAACACGTCGCCCGGGCTCCCGGTTACCTGCACGGGCGCGGGGAGATCGATCTCCGGCATACCATCCAGCAGCGACTCCGGCCCGCGCTCCCTGAAGTATTCTTCGTAGAGACGGTGCGTCCCCGGCCAGACCGTGAAGTTCCCCGCATACGGCTCCGTGAGTTCGCTCAAGAGCACTCCCACCAGCATCGTGAAGTTCAGGATTTCGCCCTCCGGCACCCCGTTGTGCGGCGAGTGCATGCCGTCGATGTGCGGAGACGGCTCGCCCGGTGGGTCAGCAGGCGAGGGAAAGCGGATCGCGATCTGTCCGCCTGTTACGGGCTCGATCGGTCCGATCGCCGACTCGGCCAGTGCGCGGGCGGGCGTATCGTTGAACAGTCCGGAGATGACCGGCGTCTGCGTGAGTTCCTGCGCGTACGACCGTGAGCGCATTGTGACGATCTCGTCGCGATCCATCCCCTCGCCTATCGAGTGGTTGATCGCCCGCAACGCGTCGTTCACCATGGCGCGCGGAACTACGCCGGGAACCCTCACGTATCCCTGCTCGTAGATCGCGCGTTCCTGCTCGTATGTCATCCGCATCCCGATACGCCTCCACGAGTTACCCCCGATATGGTATGCACGGATGCCCGTCGACGCCAACCATAGCGCCACCGCTCCGCGCCTTGCCGCGTCGACGCGTCGCGGGCATCTTTCCTCATCCCACTACCGAGCACCGTGACAAACACGCCTCCACGAGGGACCGAACCATGGCACGACGCCTGCCTGCAACGGGCGAGAACCTGTTCCAACGCATCAAGCGCCTCCGTTCCGCCTACGAAGACCGGTCCGGCGGACCGTCGATAAACCTGAGCGTCGGCGAGCCCGACGGCGTACCCACGTCGCTTACTCGCTCCACCGCCGCCGTTGCGTGTCTCTCTGAAGAACGCGGTGTCCACGTCTACCAGGATAACGGCGAGCCCGACGGCTTCAGTCGATCGTTCATCGGTCACACCGTGTCAACCGACGTGCTCGACCGGGATGATGTGGCGACGCTGGCGATTCCCGGTATCAAGCCGATGATCGGCCTGCTCCCTCTCGCGTGCGGAGCGAATCGCGACGATGCTGCTCCGGTGACCGTCATCGGAGCGACACGGCCCGGTTACCCCGTCATCAAGACGTGGTCCGAGTACCTCGGCTGCGAATACCGCGACTGGCCGCTCTACGCCGAGTACGGATTCCGACCACGGCTCGAGGATGCACCGGCGGCGGGGGCAGATGGGGCGACGCTCGTTCTGCTGAACTATCCGAACAATCCCACCGGCGCCGTCATGGATGCCGACGGGTGGCGAGCAATCTGCGCGTGGGCGCTGGAATCCGGCATCCGCCTTGTGAACGACGCCGCGTACGCCGGGCTCATCCACGGTGAGCACACCGCCCTCGCTGAGGTCGCCGTCGAGTTCGACGGTCTGGAGTGGGTCGAGTTCTACAGCGCGTCGAAGAGCCACAGTGCCACGGGCTGGCGCATTGGCGCAGCCGTCGGACATGCCGATTTCATCGCCGACCTGGCGATGGTGAAAGGGAATACGGACAGTGGCTTCGCCGCGCCGCTGGCTGTCGGAGTCATGCGGGCGGTGCAGGAGGATCAGGAGGGTCTTACCGCGATCCGCGACACGTACCGCAAACGCGTCGACCTGCTCCTGGACCTGCTTTCGCCGCACCTGAATCTCGCCACGAAGCCCGAGGCGGGATTCTTCACGTTCTGGCATGCCCCGTCGCGCGCTTTCGGCGAGTCGTTCGAAACGGCGGACGCCTACAACTGCGCGATGATCGACCGCGTCGGTCTCGTTGGAGTTCCCTACACGGGCTCGGACGGCGAGTACATCCGTTACGCGGTCTGCTTCCCCGTCGAAGACGAAGCCGTGCAGGCGAGCATCCGCGCGGCGATGGAAGAGGCGGCACCGGCATATAACTGAGCGAACGCTCGGGGCGTTTTCATCCGTGTGACGCCCAGGGGCCGCTCGCCGCAGTCCACGTGGTGGTGAGGATTTCACCGGCGATGTCGGCGGCCGGGCCCGCGGTACCTGCGGCGAGCATGACCAGAAACAGCACAACGGATATCATGCGGCTTCTCCAGGCAGAGGAAAGGCGACCGTCGCGGGCACGTCGCATGATCGTCGCTGGGACACTACTCACGCACAGAGCGTTGAAGCCCGCCTATTGGGCATCGATTTCACATGACGGCTCTCCGTCGAAAGACGACGGCTTCGCAGATTCCGAGAAAATTGCTGTCCGGCCCTTCACTCAATTGCAGTTCTTTGTATATTCCGTACGTGCGTGGCGGGTCTCGACGTTCCGTCCCCGGAACCAGAGACCCAACCAACCCATGCATAGTGGGGGTGTTTGGCAGTGCGCCCCCACTCCCTTTCTTTTCCGTGATCTCTTCCAACAGCTCCCGCGTCAGCGTACCAATGTCATGCGACGTATCGCGGACATCGATCGCTGGGCGTTTGTACTCGTCAGGCGGTACACGTACATGCCACTCGCGACCGGTCGCCCGCTCGAGTCGATTCCGTCCCACAGCAGCTCATGTGCTCCCGCCACGTGCGCTCGGTCCGTCAACACCCGCACGAGCTGCCCGTTCGGCGCGAATATCTCCAGCACGATATGCGCTGGCTCGCCGAGCGAATACCGAATCGTGGTTGTTGGATTGAAGGGATTCGGGGCGTTCTGCGCCAGGGCGAACCGATGGATGAGCACGTCCTCGGAGACCTCGAGCCGCTGCTCGTTCACCATCGCGCTCATCAGGCGTGGAGGTTCGCTGAGTGGGACGCCCGGCGTCATTCGCAGAAGCTCGGGATCCGCGTCGGCGACATGGACGAGCGCGACACGCAGAATAACGCCCTCAGTGCTCTTCTCCATCATCGACCGCGATGTGACCCTCACAGGAACGTCAGGCGGAAGCGCGAACACGAAGTCGCCCGACACGACGGGATCTTGACCCTCCGCCACGAGCACCCAGGCCGAACCATCGGTCCGCCACGAGAGCTTCGTATCGCTGCTGGTCAACCTGTAGCCGATGTCGCCGCTCACCGGAAATACTACTGTCGGATCCAGAGTCCACTGGGTGATCAAAGCCGCGTCATGGCTCGTCGTTTCCCCGTTCCCGGTGACGTCGCCTTTCTCATGATCGATGTTGTCCAGCAATCGAACGCGCCATTGCAGGATCAGGCCGGCGTCGAATGTCGAGATCGTGCCATCGCCGCTGACGTCGCCGTACCTCAGATCGGCAACGCGGACCGCGCCGTTCGTCAGCCGGGCGGGTTCGCCCGACACACTCGTCGCTGGGAACGGCAGGAGGGAAAGCGCCGCCACAGATCCCCTCGGCGCATCCGGTCTGATACGGAACTGCAGTGCCACCAGCGGTGCGTCCGAAGACCTCATTTCCCGATCGCGAACAAGCAGAACGTACAGTGTGCTGTCGCGAACGTGCGCGTGGCATTCTCCGCCGAGGACGCCCTCAAACGCGTGACCGGAGACGAGGCGCGAGGCCACCGGTTCCAGCAGCGCTGGATCGAACTCCACCGCCAGAGTCACGTGTTTCGTCCAATCGGCATTGAGGGATACTGTCACCGCCACGATGTTGCCTGGATCGCCGGAGACGTCCGACGCAGCGAGCGAGTTGGCGTTCAGCGGCGTTGTATGGAGCGAGTACGCTCCCATATCGAGGCGAGTGCCATCGATGTCGAATCTCGATGGATTGCCCGCGTCCACACATGGAGAAGCCGGGTCAAGGCGGAACCCGCGCACCAGCATCGGGTCGGCGTCCATGTTGCCCGCGCCCGATGCGCCACCGCGAATGACAGAATAGTCCACGGTGAGGCCCTCAAGATCGTGCCCGGTCGAGGTGAGTATTGCTTCACGTGTGTCGGTCCACAGTATGCTGCTGTTGACGGATACCGTCGAGCCGGATACGTACAGCGCCCCACCGCTGCGGCAGTGGACTGTGCAGTTCTGAAGATCGGCGTGCCCTCCGGAGGCGACGTAGATTCCAGCACCATCGTACTTTGCGACGTTCCTGACCACCGCGCACCGCGTGAGCGACACGGTAGAGCCGATGACGGCAAGGCCGCCACCATCGGACGCGGTGTTGCCCGATATGACGCAGTCGGAGAGTTCGACGCGGGATTCCACTGCCCCGAGTCCGCCGCCGACATCGCCCGGCCATCCATTCGCGTCGTGAGCCGACGCCCCGCTGATCCTCACATATCTGAACGTCGATGGCTCTCCGCCCACGATGCGGATGCCACCCCATTCGCGAGCAACACCCGCGAGGAACCGCACACTATCGCTGAGGGCACCCAGCGCGCGCAGTGCGCCATTCACCGCGAATCGGACATCCGTGTCGAAAACGACATCGACCCCCGCTTCGATTGTCAGCACATTGCCCGAGGGGACGTGCGTCTCGCCGACGATGTGGTAGGGAGACTTCGACTTCTCCCATCTGCGCGTTGTGATGGCTCCGCTTACGGCCGTTCCGCTTGGCGGGACCCCGCCTCCCAGCGGGAACGCGCCGATGTCCAGCGTCGTGCCGTCGGGATCCGTACCGGCCTCCGGGTCGCCTGCGTCTACACACGGCGACGGGTAGCTCAGCCGGTAGTCGCCCGCTTCAATGTCCGCGAGCAGGGGGTCGGCGCCTATCAGCCCGTCGCCCGGATACGAGCCGTCGACGAGGACTACATCCATGAGGTCGAGCGAGACTGGTTCCACATTTGAATAGCGCACACTCAATACCGCGTCCAATGCACGGCCGGCGCTCGACGGAGTGTTGGCCCACACGATGGAATTCGTGAGTTCGGCATGGGCGTTGTGCCCAACGTGGAGTCCTCCGGTGTGGAGTGAGGACGCGTTCGCCACGATTGTGCAGGACTGAACGTCTGCGATGCCGCCGTCGGAGACCGATATTCCGCCGCCTGTCGCGCCAGACAGGTTCTCGGCGACTACGCATCGCGAAACGATCGCGTGCGCGCCGTTCGTGACGTGCAGACCGCCGCCATCTTTCGTCGCCTCGTTCCCGATGATCGCGCACGACGTGGCCCACAGTCTGGCGTTGCCGGAGACGCTGATGCCGGCTCCGTCGCCGCGGACCCGGTTCCCCCGAATCGTGCAATGATCCAGAGCAAGCCGAGTTTCCGCGCCTTCCACCGATATGCCGCCGCCGCTGCTCGTGGGCGTCACGGAGAGGCCGAATGTTCGACCGATGGGCCGCGAGACGGTTGCAGGTGCATACGCGCCGCTCACGCGAACATACCGGAGGAGGCTCGAATCGGCCTGGGTGAACCGCAAGCCGACCCAGGTCCGGCTATGTCCGGCCACGAACCGTATGCTATCCAGCGCGTTGCCGAGAGCGAACAATGATCCCTCGATGACGAACGGCACGTCGGCATCGAACTGGATTTCTACTCCGCCATGGATTGTCAGTCGGTGGCCTGGTGGAATTCGTGTCGATCCCGCGATGCGGTAGGGCGATCCGGCCGGCGTCCACTGGTCCCGAGTGACATCGCCCGCAACGAGCGTACCGCCGGTCTGCGTAAGTCCCCCCAGTGGATTTGCGCCCATGTCCGCGCGGCTGCCATCGTGGTCGGGCATGTTCGGATCGCCTGCGTCCACGCATGGCGATGCCGCATCGAGGCGATAGTCGCCGTTTTCGGCGTCGACGAACACGGGATTCGCGTTGATATTGCCTTCGCCGGGGAACAGGCTCTCGGGCATGCCGACATCGGAATAGGTGACGTCGACGTGCGACGTCTCGTCGAACATGATCCCCTGCGTGCGGTCATTGCCCCAGAGTATCGAGTTGCTGATCGTCGCCGATCCGTGGTTCAGGCTGATCCCTTCCGAGCCGATCTCCGGCGCTTCGTTCTCTGCGATGGTGCAGTTCAGCAGGATGCCGTGCGCGCCGTTGTCGAACTTCGCTCCTCCGGCCCATGTGCCCGCCCTGTTCCCCACGATCTCGCACTGATCGAGGAGTACGCGAGCCTGCCACATGCCGATAATGCCGCCTGTGCTGTAGTCCGAGCGGTTCCTCGCGATTGTGCAGTGGCGCAGCTTCAAGTCGACTTCGCCGCATGCGGAAACGCCGCCGCCGGCGTACCGCGAGGAGTTGCCACTGATAACCGAATGCACGACCTCGATGGATGATCGAGCAAGTGCCGGAGCTTCGCTGCTGAACACCTCGGAGCCCACGGACAGGCCGCCGCCGACATAGGAGTATCCGCCCGAGATGCGTGCATTCACGATGGTACTGCCGACGCTGCCCGGACGTATTTTCAGCCCGGCCCACCTCGGCGATTTACCCGGTAGGAACCGTACGCTGTCGAGACCCGTGCCCGCGGCGTTGATTACGCCGTGCACCTCGAACGGAACGTCCAGGTCGAAGAGCACGTCCACGCCCGGTTCGATAGTGAGTTGCGCGCCCCGGGCGACTGCGATCGGAGCTACAACGCGGTACGGCGATCCGGCGCTGGTCCACGTCTCGTTGCCGATAGTGCCGCTGACCTGCGTTCCGAGGGTGCTGGCGGAGGCATGGGCCGAGGACGTAATCGCGGCGAGCGTCCAGGCGAGCGTCCAGACGAAACTCGCGGACACACGACGACACTTGCGCTCGCGAGCGAACGCGGCATCGCCGATAGACCGCGCTACGGCGCACATTGGGACGCTCTCCTCCTCGCCTGCATCAGGGGTCGCTGCCTCGGGGGGCATTGAGCAGCGACGCTCCACCCGCGGAACAACACAGCAAAACTCGTTCCGCCGGGGTGCAGGCTCTCCGGTAGCGGCTGACGTGATCGCCATCCGACCGATCAGATCAATACCGATACGTTCACTGGGGGATGGTATCAGATCTGATTGAGATAGGTAAGGCGAACAGTGCGCCCGCCGCGCCGTTAGGTGACAAATACGGGTGCCTTAGTCCTCTTTGCCGCATCGTAACGGCGTTAACTGGCAAATAGATACATGTGAGTGCCGCGTTTGTCAAGCATGAGTGCACAGATTCCGTGACACTAGAGCGATGCATCCCGCTGTCGACTGGGAAGGTTCTCCGGCTGGACTACACGGTTGCGATGGCGGCGAGCGCCCACCCCGCGCAGGCTTGTCGTGGAATCACGCGGTCCGTCGGTCCGAACATCGCCACCCCGGCAGTCGGATCGCAGGCGGGACGGGCACGTGTTCACTCCCCGCCGAGCGGCGGGTGGACCCGCCAGATCTTTGCAGTGCGGTCCGATCCGCCGGTTACGAGCAGAGAGCCGTTTTGACTGAACTCAACCGATCGCACCTGCCCGTCGTGCCCTGTGAACGAGCGGACGATTTCGCCATCGGATACGCGCCGAAGCTGGATGATTCCCTCCTGGCTTCCGGCGGCGATGTAGGCCCCATCCGGGCTGAACGCCAGCGCGACAATCGCCGGAGTCGCCCATGGCATGACGCTCGAGCCGGTTTCCCGCCCGATTCGCTCGACGTGGATCGCGCTGTCCGTCCCGGCTGACGCGAGCAGCGATCCGTCGGCACTCAGGCTTGCGGCGAGTACCTTGCCCGCGTGACCGGTGAATTCGCGCAGGAGATCGCCCGTGTCCGCTTGCCAGAGCCGGACCGTGCCGTCTTCGCTTCCCGATGCGACACACGGCGAGCCGTCGATGAGCGCGGAGGACACCGACCACACCCAGTTCGCGTGACCGGAGAGCGTCCGGTGAATCGACCTGGTGGTCAGATCCCAGACGCACGCTGTGTGGTCTTCACTTCCCGTGACGACAGTACCCGGAAGCGCACCCTTCGATACGGACCAGACTCCCGCGTGATGCCCGGTAAGTCTGCCGACCGCGCTGCCTTCGGGCACTCGCCACAGCATGGCTGAGCCGTCGTTGCCGCCGCTCGCCAGGAGCCCCGCATCTACGTACGCCACGGCGAGCACCGGGCCTGTGTGTCCGCGCAACGCGCGGATCAGCTCACCGTCGGATGCCCACCAGACGCGCACGGTTGAGTCCCACGATGCGGTTGCGACATACTCGCCGCTCGGGCTGAAGGATGCCGACCAGACCCAGTCGGAATGTCCCGCGAGGGTTCGTTCGAGCGTGATCTCCGGCGGCGTGTCCGCATGCGCCGGCGCGATGACGCCGGCTGCCGCGAGCATTGCGGCGGCGGCGATTCCATGGATGCGCTTCATAGTGTACCTCACTCGGCTGACCGGGACGCGGTCTGCGACAACAGGTGCACACGTGAAACGTCTCATTCGGGTCCGCGCGTTCCCTTGCGCCGGTAGAGTGCCGCGTCAGGGCCGATGTCGAGCCTGTTCCACGCCCACGTTCCAGCGTAACCTAGTATCCGAGCGACGCCCAAGCCAAATCGATGCCCGATGGAGGCGTGTAGTGGACAGCGACCTGTCACGCGACGTGCAACTGCAATTCCTGCGACCGGCCCAGCTCGAAGCGGCGGGGCGGCGGTTTCCCGTGGCATACGTGCCGTTCGGCCTGATCGAGTACCACGGCAAGCATCTGCCGCTGGGCAACGACGCGCTGAAGGCCCACGCGATCCTCGTGAAGTGCGCCGAGGCGTACGGTGGCGTCGTGCATCCGCCGATCTATCAGCACGGGCAATTCGATCAGCAGGACCACCTCCGCGCGGTACTGACAGAGTTGTTCGACCGGCTCCGGAAGACCGGCTTCCGAGTCATCATGGGCGTCTCCGGCCACAACGTCGACCAGCAGATCGACATGATCGACTCCGCGCTTGGCCCGGTAATCGCTGACGGGAAGACGGCCGGCGAGGGGCTGTGGGAAATCTCGCTCACGAGCGGCGAGGAGACTGGCACGGATCATGCCGCGAAGTGGGAGACCTCCAACATGATGTTCTTCCATCCCGATCTCGTCGACATGGCTGCCCTCGGCGACGACCCGGTGAACGAACAAGGTGGCGGAGGTTCGCATCCGTCTGGAATCGGCGGCCTCGACCCGCGCAAACACGCGTCCACCGAGGTTGGCAGGCGTAACGTCGAACTCTGCGTGGAGAGCATCGGCAAGCGGGCGCAGGAGCTGCTCGTGTCGCTGCCGGAGGGTGAGCGCGGGTTCAACCCGGTGGGGTACGCCGGGCATCCCGAGAAGGGGATCGTTGCGGAGAACTGGTGGATGGTGTAGCAGCGAGGAACGCCGACCGGTATCCGTGCATGACACCAGCCGGCGTCTATCGCTGCCACTTCGTCCTTTTACTAGATCGCGGGTTCCGACGGAGTGGCGTCCAGCAGCCCCATCACGCCGCCAGGAGTGAGGGTCTGCTTCTGCAGCTCGCCCTTCGAGGCGCTACCGAACATCGTGGCATCGACCTCATCGCCGTTGGACGCGTCACCGTCGTCCGCGACGTGTCCCAGCCCGATCATGTGTCCGACCTCGTGAACGCCGATCGCCTGAACATCGAACGCCTCTCCACACAACGTGCTTCCCGGAGCGATCGCCGAGTTGGCTGCCCACTCGTGCTTCGTGTTGTAGAAGATGTCGGCCTCCAGGATGGTTGCGCCGTCATCCCAGATGTACGTTGCCGCCAGGACCGATCCCGCGCCCTTACCCACCAAGCGACGCCAACCGACCACGTTGGCCTCGTCCCGCGCGGGCGGAGCCGATCCGGACGGGTTCGCGCCGAACGTCGGTAGGACATGTCCCGGTGCTGCCCCACGCCACGCCTCGAATGCTCCGTCCAGTGCACCGAAGGCCACACCGGCCACGGAGGATGGCTCGAACGCTGGATGGTACTCGACGGGGAACCCCGTCTCCGGAAGCGCGATCGCGTTTCCCGTGGTCTGATTCACCAGCCGTACGTACGCCTCGTTCGTGTTAGGGTCGTCACACGTCTGCGGCGGATCGTCGGGCTTCGGCTTCCCGCCACCTCCACCACCTCCGCCGTTTCCGTTGCCGCCGCGTGCGTAGAACACGTAGACGGTCGCCCATTCTGACGGCCTTCCTGTCGCTATCCGGTAGACCGGTGCGACCTCGACCCCGGGCACGAGCGCTGGTCGCTCACTCGCGGTGAGCGCCGAACCCGTGTCCGCAGCGAACGGATGAGGGTTGTCTCCGCAGCTCGTGACCACGACTCCCACCCCGACACTCAGGAATATCGTAAGTAGGGACGACATGTATGCTCTCATATTGCGTACCTCTGCCGACGAACGGAATGAGCAATCAGTCAGTAATATAGCGGATTCGACGGAAATGTGGGTGTTCTGGCGGGCAGGCCTTCGTAGGTGATTGCGACACAATCTGATATGTCTGACACCGACGGCCCGTCTATGGCGCGCACGTTCCGTCCGCGCGGTTACCTACACCCGAGCGCAGTCGAACCCCATCGCCTCGGAGAACGCTTCGATCTCGTCGGAGTGTTTCCCGAGACCCAGCGCGATGTGGTGGCTCGGCCCTTCCTGACACCACGCATCCATGAACTCGTGAATAGACCGTTCGATCCGCACGCGGCAGTTCGGATTCCCGATGCCCAGCACCGGGCCGGGGATCACCTCGCCGGTTGTGTGGATGAGCTTGAACGTCTCGGCGTCCGTCTGCGTGAGGTTCAGCAACGTGACCGGCCCCTCCGCGACGGCGAAGTCGATGCCGAGGCCGTGTCCAGACTTGCCGTGATGCACGTCGAGGTGCTGGAGCTTCGGGCGTCCCGAGGCGACGTTCACGTTGGCGGGGCCGTCGTGGCCCAAGAGCAGGAAATCCTCGTCGAAATCCATGCTGAAGAACTCGACGAACATGCCTCCCGCGCCGAGCAGGTCGAGGATCTTCATCGCCATCGCGGTCTTGACGTCGCCCTCGGTAACCCCGGGACGACCCAGCGCGGCGAGCCTCGATACCGCCAGCGCCGCCTGCGCGCGTAGCTCCGTGACGCGCTCGGTCTCGCCCCACCAGTAGAAGCCGAACGCGGAGATATCGTGCCGCCGGATCACCTCGTCGTACGCCACGGCGATGCGCGCGCTCTCACGCAGACGCTCGTTCGTCACCGTCGGATCGACGTCGTACATCGCGCGTAGCTCCGCATACATCGCGTCGAGTTGGTCGTCGGAGACTGCATCGTAGGCGCCGTCGATCTCTTCGACCTCGGGGCGAACAAGGAGCTTCCCCGTCGCGGCGAGTAGGCGATGTTCGTCGAACGGCATGTCCGTCATGTGCGTGTACGTCTGGCCGATGACGCCGAAGTTAAGCCCGCGGAACGCCCTGGCCGCCGCCGCGCCGAGGCAGTCCGCCCGTAGCTCGCGCCAGAGTCGTTCGTCGCCGAAGTGCCCCGTCCGCACACGGAAATCGCGCCCGAGGGTCTTCAGCGCGGACGCGTACTCCGGGATGCAGCAGACGCCCTCGTGGTGGAGATATACCGTCGTGTCGGCGGACGCGTAGTCGTAGGATGAATCCTCATGCGCGTTCAGCAGCCGGATCGGCACGTCCAGCGCGCGGACGGCCGGTACGAGGCACATCCCGGTGGTGTAGCCGAACGGGAAGACGAGCAGGATGTCCACGCCCTCAGCGCGCAGATACTCCCCCGCCGCAGCCGACTTCTCGGGCGTGTCGACCAGTTCCGGCGCAACTACCTCTCCGATCTCCTCCAACCGGGAGCAGAGCGAGTCGTACATGCGCATGCCCATGTCGCGCAGATCGGGGAACTGGTCCCAGTAGTACTCATGCCCCGTCGGCAGGAGCCCGATGCGGGGCCGCGGCATGCGTGAGGTGAGGTCTGGCATTGGTTGTGGTTACCTATCCGCTGGGTAGATGTTCGCGGACGAGCGCCTTCACTTCCAGTCGGACTCAGGTAGACGCCCCATCAGGCGTCCACGGATCGAGCGGCGGTGCTGTGCTTCGGCCAGCCCATCTGGAAACAATACGTAGACGCGAATGGCGTACAAGGCGTAGTCGGCCAGAATGTGCATCAATGAGTGTGGCACGTCCGTGATCGGCACGGAGGTGCCGTCCTGCCCAATGACTCGCACAAGTTTCTCGTACTCCTCCTCATCGTCCGTACAACGTTCGACGACAGCAGAAGCTGGAAGCGTTGCGCTCAGCTTCGTCAGCGCCATGCTCTTGGACCAGGTGTACCAGACACCTTCATCGATGCCGAACTCGCTGGCCAGCTCAGGTACTGCGCTCTTCAGTGTTCGCGTCTGCAGGTTGTGACTACTGATCGTTGGGCGATCACGTCGTCCGAGGAACTCGATCTCCCCCACGAGCTTGGGCGGCCTGCGATCAAGTACCGAGCTCAGTTTCAGTCTCAGTCCATCCTCCGAGGACTCTCCTCGAAGGCTCCTCATGACATTCGTCAGCTCCACCTCGTCAAACGTGTGCCATGACCCCTCCGTTATGCTCTTTGAGACGCTTGCCGAGGAACAGTCAATGTGACCGTCTTTCAGAATCCTTCGAAGCACGTCTTTCAACACAAGCTCGGCGCCAACAACTGTCTTGTGGAAGACCACTTGCTGGTAATCGAAGTACCTCGACAGCAGAAAGTGATCGGCTGTTCTCAGCGCTTTGGGAGTGACGGCGAGCCGGTCCTCCTGATCCACCTGTATCTGGCTTATGAGGTACTCAAGGTCTACGTTTCCGTACGGCAGGCCCGTCGCATGCGCCGTTCTTAGCAGGTAGTCAGTTCGGTCAGCGTCAAGGTCTGAACTCACGAGATTGGCGAACTGGGGTGATTCATCCTCCTTCAGAATCATTGAGTACAGCCGCTTGGCGTCGATGCCCTTCTCCCTCAGAAGGCCTGACAGTTCTGGGTCATTCTCCAGGATCTCCCGACCTACTCTCTCGTGATCGTAGAACGTCCTGATTGTCTCCTGATCGCCGGATTCTCCGCCCCCGTTTTCCGTGTTCGACGAATCACCAACGATAGCTGCTCTTCTGTAGTAGTCGCCGACGACTGTCTCCATAGCATGTGAGAACGGATAGTGGCCTACGTCATGCAGCAACGCCGCAAGCCGATACTCTTGGATGACGCCATCCGTTAGTCTTGCTCCCTGCAAACGCAGGTTGTTCAGGATCAGGCCAGCGATGTGACAGACGCCTACGGAGTGGGCGAAGCGACTGTAGTCTGCGGCCGGAAAGACGTGGTTCACCAAGCCGAGCTGGCGCACGTTGCGAAGGCGCTGGAACACACTGGTGTTGATGATGCCAATCTCCAGCTCGCTCAACCCAATCGTTCCGTGAACTGGGTCAGCTATTCTCTTGTAGCTGAAGTCGACTTTGCTCATCTGAGGGATCAGGCCCGCATTGATTCTAGCAGTTTCTCGGCAGGTGCGTAGTATGAGACCAGGCGCGACTTTTCACGTCGAAGGACTTCCTCGACACCCTTGGCGTCGTGTTCGCGCACCCGATGTAGATAGTCGATCGACGCGAGCAGTTCAAGCCAGTCACTTTGAGGAAGTGGGACATCGTCAGGAACGTCCAGGTTTGGTCGGAGCCGGTCTAGCCTCGTGCTTACGGATGGCTTGGGCGACAGATCGTCAACGCCACTACCGCCACCGGCAGCGATTGCTTCGGCCAACGCATAGTAGTCACTGGCTAGTGGAGAGCTGTAGGGCCCGCGAAGATACCAGCTGAAGCGATATCCAAGATCGATTCCGGCGATGCTCTGGGTGAGATAGATAGCCTTCTGGATACGTTTCCGGTCAGCTACCGTACTGATGTCATCGGAGATCCCCAATCGGTCGAGTACGAGCTTGAGTGCAGTCAGGCTTCCTTCCATGGTTCTCCCCTCCTTAGCGCACCAAGATACGGCCAATCCGGTGAATGCCCAAACCGAAGCCCGAGCTCTCGCCAGGAATGGCGATCATCCCGCTCTTTCATACACCGTGACCCCTTCCCGCAGCGCGGTGCTCACGAATGCGTCCGGCACGTTCCGCCAGTCCTCAATCTCCGATGGCGTGTATACCATGATATCAACTTCGACAGGAAGATCGGCCAGCAGCGTATAGAGCGGTCCTGATCGTCGGTGTCTCGGCTCATCGCTCTCACGCACTATGAGCAGGTCGAAATCGCTTGAGGCACCCGACTCGCCGCGAGCGCGGCTGCCGAACAGCACGATGCGGTCCGGGTCCGTGGCCCGGCGGATGCGATCGGTGATTTTGTGAACCATGGTGTCCTGATCGGTTGCCATAGGTTCGCTCCTGAGGTTCGATGCTAACCTCACACCGTCTCCCGATACACCTCCGGGCGCGGACGCGGGATCACCACCGCGTTGACCAGCATCCCAGCGCGGACGATCACCGCCTTGCCCGCGTCGACGGCAGCCTGCACGCTCGCGACGTCGCCGGTCATCGTGCAGAACGCCTTCCCGCCCAGCGCCATCGCCAGACGCACCTCGCACAGCTTCACGCTCGCCGCCTTCGCCGCTTCGTCCGCCGCCTCAATGAGCGTCGCGACGCTGAACGCCTCCAGCACGCCGAGGGCCTCACCCACGTCGGGCGGCTCCGACCGGCCCAGGGCGGTGAACACGTCGGGGTGAACGTTCGGGATGATGAACTTCTCGATCATCGTGCCGCCGGCCGCTTCGACGCCGACCTCCACCGCGCTCTCCACCGCGCCGACTTCGCCGCCGATGAGCACCATGTACTTGCCCGAGCAGATGCTGCGCGAAAGATACAGCCGCACGTTCGCCGCTTTGAGCATTGAGTCGGCGACGAGGAACCCAGCCGCGACGCTCGACAGCTCTATCAGCCCGATGGCCTTCTCAGCCTGGTTCATTTCGATACCTCAATCACGATTCGTTTTTCGCTGACTTCGGCAACCGTGCCCGCGAGCGCGGCATGCACGTTCGCGCTGATCGCCTGCCCGTCCGGTATCCGCGCGACGATCTGCCCCGCGTCGACGCGCTCGCCCGCCTGTACCACCGCCTCGGCGGGAGCGCCCGCGTGCTGCTTGAGTTCGACGTGAAGCGCCGACGGTGTCGCCGATGCGTCCTGCAGCGGCGCGTGGTGATCGTATGCCTCAACGTCCAGCTTCCGCACGAGCGAGCCGATGGGTACGTGACGTCCCTCGCGGATCGGGTGGACGCGTAGCGTCTCCGGCGACTGCTCCATGCCCGTACTGGCTTCGCGCATGGCGTCCTTCGACTGGTCGCACGCCTCCTTCGGGTACAGCTCCTCCGGGCAGGCGTAGAGCGTACACAGACCGCAGCTACAGCAGAGGTCCGCGTACTTGTTGAAGTAGTCCGCGCCGGTCTCCGTGAATGCGAGCGTGCGCATGACCTGGTGCGGCTCGACCTGGTAGCCGAGGAGGTATCGCGGACAGAACTCCGTACAGTAGCGGCACTGATCGCACGCCGACTTGCCAATCTTGTTCTGCTGTTCGGGCGGTTTGAGCTTACGCTCGACGACGTGGTGCGTCCGTGGAAGGACCACGATGCCCGTGGTGAGTTTCGTGATTGGCGTGTCGAGGTCGTCCGTGTGCGGCCCCATCATGAGTCCGCCGACGCATATGACGACATCGTCGTGCGTCAGGCCGCCCGCGAGGTCGATCGCGTCGCGGAACGGCGTTCCGATGGGCACGCTGATAGTGATCGGATTTCGCACCGCCCCGGCGACGGTGAGCATTTTGTGTGTCACCGGGGTGCCGTCCGCCGCGCGTGCGACGTTCACCAGCGTCTCGACGTTCATCACCACCGCGCCGACGTTGAGCGGGATGCCCTTCGGCGGAATCAGCCGACCAGTCGTCTCGTACACGAGATCGTACTCGTCGCCCGCCGGATAGTAGTCGCCCAGCAGATGAACGCGGACGCGCGACTCCGCGCACGCCGCCTCGGCCGCGGCGACTGCGCCCTTCTTCTTCGCCTTGATACCGATGATGCCCTGCGTCGCGCCGACGGCATCCATGGCGAGTTCCATACCACGAACGAGTTCGCCGGCATGATGCTCGATGATGACCGCATCCTTGTGGAGCAGCGGCTCGCACTCGGCGCCATTCGCGATGACGGTATCCGCTTGAGCGTTCAGCTTGACATGCGTCGGGAACCCGCCGCCACCCGCGCCGACAACTCCCGCCGCGCGCACGTGGTCTGCCAGAGTCGTACCGAGGTCCGCCGAACCGGCATGAGCCATCTGATCTATCCTCGCTTGTTCCGGGTTTGCCGTACAGAGTAGGTAGAATGAGCGCTTGCGCCGTCCATGCGGCAAGGGGCGCGGGCTGTCGAACGCCGTTACGTGCCGCGGTGCGTGTCGGGTCGGCGGGGGTAAACGCTCATTCCTGGGCTCGCCTCCGCGATTGCCCCCTTGACCCGGCGGCATCGGTTGTGGATTATTACGATCCTCTTAGTCCACAAAACGGGCGATCGCCCGATGCGCACTGTCGCGTGCCGCGCGGTTGTGCCGAAGGCGCATGCGCGCCCCCCGTACTGGAAGAGGAGTTACCAATGGCGGATCACCGGAATGGCGTGGATGTTGGATCGCTGGCGGCTACGGTCGAAGCGGTCCAGCAGAAGCCCGAGAGCGCGAAGTTCACGTTCAGCGCGACCACCGAATGGGGTGGCGGTGCGAAATCGTTCACCAGGATCGAGCGGCTGCAGGTGCAATCGACCGACGACCCGTCGAGGACCGGCCCGTACGTGGTCGCGGTCGATGAGCCGAAGGCATTGCTCGGTACGAATACCGCGCCGAATCCGGTCGAACTCATACTCTCAGCGCTCACTTCGTGTCTCGCGGTTGGATATTCCTACAACGCGGCGGGGCGCGGCATCGCGATCGATGCGCTTGAGTTCGACATCGAGGGCGACCTGGATCTGCAGGGGTTCCTTGGATTGTCCGAGGATGTGCGTCCCGGATACGACAGTATCCGCGTCACTGCCCATATCACGAGCGACGCCGCGGAGGAAGACCTGCGCGCGCTGGATGAGCACGTTCAGCGGACTTCTCCGGTGCTCGACATCCTGGCGAACCCGGTCCCCGTGGCCGTGAACCTCACGTCCGCCAGACCGGCGGCGGCGGCGAACGCGGCGTAGCCCCACACGCTATGTGGGTACGATATGCAGGCGGGGCGACTGGTCGGTCGCACCGCCTGCTATCCGCCTCAGAGAGTACGCAGAACGAGCCCTTGCGCCGCTCCCTCGACAAGGGTTGGTACGTTGCTTCCGCCCTGCGGCGGTGTAGATTCCACCGACGCGCGTACGGTTCCTCGGGGGGGCAACCACATGCTCATCGACACGCACATGCACATCGGCCAGCTCTACGTCGGCGAACCGCCGCTGACGCCTGACTACCTCATCGCGTTCATGGACCGCAACGGCATCGAGCGCTCCATCCTCCTGCCCATCGAGAGCCCCGAGGAAGCACATTTCTACGTCACCACCGAGGAGGTGCTCGAGGCCTGCGAACAGTACCCCGATCGCTTCGTTCCAGCCTGCAACGTCGATCCCCGTATCGGCAGCGGCGACAACACCGCCATCATCGAGGCACGACTCGGCGAGTACCGCGGACGTGGCTGCGTCGCGTACGGTGAGGCGATGACGGGCTTCTGGATCGATGACCGGCGCCTCCAACGGGTGTACGCCGCGTGCGGTGAACTCGGCATGCCGGTGATCTACCACATCGACCGCGCGCGCAATCGCGACGAAGTCGGATTCCCCCGCCTTGAGCGCATGCTGAAGCAGTTTCCCCACACCGTCTTCGTTGGGCACGCGCAGCACTTCTGGGCCGAAATCAGCGGCGACACGAAGATCGATCAGTTCAGCGGATACCCGTCCGGCCCCGTCGCGCCCGGCGGCGCCATCATCCGGCTGTTCGATACGTATCCGAATCTCTTCGCCGACATCTCCGCCGGGAGCGGGTACAACGCGCTCACCCGCACCCCCGAGTTCGGCTACGAGTTCGTCGAGCGCTTCCGCGATCGACTGTTCTTCGGGACCGACCTCTGCCGCTACAACCAGGAGGTCCCGAACGTCGGCTGGCTCAACGACGCCCACGAGGCCGGCCACGTCTCGCGCGAGGCGTACGATCTTATCGCTCGCGGGAACGCGATTCGCGTGTTCGGATTGTAATCGCCCGTGGAGCGGGGTGTGCCCTTGATTCGAGTGGTTTAGCGTGGCATCTTAGCGCGTACACGTAATCGAGTGCCGCATCGCTGTACGAAACGAGGCTTCCGTTTGTGAATATCTCGGACAAGCAGATCGAGGCATTCATCAGCGCCACGCGAGACTCGTCGCGGGTGGCGGGTCTCACGCATGGCTACTACCGCTATCCTGCACGTTTTTCACCCAGTTTCGCTCGATCAGCCATATCTATATTCACCAATCCGGGGGATCTGGTAGTGGATCCATTCGCCGGGGGCGGTACTTCCTTGGTTGAAGCATTGGCGTTGGGAAGGCCCTCGACTGGCACCGACATCAGCGAACTGGCCTGCTTCTTGAGTTCCGTGAAAACGACACTTCTGTCCGGGACTGAATTGCTGGAGTTGAAACGTTGGGGAACGGCGGTTCTCCCCAGACTCAGTGTCCGGGACCCGAGCGACAGACCCCGGAGGTGGATCAGAGAGGGCTATCAACGAAACATCTCTACCGCTCAAACGTGGCGAATTCGTAAACTCATTGAGCTCGCTCTAGGGGAAGTGTCAGCGCTGTCCAACAATTCGACACGGGAATTCGCCCGCTGTGTGATACTGCGATCTGCTCAACTTGCTCTAGATTGCAGGAAGCGAACGCCTACAACACACCAATTTCGTGAGATGTTGTGCGCTTCGGTCAACAGTATCGTTGAAGGCAATGTCAGCCTGAAGGACGCCATCGACCGCCAGAACGCAGTAGTTGGCGGCACCGAGATTGCCACCGTTAGCAGTCTTTGTCGATCCGCCGCTTGCCTCACCCCAGACGATGTTCACCCGGAAGGACGACCCCCGCAACTGATTCTCGCGTCTCCGCCATACCCAGGAGTCCATGTACTGTATCACCGGTGGCAAGTACATGGACGCCGCGAGACACCTGCAGCCTTTTGGATTGCAGACTGCAACGATGGGCATCCAACGTCACACTACACACTTGGGGATCGAAGCAGTAAGGGAATCGACGACTATTTCGACAACATCACGAAGGCTTTTTCGTCTGTCGCTGCGCTTTCGGATCAGCGGACCATTTTCGTACAACTCATCGCGTTTCAGAATACAGAGCACATGGAGAGGTATCTGTGGGCCATGAATGCGTGTGGTCTAACTGAGTTCTTCTTGCTGCCACGACACGCTTCCGCAGATCGTCGTATCTGGCGCACCGTTCCGAACCGACGATGGTATGCCGACGTCTCGGAATCCCAGTCGGGGTCAAAGCATGAGGTGGTGATGCTATTTCGCAAGCGATAGTTACGTTTCCTCATTATCGATGCCTCCGAGGAGATCCATAATGGGAATGACTACAGCGGCGATGGCTCGTGTGGCGCTCTCGATGCGGTCGAGGAAAGAGAATTCAGAGTCCTGCAGGGGGGCGCTGCCGTGTTCCCCGCCGTGGTCTCCAGAGTCACGAATCATGGCTATGGCGATAATCAACATAGCCACTTCGTATTGGTGTCTGAGCAGTGCTGCTCTGGATTGGTTCGCCTTGAGTTCATGGAGAAGGTGAACGTTGTCCATGTTGATGTAGTAATCGAACTCTCCGAGGTCTTGTCCCTTGAGCGCATCTCCGTTGTCAGAGGTGCGCTCAACCCGCGTGGCGGAGTACCTGTCGAACGGGGGCTCCAACTCACCCCAGAGAGTTGCATCGTCGTCTCCCTGTGGCGATTCATACACGAGTATCGGTTGCGGCATGGTTATGCCGCCACGCTCCGAGTTGCCGTCCCCCTCCACATCTCCGGTGTGGATCGAGCCATTCCCCTTCCCGCTCGGGCTCGTGCGCGCGCCGGGCATGACCGTCAGTCGCGCCATATTCTCGAACGCGTCAGGCCTTACGGGATCGGTGACCCTAGCAACATATTGTAGCTCTGACCCGGGCTGAGCGTCGACCGGTAGTTCGAGGTTGATCGTCGCGACACCGTCGCGCATATTCGGTCCCGTGTAGTCTCGCGCTCTTTCCGATCCGGTCGGTAGAACTCTAAGAAGCTCAAAACCACCGGGGTGTATGTCTCGACTAAAGAAGGAGTTCTTCGCATCCGTTTCGAACTCGATCCTACACCGATTTCCTACGAACGCCTCTCGAACCAGTTCCTCCCCGTTGGCCCGACCTCGAAATCTGAAATATGTGGGGTGTTCTTCGCCCTGGAAGACTCCTCCCGGCATCGCCTTTGTGGTGCGGAATGGATTCGAAATGTGCGTGCCACCACCGAAAATCGCGGCCAATCTTGGGGATCTGCGAAGCAGGTCAGACAGAAGTTCCTGAAGCGGCTTGTTTTCGTCGAGTCGCGCCCGGCGTACCTCTTCCTTCCGTCGTTCACGAAGGTCTTTCAGGGCCGGATTGTCTCGTAGAAGTCGTTCAAGTTCTCCTTCGATGCGGAATCGGAATTCATCGTCGCTTAGCCGGTCTCGGCTGTTCATGAATACGTCCACACGACGCCCGCCGCTGAGTTTGGTGCAGTCTAGAATCACAAGAACCGAGTGCCTCAGCGAATCCAGATTCACCGATCTTCGCCGGAGGAAATCTTTGGGGAGACTGCCGTGAGTCTGGCCATTGATCGCAAACAGCACGCCTTCATTGCTGCGATACGCATCGTCTCGGTTCTTCTGGAAAGCGTAGATGGCTACACCGATCTCCTCTCCGTCGATCACCATCTTGTCATGCTGAGGAAATCCGTCCTCTATGCTTTCGGACTTGTCGATATCCAGACGTACCGCCAGCCCCGTTGCCGGGTTCGAGCAACTCCCAGGTTTGTAGTTCTGGAAGCGGCACTCGTACATGACGAACGGCAAGGCGGGTCTAGGCAATAGAAGCTCAACCTTGCGAAGGAGCCCGCCTTTCCTGAGAGCATTCGACCTAGTGCCGGGGATTTTGTATTCGTATAGCTTCACCGCGCTTCCGTGACTCGTGGCGCGCGCGTACGGTATCTTGCCCTTCTGCTCCGGCTGCAACGGGAGTGAGTCTGACCGAAACGACAGCAACTCTCCTCTTCTCGGGTTGTCGTCGCATTCCACTGGAGCCAGGTATGTGAAGACAGGATTAGTCCCGCTCCAGTCTGATGGATCCTCACGTCTCACGATAGTGAAAGACCAGCGGTCGTCATTCTCTTTCGCGGAGGGCGTCAGCAGTGCCGGAT
>CAZEAI010000080.1:0-23815 GCA_964510105.1 uncultured bacterium
CCAGAGCACCGCCGCGTCGGTCTCACCCCAGGGCCCCGCGACCGATCCTGCGTCGTTGTTCGCAACGAACAGTCCTCCCGCGATGGAGCACGCGAGCGCGTCTCCCGAACCAGCGTCCAGACGGCGCACGGCAGATGCCGCGGAGCCGACACGGCCCGCAGGAACGAGCGCTGTGACGAAGCGATTCGATTCGCCCGCGACGAGCGGTCGCGGTTGCGAGATGCACATTCGCTGGACGAAGCTGGCCTTCCAGTAGTGGAAGTAGCGCGTCACGGGCTCGACGTAGTGCGGTGAGTTGAACGGGTCCTCGTTGACTTGCTCCGTGACCTGCCACGGATCGCCGCCCAGCGGGTTCGCGACCACGACGTCCGCCTGAGCGTTGGGGAACCACGGTCCGTTCATGCCGCGGAACTCGTCGACGCTTGTCACCGCCCACGACACGTCATCCGATGAGCCGAGCTCCTGAATCGTCTGCGAGTGCCAGAGCGGCCCGCCGACGTAGCCATCCACGTACGGCGTCGCGTCATCGAGAACGAGCATTATTCCGCCGCGCGTCAGGAGGACTCGGCGCACGTGGCTCACCGGGCGGCGGTGAAACGCGTCGGCGGCGATGGTTACCATCTGCGCGATGTCTCCGCCGGTCATTCCACGCACGGAGTATCCGGTGTCGCGCGATTCGAGGTACTCGTCGTTCGTGTACGCGAGGAAATCCGCGTTCGCCGGAGCGGCCCAGAAGAGGTTGTGGTAGATCGGGTAGCGCTGCATGTAGCCGTGGTCGTCGAGCAGGACGCCGCCGTCGGCGCTGAAGTGGTTGATGGTGCCGGCATCGACGTGGTCGTGCCAGAGTTGCGGCGACACGCCGATCATCGCGGCGGGCGCCTTCGGCTCCGCGCCGAGCTTGAGCACGGTCTTGTCGATCACGTCCGCGCCGCGCGCCATGGGCGCGAGCGACCACGAATCGTCGAGATTCAGGCTGTGCGCCTCGTTCCAGCGTCTCGTTGCCGTTGGGCAGACTGGCGGCGGCACCGGCTCGACTCCGCTTCCGACCGCGGCTTCGATGGCCTGTGCGGCCACGAGCAGATACCATGCGGCGCGCGGGATCTGGCTCCAGGCCTGCTTCGCGCGATAGGGATCGTCGGGCACTTCCTCGATGATCCGGACGTTGCGGATCCACTCGCGAGCATGGGCCCACGAGAACATCCGCTCGGCGCTCCACAGCGCGCGGGACCGGATGGCCGGAACGCTGTCCACCTCGGCCAGCAGCGCGAACAGTCCGAACCAGTCCGACCACAGCTCCATGGTGCAGGTATCGCCGTAGCCGGGCATGACGCCGACGGGCATGAAGTGATCCAGTCCGCGTTCGATCCACCGCGTCGCTGTGCCCACTGGATGAGCACGACCTGGTGAAACGCCTCGTAGTTCGACGCCTCCTCCATGTTGTCGCCGAACGCCATCCACTCGTTCCATATGTCCTTGGCAAGCTGGTTCAGACGGCCCGCCTCCTCGTGCTCCGGCCAGAGGCGCGCGAACACGTCGCACGTGGATGCTTCGCACACGGCGTGATTCGAGCGGCGCCATCCGTACCGGCCTTTGGTGTGGCCTTCGCCGGCAAGCGCGACGCCGAGAGCGCCCTGAGCGATTCGCGCTTCGTCTTCGTCGGGCAGCAGGCCCGCGTCGCGCACAGCGAGTACGCCGCGGTGGAACGCTGCGGCCGCGAACGTGTGCACGGGCGTCGGGAGGAGGATGTATTCGCGAGCGGCAGCCAGGTGCGTTTCATCGCTCGTGAGGCCGTGAAACGTGGCGTGGCAGCCCGCGAGGTACGCCGCCATGCTGCCCTGCCCTCCCCATTCGCCGGGCAGAGCGTCCTGCGTGATGAGGTCGTGCGCCGGCCCGTTGAGCGACGCGTCATAGATCATGCGTGCCCACTCGTAGACGTCGCCGAGCCAGTTCGGTGCTGAGGGCATGGCGCTCATGGCGTACCTCATCGTCGGGAGTCGCGTTTCCACCGGCGGAGAAAGAGAACGCGGGCCGGCGTGCGGGGCAACGGCTGAGAGTCCGATTCGGGAGTCACGCAGGCGCAAGGAAGGGCTCCGGTCGGTGCGCGGGCGACGCGGACCCCGGCGTTCCGGCACAAGTGATCTATCCGCACCGTGTGCGAAGCGGACGACGGTCGAGATGACGACAACTGATGGGCTCGGGCGGAGGGTGCGTTGGCGCAAGTGATCTCTCCACTACGTGCGCAAAGCGCACGCCGGTCGAGATGACGAGCCGCCGGGTGGTCAGTCGCTGAAATCGCGGGCCATGCGCACGCTTCCAGCCGCCCGACGGGTATGGCGGAAGGACATGATCGCCACGAGGAGGAAGCCGGTGCCGTAGATGAGCAGAAACGGTCCGATGAGATACTTGCGCGCGTCGATGTACAGGCCGACGCCGACGAAGCAGTACAGCCCCAGCAGAAGCTCGACGGCGAATGTCCACGTCAGCGGCATTGCATAGCCTGCTCGCGTGGGTCCCGACTCCGGCTCCCCCACCTGACTGGGCGCGCAGTCGGCGCTGGGGGATACCGCAACCGCGGCCTCGCCTTGCGTTTGCCGCGAGGAGGCTGCCTGCGCGCTTTGGGGCGCGAGCGTGGTGTGTCCCTTACGTGGCGACAGCTCCGCGGTCGCTACGCCGTCGTGTGATGTGGTAGCGGCGACGGGAGGAATCAGAGACTCCTCCTTACGTGGCGACAGCCCCGCGGTCGCTACGCCATCGTGTGATGTGGAAGCGGCGATGGGAGGAATCAGAGACTCCTCCTGACGTAGCGACTGCCCAGCAGTCGCTACGCCGCTTTTGGGCGTTCGCACGAAGCCACTTCGCATGCCGAGAAGTGCCTCGAAGACGGCGCGGGTGTTGTTCACCGCGATACCGGTCCCGAGGCAGACGAGCCCCGGCAGGACGAGCACCCGTCGCCACCACCGGCGGTAGAGCGCACGCTGGGACACGGTGTAGAGCGTCGAGGGTCCGAACGTGCTCACGAGCAGCAGCGCCGCGAGCGCCGCCCACGCAACCGGTCCGAACGCCGCCGGGAACCAGAGCAGCATCGGCGCCGAGAGCACGGCGATCACCAGCATGAGCGGGTGGACGACGTAATGTGTCATGTGCATGATCGCCTGATACTTCGTCCACCACGGAACATCGCAGCGGATCAGGCGCGGGAGGTTCTTCATTGCCGACTGGATGCTGCCCTTCGCCCAGCGGAACTGCTGCGACTTGAAGCTGTTGATATCCGCCGGTATCTCCGCGGGCGTAACCGTGTCGAAGAGATATTTAACGCCCCATCCCGCGAACTGCGCTCGGTACGACAGATCCAGATCCTCGGTGAGGGTGTCCGACTGCCAGCCGCCCGCGTCGTCGATTGCCCGGCGTCGCCAGATGCCCGCCGTGCCGTTGAAATTCAGGAAGTAGCGCGACCACGCCCGTCCCGCCTGCTCCACGCTGAAATGTCCGTCGATGCCGATGGACTGGGCGAGCGTCAGAAAGCTCTCGTTGCCGTTGATGTGCCCCCACCGGGTCTGCACGAGGCCCACGCGGTCGTCGGCGAAGAACGGCACTGTGCGGCGAAGGAAATCCGGCTGTGGCAGGAAATCGGCGTCGAAGATCGCGAGGTATTCGCCGCGGGCGATCCTTGTGCCGTGCGCGAGCGCTCCCGCCTTGAAGCCCTCGCGATTCGCTCGCCGGACATGCTTGATGTCTACTCCGTTGGCGCGAAGCTGTTCAGCAAGCGCGGCGACCACGTCGACCGTGTCGTCGGTGGAATCGTCGAGAATCTGCACTTCGTACCGGTCGCGCGGATAGTCGAGCGCTGCCAGCGCGCGAATCTGGCGCTCGATGACGTACCGCTCGTTGTAGATCGGCACCTGGATCGTTACCACCGGCAACTCGCCCGACGACGCGCCGACCCGCTTCCAGTACGCGGTACGCGTGGCGTCGTCCCGGGCGACTTGTCGACGCCGGTTCCGCACGAACGCGTAGACGAGCACGTAGGCGTTCACGCCGTGCAGGAAGAGACCAGCCGCCGCCAGCGCGTAGATACTTGCGACGGCATATATCCACTCGTTCATCGGATCACCGGCTGCTCTCGAAAGGGTATCGTGTACGCGTGGGCGACACTCGGAACGTATCGCCGGCGCGGGTGCTTCACAAGGCGCGCGTTTGCGCCCCGCGGAGTCCGCGCTCGACGCAGTATGAACACACCCGCGCGCCGAATCGATCCCAACTGTCCGAACGAAATGCACTAGTGGCCGGAATCTCTCGCGTGCGGCTCGCGTTCATTATCTTGATCCACGCACTTGACAGCAACATGACGGTGGCGTCCGCGTCGCCACGCTACATACGGGGGGAACCGAGAATGGACTACCGGATAACGGAATTCCTGGGAGACGGCGTCGGGCCCGAGCTGAGCGAAGCGGTGCACTACCTCGTGGACGCCTTCCCGTTCGCCATAGAATTCGAGCAGATCGACCTGTCGCTCGAGAATCGGAAGGATAAGGGCCGGGCCGTCTACGAGGATGCCCTCGAGAGCGTCCGGTCCACCGGCGTCGCGCTGAAACACCCGACCGCCACGGAGCTTGAGAGCCCGAATCAGGTACTCCGGAAGATGTGCAACTTCACGGTCATCCACCGACCTGTCATGACGATACCCGGCGTGAAGTCGAACTTCAAGGAGCGCCTCAACCTCGACATCATCCGCGTCGCCACGGGCGGCACGTACCAGGATCCCGGTCAGCAGGTCGGCCCGGATGTCGCCGTGAGCCTGCGCGTCGTTGAGCGCCGTACCGTTCGGAGCGCGGCCGACTACGCCTTCAAGCTCGCCAAGCGCCTCGGCACACAGGTTACGTCGACGTCGAAATGGACTATTCAGCGCGCCACCGACGGGCTGTTCGAGGAGATCGTCAAAGAGGTCGCCGACCAGAACCCGCAGGTCGCTCACAATCGCGAGCTGTTCGACGCGCTCCTTGCGAAAATCGTCATGAAGCCGCAGGATTTCCGCGTCATCATCATGCTGAACGAGTACGGCGACTTCCTCTCCGACATGGCGTGCGGGCTCGTTGGATCGCTGGGCATCGGCGCGAGTGGCTCGTTCGCGTTCACGCAGGACGAATCGATCGAACTGGCCATGTTCGACGCCGCGCACGGCACTGCTCCCGATATCGCCGGGAAGGGCGTCGTGAACCCGGTCGCGATTCTCCTCGCCTTCTCGATGCTGCTATCGCACCTCGGCGAGCGGACCCTCGGCACGATCCTCGAACGCTCCATCCTGGACGAACTCCACGACGGACACACGACGCCGGATCTCGGCGGCACGCTCTCGACGATGGAGTTCACGGAGCACATCAAGCGCGCATTCTTCGACCGCCTCCAGAAGATGTTCAGCGGCAACAAGGAGGAGGCGGTGGAGTAGGTAGGGGTGGAGGTCGCCGAGCGGCGAGTCCCCGTGTCGGAACTCGTAAGGTGGAGCCACCGGCTCCGCCCCGCTCTTGACAACCGCACAACCCGCGCGCATACTGGTACGCAGCGAGGCATGATTCAGTTGAGCTGCCGCGGGCTGAGCCGCCTCGCGAGTCTGCCCCAACGCCCCTCGCGTGAGGAGGTGTATCATGCGCGTCCACATACCCCCGGTGCTGCTCGCGACGCTGGTAGCTATGTTCGCGTTCGGCTGCTCCGTCGATCAGGCCGTGGAACCGATCGATAGCGTGACTGATATGTTCCCGGAGCCCGTCACTCCCGACAGCGTCCGTGGCGACACCACGTTCTACACCCATGTGGTCCGCATCAACGGCACGGACCTCTATTGGGTGTTCGCCACCTTCGATGGATATTGGCACAAATACCACCCCCATTGGGGATTCGATTGGCTCGGCGTCGAGCCGGAGCTGTCACTACGGTTGGCACCAGCGGCCGATGCCCGATCTCTCGCGATGGGACTCATCGACGCCCGAGACGACTCCATCATCATCATCTCCTCTGGCATCAGGATCGCGCCTGCCGAGGAACGGACCTCTGCGATGGAATCCCAAGCAGATACTTCATTCACGCTGCTCGATTGGTTGCGTTACTACTTGCCCCACACTGATGCGTTCAGCGGAGTATACCCAGGTACGAACATGGTACCGCATCAGTAGGGCCAATCTTCAGGGAGTAGAACCCACTGGGTGTCGCCACAGCCCACCCAGCACGAGGAGGGTGCCACCATGTCGTCTTCCCTATACTTGGGCCTGGTACTCTTTTACCTGATGACAATTGCCCCATGCGCGAATGGGTCCGCACCGCGCGGTGACGTCTATGGATCCCCGGTCGAATACCGAAGGATCGACCGCGTGTGGCATGCGGCGCAGGCGAAGAGATTCGGGCAGTACGAGGTCTCGCTGGGTCGAGGTGCGGGCAGACTGGCGCCCGGTACCACAATGGATCAGTTGCGTAACACGCTCCGCGAGTCTGCTCTGCCGGGCTCGCTCGCAGTCCGGGTTGAGCCCCTGCACGACAGGCTACCTACGTTCTGCCGGGTCAGGTTTCGTGCGGATGTTGACCCGCGTCGATGCCCGCCGCTGCTATCGGTAGACACCGACTCCGTAGTAGCCGTCGTGCCGGATGACTCGATGGATGGCAAGCCCACTCAGCGTGTCGGGTAACGGCCCTTTCCTGTCTGTCAGGAGCACCCAATCGGGATCGCCTCGTTCGACAAGTTCGGGTATGAGGAACTTGCGTCGGAAATACATCAGCGTCCGCTCGCCCCGACCGTACCATTCCCACATCTCCGCATGATCCGCGAAGACGAGATCTCGCGTGCCGATAAACTCGGACAGGTCTTCACCGACGGCGCGCAAAGCTTCTTCGCGCTGCGGCAGGCTGGTAATCTGCTGCGACGTGGCGATGATGATGAACGCCGCAGTCACGATCGCGGTAACTTCCATGGCAGACTCGGTGATGTGGACCTTGGCGAACGACCAGTAGACCCGCCAATGGGTCGCGACGAAGAGAAACGTTGCGAACGTGAGAAATTCCAGGTATCGGCGAATCTGGATTCCCGAGATATACCCGCCGAACACGGTGAACGCAAACGCGAATGTATACGCGAGGTCCGCCCGCTGCATCCGTGTCATGCGACCAAGCAGGCCGACCGCAAACAGCAGGGCGACCAGCGCGGGGAAGGGCGAATCCCTGAGTCCGATGTAGGGGAAGTTCGCGATAGCCCTTCCCAGCTTGAATACGAAATAGATGTTTCCCGGCCACGTCACCAGATCGGTCATTGAATAGTTGATGGGCCCAAAAAAGGCACCGTGACCGGAGGTCAGGCTGTAGATCCCCAGTTGTGTCACGACGTGAGTTTCCGGGGAGACAGCGCCCAGAGCGCCGCCGATCGCCGTCATCCCCATGCTCGCCACGACGGTGGCGCCGGCCGCCTTGGCGAACCACACGAGCGCCGTCTTCAGGGGGACGCGGATGACCAGGCGACACGCGATGAAGCCCAGCAGAATGCCCAACGCTTCCGGGCGGAATGCGACCCCGATGACGGTTACCAGTCCGATCAGTATTGGTCGCTCAATGAGATACGTTCGGTAGCGCCAGACGAGCAGCATGAGGATCATCAGCGGTAGCTGAGTCGCCGATACCAGGATGCTGCCATCCATGCCCCACCAGACGACGAGCAGAGTGAATAGCGCCAACGGCAGAAGCCGGTCATCACGGTTGCGCAGCAGGTAGATGCACGAGACCAGAATCGTCAGACACGCTAGCTGGGCGGCGAGGAATGGCGCGACCGTTGCCGAGTCGAACACATGGACGAACGGCACAAGCATGAGCACGCCGAGGAGCGCCGAACTGTAGAACGGGAAGTTCCTGTCGTGCGCTTCGGATACCGGGGCCTCCATTATGTCGAACGGGAGCCCCGCGGCGGCGTTCTCCAATGAGCCGTGCTGGACGAGTTCCCGGGCGGCATGCAGGAACGATGCAACATCACCGTGGACTCCGCCATGCGCGACCAGCAACATCTTGTACGCCATGGCGTACGCCAGTGCCATCGCCAACGATGCGACAGCAAGCGTGCTGAGCCATCGTCGTCCCGTGCCAGCTTCCATCCATCCGTCCCCGCGGTGTATGCCCACCTACCCGGTCCATCCTCAAGAGGGACTCGCTCGACGAGACTTGCCGTGGTGTCGTTCGAGCCCGTTTCACACCCCGAGTGGGTCCACGTTGCGTCTGCTGACGCGGCAGAAAACTTCGCTTCGCTGGGGTCTGCAACATGTGAATCACTCGAATGCGTGCGTCTGTGTCAAGAGCGCGCGCCGGAACGCGGAATGCGTGAGTACGCGCTGAGTCTACACGTCCGATCGCGCTGCGCGCGGACTTGAATCGGAGTGCGTTCGCGAAGCGAGGCACCGGCGACGGATCGACGACCATTCCGTGAACCGAGCCGCTCGTTCGCTCCGGCGCCAGGGGCTTCCTCCTTGACGCGAGGTTCGTTGCGGTGGAGCGTTGGAACAGGGGTATCGCGCATGGCCGCGACAGGGCGCACCTGCGTCCGGATCGACCGTCGCCTTGAGGACTCGTCCGTACGGAGCGCTACCACTCAAGCGAATACGATCATGGCGCCGCAATGCCGGCCGATGAATGGAGATCACGAATGAGAGCACTGTCCGTGCGTAAGCTTCACTCGTTCAGCGTGTTAGCGGCGGCCACCGTCCGACGTCATTGGCTGATCACGGCCATCGTCCTTCTGTTCATGGGCACGGAATACCTCGGGCAGCGGTACGAGCGGTTCAACGCGCTGTACGCCGGAGACGACTCTGAGAACGTGGTGTACTCGCCCCTTGCCTTCCGGGGTACGCCGAGCTTCTTCCGGCCGGATGAGAATAGCTACCTGATCGCGGGACTGCGCACTCGGTGGAATCTCTGGCCGATGGAGCCGTATCTGTACGAAAACCGGGAGGAGACATACTTCTACCCCATCCTGACCTCAGCCATCGTAGCTGTCGTGACGGATATCGTGGGGGATATCGACAACGCATATCGCCTCCTGAAGATCATCGGATTCGGGTTGATCCCGCTTGCGGTCTATGTCCTGGTGGTCGGCAGCGCGGGGGGCATCCGTCTGGGGCTGGTCTGTATGGCGATCGTGGCATGCCTCCCCTCGCCGTGGAAGCCCTGGCTCTACGATGAAGCCAACATCATGGAGATGCTCAGCTACCTCACGACGCCCGCCAACCCCGACAGGATCTACCCACCGCTCACGCGTTTTCCATTCCCCGCGCTCTCATTGCCGATGCTGACCGCCTTCATCGGCGCCATGGGCCACGCGCTTCATACTCGCAAGACCTCCCACGCGGTCATCGCCGGAATCGCGGTGGGCATCCAGCCGCTCATCTACCAGTACAACGCGACGGCGACCGCTCTGGGGATGGCGATCCTGTTCGCCTGGTATCTCGCGCAGCGTGACCGGGGTGCGGTCACCGTGATGGTGATCGCCGGAGCTATCGCGCTGGTCGTCGCCATACCGGCCTTCGTGCAGGCATGGAAACTCCAACAGATCCCGTCGTACAGCGAGTACCTGGGCACATCGTACGGCCAGCTCAGGAGGGGCGCCGACTGGAGGGCGCTCGTCTACCTCGTACCGGCGGTCCTGATGTGGGCCGGTGCGATGCGTATGCCCGGTCGATGGAGGACGACGTTCCTGGTCATCCTTTCGACCATCATCGCCTCCGGACTGCTGCTGAACCTGCACCTCGTAACCGGGCTGTCGCTACAACCGGCTCACTGGGTCATACGTATTCTCGTTCCGCTGCTGCCGCTGGCGTGCGCGATGTTCGCCGCCATGGTGGTCCGACAGTACGTACAGCGGCGTCGCGCGGGCCGGACCTGGCTCGTCGTCTCAACCGCTGTCACCGCCGCGGTCGTGATGTGGGGCGTGTCCGTGAAGATCGTCGCGAACCGCATCGAGAACGCGGAGAGGTTCGGTCCTGTCCTGTCGCTGCCCAAGGGCTACGCGCAGGGGTACGACTGGCTTCGCGAGAACGCGCCGAGCGACGCGGTGGTGACGTGCCTGGGCATCGAACAGACATACATGATCCCGCAGTACGCGCGGACCTTCGTCTATCTCCCGAATTATGCCGTGGCGACGGTCTCGCTGGACGAGATCCTCGGACGCTGGGCCAATGTGAATCGTTTCTATGGGGTGCCGCTGGATACGGCGCTCAACATAATGGACGGAGACAGGCACACCAGAGATCTCGAACTGCTCGCCGAGCGCGACGAACCATGGTGGTATGAACGTCGCACGACCCTCGTGATGCTGCTCCACTTCCGGCTGGAACACACCCGCCATCGCCTCACGACCGATCTCATCGAGAGAATCGAACGGCTCTACGGCAGCGGCGCACCGGCGGACGACATGCTGCGGGAGTTTCGCGCCGACTACATCTGGCAGGGCCGGTACGAGCGAAGCATCGGCGCGGACCGGCTGGACGAGGTTCGCAACGTGGAGCTGGTGTACGAGAACGCGGACGTGAGAATCTACCGCGTGTTGTAGAGTGGGGCTCGGGCGGTGGGCGGGGCACGCGCCCCGACAACTCCCGCTCATCGTGCCGACGCGGACTTGACACGATGCGGAATCCGCGTATCCTGACGTGTAGATCGTGACGCACGACGGCCGCCCCGGCTGTTGTGCCGTCGCGGCGAGCGAACAGCCGCGGACGGAGGCTCTGCCATGACCCGCCGCATATCTGCGATACTCTTCGCGACGCTGGTTGCCATGCTCGCGCCCGGTTGCGGCGAGCAGTCGACGAGTCCAGCCAACGGCGATTCCCTGCTCAAGCAGCCGCCAGACACAACTGGGACGGGCGAGACGCCGCAGCGAGACTGGTTTGCGTACTCGGTCGTTTACGTTCCCGATAGCGCGTTCGTGGGCGAAACCGTCGCTGTGCGCCATTTCCGAAGGCCCTCTGAAGCCAGCGATACCTCCCGCTACGAGGTGCTGTTCGCGAAATCGCATGGCTACTGGTACGTCCAGAAGGACTTCCGGAACCTGCCCCCGGAGCGCATGTTCTGGTTTCGCGCGGGGACGGAACTCCGCGTTGCGCTTCACGATTCGACAGATTCCTCGATCGAAACGTTAGGTGCGCTGGCTTCGGCGAGAGGGGACGAGCTTGCCCAACTGCCCATCCAAGCTGACCTATTCTCCGTGGACGTCTGGGAAGCGCCTGGATCGTTTCAGCCGGATACCTACCCATTTCTGAATGCTGTCGACTACTACGCGGACAGGCGGGATCTGATTCGGGCGGTGATGCCTATGGCGCCTCCGCAAGAAGACTGACTACGGCCTGTACCCGGCGTGCCTGTCAGCGATTCGCTGAATCACCAACAGTGTTATCTTCTGGACTGGATTGTGAGTGACCCGCCACACGAGGGCACGTTGAATGTCGGTGCAAGCAGTAGATCGGTTGATTCGTCAGATCAGGTCGCTTCCGATCGACGAACAGCGGCGCATCGCTCGCGAGATATCGACCGCACTTGCCTCCGCGAAGTCGCCACCGACGCGGCGCCGGGAATGGAGCGAGTTGCGCGGCGCGGTCGATAGCCCCTTGACGGGTGGAGATGCCCAGAAATGGGTGTCGGAAGAGCGACGCACGGAGCTACTCCACCGCACTGACTCTCTCTGAGCATTCCCTCACCCCTGCTCACTTCGCTCGCTTTCCCCTCTCCCATATCGCTTCGCTGGGAGAGGGGTGGCGGCCATGTTTGATCCGGCTTCCGCTGTAGCACTCGACGTTGCCCTCTCCCAGCGCGGAGCGCGGAATGGGAGAGGGCGGACGAACCTAAGCGAAGCTGTGCTGCGCGAGGGTTCGCGGGTGAGGGCCCCCGCTACGCAGCGTCCTGAATCAACGATGCGCCGCGGCGCTGCAGCTCGATGATGCGCGTGTAGGCGCCGCCCCGTCGAGCGAGTTCGTCGTGCGTGCCGATCTCCGCGATGCGCCCGTCCTCCAACACGACGATCATGTCCGCGTGCCGCGCGGTGGCGATGCGGTGGGTGATGACGAACGACGTCCGGTTCTCCATGATCGACTCCAGCGTCTCGCGGATGCGCCGTTCGGTCTCGGCATCCAGGGCCGATGTGCTGTCGTCGAGAATGAGGATCTCCGGATCGGTGAGGAGCGACATGGCGATGGCGAGCCGCTGGCGCTGGCCGCCCGAGAGGCTCGTGCCGTGTTCGCCGACCTGCGTCTCGTACTTCTCCGGCATCGACATGACGAAGTCGTGCAGCTCGGCCTCCTTGCAGGCCTGAATGACCTGCGTCGGACGCGCGTCGTACCGGCCGTAGACCACGTTTTCAGCGATGTTGCCACTGAAGATCGTGATCTCCTGCGGCACCATGCTGATGTGCCTGCGCAGGCTCTCCAGCGTCACGTCGCGAATGTCCTGACCATCGACGAGCACCCCGCCCTCGGTGGGCTCGTAGAAGCGCAGGATGAGGTTCACGAGCGATGTCTTGCCGCTGCCCGACGGCCCCATGATCGCGACGTTGCTCCCGGCGGGGATGTCGAGGCTGATCTCGCTGAGCGCGTTGGTCGTGGCGTTCGGGTACTGCAGCGACACGTTGCGGAGCGTCACGTCGCCGCGTACGTCCCGCATGGTCTGCGCGTCCGGCTTGTCGGCGATGTCTACCTCTTCGTCGAGTATCTCGAATACCCGGTGCAGCACGACGAGCACCCACTGGAACTGGGCGTTTAGATTCGTTAGCTGGATGACCGGGCTGAAGAGGTTCGCCACGGCCGCGATGAAGTAGAGCAGATCGCCGGTGGTAATGATGCCTGCCTTCACCTCCAGCGCACCGATGTAGAGGATGAACCCGGTTCCCAGGATGTTGATGAGGCTGGCGAAGAAGCTGAGCCCCGTGCTGAGTTTCACCTGCCCAACGGCCAGCCGTACGAAGTCGCCGGCGAGGCGCACGTAGCGAACCGACTCGCGTCCTTCCGACGCGAACGCCTTTACGACGCGAATTGCGCTGACTTTCTCCTCGACAACGCCGTAGATCTCGGAGTTCTTCTCTCGGATGCGACGCTGGTTCTCGCTGATCTTTTTGTCGAAGAGCTTGTACGCAAGCGCCCAGAGCGGGACTACCACCAGCGCGATGATCGCGAGTTTCGTGTTGATGGAGAACAGTATGACGGTGCCGATGAAGAACATCATGACATTCGTGATAATGCCGATGAACGTGCCCGTGACGTTGCCCTGGATGACGGATACGTCGTCGAGCACGCGCGCCATGATCTTGCCGGTGATGCGCTGGTCGAAATAGGTGAGCTGGAGCTGCTGCAGCTTGATATGAAGCTGTTTGCGGAGCGTGAACACAATCTGCTGAGAGACATAGACTGCGCTGTAGTTGAAGATCCAGCTACACGCGATACCTGTCAGGTGCAGCGCGATATTCGCCGCGGCGACGATGATGAGGAGCTTGATCTTCGCCGGCATCTCTTCCGCGGGCATGTTGATCATCGCGCCGCCTGACCAGCGGTTGAGCTGCAGGATGTCGTCGACGATAATCCGCGCGGTAAATCCGAACGCGAACGGTACCGCCGCGCTGATCGTGTTGATGAGCACGGCGATGGACATCCGCAGCCAGTGCGGCCGGACGTACTCGCGTTCGAGCCTTCCGAGGTCGCTTGCGCGTTTCGGCCTGTCCTTCGGGTCCTCGCGGCGTCGGGCAAGCTCGATCTCGCGCCGGCGTTTTACGGACCGTCTCAGTGGATTCCAGCGTATCTGCATGGCGATTGTCCCGCCAACGCCCAGTGCGTTGGTTGAGGTCCGTCAGCTCCTGATGTAGACGGGGTTCGTGAACGCGCGTCGACCGTCGATCGCGCGGCATTCCAGTCGGTAGTATCCGACGTCGACAGGCGCGTCGTCAGCGACAGTCGTGCTGACGGCCACCTCGCCGGCAGGTTGCCATGATCGGATCGCTTCGCCGTCGCGCAAAAGCGTCACGGTATTCAGCCCCGCGCTGTCGGCGGCGAGTACGCGCACGGTGAGCGGCCGCTTCGAGGTGCGCAGCACGCCGCCCATGCCGGCGATGTTCGTGCCGTCGACCTCCACCGTCATATCTATGATCGGCGCATCGGAGACGAAGGCGCGCCCTTGCCGCAACGCGTCGACGACGCCTTCCCGCGTAAACTCATCGGGGTGTACGCCGGTCCAGACATCGCCCACCGCGTGCGGATGGTGCGTGTCCGTGTTGCCCAGGGCGGTGACGAATTTGCCGCGCTTCAGATGATCGTCCCACAGTTCGACGGACATCTCGTCGGTAATGTCCCAGCAGTCGAATATCTGGTTCGCGCCGTTGATGATCTCGATGGTGAACCTCTCGCCGAGCACGTCGAGCGACGCCATCTGCTCCTCGGTGTAGCGCGTGACCGGGAACCATCCCGTCGGATGTGGGATGAACGGGAATCCCCCTCGATCTATCACGGCGGCATAGTCGGCGGCGAGATCGCGGGCCGGCTCGAACTTCCGCTCGATGTTCAGGATGCCGAGGTGATGGTGCTCCGTCCCCGGTTCCTGCCCCCACCAGCAGCGGTCGTGCTTCTTGCACTCGCGCTTGTGAGTGAGCCCGTAGTGATCCGTGACAAAGATGTAGTCGAGGCCCGCTTCATCCCGGAAACGAACCATCTCGTCGACGGTGCCGGAACCGTCCGAGTGGTTCGTATGCATGTGCATGTCGCCGCGGTAGCCGGCGAATTCTACCAGGGCCCGCGTCTTCTCGAAACGTTCCCGCATGGTGTTCTTCCACCACGCGATGACCTTCGGCGGACCTTCGCGACGTTTCCGCTCGTAGTCGGCGCGCTGCCGACGCTGCCGTTCACGTGTATCGGTCTTGATGGTGCATCCTCCGTTTCGGCGCCAACGTCGTGAGCATCCGCTACAATATATCCCCGCCTCCAACGGACGGGAAGCCGAAGGCCGACCGCCCGGTGCTCATCCCAGACTCATGACCGGCATCTGGTGGATGAGTTCCTCCGTGCTCACCTGCGGAGCCTGTGGTGTATCCACGTCGAGATAGAGGCGACACCACAGCTCCAGCACGGCGAGATTCCATACGAAGGCGGCGCTCCCTCTGCTTGGGTGTTGCGTTGCCTGTTCCCGCGCCGCAGCTACCGCGCCCAGCTCGAACAGTCCTCTGCGCCGCACGGATTCCGGCGAGAGCACCTGATCAAGTAGCGGCTTCAGCGGACCCGGCACCCAATGCACCATCGGGAATGAGAACCCCATCTTGGGTCGGTAGATCACTGATTTGGGGATGTATCTCTCGGCAACTTTCTTGAGCAGATACTTGGTCTCCGGCGTGGGCATCCGCACGCCGGGCGGGATCGAGCACGCGAATTCCACAAGCTCGTGATCGAGGAACGGGACGCGGACCTCGAGCGAGTGAGCCATGCTGCACCGATCCGTATCAGTGAGGGGGTCGTCGATCATGAACCGACGCAACTCCAGGTACGTAAGCTGGTCAACCATTGAGTGCGCGCCTGCGCGGTCTACGATAGCACCAATCCAATCAGCCGCCTTCGCGTTCGTTCGCGCGGCGACATCCGGACGACAGAGCGAACGGACGATTTCGTCCGTACCCGGCAGCATGCGATGCTGTCCGAACAGGCTGCTCGACGACCTGCCTTCCACATCGAGTGCCGTTCCGATGTGTCGGGCCGTATCGTTCCCGCGTGCGAGCAAGTTCGAGAGCATCTTGCGCAGTGGCCGGGGCACCATGCGCCTGCGGGCGAATCGTTTTTCAAGCCGTGCGTAGTGCCCGAAGGAATCGTATCCCGCGGCGATCTCGTCCCCACCCAGCCCGGAAAGTGCCACGGTTACCGCCTGTCGAGTGAATTTCGACACGAAGTAAGCCTGGAACGCTGAGGGCGTTGGCTGATCGTAGTGCCACACGATCTCAGGCAGCTCGTCGATCAGATCATCGACTGTTACCAGGTGCTCGTGATGGTCGGCCGCGTAGCGTTCCGCGACGGCGCGGGCATGTTCCACCTCGTTGAACTCGCCGTACTCGTCTCCCCAGCCGATGTTGAACGTCCGCACCGGCTCTGGTAGCTCTCCGGCCATCATTGAGACGACGAGGCTTGAGTCGACGCCGCCGCTCAGGAATCCGCCGAGCGGCACCTCGCTCATGAGCCGGATTCGCACCGATTCCCGGAGCTTCTCTTCCATTCCGTCGATGGCGTCGGCCTCGGTCATGGGCGTTTGTGAGTCGAACGATACGTCCCAGTACTCTTCGAGATCGAGCGAGCCGTTCCTGTACCAGCCACGCCAGCCGGGCGGGATGGACCTCACTCCGCGAATGAGGTGTAGCGGAGTCGGCAGCGCCTGGAACGCGAGCAGGTAGTATAGCGCGTCGTAGTCGAATTCGCGCGCGAGCCCCGGGGCCTGAAGGAGGACCTTCAGCTCCGAACCGAAAGCGAAGCAATCGCCGGAGTTCGTGTAGAGAAGCGGCTTGATGCCTAGTCTGTCGCGCGCGAGAAAGAGGGCGTCTTCGTCTCGGTCCCATATCGCAAAGGCGAACATCCCGCGCAGGCGATGGACGCATTCGCCACCCCACTCCACGTAGCTGAGGAGTATCGTCTCCGTATCGCTGTTGGTTGCGAACTTGTGGCCGCGCGCCAGGAGGTCGTTGCGAATGTCGAGGTAGTTGTAGATCTCGCCGTTGAAGACGATTGTGTACCGGCCGTCCGGAGTGGTGATTGGCTGGTGGCCTCCCTGGAGGTCGATGATGGCGAGACGCCGCATGGCGAGCTGCGTCGCACCGTCGGTGTAGTACCCCTCATCATCGGGACCGCGATGCGTCATTGCGTCGTTCATGCGCTTGATCGAATGCTCGTCGGCGACGTTACGCTGTTTCCAGACGATTCCGCAGATTCCGCACACAGTCAGACTTCCGGTCGGTAGGTGTTTCTCAGCACGGGTCGAGCAAGCGGTACACCTGCTCGACGATCCGCTCGGTGGCGTGTCCGTCGTTCTTGAAGGCGTAGTCGAGCACGAACCGGTCGCGCCCCGCCGCCATGTGCTCGCGCGTATTCTCGTCCTGCATGACACGCAGGATAGCCGGGGCGAGATCCCCCTCGCTGGTTACCTTGAGCGCGGCGCCGTACTCTGCATACGGTATCGTGTCGAAGGAACCCGGCGAACTCACAATGATAAGCGGCTTACCGAGCATGAGCGCCTCGATGCCGGTAACGGACATCTGAGTGACCACGACGTCCGCTGCCGCCAATATGGGATGCAGGGGCGCGTCGAGCGTCACCGAAATGCCTGCGCTGTCGGGGTCCACGCCCATGCTCCGAAGCAGATCATCACGATCCGCCGGATGCCTCTTGAAGAGGAACGAGCATGTGTCTCGCAATGTCTCGGCGGCGCGCAAGGCCTCCCTGATCGCGGCGACGACATCCTCTCGAGATGCGACTCCCTGTCCGCTCAGCATGGTGTACACGACCAGCGGCTTGTCGTCAGGCAACCCGAACGACGCTCGGATCGGGAATTCGCGCAACGCGTCGGCATCCGCGAGCGGATCGAACTGGGGCAGTCCGGTGGCGACGACGCGCTCGGGATCGGAGCCTATCTCGATCAGCGCTCGTCGGGTGGCCTCCCCACCGACAGTGCAGATGTCCAGCTCGGTTGGTCTGTCCTTGGCGTGCTCGGTGAAGGCGCCGTGCTGTACGTGTAGCGTGCGTGCGCCACGTTTCCTGGCCAGCGTCCTGAGCACGACGTTCACCCCCATGGACTCGTCCGCGAGCAGCACGACCCGTGGGTTCCAGATAGCAAGCGCTCGGTCGATGAAGTCGATCCAGAGGAGATACTGGCGCATGGTGTCGTACCTGAGCGAAAGCTCCGCAAATGTAAGCCACTCGCTCCTCAAGACCGGTACGATCGGTACGCCGCGGCAGGTGATCAGCGTCGCTTCCGAGCTGTTGAGGGCAGCCTTCCAGATGGCGCCCAGCCGTCGCGCCTCCGATTCCACGTTGCACCCGATGCCGGCCCACGGGTCCACGTCCTGTAGCGGCGTCCATTCGATACCGGAGGAATCGAGGGCCGCTGGAGCCGCTCCCCAGGTATCCCCAATCACGGCAGTCGATCGACCGCTCTGGCTGATCTGGCCAACGACCGGGAGAAGAGCTTTCGCCTCGGCGACGTAATGCGCCATCGCCAACACGTCCACCTGTTGCTCTTCGATGGCGTCCGGCGCCCGCCTCGATAGTCTGTGAAGATCTGCATGCGCTTCACGCGCTTCTCGCCACCGGCGCAACGCCGACGGCAGCCATTGGGTGAACACGCGTCGGGAGACGGGCCGGAGAGGCACGCGTGGTGGAGCGCCCCTGATCCGACGGACTCCAAGCCCATGCGCTCCAGCAACTCCCATCGCCGCACGGCCCCACGGGCCGGGGTCGCGGGCGACACGGATCAGATTCGGTCCGTGAACACCGATCAGCGCGTCCAGAGCTGCGACGCGGCCAAGCGCGTCCACAAGGGGGAGTACCAGTTGTGCGTGCGCAACCGGCGGGATTGGCACGTCGCGGTAGACTAGCTGATCGCCGAGCGACGTCCCGTTGAAGGATAGGCGCCAGACGGCGTCCATAATCTCGTTCGCCTCCGCGCTGTTCTCCCTCGCGTCGCCTGCGAGTAATCCGGCTGTCAGAAGTACGCATGCCCGGGATTCGAGAGTGTCTCGCTCATCATCGGTAGGATCTTCGAGCAGAACGAGTGATCCCTCGCGCAGGTCTCTGACCGTACTCCCGCGCCCCGCGAACGCATCAAGCACGACCAGTTCCAGACCGGGGGCGCTGCTCTTGCCGCCGTTCATGGCTGCCGTCCGATGCAGTGCCGTCTGGCGGTCGGAACCGGTCTCGTCTGCGCCATCGAAGATCGGGGAACGCGATGGGCGCGCGCGCAACGAGGTACCGTGCCAAAGCGGGTCGAGGTTCGGATTCTATCCAGCGGCGCTTCGGCAGGGGCAGCCAGACCAAGTTCGGCCCCGGCCGCGGCCTGGCCGCCGAAACGGACGGAAGGTACGTCCAGTTGCCGGCGATGCCGGTCCGCGATGGCAGCGGAACCCGTAGAGAACTTCAACGTAGGGCGCGTGTGGTACCCCTCTCTGCTGGAAGTCTTGCGATATCGATGTCTCGCCGATACTGTTCGGTATCGCCGCCCCGTGAACCAGGACCGCGTCCATGAATGAAGGATGTGTATGCCGTTAAGTGCAATGGCAATAGCGAAGGCTCTGATTCCGCGTCAGATGCGTCCATACGTGGTGAGGGCCGCTGAAAGCGCGAGACGAGCGTTACGACGGATCTACTATTTCGGATTCGTTCACTACTGTCCGTTCTGTCACAGCCATCTGCGTCGCATGCAACCAAGAGGATACCGTCACGCGGTTCTGGCAGAATACGACGTAGTAGGGGCGGGTCCCCGACCCAACGGCAACTGTCCGGTGTGTAGATCGTACGACCGGGAGCGACTGCTCTGGCTCTATCTCCATAGCGAGACCTCGATCTTCCGCAAGCGCAGCCGAGTTCTTCACATCGCGCCCGAGCCGCAGCTATTCGGTGTGATGAAGTCGGCTCCGAATCTGGACTACGTCTCGGGCGATACCGATCCCATAGTCGCGGAACAGAAGATCGACGTTACGGCGATACCGTTTGAGCCCGGCACGTTTGACCACGTCATCTGCAACCACGTGCTTGAGCACGTGCCCGACGATCATCTTGCGATGAGGGAGATCTTTCGAGTCCTCGTTCCGGGTGGGAAGGCGATCCTGCAAGTTCCCATAGCCCGAGAACTTGCCCATACGACGGAAGACCCCTCCGTGACCGATCCGCGCGAACGCGAGCGACTCTTCGGTCAGGAGGATCATGTGCGGCTCTATGGAACGGACTACGCGGATCGCCTGCGGGAGGCCGGCTTCGAGGTCGAGATCGTGGACTATGCGGCGGCGATTGGCGCGAGGGACGTTCACAGGTTCGGGCTTCTCCCGGATGAACGGATCTACAGCTGCGCAAGGCCTGCGTAGTACTGCCTCGGATCGTGCGTCATCCCAGCCCCGGGAACAGGACGATTGCGCCGCCGGCGATGAACTCCACGCCGATAGCCGCCAGAATGAGCCCCATCAGCCTCGTGATGATGTTTATTCCGGTCTGACCGAGCAGGGCTCCGATACCCGTCGCGAGGCGCAGGCTGATCCAGGACACGCCGGCGGCGATGAGTACGCTTGCGGTTGTGAGCGTCGCGCTGACCCAGTCCGGGCTCTGGTGCGCCTCGACGATGACGAGGGCGATGGCTCCCGGACCGGCCAGCAGCGGTATGCCGAGCGGCACGACGCCGATGCCTTCACGATCCGCGGCCTCTTCGAGTTCGTCCCGGCTCTGCTTGGATTCCTCCGGCCTCGCTTTCAGCATCGAGATCGCCATGAGGAGGAACAGGATGCCGCCTCCGACTCGGAACGCCGGCACTCCTATCCCGAACATCTGGAGCAGCGCCTCGCCGACCCACGTCGCCGCCACGAGGGTGACGCCCATCGTGATGGCGGCTGTTCTCGCCGTTCGGACCTGCTGATCGCGGCTCTGGTCGCTCGTGGTGCCCAGGAACACGGTGATTGCCCCGATCGGGTTCACGATCGCCAGAATCGCGATGAGTCCTCGTATGAACTCCTGCCCTGTGTCCAACGGGATCCGCCGTGCATTGTCGCGCCGGTTGTGGCGCCGCGGGTGCGATCACATAATTCGGATGGAATGTACGCTGTTCACGGTGCACGGTAGTGTCGCGTGCGGCGTGCGGCAAGTCTCGCACCAGGAGGTGGATGATGGAGATGCCGGGTCTCGGCTCGCGATTTCCATTCGGCGTGTATGACATGCCTCGCACGGATGACGAGTGGCGCATCTGGAAGGAAGCGGGCATCGATCTGATGCCGTGCGGCTCCCGCGAAAGGCTCGATCTCGCGGCGGAGCATGGCATGTTCGGCTGGGCTCGGATGCCTCTTGTCGTCAACGATTCCGCCTCGGAGCGGAAGCTGCGGGACGCCGTCGAGGCGGTGATCGACCATCCCGCGCTCGCGATCTGGCAGGCGCCCGACGAGCCGATTCACTTCGCCTCCAAACACCCGCCGGACGGTCGACCGCTGAAAGAACCGTGGACACTCTCCGACGCTGATTGCGCCGACTGGCAGGCGCGGCTGGACACGGTCGTGAACGGGATGGCACGGGGCGCCGAGATCGTGCGCGAACTCGATCCGACGCGGTCGCTTTGGCTGAACGATACCGCCGGCGCGGATCGCGACTCGCTGGCCCGGGTCTCGCCGGCATTCGATGTCGTGGGTTTCGACATGTATCCCGTTGGACGGGCGCCCGGGCAGCCGCTTCCCCTGTTCGGACGCGTGCTCGACGACTACGCGACGTGCGCGCCGGATTGCGAACTCTGGCCGGTGCAGCAGGCGTTCTCGTGGTCGCTGCTGAACGATACGGACCCCGAAGCGTTTCCGACGCGTGAGGAGCTACACTTCATCGCGTGGCAATCGCTGACGAGACGCGTCACCGGGCTGCACTGGTGGGGAATCCGCCATGTCGCGCCCGACCACGAGTTCCTGGCGCTGCTCTGGGAGGTCGTGACGGAGTTGAGCGAGCTGCGCGACCTGTTCCTCGGCGCCGACGTTCCCGGCGTGCAGGTGATGACGCACTACCTCCGAATGCCGCCGATGCTCGGCGTGCGCCATCTGGCGCGGCAGACGGGAGATCGACTACTGTTCGCTCTCGTCAACGAGGACCCGTACATGCACAATGCGGTCGTCGCGGGGATCGATCCGTCGGGTCTGCGGCCGGTTGTAGGCGAGGGCGATGCGACTCACCGAACCGATGACGGGTGGATTGTACCAATCGATGGCTACGGCGTGCGAGTATTCGTGAGCGAGTGATATGCTCACGCCTCCGCGGCGGCGCGGCGCAGGACACTCTGGACGAACTCCGTCTTGGCGTCCACATACGCCGGACGGTCGTTCCTGAACTCGACGGCGAGCGTCTGCTTCAGCGCGACGTACGCGTCGCGGACGTCCGTATGGGCGCGCAGGTAGTCGCGAAACAGGAGCTGGCGATGCCAGAATTCGCAGGTCGGCTCGGCGAGCGAAAAATGGTGTGTCGCGATGTTGCCGTCCGGGCGCAGGATGAAACGGTGTCGCTCGGGGATATCCACGTCCGGACGCAACTCGTAGCCGAGCGCTTCCACCTCCGGAATCAGCGCCATCGCTTCGTCGAGGTCGTCCACTGCCGCCATCATGTCGATGATAGGTTTGGCCTGCGCGCCCGGTATGGCGGTGCTGCCCATGTGTTCGAGTCGCCCGATCCGGTCGCCGAGCGCGGCGGTGACGCGGGCGGCTTCCTCGACGAATAGCGCGGGCCACGCGTCGCAGTACGGTGCGAGTCTGACGACACCGCGTTCGAGTCCGAGCATGTTTCCGCTCCAGTGTCTTGGTCCCCAGCCGCCCCCTTGGTACAATCACAGAAGATAGGGATAGAATCGCGCCATTGGAGGGGTAGACCGTGATCCTCGAACGCGATGGACGACCGCAGTTCCCGCTCGGAATGTACGAGCGCCCCCGCGACGACGGCGAGTGGAAGGCGTGGAGCGAGGCGGGGATCAACATCGTCTGCTGCCATACTCGCGAGCAGCTTGACCAGGCGCTCGCCCACGGGATGTCAGCCTGGATACCAGTGCCGATGATCGTCGCGGATGATGAGGGCGAGGAGCGGCTTCGAGCGACCGTCGAGGAATTGCGCGACCATCCGGCCGTCGCCGTGTGGGAGGCTCCCGACGAGGCGATCTGGTGCACCTTGATGTTCGGAGACGATCGCGCGTTCCGCCTTTGGCAGGAGCCGGAGGAGCGAGTGCAAGAGGTTCGCCGCCGCAGAGATGCGGTAGTCGCGGGCCTTGCGCGCGGCGCGAAGCTTATCCGGAAGCTCGATCCGGGACGGCCGCTCTGGCTCAACGAGGCGACTGGGAGCGATTTCGATACGCTGGCGCGCTGCCTGCCGAATCTTGACATCGTCGGCTTCGATTTCTACCCCGTGCCACCCTCCATCGAGCGGCCGCTCCATGAGTGGGGGCCGATGCTCGACCGCTACCGCCGCGTCGCGCCGCATCATGGTATCTGGGCGGTACAGCAAGCGTTCTCATGGTCGACGTTGCCTAAGCATGGCGCCGGCAAAGCCCCGGCGTATCCGAACGAGGAGCAAGCTCGTTTCGCCGCATGGCAGGCGTTCATGCACAGCGCAACGGGCATCATGTGGTGGGGGTCGGCGCAGGAGGATCGCCCGGCGCCGTTCATCGACGAGATCATGGTGGCTGTCGCGGAGATGAGTCGGTTGCACCCGTACCTGACCACGGGCCGGAGACATTCCGTCGGCATCCACCTCGACGACCAGATGCGGCCGGCCGTTCTCGGCGTATCGGGCGGCGCGTATCGTTCCGGCATCGGGACCATGCTCGCACTGCTCAACGAGGACCCGTGGGAGCACGAGGTCGTGCTCACCGGCTTCAACGGGAATCCCAACGAGTTGACTTCCGTGGTTCCCGGCACGGAGCCATTCGTGCGCATTCCCGATGGATGGGCGACGGTGCTGCAGGGCTACGAGGTGCGAATCCATGTGTCGGACAACGGGACAGAGGAGTCGCCATGATACTGAAGCGAGACGGACGCGGGCTGTTCACACTCGGCATGTACGAGCAGCCACGCGACGACGGCGAGTGGGCGGCG
>CAZEAI010000081.1:0-23711 GCA_964510105.1 uncultured bacterium
CTACAGCCTCATGCCGGTCCTCAACGACAAAGGCGCGGGATACCCCCACTTCATGCAGACAACTGCGTGGCGCGACCGCGAACTAATCGCTGCGCTCGGGTCGTGGACCGAGTTGCGCCACGACACGATCCTCTACGCGAAACAGAGCGGCGGCGCGATTTGCGGACCGCCCGGTCCGCCGCGGAGCTACGTCGAGCCGAACCCGCCCCTCTACGCACGCCTGCTGGCGCTGACCCGCTTCACCGGCGAGGGGCTGGCGTCGCGGGATCTCATGCTTGAGGGGTTCGACGCCAAGCTCGATCTCTTCGACACACTGCTCGCGTTCCTGCTCGACGTGTCGGTCAAGGAGCTTGAGGACATCCCACTCACAGAGTCCGACTATGCGAACCTGTACTCGTTTGGGGACGTGATGGGGGAACTCGTCGTCGACGAGAACGATCCGACGAACCCCTACGACGACGACGAGATGAGCACCGCGATCATCGCCGACGTGCATACGGACTTCACGAGCGGAAGGGTGCTGGAGGAAGCTGTCGGCTATCCGATGGAAGTATGGGTCATCGTGAACGAAGGCGGTCAGACTCGGATCACCCGGGGGGCCATCTTCTCCTACTATGAGTTCACCTGGCCGCAGAGCGACCGACTCACCGATGAGAAATGGCGGCAGATGCTTCGGGAGAGGACGAATCCGCAGATGCCCGTGTGGGCCGCCGCACTCATGGAGGGGGCGCGCGGGAAGCCCGGGTTGACGGATTCCGAATCGCGCAGCATATGGTCGCACACGTTCGATCCGTCGGCCATCGCCGACGGACAGCCGCGCCAGTTCAGGCTCCACCCGAACCGACCGAACCCGTTCAATCCAGAGACGTTCATCCGGTTCGAACTGCCCGAGTCGGAACTCGTACGGGCCGACATCTACGACATGACGGGACGTCACGTGCGGACACTCGTGCGAGAATCGTTCGAGCCTGGCGACCACACGATAGTCTGGGACGGGCGCGACGACGCGGAGCGCTCCGTGGCAACGGGCGTGTATGTCCTGCGTCTCGTTGCGGGCGAGGTGGTGCGTTCGCAGCGGATGACGCTACTGAAGTAGGTTGTGGCGGGGACATTCACCGGGACAGGAGTGTTCCGCCCGCCACCCGATCTCGGGGTCTCCCGCCCGCCTGGGAATGAAGCCCGATGATCCCGTTGGGCCAGAGCGGAACGAATGCGCGGGCTGTCAGACGCTCTCGTACGTCACGTCGACGATCTCGCCGGTCTCGGCTGAGCGCTGGATCGCTTCGTAGAGCACCATGGACCGGTAGCTCTCCGCGATGTGCGATCGGCTCGCAGTACACCCGGTCCGCACCGCGTCGATGAAGTCGGCAAGCTCCGCGAAGTGCCCGGTGTCCTTGCCACTGTCACCGGAGGAGGCGAACGTGGGCGGCTCGCGCCATTCGACGGGCTTGCCATCCGCAGCGATGCGCCACATCGCGGAGTTGTGGATCGTCATCCAGTTGCCACCGCGCATCGATATTTCCACCTCTTCGGTGGGCACCTGGAAGCTCCGCCCGTCGTCGAGATTCAGGCTGCCAACCGCGCCGCACGCGAACTCGATGCTCACGGCATAGGCGTCACGGTCCTTTGCGAACGCCAACACACGGCGAGCATCACCGAACAGGTAGCCGATCAGGTCGATGCCGTGGATGCCGAAATCCAACAGGAGCTGCGACCGGGGGTCGGCACCGTTGCCGTAGTGCCCCGACGAGCGCTTCACGGCCAGGCTGAGCCGTTCACCCGGCGGATGTGCGTCGATCCACTCCCGGGCGCACTCATAGCACGCCGCGTAGCGTTTCTTGAACGCCGTCACGCACAGTTTCCCAGTCTGCTTCGCGACTCGCGCGACCTCCAGCGCCGCCGCCGCGCTGACCGCCGGCGGCTTCTCCGTGTAGACTGGCAGGCCGCGGCGCATGATATCCATCGCCAGCTCGGCGTGCTGAGCAGGACCGATGCAGACGATCACGGCGTCGGGCCGCTCGACGTCGATCATGGTGGCCAGCTCCGAGTATGGCCGTCCTCCGAAGCGACCGGCATTCCGCTCCGCCTTCTCGATATCGAGGTCGCATACGCCTACGATCTGTCCTCCGGCGGCGCCGATATACGGGTATATGCGCGAAGTCGAGAGACTACCCGCGCCGATGATGCAGATCCGAGGATCTTCCACGGAACAGCTCCCATTCATGTTTGTCAGGAGACACACGAACCGGCCAGGAACTCGATGGCGTCGCCGAGGTATCCGATAGTCTGCTCGGAGGTCGCGCCCGGCACTTCCATCTCGACGACGACGTCGCCCGCGTATCCGGCGGTGTCAAGCTCGCGAAAAAGCGCGGGCAGATCGATCTCCCCCTGCCCGTAGGGCACGGACTCGGCACCGACCTGGTCCTTGATGTGCACGAGCGCGACGCGATCCGCCAGCAGTTCCAGTCCATCGCGCCAGTCCACGCCCGCCGCGTGGAGGTGCCCCACCTCGAGCACCGCGCCAAGCCGATCGTCGCCGATTCCGTCGATCACTTCCCGGTAGTCGTCCAGCGTGGATATCGGCGAACCGGCGTGGTTCTGGACGACAACCGTCACGCCGAGGTCGTCGACCGCATCGAGGAACGACACTCCGGCATTGATGTACGCGGCGTGATCGGTAGCTTTGTACAAAACTACGCCAGCGCCGAGAGCGTGAGCGAATCGCGCCGCGTGCGCGGCCCGTTCGAACGTCGGTCCGCGAGCGCCGCTGACGGAAGGCAGGTGAAACGACGTCACGGCCATGCTGTGTCGCGACAACAGGCCCGTGTATTCGATTGGATCGCGTTCGAGGTCGAGCGCTGCCGCCGCCCACGTCGTGAACGCTTCGTACTTGCGGAACCCGAGCGCCGAATAGGCCTCAAGCTGCGGCTCAAGCGGCATCTCCGGCACACAGCACGGGCTAGCGACGAGGCGATCCATGATATCGGGCATCGGTGGCATCCTGTCGAACCGCCGTCCAGTGCGGAGCGCGTGCATGGGCAGCGCGGGTGAGCCGAGCCGCCCATGCGCCAGGTCGTCAGAACCGGAAGCCGAAATACAATCCGGGCCAGAAGTTGATGTGCGTGTTGTCTACTTCACCGCTTGTCGTCGACCACGGGATGATCGAGTCGCCATCGGAGACGCTTGACGTCCAGACGTTCAGGCTGGCACCGGCGTAGACGGCGAATCGGTTGCCGAGCTGTCTGCCCACGGCGCAACGCAGCCGGGAGATGGCCTCGTCCGTTTCCGGGTCGTCCTCGTTGAACATCGCAGTCGTGACCCAGTCCACCTGGTAGAACGTCGCGCCGCGGTCAATGTGCGCACCGATGCCGTACCCGACCGCCCACCACTTCGGCGTCTCATGCGACCGGTAGCCGACAACGAGCATCGAATACACGTTCGGCAGGCCGGAGACGAGCCCGATGTTCGTGAACCCAGTCTCGTCGCCCCAGGTGTTGAGACGAATCGGCACGCCCTTCACGTAGCTGAACGCACCAATCGGCACTCCATCTTGCTTCTGCGCAACGTTGATGAGGCCGATCTGCGCTCCCGTCGAGTGCTGCGTAACGTTGATGAGCCCGGTCTGCACGAGCGACGTCCGCGCGCGGTTCATGAGCCCGGCAGCCTGAACGCCGACGGAATCGCTGACGAAGCTCATGAGACCGGACGCCTAGGTCGTGGCCGATGATGCGTAGCTCATGAAGCCCGATGCCTGATTTCCCGCCTCCGCGGCGTGGCTCATGAAGCCTGATACCTGAGTTCCGGCCGATGGCGCGTGGCTCATGAAGCCTGAAACCTGAGTTCCGGCGGCCGAGGCGAAGCTCAACAAACCCGTGACCTGAAGACCGTCCACGGACCCGCCCGCCTTGCTGACGATAACCGCGGTCTGCACGCCACGCACGCCGCCCCGGGCGTAACTCACGAGGGTGCTCGCCTGTGCCCCCTCGACCGGGCCGCCGCAGGTTCCCACGAACCATGATGACTGGAGACCGCGAACGGACGTCGTATGGATGTTCACCGCGCCGAACGATGCACCTTCGATGCGGGCGGTTCTCGTCACGAACCCCCACGAGACGTTCGAGACGACACTGTCGCCAGAGCCAGCGACGGAGATCGATGGGATGAGTGAGATGTTGAGCGGAACAACGCGCTCAGCGCCTGCGGATGTCGCTATCAGGAGGTAGATCCCCCAACAGCGCGGCGAAGATCGGCAGATAGCGTCTGCTTGCTCTGAACATGGCGAGCGACCCCTTCGGTTGGGTTTGTGCAGAAACATCAAGAATATTGTCACACACACGCCGGACCAATGTCGAACTGTGCTCTCAGTCTCCGGGAATCCACTTCGGATGATCGGCGCCGCGATCTTCGTGCCCGAGCGTGAGCGCGCGCTGGTTTCGCCCGTCCGCATCCATGACCCACAGCTCCGACGGTCGACCCGGCATCGCGCGGCAGAACGCAATGCGCGATCCATCCGGCGACCACTCCGTGCGGAAGTCCCACATGCCGCGGGACCCGCTCTGCGTGATCGGTACGGTGCTGCCGACGTCGGGATCGATCAGGCAGACGTCGGTGCCACCGGATGCCTGATCCGTGTCGAGATCGCGGTTGAAGTGATCCGTGTCGGGCCGGTCGGGCTGGAACACCCAGGGCGGCCTCGCGCCCTCCGACCCCCGGCAATAGGTGAGGGCGTTCTCACGTGGCGACCAGCGCGGAACGTTCGAGCCGCCGGCGTGCCACTCCTGCGTGCCCCACGCCGCGCTCAACCATTGCCGCCTGCCCCACGCGACAGCCATCTGCTCGGATCCGTCCGGCGTGCTGACCCAGATATCCGCCCAGTCATGCCCCGGATCGATCCGAGCGTGGCAGTCGACATAGGCGATCCAGCGTCCATCAGGCGACCACGTCGGCCCGAAGTACAGATGGCCCTCTTCGCCCGCGATCATGGTCCGGTTTCCGCCGTCGAGGCCGCACGTGACGATGCGGTAGCCCTCGGGCGGTATGCTGTGAAACGCGAATCGCGTGCTATCCGGGCTGAGGTCGACGCCGTACGTGAATCCGTCGCCGGCGTGCGTGACTTCGTGCTGGTCGGACCCGTCGAGATTCATCGTCATGACGCGCTGCTCGCCATCGATGAGCGGATTAACGACCAATCGTTCCTCGCCCGGCAGAAGCGCGCACGCGGGCATGTAATCCGCCGGGCGGTTCTCCGTGGCGATCTCGATGAGGCCGTCGGCCGGATCATCCATGCGGCGCAGATCGAACATCCACAGCCGGGAGCGAGCGCTGCCTTCCCACGCCTTCCCGCCGTCGATACTCAACAGGATGGTGCGGTGTCCGTCGGCGAACACCGGGCCGAATTGCCAGCTCTTCTGATCGGGCACGTCGACATCGATATAGCGAGGCTTCCCGCCGTCTGCATCGATCACGCCAAGCGTGCCAAACGAGGTGAACGTGATGCGGTCGTTCATGGCGCCCTCCAGGCACCGCCGTCGAAGCGGTCATAGTCGACAACGTTCACCTTCGTGCCCGCCTGAGCCCACGGCACGCCGGCTTCGCTGAACATCAGCTCGTGCGCGAAGCACCGATCCGTGATGCCCTCGATATCGTCGATTGCATGCTGCGTGCCGCCGTCGCCCTCACTCGCCGACGCGAACTCGTCCGGCACGACGTGCACATCCGACGACTCGTGCGCGCCGTTCATGAAGAGCGTCTGTACGCTTGCGACATCCAGCGTGCAGACGAACGCGGACGGATCGGCGATGCGCTCGTGCAACCGCCGCATGACGCTCTCGCGCACGTCCGGCTCCATGGGCAGAATCTCTTCCACGCCGCCGTCGGGCAGGATACGCACCGTGTCGTCGCTGCCGGACCAGGTGATCGTCGCCTTATCCGCACGGAGCCGGATATCCGGGCCTCTGACGTCCGCCGTCGCGTGCGTGCCAAGGTAGAGAATCGTCCCACCGGTAGCGGTCGTCGCCCGGATGCACGCCGTGTCGGGGCTCTCAATGGGATTCGCCCGGTAAAGCTCCGCCTGCACGGTCGTCAGGTCCGCCGAGCGGCCGAACGTCGCGCCGGACCAGAAGCACATGAGATTCACGTAATGCGCGGTGGCATTGTTGAACGGCGAATCGAGCACCCAGACACTCTCGCCGTCCGGGCCTTCGACGCGCATGCGCCCCGCCCAACCGTTCCGCGCGTAGTACGAACTCGGCCGCGGCCAGCGAACTACCACCGCGGCGGAGCGCACCTGCCCGAACTCACCGGAGACGAGGCGCTCCTTCAGCGCGAGCGTCGCGTCGCTGTAGTTGTGCTGGTAGCCCACGGCGACGAATCCGTCCGACAAGCGCTCCGCCCGCTGCATGGCATGCACGTCCTGAATCGTCGGGGCGACGGGCTTTTCGACGTACACGTTCATGCCAGCGCCAAGGGCGTCGATGGTCATCGGCGCGTGGAGCGGGATGCCGGTTGGGATCAGGCAGAGCTGCGCCTTGCCCGCGTACGCCGCGAACATGGCCCGGTGATCGTCGAGAATCTCGCAGCCCAGCTCGCGGAGGCGGGCGCATCGCTCCGGCTCCTCCGGCTGGTTGATGATGGTCGCGGCGACCGGTCGCATCCGGCCCGCGTCGGTCTCACGCATCAAGTCGGTGTAGTGAACGCGTCCGAACCCCGATACGCCGATAATACATGCGTCGATCATAGTTCCCTCGTGGAGATCGATTGGAGGTGCCGATGCCTCACATTTCTGTACGCAACGTACGCTACATGTCCGTTCATCCCGTATGCTACGCCAAGTTCATCGCGCCACCCGTGAAGCGCTCGTAGCCGGTAAGATCGACCAGTGTTCCGGGAAACGCCCAGGGTACACCTGCTTCGCTGAAGAGCAGCTCATCATCGAAGCATCGTTCCGTGATGTTTTAGATATCGTCGATGGCGTGCTGCGTGTCGCCTTCCATTTCAGTCACGGACACGTGGCGCTCCGGCAACGCGCGGACGTCCGACGACTCGAACGCCCCGTTGGCGAACATCGTCTGCGCCCTGGCGATATCAAGCGTACAGACGAACGCCGAGGGGTCGACGAATCGTTCATGAAGCCGCCGCATGACGGTTTCGCGAACGTTCGCCTCCATCGGCAAGGCCTCATCAACGCCGCCGTCGTGCCGGATGCGGATCGTCTCGTCATCGCCGGACCAGGTGATAGTCGCGTGATCGGTCCGGAGTCGAATGACCAAGCTGGGAGAGTCGTTGGCTGCGTGCGTGCCAAGGTAGAGAATCGTCCCGCCCGATAGCGTCGTTGCGCGGATGCACGCGGTATCGGCGCTCTCGATCGGGTTCGCCCGGTAGAGTTCCGCCTGCACCGTCGAAGGCTCCGCTGGGCGATCGAATGCCTCGCCGGACCAGAAGCACATGAGGTTCACGTAGTGCGCGTTTGCGTTGTTGAACGGCGAGTCGAGTACCCAGACATCCCCACCTCTCGGCTCCTTGACCCGCACGCGCCCCGCCCATCCGTTTCGCGCGTAGTACGAACTCGGTCGCGGCGATCGTACCACTACCGCGGCGGAACGCACCTGCCCGAACTCACCTGCGACGAGACGTTCCTTCAGCGCGAGTGTCGCATCGCTGTAGTTGTGCTGGTAGCCGACCGCCACGAATCGTCCCGACGCGCGTTCCGCCTCCTGCATGGCGCGCACGTCCTGAACTGTCGGCGCGGCGGGCTTCTCGACGTACACGTTCATGCCCGCGCCGAGGGCGCCGATGGTCATCGCCGCGTGAAGTGGGATGCCGGTCGGGATGAAGCAGAGCTGCGCCTTCCCGCTGTATGCCGCCAGCATCGCCCGATATTCGTCGAACAGCTCGCAGCCGAGCTCGCGGAGGCGCGCGCACCGCTCCGATTCCTCCGCCTGGTTGACGACGGTCGCGGCGACAGGTCGCATCCGACCTGCCTCGGCCTCCCGTATGAGGTCGGCGTAGTGTGTCCGCCCGAAACCCGACACGCCTATGATACATGCATCGATCACGTCACAGACCGCCAGAGCCTGCCGAAGTATGCGGCACGTTCACGCGCGATCTGCTCCCGCTGGTCAGCGGGCCAGCCATTCTCGAACACCGTCACCGTGGGGCCTACGCCGCGGTCGGCAAACTTCTCCATGATGGCGTGCCAATCCTGCACGTCCGACCGGTCGGGCCGGGAGAGATACCACTCGCGACCGCCATGCTCGAAACGCGGCTCGGGGGGCGATTCGTAGTGGCGCACCGTGCTCACGCAATGCGTGAGAACCGCGACGATCCTGAAGGCGAACTCGTCGATGCACCCAAGGTAGTCCTCGCCGGCGACGAAGAGATGCTGCGGGTCGTAGAGAAGCGCCATACGCGTATCGCCGATGCGTTCGAGGTACTCGCGCGTGCCGCTGACCGTCTCCAATGGCGAGTTGATGTGGTTGTTCGTAGCGAGCGTCACGCTCTGCTCCCTGGCGCGCTCCACGGCGCTCGCCAGCCAGTCCGTATCGCTGCTGATCTTCAACAGCGTGCAACCAAGCGCATTACAGAGATCGAGATACGCGTAGAATGCACGATCGCGTTCGTCGCCGGATTCCGGGAGACCGCGCGCCGTGAGCATGCTGACGCGAAGCCCCTCGTCAGCGAGGACGGCCGCGACGTCGTACCGTTCCGATTCGGCCGTGTCGGGCGAGACCTGCGTGCGACGCAGATCGACCGCGTCGTAGCCGGCGTCTCGGGCGAGGTGGCAGAACTCACGGAACGACAGCGATTGCGTTCGGTAGTCGTCCTCGAAAAGGAATCCGCTAAGCGACAGAAGCATCTCGTCGATCTCCGCGCAGTCGGCCTGCTACAGGCCAAGCTGCCATTCGCTTACAGGGAGCCAGCCGATATCTTCCCGGGCACCCGTCAGGCTGGCGATCAGCGCCACGGCGTTGACGTTGATGGCGGTGCCCGCTGCATCGGACTGGTCGGCAACCGGCGCCAGCGCAAGTCCGCCGTGGTTCGCAAGCGACCCGTTGGGCCCGTAGCTGAACCCGCCGTCGTCCCGCACCATGGGCCGGAGGCCCGTGAACGAGCCGTCCAGGGCGCGGCCCACCTCGTCGCGGCGATGGTCGGTCCGGCGCAACGCAACGTCCAGCACGAGAGCGACGTCGAATATGCTGCACGCGTCAGGCGTTCCGACGAGTGCGGGATCGTCGCGAAGCGCGCTGAGGCACAAATCGACAACGCGTTCCGGGTACTGGATGCGCAGGGCCGTTACGTCGAGCAGGTTCATCCACACCTTGAAAATGCCGTTCACCAGCACGTTGAGGCGCACTTCGCCGCCGTGTGACCACGCGCCGCTGGCCGCATCCTGGCGCTCCTCCAGCCAGCGCACGCCCGCATCGACGATCTCCTGCGCGCGTCCCTCGTCGGCGCCCACGAGCTGATTGTAGCACTGAAACCGGATCGCCGCTCCCGCCCATGAGCCGGCTCCCCACGGATTGCTCCAGTCCAGCGACTCCAGGTACCACACAAGTTCATCCGGAGTGGCGAATGCTTCATCGTGTCGGAGCGGGTAGGCCGGGCGTCCACCCAGCCCGAGTATCGTCGTGATGCAGTTGCGCGTGATGAACCGGCGCACGTTGGCGAGTTCGACGGGAGACGGCTCTCCCGCCGCGGCGATCGTGTGACGCTCCATAGCGGCGTCTACGAAGAGCCCGTCTTCTTCCCGCTGCATGGACGTCAGATACGCGATCCAGCCGGCGCGCTCCTCGTCGCCGAATCCATGGCCAATGGCACGGAGCGTTGAGTAGGTATTCTGGGATGAGTCGATATCGTACGGTTCGTACGCATTCAACGCGGATCGGTACCTGCCGGGCCCATCTGGACACCGTACGCTCTCGACCCATGCGGGTACGCTTGTCCGCATGTCCGTGAGCCACGCCGGAACCTCCGCCATCATCTACTCCAATCGAACACGGTTACGAGGCGATCGGCCTCACCGCGGTCGAGGGCAACCACCAGACGGGCGTCGCGGGATTCGACGAATACTACCTGCCGGTGAGTCATGCGAACGACAGCCCTTTCTCCCCGGCCGCCGCCCGGAGGTGAGCCGCCGCCTCGTCGTATTCGTCCTCTGTGGGAAGGTGCTCCAGCATGACGCAGACATCGGGATCCAGCGCGGCAACCGACTCCAGGTACGCGCCGTAATCGAGGCCCCCGAGCCCGGGTCGCACCTCATCGAGGTGAGTGGTCAGGCTGTCGCTCAGTTTGATGTCCTTGGCGTGACAGCTCACTATATGAGGGCCGACACGGTCGACGAAATCGCGAATGAGATCGCCAGAGGCGTAGTATCGCTGCGGGCTGCACATGAGGTTCACCGGATCGAAGTGTACGCCGAACCGCGGTCGATCTATGGCCACTATGAGCTGGTCGTATGACTCGGCCGAATCGGGATACGCCCACGGCATCGTCTCCAGAGCGTACACAGCCCGCTCCGGCTTCACCGCGTCGATGATGCCGCGCACGCATTCGACGATCATGTCGAACGTTTCGCCGGTGAGGTTCCTCGCATCGGGTCCGTCCCACCTCGGCCCACGCGAGCCGGAGATGTTCACGCAGCACTTCGCGCCGATTCGATCCGCCAACTCGAGCTGGTTTCGGCACAGCTCGAGCGCCAGCTCTCGCTCGTCGCTATCGTCGCTGAGCGGATTGGACCACGCGCCCGTCTCGGCGATCACGATACTGCGTTCGCTCGCCGCGCGGCGGTACGCGTCAATGGCGTCGGAGTCGGCGTCGACCCCGATCGGGCAGTATGCCGCGCGATATCCCTTGCGCTCCAGCGCGACGATCCACGAATCGGGATCGTGCGTCTCCTCGAATAGCGGTCCGCCCAGTCGCATGCCGCTCCCTCCGTCTACCGGTGTACGCCGTCAGTGTCGGACGGTTCGCCAAAGCGCGCGCTCGGCCGACGAATCGGAGTATAGGAAGCCACGTGGCATTCGGGAACGGTGGCGGGCGCCGGCACCGTGGATATCTGTCAGGTAGTCTCTTCGAAGACGATCTGCCGGTCGGCGGTGTCGTAGGCGACGATCATGTCCGCGACGACGCTGCCGGTGCTCACGGCGTTGTGAAACGCTCCGCGCGGAATCGTGATCGAGTCGCCGGGATCGAGGGTCACGGCTTCGTCACCGAGGGAGTGTTCGAGGCGGCCGGCGAGGAGGTAGAGGATCTCCTCGCTGTTCGGGTGCATGTGCCGGGGGTTCCGCTCGCCCGGGTCGATGGTAACGCGGCCGAGCGTGAGGCCCCCCGAGTTTCCGATCTTCCCGCCGGCAAGCCAGGTCAGGCTCCCCCAGTTCTCCGCTATGCTCGCCGCGTCGGCGTCTGCTGCCGAACGTACGGACTTCGCTGCGTCGCTCATTCCTTGCTCCCGGGTGCGCTGGTGGATACCGGCTCGCTCAAAGTATCTCCGTCACGGATTCCGGCGGCCTGCCGATCCGAGCCTTGCCGCCCTTGATTACAATGGGACGCTCGATGAGGATCGGGTTTGCCGCCATCGCGCCGATGAGTTCCTCCTCGGTGCTGCTCTTGCTCAGCCCGAGGTCCTTGAACGCCGACTCTTTCGAGCGTACGAGGTCTGCTGCGGAAATACCGAGCTTGCCCAGAATGCGCTTCAGCTCGTCCTCGCTCGGAGGCGTCTCCAGGTACTCGACGACCTGCGGGTCGACGCCGTTATCCTTCAGCAGTTGCAGCGTCTGACGGCTCTTGCTGCACCGCGGATTGTGGTAGATGGTCACGTCGCTCATCTATGCCTCCCAGGTGGCCGGGCGCGAGCTATCCCTCACGCTGGACCGATTCGCTATGCCGTTGCTCCATCGCGGATCAGAAGGTATACAGAGGGATGTCGGACCGTAAAGAGCCTGCGCGCAAGCGCGGGCGCGAACGGAGAGACAGTCAACGCTCGAGGCGGCCACCATCGGGAAGAGGTAGGCGGCGCTGGTGAGTCAGCGGTGCCCGCCGAGGAACTACAGGAAACCGGAGGGCGGCATGAGTCGATTCGCGGTAGCTCTTCTGATCGGGATGATCGCCGCTGCGGCGGCGACGGCAGGTGAAGATGCCAAATCGGCTGAGGACTCCACCGTCGTTGTATCGTTGAGAGATGGGTCCAGACTGCACGGCACCATCGTAGAGGAGAATTCGGAGTACTTGACGGTGAAAACGGCGGGAGGCCTGGAGGCCCGTGTACCGAAGTCGTCCGTGGTTACCATCGAGAGGCTGCGGGGACGCGTCGTGGAGGGGGAATTCCGTCGCACCGACCCGAACTACTCCCGCCTGCTCTACGCGCCGACAGGGTACCCTCTGCGCGCGGGAAACGGCTACTTTGCCGATCACTACGTCTTCTTCCCGAGCCTCGCGTACGGAATTACGGACAACATCAGCATCCTTGGCGGCATGTCGCTCCTCCCGGGCGCGGGCATCGATGAGCAACTCTGGTACATCGCTCCGAGAATTGGAACACGCATTACAGATGAATCAGCCGTGTCGATCGGCACACTGCTCATGGGAGTCAGCGACGAACACGCCGGAATCGCGTTCGCCATGGGTACCGCCGGCCCGCCGGACGCCAACTTCAGCGCGGGATTCGGGATACCCTACTCCGGAACTGACGTGGCCGAGGCGGCTATTGTCATCTTCGGGCTGAATCGGCGCATCACCAACAGCGCGGCTTTCGTCGCGGAGAACTGGTTCGTCTTCGGCGATGGCGAATTCATGTACATGCTCGGCCCGGCGATCAGGTTCTTCGGGGACCGTCTTGCAGGGGATTTCGGCATCCTCATTCCGAAGGGGGTAGAGGCGCTGGTACCGTGGCTGTCGATCACCTACAATTTCGGGAGGTGAGCGCCGCTCGCGCCGAGCGAGCCACCGCGCCGCCAGGCACGCGGAATCACCGCGCCTCGACCGCTGTTCACACTTGACCGACATACGGGTAACGAGACATCATACGGCACTACACAGGCGAATCCCTGAAGGAGGATCACCATGGCTTTCACCTTGCAGATCGGCGAAAAGGCACCGGACTTCAGCGTCCCGGCGACGGATGGCAACACCTACTCGCTCTCCGACTTCAGCGGCGCGGACGTGCTCGTTGTGTTCTTCACGTGCAATCACTGCCCGTACGTGGTCGGCTCCGACGAGAACACCCGCGCCACGGTCGAGGAGTTCAGCGGCAAGGGCGTGGCTTTCATCGGCATCAACTCGAACAGCGAGGTCACGCACCCAACGGACGACTTCGACCACATGGTCGCCCGGATGGACGAGCACAAGTTCCCGTGGGTGTATGCTCGCGACAAATCCCAGGAGGTCGCGCTGGCGTATGGCGGGCTCCGAACGCCGCACTTCTACGTGTTCGACAAGGATCGGAAGCTCGTCTACACGGGCCGGGGCGTGGACAATCCGCGTGAAGGCGACCAGGCGCGCGTGAACGACCTCGACAACGCGCTGGCGGAAGTCGTCGTCGGCAAGCCGGTGAGCATGCCGCTTACGAATCCGCTCGGCTGCAACGTCAAGTGGGAGGGGCAGGACGCGCACTGGATGCCGCCCGAGGCGTGCGACCTGGTGCTCTAGCGGGAGTGTGGACGATGGGGTTGTAGGGGAGGGTCTCAGACCCTCCCCTAGGTGCGTACCGCCGACGAAGTCGAGACATTCCTTGCGGACAGCACGCATTTCGCGAAACGCACGGACAGGTATATCTGCTCTCCGATCCTGCCTCGTTGGAGGATAGGAGTACCCACCCCACCGATGATACGACGGGGTCCGAAACGAAGTAGGGGTCGTTCGCGAACGACCCCTACCGATACGTGCTGTCAGATCGAAGCGTACCGACTCAGCCGACGATGCTGAGCAGGTGCTCGGCGTCCTTCTTGAGGATCGCCCGCGCTTCGGCCTCGTCGTACTTGCCGAGCGACTCGTCCTCGATGCAGAGGTCGCGATCATACCCCGCGGCCTTGAGGTAGCCGATGACCTTCGTGTGATCGATGTCGCCTTCGTAGATCGGGCTCACGTACGTGCCATACTCCCAGCCCATCTCACGCTCCTGTTCGCGCGTCTCGGCGGGGTAGTTGATGTTCTTCACGTGCGTGTGCTTCGCCAGAGGCGCGAATTCCTCGATGACGCTCAGCGTCTTCGCCATCGGATGGCCGCGCCAGTAGAAATTGCCCGTATCGAGCGTCATGCCGATCCGATCGGAGCCGACGCCGTCGAACACTCCGTGGAGGAAGTTCGGGTCGTTGCCCTGGTAGCCGTGATTCTCAATGCCGAGATCCACCGGCACGTCGGAGGTGGCATCGAGCAGCCGCTTGATGCCCGTGACGAACTTCTCGACGCGCTCTTCAAACGGCAGCTCCTGCTGACCCGTCATGGCGCTGTCGATGCGCACAGCCGGAGCGCCAAGCATGTGGGCCACGCGAACGGCGCGCTCCATCCACGCGTGCTCGGCGTCGAGGTCCGCGGCGTTGAAGTCGTTCGCGAGCAGGAGCGCGCTCACCTTCACGCCGTTCTCCGCGAGGTGCTTCTTGAAGGCGTCCACGCCGTCGTCGGTACCGAGCGGACAGCGCCCCGAGCTCGTGAGCGCTCCGACGGTGCAGTCCTTCGCGAAATCGACTTCGATCACCGAAAGTCCGAGCGCGTCGAGACCCTCTTTGACGGTGCCGTAGCCGCCGTGAATGACCGTTGCGTCCCTGATGGATACGTACATCTGTTCTCTCCCGGGGGTGTGATGGGGTTGTCATGTCGCGGCGGGCGCGACCGGTTGCATGCGCTGTCGTGACTGGAACGAAATGTACGGCGCGGACGGTACGGGGGAAGCGGGGTTGAATCGCTACACCGCTCGCACTTCTCCCGCCGCGATCTCCCAACCGACGCCGTCGCGCGTAACCATCGCGGGCGCGCCGCCGGAGTTCTCGGCGATCACCTTCTCGCTCACGCACGCTATCTCGACGTTGCCCTCGACGTGCATCGCGGCGACAGCATCCAACAGAACCGCCTCGCCGGGGTCGAGATCGACGCGCCACGATACCGCATCCGCATCGACGCTTGATGTGCCGGGAAACACGGGTACCGATTCGCCGTGCTGCCGCTCGCGGCGGAACTCACACGTTCGCGATTCATCGCCGAAATTGCCCGCCACGAGATGCTCCGCGCCGACGAGCAGCGCTACGGCGGGACCGTCCCGCAGCACGGCATATGACTCCATCGACGTGTCTTCGTGCGCCTGGTCGGGGCAGATCAACGCCGACAGCCCGGTCACTATGCCGCCTGCTTCGACTTCTCGGTCGGCCGGCATCCTGCTCAGCACGAGATCGTCCGCGACGGCCCACCACGGCTTGAAGTAGTGCCGGTTCGTGTACTGCGTTGCCCCGGTGCCGGAGAAGACGATGCCGACGCGGTCGTCCACGTTCACCCACTCGGGATGACCATACTGGCGCACGACGTCGCTCGCCGGGTCGTCGCTGACGTAGCCGCGGAACGCCTCCGCACCCTCCGGTGTGTGAAGCACGCGCTCGCCGCGACACAGACCGGCGGGCATATCGTACCGCTCGTTGATGATGCGCACGAGGCCGTGGTTCGCGCGTTCAACGGTCACGGATCCCTGAGCGACGACCTCCTCCCAGAGCGCGGTCCGGCCGTCCGGCAAGGCTGCAAACAGCGTCGTCTGCCTGACGCTGCCCTGCGCGCGACACATGTCCAGCGCCGCGGCGAACGAGTCGGGTCGCTCGTGGACACGGATACTTGCCAGTTCGTGGCTGTCCGGGCGTCCACGCACAACGACGTCCGCCAGCAGAGAACCCGTCGCCGGCGCGACGGTGAAGACACCATCCGAATCCGTGGCCAGCGCCATGATGTTGTTCCGCCACGAGAACGACGTCTGTCCACGCCCGTGCCGGAGATGCCCAAATCCGGAGTGTGGGTAGACGCGCGCTCCGCGCAGGTCTCTGTCATCCGGAGCCGGCTCCGCTCCGACGCCGTACAACCGGTGGAGCAGGTACGCGTGGGCGTACGTCCCCACCTGGCATTCGCGAACGATCATCGGGTCCTGTATGTCCGTGACGTGCTCACCTACCTCACTCGCGAGAATTCGGCCACCGGACGCGCGGCTCTCATGTTCGAGGACCCGCAGCGCCGCTCGCTCGAGCCGTGCGGCATCGGGGTCGTCGAAGAAGATCGACGCGAAGCCATGCGCGGGCACCCCGGCGAGCGTCTCGGCGTGATATGGCCAGTCCATGCCCTGCACGGGGTGGAACGAGCCGTGCTCGTCGGTCATGCGCTTCAGCTCGCGATACACGCGATCGCGGTTGAAGCTCAATTCGCCGGGGACTCCAACGCCAAAGACGCCGCTCGCGCACGCGGTATGCGCCGAGAAGATCACCGACGAGGCCGTGTACGTCGGGTGTATCATCCCGTGATTCTCCGCGAGATAATCCGGCAGGAGCGTACACTTCCGTAGCGTCCAGTCGCGAACGGAGCGCCCGTCGGCCCAGTCGCCGGCGTTCTTCATGTCCTGAGGCGCGACCGCCGCGCTGAGCATCCACTGCCGGGCCGTCTCCATCCAGTGGGCTGCGTCGGGGTGGTTGCTCAGGAAGAGCGCGCACGCGTTGAGGCCGTCGGCCGTCCAGGCGTTCTCTTCGGCCTGCGTGTTGTCGTACACGCCGGACATGGGCTGCATGTCGCCGAACCGGTCCGCGTAGTCGAGACAGACCTCACCGAGTAGATCGCGCGTTTCGTCATCGACCGCGTCCCCGAGCAGCAGCGCGGAGACGACGAGCGCCGCGATGGGCCAGCCGCACTGACTCTCCGGAAAGAAGCCGCGACCGCGCTCGCCCCACTTGCGACCGGCATTCTCCGTGCGGCCGAGCCCCGTGTCCGGGCGTACGCAGTCGGGCGGACCGGCATCATGTGTGAAGCAGAGGTAGCGCAGTCCCTTGACGGCCATCTCGCGGATCTGCTCGCGAGAGAGACCGGCGACCCGCTCGTCGAGATCCGGCGATGATGCCATCGCCGCGAAGGCCAGCACCGGTCCGGACGTCTCCAGCCCGTACCAGTGGACGCCGCCGAGGAAATGCCCGCAGTGCGGGCGACCCGGCCAGTCCGCGAAATACTCCGCGCCGAGGGGGGCCCACGCCTCCAGCATGCGCAGGCAACGTCGGCTCAGCTCGTTCTCGTCCGACGGAAGCTCCGCCGCGCGACGGTCGGTGAGATATGCGACATCCATGGTCGTCTCCGCTGTGAGGCGCAGCCGCGGCCCTACTCCGACTCCCGCATCTCCGCCGCGCGCTTGCGCTTAATGTCCTTGAGCTGTTCGGCGAGTTCGCCGTCGCGATAGTACTCGTCCAGCGGGAAACAGCCGCTCGGCATGCCGGCGCGTGGCGCGGTCGTACAGTCGGAGAGCGTGCGGCAGATGAGCCGCGTGTCCAGCGCGCGCCCCTCGACGGCGTCTGTCATCATGTCCGGGTACGGCAGTAGCATCCGACCCAGTCCGACCACGTCCACGCCGCCGGTGCGGACGTAGTGTTGCGCGACGTGCGGCAGGTACTCCTGCAGGTAGCTGTACGCCGTGCCCACCATGACGAGGTCCGGGAAACGCGCCTTGAGTTGCCTCACAACGTCGATCTGCCGGGCGCATCCAACGAGCGGCTCCTCCGGCGGACGGTAGCCGTCGGACGGTGGGTTGCTCGCCGGGCGCTGAACGTGCGGGTTGTAGTAGGGGCTGCCGGCGGTGACGTTCACGAGCCGAATGCCGAGTTCGCGGCACAGCTCGAGGAATTGGTACGTTTCGGACAAATCGTACCGCGTGGGGTCCTCTGCGTCGACGCCGAATCCATACCTATACGGAAGCGCGTGCAAGAAGTCCTCAGGCACCCCCGGTCCGAGCACGGCGCCACGGCTGAGTGCAGGATCGGGCTTGTACGGCACCGTGTCGAACGCGCTGAGCCGCACCCCGACGAGCAGGCCGGGAACCTCGCTTCGGATGCGCTCAACGATCTCACGCAGGATGCGCGTGCGGTTCTCGAACGACCCGCCATAGGGGCCGGGACGCGTGTGCGCGCTGAGGAATTCGTGCAGCAAGTAGCCGTGACAATGCTTCACGTCGACGAAGTCCACACCGACGCGATGGGCGATCTTCGCCGCTGCGATGAATTCGTCGATGAGCTGCTTTGCCTCATCGTCGGATATCACCGGTTCGTCGGAGTCGATGCCGAATTTCGCGTCGAGGATCGGATGCCGGTATGCGATCAGCGGCTTGAGCGCGCTGCCCGGACCGGGTCGACAGAATCGCCCGGAGTGCGTGAGCTGGAATCCGACCAGCACGTCGTCGGTGGAGCCGTAGCGCTCCGTGTGGGCCGTGAGCAGCGTCTCCCGCAGCGTCGCGAGGTCGCGCTCGGTTTCCTCCGAGATGATGAGCTGATGCGGGTTCGCACGTCCGTCGAACCGCACGGCCATGGCCTCGCCGCCCCAGATGAGCTTCGCGCCGCTCTCTCCGAATCGCCGCCAGCGACGTATCATCGGCTCCGTCGCGCCACCCTCGGGAGTGCCGTCCCACCCTTCCATCGGGTGACACGCCCAGCGATTCCCGATGGTGCGGCCATGCACCTCGAACGACTCCGTAAGGGCGGAACCCTTGCGCGCGACTTCGTCGTCGCAGCCCAGTTCAACGCCGATCTCGGCGAGGTACGCGCGGAATTCGGCGACGTTCTTCATGGACTTGATGGGCTTCGGTCTGATCGGTTGCGCCATCTGTTCCTCTCAAAGTGATTCAGCCCGCTGGGTTCAGGAGACTGCACTCTACTTCCCTATCAGACGTGTAAGGGAGTATCGTATCCGCTGTTAGGAAGCTTGCTCCTGTGATCGAAGAAAGGCCTTCAATCTCCCGTTTCTGCACAATGCGCGTCTATCTCGATGTGTTCGGGATGGAATGCTAGATAGGCCGTGGACTCGTAAGTTCGGCGCTTCATCTTGAGCTCTTGACGGAGCTCCCTAACCTTCATAGGGATGAGTCTATCCTCAAACCCGACGTGACTGGCCAATTTGATGGCAATCGCTGCGAGTTCCGCCAAAAGGTCTTTCGTGCCAACTGTGTAGGACACTTGCCGTCGGGTCTTTCCAGACCAACCTCTACTGAAACCTTCGCAATAGTCGTCCAAGCGACGCCCATGTTCTTTGACGCAATGGGTAATCTCGCTAGCCCGATTGAGTCTCTCTCCCTTCTTCTTTCGCGGGGGAGGATAGGTAGACGGGAACAGAATCCTGCTCGCAATGCCGCCTTGCCCTAATTCGAAGATGAACTTCCTTATCATTTCCAGTAGTTCGGCACCGTTCTTTTCAAGTGCCGGCGCCTGTTCCGCCGCTCTATCACGCCATGCGTCCTCGGTCCTTTGCATCTCTTCATTGACGGCACTATTCCAAGACTCGTAGGCGAATCTTGATGTCTGCCGAAGGCTGCTCGGATGCTGTCCGATGTGGTCAGCGAGGTGTTCCTGATATAGCGATTCGACTTTACGGCGAAGATCATTTTCCAGCTTGTCTATGTCAACTTCTAGGATCTTCGGCCACTTGCGTGTCACAAAATAGAGAAAGGTCCAATACCTCTCTTCCTCCGTCGCATCAGCTTGTGCGAGACCCATAACTACATCGCGAAGGCTATTCACCTCCAGAGAATTGAGATAGTCATCCGTAAACTGAAGAGCCACATCCCAATCTGGCGGCACGAACTCACATTCATCGCACCATGTAAACGCACCGACCTTCATAGCTCCGCAGAGAAGACAGAAGCTTGCAGTCATCCGCGACCTCCTCCTGATGAGTGCGGATCAGCGCACGTGTCGAGGCTCACTCCACCCGCCCGAAGAACGCGTAGTACGGCCTCCCCTCGGCGATGCGCTGCACGTAGAGCGCCGCCTCGCGCGCGTGGTAATCGCCCCACATGCTCGACTCGCCGCACGGGACGTTCCGGTTCACCGGAACGCGGTCCCACCCGTTCGGCCGGTGGTACACCGAGTGCAGGATGAGTCCCTGATGCCCCGTGTCGGTCGAAAGGTACGGCTCGCCAAGCAACGTATCGAGCACCGTGAGCCCGGCCTGCCGGTACCGCTCCCCCTCGCCTCCGAGGTAACGCCCAAGCCGCAGCAGGCCCTGACACGCGATCGCCGCCGCGCTGGAATCCACCGGCTCGTGATCGTTGAACGGCTCGGCGGGACGATCGAGATAGTCGCCCATGTTTGCGAGACCAGGCGCTCCGGTATCCCAGTAAGGGATGCCGTCCGTCGGCGTGTTCTCGATGTAGAAGTCGCACGCAGCCCGCGCCGCGCGGAACATCGTCGCCGTGACGTCCTCGCGGCCACCGAGCGGCTCCAGCTCGTCGTCGGGCACGAGATCGAGGAATTCGAGCTGCTCCGGGAATCCGAGCATGACCCACGCCAGGCCGCGCGTCCACGTGGTGAACGGCGAGTAGCCCTGCTGCGAGTTCGCGCACCGGTAGACGCCGTTGTTCGTGTTGAATACGCTCTCGTGCGCGACGCGGCCCGAAACGTCGTATGAGTCGCGCCCATCGCCATAGTAGACCGAGTACGCGGCGGTTGCGCGGGCGTGATCGACCATCCGCGCAAGGAGCGACACCTTCTCATCCTGCTCGTCCATGAGCGCGTGTCCGAGCAGGTGGGCGAGCGAGAGCGACCGTAGGCTTCGAATCGTGTCGGCGAAGAGCGAGTGCGGGCCGTTGAAGCTGTAGATGTAGCCGCCGCCGTCGGCGATTTCCGTCCAGCGTCGCGCCTGCACCGCACCGCTGACACGCAACGCGAGTTCGTAGAGTTGCAGTTCCCGCTCGTTCCCGTCGATGCGCCCTTCCAGCATGAGCCGGCGCAGGTTGCCGTAGGTGCTGACGTTGTTGAAGCCATGGTCGTGAACGCCGACATGGGAGACGTGCGGCGCCATGCGCTCGATAGTGTCCCGACGACCCGACTCCAGGAATGCGCGCTCGCCGGTCGCGTCGAACTGGAGAATCGCCGAACCGAACTGGAACCCCTGCGTCCACTCGGTCCAGCCCTGCGCGGTGTACGAGCCCTCGATGGTGAACACGGGCGAAGGCGATCCCGGGACGATCGCGCCCTCAATGCTGCGAATCTTCGCCGCCGAAAGCTCCCACATGCGAGCGATTTTCGGCGCGAGGTCGCCGGGCGTAAGGCTTTCGTCGATGTGTATCATGTCAAGCGTCCTGTCTCACTGCCGCAGCGCCACCCCGAAGCCATGGGCTACGTGTGCAAAGCCGTCTGAAGACGGCTGACCGGTCCCCGGTACACCGTAGCCCCGGGATTGATCCCGGGGCGCCATCCATCACTGCGGCCGATCACCGATCCCTGAAGCTCGGTACCGGCAGCGGCACTCCGCCCTGGTTGATGGACACCTCGCTCACGAGGCCGGGCGCGGTCATGTCCAGCGAGTCGTACACGTCGATGGGCGGCTTCGTGTCGTTGATGATACTGTCGACGAACTCACGCACCACGAAGTAGTCGCCACCGCCGTGCCCGGCGCGCTTTGCCTCCTCAGGCGGATTCCGCCAGATCTCCGGCAGGAACTCGTCCTCGAACTGCTCCAGCGGAAGCCACGTATGCTCGTCCGGCGAGTAGTCCTGCAACCAGACACGATGCCCCTCGCCCGACGCGCGCGGCGCCTCGTAGCAGCCCTTCGTGCCCTGCGCGGAGTAGTAGTCCATGACGTGCGGCCGAGGCGAGACCATGTCCAGCCGGATGTTCATGAGGCGGTCGGACGGCGTCTTGCAGAGCATCACCGTGGTGTCTTCGTTGACGTAGTCGGGATACATCCGGACGCCCGTGCCAAGGCACGTCAGGCTGGCGACAGGTTCCTTCATCCACTGGATGCACGGGCCGACGCTGTGGGTCGGGTATGTATTGCCGTTTCTCCCAACCTGCCAGCGGTAACGCCACGTCGGCGTACCGTCCGGATGGTGGTGGAGCGCTCGGATTTCGTGGATGTACGCGCCCTCGGTGTAGTACACGTCGCCGAACAGGCCCGCTTCCACCATGGATTTCACGAGCACGACGTGGCGGCGGTAGCAGTAGTTCTCCGCCATCATGTACTTGCGACCGGTCTCGCGCACCTTCGCGAGAAGCTGCCAGCACTCGTCGATACTCACCGTCGCGGGTACCTCGCTCATGACGTGCGCGCCGGCGTCCATGGCCGAGAGCGCCTGCGGAGCGTGGAACTGCATCGGCGACGCGACGAGCACGATGTCGAGCCGCGCATCGTCCAGCATGGCGTCGAACTCGGCATACCCCCGCACGTTCCACCGGTCGGCGAACGACTGCCGAGTTTCGTCGTCGGGATCGCAGCACGCGGCAAGCTCGACCTCGGGTACCGCGCTGAGGGACTCCATGAAAGCGCCGGATCGATTGGCACCGGATAGACCTACTCGCATTCGGGGCACGTTAGTCTCCTCATGTCAGAAGTGTGACCGCTATCGATCAGACGGCGCCCGGGCGGCACGGAGCGTGCGACGACGCTCATTCCGAGCCGAACAGCACGCGTAACGCCCGCGCGAGTCGCTGCGAAAATCTCGGGCGGTGGTTGTTTCGTTCGCGCTCATGGTGCCAGCCGCTGCGCGCTGCGCGGGGATGAAGCACCCACGGCATCTCGTCGGCGAAGTCCATCGTACTGACGCGAACCGGTCTTTCGCTGATCACGTGCTCCCGTTCGGTCATCCGAGCCAGGCCGACGATCTGCCCGGGCACCACGACCGACCATGTCACGCTCCTTGGGCTGACGCTCACCCAGAGGTAGTGCGATAGTCCACCCACCTCGGGAGACATCCCGACGTCGCCTCCGGCCCCACCCGCCACGATGTGCGGAACGCCCGATCGGTGATCCATCTCGAACACGTGGCGGTGCCCGCAGAAGACCGCCTGTAGATCATGCTCACGAAGGACGGGGTCGACGATGTCGTTCCAGTCATTCCTGCCACCGGGGCGCTTCCACTCGCTCACGTGGAGGGGATAGTCGTACCACCACGGGCGGTGAAGCGTCACGAACAGCCGGCGCCCCGACGCATGGTCGGCGAGGTCCTGTCGCAGCCATTCGAGTTGCTCTCCGGCCACGCTCTCAACGTCTTTCGCGATCTCCGCGTCGAGCATGACGAAGTGGCAGTCGCCGTGGTCGAACGAATACCACCGCCCGCCCCAGAAGTCCCGCCAGACCCGCTCGGAGACCTCTTCGCGCACGTCATGGTTGCCGATGCACGGGTAGAACGGCATCTCCAGCCGCTCGAACAGGCCCTTCGCGCCCTCATGCTCGGCTCTGAGCCGCGATTCGTCGTCTGTGTACCCGCGAATCAGGTCGCCCGCGTGGAGCACGAAGTCAGGACCCAGGAGGTTCAACTCCTCGACGATGCGCTGCGCCGTTTCGGACTGCTCCGCCGGGTCGTCCGTGCGATGGGTGTGCGTGTCGCCTATCACGGCGAAATGGAACGAGGGGCTCTCTCCCGCGCTTCCGAGGTACGCGCCATCATGCTCGATACGCGGTATCGACACTGATATCTCCCGCATCGGCCGCTGTTGAGGCGACCGGACGTGCGCTTGGTGCCTGGAACTACCGGAATCGAACGTTCAGGCCCAATCCGGGCACAGACCTTC
>CAZEAI010000082.1:0-23126 GCA_964510105.1 uncultured bacterium
GTTTCAGATGATGTCTCTCACGGACATCGTCTTCCTGCTGCTCATCTTCTTCCTGCTGTCGTCGACATTCATTCTGCAGACAGGGATTAAAGTCCAGGTACCGCAGACAACCGTCGGGGAGCCGACCGCCGAGAAGGCTGTCATCATCTCAATCGCCGAGGACGAGTCGGTCTACTTGAACGAGACGCAGGTTCGCCGAGCCGAACTCGTCGCGCGCTTGCGCCAGATGATCGTCAGCCGCGAGCAGATTATCATCATACGCGCTGACAGAACGCTTCCGCTTGACAGGGTCGTGCAGGTGATGGACGTGGCGAAGACCGCCGGAGCGTCGCGGTTCCTGATTGCGACGCAGACCGACGACGGATAGCCCCCATGGAGAAGGTCGCAGTGCAGACTCCGCGCCGGCGAGCGCTGGTGAGCGGCGGCTTATCAGTCGCGGTGCATGCCGTCATCGCCGGAGTGTGCGCGCTCGTCGTCGTAACGGCGGAGATGGAGGCACCCGAATTCCTTGAGCTGAACATCGGGCGTCTCACCGAGCGACAGCTCGCCCGGATTATCGAGCGGAGCGAACGCCCGACCTCCCCCGGAGCGCCCCGCGAGCGAACCCGCACCCCGGAGCGGCGCCTACCCCGCGTCGACATGCCAACCGTCAGCCCGACGGACGTCGAACGTAGACTACTCCCCGATCGGGTAGCCCTCAGCGAGGAGAAGCACGACGTCGCGCCGAGCCGCCCGGCGAGCACGGGCGTCCCCTCGATCGAATCGATGGTGGCGAGCGAGCAGAAGGCCGTTTTCGACGGCTCCCAGATCGACGTCGGGCCCAGACCCGGCGAAGGAATCGAGTCGGAGCACGTTGGCAGCGACATACAGCCGGTGTTTCTTATCGAGGGCGAGCTGACGGGCCGCAGTTTTCACAAGGCCGCCATCACCGAGGTACCCGACATCCCCGCGAGGACTCAGGTGCAGCTCGACGTCGTGGTCGCACCGAGCGGAGCGATCATCAGCGCCATGGTGACTCGGAAGGAGAACGCCGCCCTGGAAACGTTCGCGGTGAACTACATACGCCGATCGCGCTTCGATCCCCGATCGGCGGGAGCGCCTCAAGAAAACCAGACCGGACGCATCACCATCACGTTCGCACCCGGCCCCCGATAGGAGCGATTAGCATGGCAAGTGCCATCTGGTCGAACATCAAGACGCTGATAGGCCCCCCGTCCACGCTGGACGACGTCTTCCACGAGCTACCTCTCTTCGAGGGGCTTACGCGCAAACAGTTCCGAGAGGTCGAGCGGATCCTTCATCGCAGGACGTACGATGCCGGCGAAGTCATCTTCCGCGCCGGAGACACGGGTGTGGCGCTCTACGTCATCGTTGGAGGCGAAGTGAGCATCATGCTGCCCTCCGACGTTGCCGGTGAAGAGACCGAGATAGCTCGGCTCGAAACGGGAGACCTGTTCGGCGAGCTGGCGTTGCTCGACTCCGCGCCGAGATCGGCATCCGCTATCGCCGCAACGCCCACGGAGGCGGCTGCAATCGCGAGGCCGGACTGGATGGACCTCACGAACCGCCAACCCGCGATCGGCGTGTCGATGCTGCTGCCACTGGCGCAGCTCCTGGCGGTGCGGCTTCGAGTGGCCAACCAGATGAAGAACGACGCCGCCGAAATGGAAGACGGGTGACGGGAACCATGGCTACTGTTGAAAGCGAAGAACGGGGAACCTGGTGGCCGATCATCATCGCCGCGGCGGTGGCGGTCGGAGCGCTCTACCTCATCCGCGGCATACTCCCGCCGATTGTCCTCGCCGGGATCATGGCGTATCTCCTCAACCCCATCGTTGATATCGGGGAACGCCACTCGCTTCCGCGATGGGCGGCGATTTCGATCATATACGTGTTGATGGGCGCACTCCTGGCCGTCTCGGCGATATTCCTCATTCCTGCGTTCGTGCATCAGATTCAGGAGATTGAGCAGCAGTTCAAAGCGGTATGGCCGAAGCTCCCGGCGTATCTGAATGCGACCGTCGCGTGGTTCGGCCAGCGGTTCCCGCGGGCGACGGCGATACTCGTCGACGACCCGCAGGTGGGCGAGCGAATGGTCGCGGGAGTTCAGAACTACATGACCGGGGCACTCGCACGCGCGCCACGATATCTGACGAGCGTGGTCTCCAACGTCGCGAACTTCCTCCTCTACTTCGTCATGGTACCGTTCATCGCCTTCTTCCTCATGCGCGACGGACAGACGTTCCGCAGCGGGCTCATCTCGCTTGTGCCGAATCGCTACTTTGAGACCACGCTCAACGTGATGGGCGGGGTTGGAGAGTCGGTCGGTCGGTATCTGCGCGGGCTGCTGATCCAGGCGTCCATCATGATCGCCGTTTCCACCACGGGACTGGCCGTCGTCGGCCTGAAATACGCCGTGCTGGTAGGGCTGATCGCGGGAATCGCAAACGTGATACCGTACATCGGACCGGCAATCGGCATCGTCGCCGGGCTGCTGATCGTCCTGACGACGGGCACGGGCGGAGTCATCGGCGTGCTGATCGTGTTCGGGATCGCGCAGTTCGTCGACAACTGGTTCGTCGCGCCGGTGGTGATGTCGCGCAGCGTAGAGCTCCACCCGTTGACGGTCTTCCTGGCGGTGATCCTCGGGGGCGCGTACGCCGGCACGCTCGGGATGTTCCTGGCGATTCCTGTCGCGGGCGCCGCCGTGGTGACCGTGAAGAAGCTGCGTGAAGGGCTCAGGCCGCCCGTTTACGTCGGCCTGCAGGAAGTACCGGCCTGAGGGCCGACGCAGGCTTTCACAGGGCGCCCACCTGATCGGGGTGAACCGGGAGGCTTAGCCGGCGCGACACCCATACGCATCGCGCCGGTGTGCAGCAACTGCCCAAATCGATTCGGACAGGGCCGATCAGAGCCAACCGGTTAATTCGGCAAGCAACCGGGAATAGTCAATGAAGTTCTGCCAGGAGATGTCGTGCGGCACACCGTGGTCGCACCCGGGGATGAATCCTCCGTCCTTCAGAACCCGCGGTACTACGCGCATCAACTCTTCGCGCATCGTCTCGCCACCGGCGGCGATGGCACGCTTGTCGATGCCACCCTTGAAGCCCATCTGCCGGCCGAACGCGGCGCGGAACTCATTGATGTCGTTCCCGGCGGCAACCTCGATCGGGTCGCACACGTTGATGCCCGCTTCGATCCAGATGGGGATCAGCTCGCCGATAAACCCGTCTGAATCCATATCGATGATCGGACAGCCGCTGCCCTTGATCTCTTCCACCCACACGTCGTAAGAGGGCTTCAGGAAGCGTCGCACCATATCGGGCGAGATCATGCTGAACGACTTGTAGGCCATGTCCTCCGACATGCCAACAACATCAAGCTCGACGCGATCGGTGATGCGCTTCATCGTCTCCAACACGAAGTCCGTCCAGAATCGCGCCATCTCTTCGACGAATTCCGGATCGTCGATCATCAACGTGCAGAGACCTTCGAATCCGCACCATTCCCGCATCTGCCAGAACGGTGCATTGAAGTGGATGCCCAGCACACTGTCGTGGTCCGCGGCCGCCGCGCACTTCTCCTCGAAGCCATCGGGAAATCGGCCCGGCGCATCGACATCGTACCGCCACTTCATCTTCTCCTCGAAATCGTCGCGGCTCTGCACGGGAAAACGGTGCCACTTGCGCGTGACGAAATCCCTGGCGGCTCTGATGTACGTGTAATCGTATTCGTCGGAGATCTCGGTGATGGCCCCCATCCAGTCCTGAACGATGTAGTGGCCGTCACGATGCTCCAGCACCTTCTCCTCAAAGGTCGGGATCATCGCGAACCCAACGCCGATATTGGGAGCGGGCTTCTCGGCGACTTCGGCCTCAATGCCCAGGATGTTCCGAATGACCTCCATGTAGTCGGCACCTTCCGGCAGACCCTCCCTATGCCATCTCGCTCGGGTCTTCTCCCGCGGCCCGCCCGGACCGAACGGGACTTTGTCCGGCGTGCCGAACAGCAGGGCCTCACGGAACCTTTCACGCGGCGTCATGTCGATCTCCTCTCGGGAGTTACACTGTTGGCATCGCCGGTCGCAGTGTGTCGCCGACGAATCACTGCTGACTCACAAGGTCTTCGAGATTGGCATAGATAGCCTGCTCGCGTCCGTCACAGTTCGCCGCCACGGCGATACTCCCGTCGCGCCTGATGAATCTCGTGCCCCCCACCTGATGGTGGTAGTACGAGTAGCCGACACGATTCGTGGCAACCATGGGGCGAGCGATCTCGCGCGCGAACTCCTGATTCCTCACCTCATCCACATTTCCGCGGTTGTTCTGGAAGAAGACGAGGTCGGGTGGATCCGCTCGGAATGTATCCCAGGCCGCCGGAGTGTTTCCGTCAGCGCATATGATCGTACCGATGGTCAGGTCGCCCACGCGCACGTTCTCAGTGCCATCGCCGTGGCCTAGTATGCCGAGTTCCTGTCGAAATCCATCCCGATACGGTACGCGGTCATCGCGATCGGGCAGTGACCAGAGATAGCTCTTGCGATTCACGCCGAGGACGCCATCGCCCGATACGTACTCGCACGAGATGTATGCCTGCCCACGCCAGACCTCGTTCAGCCCCAGCGCCACAATCCCGTCGTAGCGTTTCGCGACCTCCGAGAAACTGAACACCTCGATGCCGTCCAAGGGCCGCCCGGACGTCAGCGGATCCGACGTATAGTCGGCGGTAAGCCCCTCGTGGAGGAAGACGACCCGCGCGCCCGCATCGAACGCTCGGCGCGTCCAGTCGAGTGCGCGCCTCACGTTGTTCGGCACGTCACCGGGGGTCGTATCTAACTGTATGGCCGCCAAGCGCATGATACCTCCGTAGGTGCGGTCGGACTCATCGTGCGATGGAATATCCACACCCACCCAATCGGGGCCAACGCGCCATGCCATCGACTCGCGCACAACGCGCGCAGCTATCGGAACCGAGATCGCGTCTCATTAACCCAACGCCTGGCTGAAGTAACGCGTGTGGTCAGGCGGCGAGCGGCGCGACGCTACTGCCGAGGGGCGGGCAACATAGTACGATACGGGGGTTGTTATTACCGATTCGCGACCTATATTTCTGCCGTTGGATGTACGCGTCGCGTGGCTGGAGGAACGGCATGCGACCACCATCCAGGGGCACCCAAGGGCGTTTTTCTTCGTCTGACACGATAGCCCAGGCACGCGTGGTCGAACGAGGTATTGACTCTGCACGAAACGAAGGGGAACTCGTCGCGCATTGCTTGTCCGGGCTGCTCCACACACACAGACTTCGCCGTCAGCGCTAGCCCGTGTGTGTAGACTAAGTTCCAAGGCGACGTGTTGCACGCAGGAGCAAACATGACTGACTGGTACCGAATCTCCCGCCTTCGGTTGTTCATCCTTCTCGCCGTCACGGTTGTGGTCGCCGCAACGTCGTGGGCCGGCACAACCGGCAAGCTCTCCGGAACTGTGACGGATGTCGACGGTGAACCGATACCCGGTGCCGCGGTAACTGTGGCGGGTACGCGCCTGGGCGCCTCCACGGATGCCGACGGTCGATACATCATCCTGCAGGTACCCCCGGGGACGCACGACGTCACCGCGCAGCTGATCGGATTCGAACCGACCACGATCACCGGAGTCCGGGTCAACGCCGACCTCACGTCGCGTATCGACTTCCGTCTCGGGCAGGAAGCCATTGAGATGGAAGGCATCACGGTGATCGCGACGCGTCCCGACATTGAGGCGGACGTCACGTCTTCCCAGACGATCGTCGACGCGGAACGCGTAGCCGAAGTACCTGTGAACACCCTGCTTGACGTGCTGAACTATCAGCCCGGCGTTTCCATTGCTCGCGACAATGAACTCCAGATCCGCGGCGGGGGACCTTCTGAGATTCGTTTCCAGGTTGACGGCGTCGACCGCACCGATGGCATCACGGGCAAGGGAATTACGCAGCTCAACCAGGTGCTGGTGTCCGAGGTAACGTTGCTGACCGGCGGCTTCAACGCCGAGTACGGAAACGTGCGCTCCGGCATGGTAAACGCCGTCGTCAAGGAAGGCAGCGAACGCGGGAGCATGCAGCCCTGGTTCGCCGCTGTAGGAGCCTACGCACCGGCGCAGCACAAGCATTTCGGCCCCGGTGGCTACGACCAGGATCAGTATGACTACTGGATCATGACGCAGACCGACTCCGCCCTTACCGGCGGCCCCGTCTACTGGCCGGACCTGTACGAGAGCACGAGCTCAGACACGGCGTTCATGTCCTACGTAGCCGATCATGCGTCCTCGTACCGCGTGTTCACTGGATGGCAGGATCGAGCGGACAAGGAGAATGCCAAGATACTGCGTCAGGGCCCCGCGTTCGGCCATAACGGATGGACCGTCGACGACATTCGGGAAGCCTGGGAGTACCAGGCGAACATGAACGAGCAAGTGTGGCAATACGCCAACAAGCCCGATATCACGGCGGATCTGGCGATGGGTATGGGCCTCCCGAACAAACTCGGAGGCATCCTCTTTGGGTACAGCTACAACCGCGAGATGACTGCGGTGCCTTCAACGCGCCCGTTCTTCCGCGACCGGGCATTTGACACGAAACTCACTCTTACACCCACTGACAATCTCAAGATTCGTGTTTCCTATATGATCGCCGATGGCCAGTCCTCCGGCGCCAGCGCCGGTGAGAGTGGTCAGATTGAGAACTCGGAGTTCTCGCGCGCGAATGTTGGTGCGGCCGACCCCGTTTCCCTGAGGTCTCCCGGCCAGTTGATTGGTTCGGTAGCCGGGACGGCTATTCCCAATATCAACAACAAGATCAACATCTCTTTCAACAGCAAGCTGGACAACACGTTCACCAACCTGGGCGCTTCTATTACCTACACGCTCAACGCCAAGACGTTTCTGACGGCCACCTATGGACGTTCGACCTCGGAATGGGACCTCGTGCGCGAAGATCCCATGGCTGACATGCGTCCGGAAACATGGGGGCCTGACGCCAAGCACGGTCCCACCTCCAACTGGGATTACGCCGGCCTTATCGGCAGCAGCAAACTCTTCAACTGGGCTCCCGGTGACACCAGCTACCCATACAGATACGAGTATGCGATAGATCCAGACAACTCCTGGCCTCGCAGCCCGTTCCTGCATCCCAACGCCTACAATACGGTGCCTGAACAGACGAAATTCGTATACAGAGAGTTCACATGGGCGAATCGTTCATGGGAGCCGCCGCCAAGGGACAGGGAGAACGATCCGAATCCCGACACCACATTCGTCGTGGAGGTCGTGTCGCCCCAGGGCTGGTTCGGCAACTCATTCCCGGACCTTGCCGGTCGATTCAGCATCGGCGCCGGCGGATCCTACACGCAATCGTCGGAAGGTGTGTCGAGCGTCGTTCGTAGCGACCTGACGCACGTGCGGGGTGCCCACACGCTGAAGACCGGTGCGGAACTCATCTGGCGCGACATTCAGTACCTCAACGAGCACTCCGGCGCAGGTGTCTTCCTGTCTTCCGGCAACAACAGCGAGATGCGCGACTATGGTGGCGATTTCCCCGCCGCCGAGCCCAAGATCCTTGGCATCTACGCGCAGGACAAGTACGAATCTGACGGCATGATCGCGAACCTGGGCGTTCGGTTTGAGCGATTCGACGCTGGTCAGTTGTCATGGTTCTACGACGACATGTTCAACGGCCAGATCTTCGGCAAGACGAACAGCATTCCGATTCTGCAGCAGCTTGTCATCGACGCGGGTCTCGATACCTCCGTCGCAGACAACATGAAGCTGTATACCAACCCCGCGACCTTCTGGTTCCAGCTCAATGAGGTGCTCGGCGGCACCGCGCCGCTGCCTCACGACGTCGTCAACGCCTGGCCGGGTGAGGACAATAAGGCGCACTGGCGCCTCGCTCCCCGCTTGGGCATCTCGCACCCGGTAAGCCTGCGCACGAAATTCTTCTTCAACTACGGCATCTTCTACTCGATGCATAAGCCGATATACCTCTACGGTTACCGTATCCATGACGGACGACCGGGGGGCACCAGCGGACGCATCAACCAGTTCTATAACCCGAACCTTCGCCCAGCCGCCACCACGATGTATGAGGTGGGCATTGAGCACGTGCTGCCTTACGGCGCGGTGTTCAAGGTCGGCGGGTACGCGAAGTACAACGACAACCAGGTCACCGTTATCACGATATCGGGCTCAGCGGGCATCTCCGGATATCAGATTTACCGGAACGCCAACTGGGAAGACATCCGCGGCCTCGAGCTGCAGCTTGCTCGCACGTCGGGTCGCTTCGTGAACGGGATGATCACGTACGAGATGTCGAACAGAAGGACCGGAGAAGTCGGTTTCACGACCATCAACGAGGAACCGTCACTCTTCGCTGCCACGGCGACGCCCTTTGTCCGCGCGCAGCCGGCCGGTGGCTCGCTGAGAGCCTTCATCCGCGTGGGTACGCCGCACGACTGGGGAACGTTGCGCGGTGGCTGGTCTGTCGGCACGGTGTATTCCTGGAGCAAGGGCGGTGAGGTTCAGTACAATCCGAATCTCCTCCCGCAACGCGAGCTGCCGCCGGAGAACTACATCCCGGTCACAGACACGTGGAACGTCGACATGAAGTTCACGAAGCAGCTCCCGCTACCCGGCGGACGTTTCGCATCGCTCTACCTTGATGTCACTAACGTATTCAACCAGAAATGGCTTGGCACTGTTTCGGACCAGGCCGCCTACCTGGAATATGTGTTCAATCTTCGTAGTAGGGGTGAAGACGTGGCCTACGGTGATGAGTCCACGCTTCACATTCTGGGTCAGCCGTACAAGTTCGATGAGAGCGACCCGAACGAGTTGTGGAAGGCGCCCATCAGTCCCGAAACGGACTGGATATCCTTCCTCAACCCGCGGTTCTATCGATTCGGCGTTCGGCTCGATCTGTAGGGGCATGCATAACGCATGTTCCAAACTTGTCGCCCAACGTTTCCAAGGAGGAACGAAATGACGACTCGATTGCGTCTGTGGTCAGCGACGATGCTGGTTGCCGGCCTCATCATGGCCGCCGCGCCGGTAATCCTCGCGAACACTTCGCAGCCGCCGCTCCACGTCGGTCGAATCTGGCACAACCCAGAGTACGACGGTGCTGAGGGGTGGGACGGTTCCGCCCTGCAGTATCCTGGTGGTATCGCCAAGCCTGGCGACCCCTGGACGAGCGCCAACAGCCTCAAGCGTGGCTGGGTTGCTCAGGCTCACAAGCTCGGATCGTATCTCATGACCACGGACTGGACCGATCCCGACGCTGTTGTCCATCCCTGGGCCAGCTCGTACATGTTCCGGTCGTACAACTACGATTCGTATGGTTCGGACGATTGGATCACGGGTAGCGCCGACGTGACCCTGAACTATGTGTATCCGGGTGGCGTGCAGGTCTACCGTCGTTGGGAACGTCCGCGCATCATCGTCAACGCCGTGGAGCAGGTTTTCCACCCCGGTGACGTTGACACCGCGGAAGTCCGCAGCGATGCAGGCACCCGTCCCTATCCGCTCGACATCATCGATCCCGATCTCGTGGCGGAGCAGGACATCTACATGTGGTGGCGTTACATCGAGGGCGTCGAGTATCAGCGCCATGAGTACGCCTACCCCATGGGCAGTGCACACCAGGACTACTTCATCATGGACATCAACCTGGTGAACAACGGCATCAGTGGCGTCAGCGAAGCCGCCCCTGTCCTGACGAGCCAGGCGCTCACCAGCGTTGTCTGGGCGCAGGCCTATGACTTCAAGAACAAGAACGCTGAGACCGGTGGTCAGCAGCACTGGGACAACCACGCGATGTTCACCGATCCGTGGGGCAACGGCAACAACGTTCTTTACTGGCATGACGGCAACGCGAAGGATCTCATCCCGACGACGACTGTCTTTGACAGCGACGACTGGGGCGATCCGACGACGAACGCCGCCTATGACGGCCACCTCCTCGGCAACGTCCACGTCATGTGGGGTCCGTTGTTCGTCAGCGAGTCGGCCGCCGCCAAGGCGACGAACCTCCTCGGTCAGCCGCTCGGAATCGTCATCACCGGTGAGCGTGGTCTTGACTTCGCAGGCAAGACCTATTCACCGGCGAGCGCCGAAGCCCAGCGTGAGATCGCCATCTCCGGCGACTATGCGCTGGCCGTCGACACGGACTACCGCGACGATGCCCTTTCCGGCCAGTGGGGCGACCCCAACACCGGCGACGGTGCGACGGGTGGTACCATGGTCGCATCCTATGGCCCGCTCAATGCCGCCCTTTCGTTTATCAACATGGGCGACCAGGGCTGGGACCTTGGATGGGAAGAGTCAGTGCGCGTCGTTCAGGTCATCGCGGGTGGCGGTCTTGATCGCAACTCCGCGCAGGTCATTGGTAAGGCTTGGAATGAGCGTCGCGTCGCTAACCCGACCGGCGACTGGTTCACGGCTGATGAGATTGCCGCCATTGCGACCGGTGAAGACACCGTCCGCAAGGCTGTCAACCTCGCTTACTGGGCGTTCAATGGCGAATTCGCCGCCAATGTCACCCAGGCCAACAAGGATGCATGGGGCATCGGCACGTACGCGGCCGCCAAGCCCGCCGCCTACGGCGAGTTTGACGTACCGGACGCGCCGCGTGCACCGGGTGCGATTTCTGCTCGCGCTCGTGCAGTCGACACCGAAGGTGGAGGCGTCGCGCTTCGCTTCTCGACGGAAGCCGAGACGGATCTCGATCACGACACCGACGTGGCTGACTTCTCGCACTATCGCATCTATCGTCAGGAAGGCTCCCGCGTAGCTCCGTGGGAAATCATTGCTGACAACGTCAGCGCGAGCGGTCTCGCGATGGCCAACGCCGGCGACAACGGCGTCGACTTCGCGGGTCGCATCTACTGGGACAAAGACGTCACCGCCGGCGTCGACTACTGGTACTCAGTGGTTGCCGTCGACGACGGTTCCCAGAACTGGGCCGAGGCCGGAGTGGCTCTCGAGAGCTCCCCGTGGTGGACCTGGACCGGCTATAGCGAAACTGGTGTAACCGCCACGACGCCGAGCGCGCCGGGCGCGGTCGTTGGCACGCCTGGTCGTTTCGCTCTCTCGCAGAACGCCCCCAACCCGTTCAACCCGACGACCACGATCAGCTTCGAAGTGCCGACGGCAGGCGAAGCTTCCCTCGTGATCTACGGCCCGACGGGTCAGGTCGTTCGCACGCTGATCGACGGCACGGTTGAAGCCGGTCAGCACAGCGTCACCTGGAATGGTCTGGACAACTTCGGTCGTCCGGCCGCCAGCGGCGTTTACATCTATCGCTTGGTCAGTGGCAACGAGATCGCGCATCAGCGCATGGTTCTCGTCAAGTAAATAGCGCGCACAACAGTGAGAGAGGGGGCGGACTCTTTGCCCCCTCTCTTGCCTACATATCACTCTATAGCAGGCCCGCCGGAGAGAAGCGCTTTCCGGCCTGCACAGGCAAAGTCGCTCACGCCGGGGTGCCTCGGAGCAGGGACACCGCGGTATCAGAAGCAAAATGTCGTTCGCTCGCGGCGACAGGCGCGGAGTGACGAAAGGGGCATTCGATGTCGAACGGAAAGCGTGCGTGGTTCATGTGCGCGTTGGCTATGTTTCTCACTCCGCTCATTGTGCCGAGCTTGTCCAGCGCGGCTCCCAACACGACTGACAGCGTGATCGTTGTACCCAATCCGTACAACGTCGCTGGCCGTCTGTGGGGCACGGAATCGAATCCCTCCGCATTTGAGCGCATTCGATTCCAGAACCTGCCGATTCCGGCCACGATCAAGATCTACACATCGGCAGGCAACCATGTCGTTACGCTTGAGCACACAGGCGACGGAACACGTTACCCGATCGTCGGGCACACCGATTCGGAGTCCTTCAACTGGACCGGTCGGAATGCCGACAACCAGTACGTAAACAGCGACGTCTACATCTATGTTGTGACGTCGCCGGGGCTATCCCCGTCCGTCAAGAAATTCGTAATACTTCGGTAGCACCGCAGGCAACTGTAACATGCACTCTGAACACGAGAAGGAGAGGTTCGGATGAACGTGATGCGCACGTTCCCGCTGGCGGTGGCTGCCACCCTTGCGATCGCGGTCGGCCCGGCTTTGGCTCAAACTACGATCGATGAGCTGCTGCCGGGCGGAGTTTACGATCCCGACGCGCCATCTTGGAAGGGCCAGTCTGGGTTCACTTTCTTGCAGATTCCTGGAAGCGCCCGCGCCGCCGCGCTCGGCGGCGCCTTCAGCGGCGCTAAGGCAGATGTTTCCTCCGTCTTCTACAATCCAGCCGGAGCCGCCGCGATAACCGGGACGGGCCTGTACGTCGGACATACCGACTGGCTCGTGGACATGACCCTCGTGGATATCGCTGTGATCCATGACTTCGGCATGATGTCCCTCGGCGTGGCCTACCACGGTATGGACTACGGCCCGATTCAAGGGACGGTCGTTCAGGCTGGAACTCCCAACTACATCTCTACTGGAGACATCGACGGTACCGCGTATTCTCTAGGAGTCGTCGCTGCAGCTAAGCTCACGGATCGGTTCCACGCGGGATTCCAGTTCAAGTACGTCGTTCAGGATTTCGACGGCTCTTCCGTATGGTCAACCATAATCGTTCCGTCGGGGTATCGTGCGCGAGCCGTACGCAATCGCGTCGCCGCGCCGATGTTTGACGTTGGCACGCAGTACAACACTGGTCTGCGCGGCCTCCATGTGAACATGTCGCTCCAGCACTACGGCCAGCGCCAGCAGTACACTCAGGAGTTCGACCTTCCGCTGACGTACCGCGTCGGTTTCAGTGGCGACGCTCTGATGTTCGTCACCGGTGAGGAGAACCCGGCGCAGAAGATCAACCTCTACATAGATGGCGTTGACCGTCGCGACGTCACGCTTGATGCCGCGATTGGCGTCGAATACTTCGTAGACCTGTCGTCCACGATGGAGGGGCTGACCGTCTCTCTCAGAGCCGGACGGCGCGCGGCGAAATACCAAGAAGGCGAATTCACCGCCGGAGCAGGCGCCACGATCCCCGTGCCGACGCTCGAAACCATTCTCGGATTTGACTACGCCTACGCCGACTACGGTGAGCACTTCTCTGCCCACCATTTCGGATTCCATTTCCGTCTCTGATCGAGAGACCGAAAATGCATCCTGACAGAGGGCAGGCACCGTTCGCGGTGGCCTGCCCTCTCTGGTTTCGGACCAACTTGGGTTGACCCACAGCCTTCTCCGCCTGACTTTTCCGGCACTCTCGCAGCACCGATTCGCGGACCATCCGGCCGGGCACTGCACGCAGGAGCCGCCATGTTTGCTTGCGCTATCCCTCACTCCCGATCGCTTCTCGTCTCCGGTTTCACCGCCCTGCTCGTCGCGACCGCGTGGGCCGGCACCACCGGCAAACTCGCGGGCGTCGTCACTGACGTCGACGGACAACCTGTACCCGGCGCGGCGGTGACTGTCAACGGCACGCGTCTGGGCGCCTCTACAGACGCTGACGGGCGATACATCGTCCTGCAGGTACCACCGGGAAACCACGTCGTCACCGCTCAACTCATCGGATACAACCCAACCACCGTCACCGACATCCGCGTGAGCGCGGATCTTACGTCGCGCATCGACTTCCGTCTCGGGCAGGAAGCTATCGAGATGGAAGGAATCACCGTCATCGCCGAGCGTCCGCCAATCGAGGTGGACGTGACGTCATCGCAGACCATCGTTGACGCGACACGCGTATCGGAAGTACCGGTGAACCAGATGCTGGACGTGCTGAACTACCAGCCCGGCGTCTCCGTCGCGCGCGATAACGAGCTTGAGATCCGCGGTGGCGGACCATCTGAGATTCGTTTCCAGGTCGACGGCATAGACCGTACAGACGGCTTGACCGGCAAGGGCTACACGCAGCTAAACCAGGTGCTCGTGTCCGAAGTGACTCTGCTGACGGGCGGATTCAATGCCGAATATGGCAACGTACGCTCGGGTATGGTAAACGTCGTTGTGAAAGAAGGAAGCGAGCGTGGAAGCATGCGGCCCTGGTTCGCCGCAGTGGCGGCTTACGCTCCAGCGCAACGCAAGCATTTCGGTCCCGGTGCATTCGATCAGGACCAGTACGACTATTGGATGTTGACGCAGTCGGATTCCGCCCTGACCGGCGGACCGATCTACTGGCCGGACTTCTTTGCGACCACGCGCAACGATACCGCGTTCATGTCATTTGTCGGTGAGCACCCGGCAGCCTATCGTGTTCACGGCGGATGGAACGATCGTGTATCGAAAGAGAATGGCAACTTGCTCCGCCAGAATCCGGCGTTCGGCCACAACGGATGGACCGCCGACGACATGCGTGAAGCGTGGGAATACCAGACGAACATGAACGAACAAGTCTGGTCGTACGCCGACCGGCCCGACCTCACAGCAGACCTCGCTGTGGGTTGGGGCTTGCCGAATCGCCTCGGCGGCATCGTGGTCGGCTACAGCGTCAACCGCGAGATGACGACGGTGCCCGCTCTTCGTCCCTACTACCGCGACGAGAGTTTCGAAGCAAAACTCACTCTCACGCCAACCGACAGGCTGAGACTCAGTTTCTCGTACATGGCCGCTACGAGTCGCGCGACGGGAGCTTCCGCTACGGAGGGTGGCCTGCTGGTGAACGGCGACCCGGTATCCCTCCGCGCGCCGAGCCAGCTCATCGCCTCCGTAAACGAGACTGACGGCATAAACAATCGCGCCAACATCTCCTTCGCCAGCACGTTGGACGGCTCATTCGATCAAATCGGCGCATCGGCGACGTACACAATCGACGCGGCGACATTTCTCACAGCGACATACGGACGTTCTACTTCTGAATGGACCCTCGCTCGCGACAAGCCGATGGCGGATTCGCGGCCGGACACGTGGGGGCCGCTCAGCACACACAGCCCGACATCGCACTGGGACTATTCCGCCCTCCTCGCGAAGCTCTTCACGTGGAGCCCCGGAGACAGCAGCTATCCAGTCGACATCGACTACGCGCTGGACCCGGACAACTACTGGGCTCGGACCCCATTCGGCCACCCGAACGCGTATGCCACGCCTCCCGCCGAGAGCAAGTTCGTCTCCAAGCAATTCACCTGGGAGCACCGTTCGTGGGAACCGCCGCCGCGCGACCGCGATAATTCGCCGAATCCGGACACAACGTTCGTCGTCGAGATCGTCTCGCCGCAGGGATGGTTCGGCAATTCGTATCGTGACCTCGCGTACCGTTTCAGCCTCGCCGAAGGCGGCCAGCTCAAGATGGCGGCGGCCGGGGTGCAGAGCGTGGCGCGCACCGACATCACACACGTTCGCGGCGCTCACACGCTGAAGACCGGCGCGGAGTTGATCTGGCGCGACCTTGAGTACCTAAGCGAACGTTCGGTCTCCGGCGGGTACCTCCTGGCTGGAGTGGGAGGCGGCTACGGAAGCTTCATGCGCGACTACGGAGGTGATTTCCCGGCGGTCCAGCCCAAGGTATTCGGCGCGTATGCACAAGACAAGTACGAATCGGATGGCATGATCGCGAATGTCGGTGTCAGGTTCGAACGATTCGATGCGGGGCAGGTATCCTGGTTCTACGATGACATGTTCAACGGCCTGACGCTGGGGAAATCGAACAGCGCGACTATCTTGCAGCAGGTTGTCCTAGACGCCGGACTCGACACGACCGTCGCGGAGAACATGGCGCTCTACAACAATCCTGCGACGCACTGGTATCAGATTGAGGAGATCCTGGGTGATGGAGCACCATTGCCACACGATGTGGTGAATGCATGGCCCGCCTCCGACAACGAAGTGCATTGGCGGATTGCGCCGCGCATGGGCGTATCCCATCCGGTGAGTATGCGCACGAAGCTCTTCTTCAACTACGGCATCTTCCATTCCCTGCAGAAGCCCGACGTCTTGTACGGCTACCTCATCCACGATGGACGCCCCGGCGGGACCAGCGGGCGCATGAACAGCATGTTCAACTCCAATCTTCGCCCTGCCAGCACGACGATGTACGAAGTGGGTATCGAACACGTTCTGCCGTTCAGCACAGTGTTCAAGGTCAGCGGCTACGCGAAGTACAACGAAGACCAGATATCGAGGATATCCGTTACCGGCGCCGGTATCACCGGCTACACGACGTACCGAAACGGAAACTGGGAGGACGTGCGAGGCCTGGAAATGCAGCTCGCGCGCACCTCGGGCCGTTTCGTGAACGGCATGGCAACGTACGAACTTGCCGACAGCAGAACCGGCGAAGTCGGCTTCACCGCGATCAACAACGACCCGGCCCTTTTCGCCTCGACGGCGAAGCCATTCGTCCGCGCGCACCCTGCACGGGGCTCTCTACGAGTGTTCGTCCGCCTCGGCACGCCGCTCGACTGGGGAACGCTGCGCGGCGGATGGTCCGTCGGAACGGTGTATTCGTGGACCAAAGGCGGAGAGTACGCCTACAACCCGAATCTGCTGCCGCAACGTGAGCTTCCGGACGAGAACTACATCCCGTGGGCCGACACGTGGAATGTGGACATGAAGTTCACGAAGCAGATGCCGCTGCCTGACGGGCGATTCGCATCGTTCTATATGGACGTCACGAACGTGCTCAACAGAAAATTGCTGAACAGCTCCGGCGTGTCTGACTTCGCCTCCTATGCCGAGTATGTATTCAACCTGCGCGGCAAAGATCACGATGTGGCGCTCGGCGACGAATCGACGCTACGCGTTCTGACCGAGCCGTACAAGTTCGACGAAGGCGACCCGGACGAGCTGTGGAAGAAGCCAGTCAGCCCGCAGACTGACTGGATTCACTACCTGAATCCGCGATTCTATCGATTGGGCGTCCGGGTGGATCTCTAGCAGGGGTGCCTCGGCGTATCCAGCGACACGTAGTTCTGCCGCGCACCCCAGGCCGTAGTCGCCACCGCCACCCCCTCCGCCGCTGCTTCGCGGCTCACCTCAGCGACGGGTTGACACGCGACCCGATCCATCTGATGGTTCTGACACTTGGGCACTACCCGTCACTAACCTCGGACTCGGAGCCTGTCACCCAGGAGCCACCATGGCTGGCGCTTCCCGTATTTCCAGCTCCCAATCGCCTCTTATCTGCGCCCTGGCCGCGTTGATCGCCGCAACCGCGTGGGCCGGCACAACCGGCAAACTATCAGGGGTCGTTACCGACACTGACGGACAACCTATTCCCGGCGCGGCAGTCACCGTAGATGGCACACGGCTCGGCGCTTCCACAGACACCGACGGCCGGTACATAGTCCTGCAGGTACCACCTGGCGACCACAGCATCACGGCCCAGATCATCGGCTTCGACCCTACCACCGTGACCGGCGTCCGCGTCAGCGCCGACCTGACCTCGCGCGTGGATTTCCGTCTCGGCCAATCAGCTATCGAGATGAAGGAGATCACCGTCACCGCGGAACGTCCTCCTATCGAGGTGGACGTAACGTCGTCGCAGACGATCATCGACGCTGAGCGGGTGTCGGAAGTGCCCGTGAACCAGATGCTCGATATGCTGAACTACCAGCCCGGCGTGTCGGTCGCACGTGACAATGAACTGGAAATCCGCGGTGGTGGGCCGTCAGAGATCCGTTTCCAGGTGGATGGCGTCGACCGTACCGACGGCCTCACCGGCAAGGGATATACCCAACTGAACCAGGTCCTCGTCTCCGAGGTGACGCTGCTGACCGGCGGCTTCAACGCCGAGTACGGAAACGTTCGATCAGGCATGGTGAACGTCGTCGTGAAGGAAGGCAACGAGCGCGGAAGCATGCAGCCCTGGTTCGCCGCCGTAGCTGCCTACGCTCCGGCGCAACACAAGCACTTCGGCCCCGGCGCATATGACCAGGACCAGTATGACTACTGGATGTTGACGCAATCGGATTCCGCGCTGAGCGGGGGTCCGATTTACTGGCCGGACTTCTACGAGAGCACCCGCAACGACACGGCGTTCATGTCCTTCGTCGATGGACACCCAGCAACCTATCGCATTCACGGCGGATGGAACGACCGCGTATCGAGAGAGAACGCGAAGCTTGTCCGTCAGAACCCAGCGTTCGGTCACAACGGCTGGACCGCCGATGACATGCGCGAGGCGTGGGAGTACCAGGCGAATATGAATGAGCAAGTCTGGACCTATGCCGACAAACCCGACCTCACGGCGGACCTGGCTCTCGGCTGGGGCCTGCCGAGCAAGCTCGGCGGGCTCGTGGTTGGCTACACCTACAACCGCGAGATGACGGCCGTACCTGCCCTGCGCCCCTACTTCAAAGACCAGAACCTCGAAACGAAACTCACACTGACGCCGACGGACAGACTTAAGCTCAACCTGTCGTACATGGTCGCGCGGAGCAGATCGTCCGGCGCCGACGCTCCCGATGACCCCGTATCGCTGCGAGCCTCCGGGCAGCTCATCGGTTCCGTGAACGAAACCGCAAGTCCGAACATCAACAACCGCGTCAACATCGCTTACTCCGGTCCGCTCGACGGATCATTCAACCAGATCGGAGCGTCGGCGACATACACCGTGAACGCCTCCACGTTCCTCACTGCGTCGTATGGCCGGTCCGAGTCCGAATGGAACCTCCGTCGAAACCTGCCGATGGCCGATCTGCGGGAGGACACGTGGGACCCGGAAACGAATGAGTACAACCCAACCGCGTCATGGGACTACTCAGCGTTTCTCACGAAGCTCTTCACGTGGACACCCGGCGAGAGCAACGAACCGACCAGTCTGGAGTACGCCCTCAACCCCGATAACTACTACGCCCGCACGCCGTTCGGTCACATGAACGCGTACGAGACGCCCCCATCCCAGACTCGGTTCATCTTCAAGGAATTCACCTGGGCGAATCGCTCGTGGGAGCCACCGCCGCGTGATCGCGTGAGCCTGCCCAATCCCGACACCACGTTCGTTGTGGAGGTAGTGTCCCCGCAAGGATGGTACGGCAACTCGTTCCCGGATCTCGCCAATCGGTTCGCCCTCGGAGAGGGCACCAAACACAGCATGTACGGGCATGGCATTCAGACGGTGGCCAGGACCGACCTTACCCATGTACGCGGATCACATACGTTGAAGACGGGCGCGGAACTCATTCGGCGCGACCTTGAATACAACAACGAAACCGCCGTGGCCGGGGGATTCATGTTGCCCGGCATCACCGGAGGTACGAACGACGAGCTTCGCGATTACGGCGGCGACTTTCCCGGTGCTGAGCCGAGCATTCTCGGGGCCTACCTCCAGGACAAGTATGAGTCGGACGGCATGATCGCCAACGTCGGCGTCCGCGTCGAGCGCTTCGACGCCGCCCAGCCCTCGTGGTTCTACGACGACATGTTCAACAGCACGGTGTTCGGACAGGCGAACAGCCGCTCCATCCTGCGGTCGTTAGTCTACGCGGCGGAGTTCGACACTCTGAACTCGGACGGTACCGTCAACGCCGACCGCTTGAAGATGCTTGAGGCCATCCCTGCCAACTGGTTCGCCATCAATGATATTCTGGACGGAAACGCCCCGCTGCCACACGACGTGGTGGCTGCCTGGCCGTCGCGCGACAATGAGGTCCACTGGCGCGTGTCGCCACGCATGGGCATCTCCCACCCGGTGAGCCTGAGAACGAAGCTCTTCTTCAACTACGGCATCTTCTACTCGATGCAGAAGCCGGGCCGCCTGTACGGCTACAACATCCACGACGGTCGTATTGGCGGGGATGCCGGACGCATCAATGTCATGTACAACTCGAACTTGCGTCCTGCTCGCACTACCATGTACGAAGTAGGCATCGAGCAAGTCTTGTCGCTCGGCGTTGTCGCTAAGATCACCGGCTACGCGAAGTACAACGAGGATCAGATTTCGCAGATAGTCATCGGCGTCCACGGAGCGGGCGGGTACAACAGCTATCGAAACTCCAATTGGGAGGACGTCCGCGGCTTTGAATTCCAGCTTGCTCGCACCTCCGGGCGCTTCGTGAACGGCATGCTTACGTACGAGCTTGCCAACAGTCGGGCGGGAGAGGTTGGCTACAAGAACATTGGCAATGATGCATCGCATTTCGCGACGTCGTCGATCGCGTTCGTCCGGGCGCAGCCGGCTCGAGGTTCGTTGCGCGCATTCTTACGCGTCGGCACGCCTCTCGACTGGGGCATGCTGCGGGGTGGGTGGTCGCTTGGTACCGTCTATGAGTGGCGCAAGGTCGGAGAGTACAAATACAACCCCAATATCGTTCCCGAGCGAGAGCTGCCTGAGGAGAACTACATTCCATGGGCGGACCGATGGAACGTGGACATGAAGCTCTCGAAGCAGCTGCCGCTCACCGACGGGCGGATGGCCTCGGTCTACCTCGATATCACCAATGCGCTGAATACGAAGCAGCTGAACAGCGCCGGGGTCGCGGATTTCGGCTCCTACGTGGAGTACGTGTTCAACCTGCGCGGCAAGGGCGAGGATGTCGCGCTCGGGGACGAATCCACACTGCACGTGCTGACCGAGCCATTCAAGTTCGACGAGAACGACCCCAGTGAGCTCTGGAAGAAGCCCATCAGCCCTCACACCGAATGGATCCAGTACCTCGGCCCACGGTTCTATCGCCTCGGCGTCCGGCTCGATCTCTAGCCGGGTCACGCGAATCGTCCCACGCGGAACCCGTCGCATATCACCAGGCGGCGGGTTCCACCCGTGTGGCCGTTGACTCTCAACTACCGCGTGCCGATACTAGCCAAGGTTCCTATCGGTTCACGACCATGCGGACTTCCAGCGTGCCTTAAGGGGTAGCCATGACGAGTCGACCTTCGGTCTCCCGCTACCTGTCGTTCACCTCAATCGCCATCGCCGCGCTGATGGCCGCCACTTCGTGGGCGGGCACAACCGGCAAGGTGTCGGGCAGCGTCACCGACCCCGACGGTGAGCCGATTCCCGGCGCCGCGGTGACCGTGAACGGCACACGCCTCGGAGCATCCACGGATGCCGACGGCCGGTACATCATCCTGCAGGTGCCGCCCGGCGAGCACGTCCTTACGGCCCAGATCATCGGGTATAACCCAACCACGGTAACGGAAGTGCGCGTCAGCGCAGATCTGACCTCCCGCGTCGAATTCCGCCTCGGGCAGGAAGCGATCGAGATGGAGGGTATCACCGTTACCGCGGAACGCCCGCCCATCGAGGTCGACGTTACGGCATCGCAGACCATCGTCGATGCCGAACGCGTGGCCGAAGTGCCGGTCAACCAGTTGCTGGACGTGCTGAACTACCAGCCCGGCGTCTCCGTCGCGCGCGATAACGAGCTTGAGATCCGCGGTGGCGGACCCTCGGAGATCCGATTCCAGGTCGACGGCGTCGACCGCACCGACGGCCTGACGGGCAAGGGCTACACGCAACTGAACCAGGTGCTCGTCTCCGAGGTAACGTTGCTGACCGGCGGCTTCAACGCGGAGTACGGCAACGTGCGTTCCGGCATGGTGAACGCCGTCGTCAAGGAAGGCAACGAGCGCGGTAGCCTGCAGCCCTGGTTCGCGGCGGTCGCGGCGTACGCTCCGGCGCAGCGCAAGCACTTCGGACCCGGTGCGTATGATCCGGACCAGTACGACTACTGGATGCTCACGCAGTCGGATTCGGCATTGAGCGGCGGGCCGATCTACTGGCCTGACTTCTACGAAAGCACACGCAACGACACGGCGTTCATGTCGTTCGTCAACGACCACCGCGCGACGTACCGTGCCCACGGTGGGTGGAACGACCGCGTGTCGAAGGAGAACGCAAAGCTGCTGCGCCAGGGCCCCGCGTTCGGCCATAACGGCTGGACCGCCGATGACATGCGCGAGGCGTGGGAATACCAGGCGAACATGAACGAACAAGTATGGGGATACAGCGACAAGCCCGATCTGACGGCAGACCTCGCTGTGGGTTGGGGCCTGCCGAACAAGCTCGGCGGACTCGTGATCGGCTATACTATCAATCGCGAGATGACGGCAGTGCCGGCGGTGCGTTCGTTCTATCGCGACGAGAGTCTCGAAGCCAAGCTCACGCTCACGCCGACGGACAGGCTGAAATTCCACATTTCCTACATGACCGCTACCAGTCGCGCGACGGGAGCCGCGGCTCGCGAGGGTGGCCAGCTGGCGAACGGCGAGTTTCCCGGCGCTACCACGGGCGCGAGCGACCCGGTGTCCCTCCGCTCGCCCGGGCAGCTCATGAGTTCCGTGAACGAGTCGGCGAGCCCTAACATCAACAACCGAGTGAACATCTCGTTCTCCAGCCCTCTGTACGGATCGTTCAGCCAGATAGGTACATCGATAACGTACACGGTTGACGCGTCGACGTTCCTAACGGCGACGTTCGGACGCTCCGAGTCCGACTGGGATCTCCGTCGCGACCTACCGCTCGCGGACATGCGCGACGAGACATGGGACCCGCAAACCAGTACCTACGTCCCGACGGCCAACTGGGACTATTCGGCGTTGCTCCGGAGTCTCTTCAGCTGGTCCCCCGGCGACAGCACCTATCCTGTCGACATTGACTACGCGACGAATCCTGACAACTACAACGCTCGCAGCCCGTTCTCCCATCCGAACGCCTACGATACGCCGCCGAGCGAGACGAAGTTCGTGTTCCGCGAGTTCACGTGGGAACACCGCGCATGGGAGCCGCCTGCGCGTGATCGGGAGAACCTGCCGAATCCTGACACAACGTATGTCGTCGAGGTCGTCTCACCGCAGGGCTGGTACGGCAATTCATACCCGGATCTCGCCACGCGTTTCGCTCTCGCCGAAGGCGGCCAGCTAGCGATGGCAGCAGGGGGCACGCAGAGCGTCGCGCGGACCGATCTAACGCACGTCCGTGGAGCCCACACGCTGAAGACCGGCGCCGAACTCATCTGGCGCGACCTTCACTACACAAGTGGGGAGGCCCACGTCGGCGGTTGGTTGGGAACCGGAAACAACACCACCGCGCGCTACTACGGCGGCGATTATCCGGCTGCACAGCCGAAGATATTCGGGGCGTACATTCAGGACAAATACGAATCCGACGGGATGATCGCCAACCTTGGTGTCCGCGTAGAACGGTACGATGCCGGGCAGGTGT
>CAZEAI010000083.1:0-22669 GCA_964510105.1 uncultured bacterium
AGGCGACGTGCAGCTACACCTTCCGGAGGAGCGTCTGGCGGGTGCCTGATTGCTCTTGACGGCCCTCTGACTGAGGGGTACCTTGATCCCTGCCAAATGGAGCGAGGATCAGGGGTTTCTGCGGCGATCCATATGAATGTGTGTCGCGGTTGGAGGAAGTTTATGGCGGGAATGCGAGCAGTGGTCACTGGTGGGGCCGGAGCCGTCGGCAACAACCTCGTGAAGGCACTCGTGCCACTCGCAGACAAGATCACCGTCGTGGATGATCTCACGTCGGGGATGGCATGGACGCTTCCGGATGAGGCGCATGTCGAACACGTGAACGGTTCCATACTCGACGACGACGTCATCGAGGCTGCCTTCGCGGGCGGCGTCACGCACGTATTCCATCTCGCAGCATTCTTTGCCAACCAGAACTCCGTGGACCACCCGCGCGACGACCTGGCCACGAACATTCTGGGTACCCTCAGAATCCTGGAAGCGTCTCGGGACGCGGAAGTGGAACGCTTCGTCTACAGCTCGTCGTCGTGCGTGTACGGGAAGAAGGCCGGTGCGATCGCCGAGGACTCACCGTACGATCTGGAGACGCCGTATGCCATCTCGAAGCTCTCCGGGGAGTTCTACACGCGGTACTTCCATGACCGCTATGATCTGCCGGTCGTCACTCTTCGGTACTTCAACAGCTACGGCCCAGGCGAGCCGCCGGGCAGATACCGCAATGTGATCCCGAATTTCATCGCCCGAGCGACGCGGGGTGAGCCGCTCACGATATTCGGAACCGGCGACGAGACTCGGGACTTCACGTTCGTCGGGGATACCGTTCGCGGGACGATAGCGGCGGCGCAGGCAGACGGAGTCGAAGGCGAGATCTTCAATCTCGGTACCGGTCGGCAAACCACTATTCGAGATCTCGCTACGCTCATTAACGAGCATTTTGGGAACAGCGGCGGGATCGAGTATCACGAACCTCGCTCGTGGGACCATATCAAGCATCGTCAGGCGGATATCGGCAAAGCTCGTCGCGAGTTGAATTACGACCCTTCCACCATGCTGGAAGAGGGCCTCGACATCACCTGTCGGTGGTACGACGCCCATCGGAGTGAGCTTGGTCTCCCCGCGAGCGGGGAGACGGCCGCGACGAATGGGATCGAGGGGAAGAAGCTGCTTTCCATCGTGATGCCGGCCTACAACGAGGTCCAGTCGATCGAGATCACCATCGATCGCGTGCTGGCGCTGCCGCTTGACATGGAACTCATCGTGGTGGACGACGGATCACGCGATGGAACACGCGAGTTGCTGACGGCGCTCAAGCGACCCAATTTGCGGGTGATACTCCATGAAGCGAACCGAGGCAAGGGCGCTGCGGTGCGGACCGGCTTCGAAGCTGCCAAAGGTCACTTCGTGACGATTCAGGATGCGGACCTCGAGCTTGATCCAGATCAGATACCCGGATTGCTCGAACCCCTCCTGGACGACGAGGCGGACGTGGTGTACGGCTCGCGATTCGTCCATGGATACAAGCACATGCGGCGTATCAGTGCGTTCGCGAACTGGTTCCTGACGAAATTCACGAATGTCCTGTACGGCATCAACATCACCGACATGGAGGCGTGTTACAAGGTCTTTCCGTCCGAGCTTGTACCGAAACTCGCGTTGAAAGGGGAGCGTTTCGACTTCGAAGCCGAGACAACGGCCAAGTTCGCGCGGCTCGGGCTGCGCATCGTCGAGCGACCGGTGACGTACAAGCCGCGACATTTCTTCCAAGGCAAGAAGATCCAATGGCGTGATGGAGTTGAGGCTATCTGGACGCTCCTGAAGTACCGGTTCGTGTGGTAGAGATGACATCGATCGAGGGTCGCACGCACAGGATACGGCGATGGCTGCCCTTGTTGGTGTTCTCTGTCGCCACGATGTGGTTCAGCGTGTTCGCCTGCATCGACGGCACGGTCGCAAAGAACGGCATCACGTATCTCGATGAGGCACGGCACATCCGCGGCGACTTCGCGCTGAATGACCGCGAGACTCCATCCTACCATCCGTTGTACTCCGTTCTGATCGCCGCGGCGCGAATCCCCACGGTTTCCTGGCGCACCACTGGGCGTATTGTTTCTGTCGTAGCGTCGAGTGCGCTCGTGCTGTTTGTCTGGGGCTGGCTGCGTCGTACTGATTCGGCTCTGGCAGGTTGGTGCGGCGCGCTACTCGCGCTGACATCCGCTCCTCTGATTTATTGGTCATCTGACATCATGGCGGAGGCGCTGGCGCTCCTCCTGTTCACGGTGGCAACGGCGCTCGTATGGGAGGCCGGGAGGCGAGTGACGTGGCGCTGGACGGTGGGCACCGGTATTGTGCTCGGCCTGTTCGCCCTCGCTCGCAGCGAGGGCATCCTGCTGATGGCGTACTGCGTACCGCCGCTTGCCCTACTCCTCTGGCGCTCTACTCGCAGCCTCCGCGGTGTGATCGTCCATGTCGGTGGAGTACTGGCGGTGGCGGGAGTGTGCCTTATCCCCCACGTCGTCCAGTTGACACCGTTCAACGGCCGCGTCAGCATCTACCCCGACGTACGCTACCGCGCGTGGGATTCCGGTCTGCGGCGTCTTCCTGATGCGTACTGGGATCAAATCGACGCTCTGCCGAGGGGCGTCCCCACCACAGAGCAGTACGTCGGCATACGGGGCGTGGAGGGCCTGGCTTCGAAAGCCCTGTACACAATCCGCGAGTACGCGAAGGTGCTTCTGAGCATCGACAGCAAGCTGGCGAGCTCGATGTTCACGCTGATAGTCCTCATGTTGCTCGCCCTCTCCGTGGTACCGAGCGCGCGATCGGATGCCGTCGGCGATGGAGCGATAGCGCCGTACCTGTGGTATCTGGTGGGGTTCGGCGTCGTTACCGTCGGGCTTGTCGTCGCCGCATTCGACCTTGGTATCGATGCGAGACGCACTGTGTATCTGGTTCCACCAGTTCTGATGCTTGCAGCTATGGGTGCCGCGCGGCTGAAAGATACGGTCGCCGCGTCATTCGCTCTGCGCGGATTACCCGATAGATTCGCACGCCATGTACCGACCACGTTGATCGCGGTCGTCCTGGCTGCGCATGTCATGTTCGCGTCGCTGTCAATCGGCCTGCATGTCTCCGACACGGTGCAGAACAGCACCCGCCAACGTGTCGTGGATGAATCCGCCGAGTACATCAGGAGCGTCACGGCTCCGCGCGCACCGGTCGTCGCGAGCAACGATCTGATGATGGCGTTCGCCGCGGACGGCTGGTACGTGCCGCTTCGCGCGATTGGTGGAGACCCCGTGGCAGCGGCGCGCGATCATCAGGCGGATGTCGTCGCTGTGCAGAGCTACTGGTATCCCGAAGGCTTCGAGGACCTCCTGAATCAGCGGAACATACCGGAGGGATTGGAGTTCCTCCGTGAGTTCGGCACGTTGGCCGACGTAAGCGTTGTTGTGTACCGTGTCGATCGCGCCGTTGGCGACGTGACGCCACAGTCGGCGCCCTGATCGCGTTTGTGGGCAGATTGCCTCCCACCGTCAATAGCTGAGGATCACGCCATGCGAACCATCGCGATCGTCCCCATCGCCGCTGGCTTGATGCTGAATCCTCTGCTCTGGTCGCTTGTACCTCATGTGGAGATATCGCCGGTCGGTTACCTGCAATCGGCGCTGCTCATAGCAAGCATATACCTCATATCGCTTGGTGCGTATGCGTTGCTGCATCCCGAGACAACCTTCCACGGCCTTGCAGCTGCGCAATTCAAGATACTCGTCGTCGCCATCGCAGTGGAGTTACTACTACAAGTGCCCTACCGAACGATTCTCGCGGAGGAGAACAGCCGTGTCGATCTCCGCGCGCACTCAATCGTGTATGAAGGTGTGGATTGGGCGGTAGACCTGTGGAATGAGTGGGACCGCGTAACCTATCACTGGCACCCATATCTATCGTTCGCTCCCGACAACTTCGAAGGCAGGTACCTCAACTACTATCGTGAGTTCGGAGTATCGTTGAGGAGGACGTGGAATCCAGCGGACTTCGGCGACACACCGCCAGATACGATCCTCGTCTTTGGTGGGTCAACCGTCGCGGGAGCCGGCGCGGATGACTACGGAACGATTCCCTCATTCCTGTCGATGGAGCTCAACCGAGATGGACCGACGTATCTGGTCCTCAATTGCGGTACAAGCGCATATGTGCGAACCCAAGAGATCATCAAGCTTGTGACCATGTTGCGTGAGGGATGCCGTCCGAGGATTGTGGTCTTCTACGATGGCGCGAATGACATAGTCTACTCCTCTGAACAGGATGCCGTGGAAGCGATTCACAACGAAGCCGCAATCCGAGCAAGCGTTACCTATCGACCGTCGCCATTGGGGCATATCTGGATGGGGCTGGACGGGATCTTCGCGGAGCTGGCTACCGTCCGTGGTGTCACCGCCGCTATAGAACTTGTGGGATCGAGCTTGGTCAGAGATACCGGTGGTCAGCGAGCCTCGGGAGGCGATCCGTTACTCGCCAACGAGATCACCAGCCGCCTAATCCGTTCTCACGTATTCGTCGGGAACCTCGGGAAGGGATATGGCTTTAAGACCATGTCTTTCTTCCAGCCCTCCCAATATCTCGAAAGACGTGTGGTTGACGGCGAGCCCGTTCTTAGGGATACTGTCGAAGATGGGACGAGACGCAACATCGGCTACATGGCGGCCGCGCTTGAGTCGAGTCGCGTTGCGGGCTACTATGACCTGTCCGGCTCGCTTTCAGATCGCACGAAGCCGATCTACCTGGACGCGGTGCACATTTCGCCGGAGGGGAACATGATAGTCGCCGGAGAGATCGCGCACCGCATTCGTCGCGTCTCAGTATCGGACGTCCGATGAAACTGCTGATCGTCGCCGGGGCGCGACCGAACTTCATGAAGATCGCGCCGATCATCCACGAGATTGACCGCCGCGATACCCACACGGCGATTCTGGTGCATACCGGCCAGCACTATGACGAGCAGATGTCCGATACATTCTTCCGCGAGCTTATGATTCCCGATCCGGACGAGCATCTCCACGTTGGCTCGGCGTCGCACGCTGTCCAGACGGCGAAGATCATGATATCGTTCGAGCCGGTCCTTGAACGCTACGAGCCGGACGCGGTCATCGTCGTGGGCGATGTGAATTCTACGCTTGCGTGCGCGCTCGTCGCCGCGAAGCTCGGTGTCACCGTCGTTCACGTTGAGGCGGGGCTGCGGAGCCGCGACCGTGCCATGCCCGAAGAAATCAACCGCATCGCCACGGATGCGGTCTCCGACCTGCTGCTGACGCCATCCGAGGATGGGGACGCTAATCTCATGGCGGAAGGGATACCTCCCGAACGCATACGATTCGTTGGCAACATCATGATCGACACGTTGCGTGAGCAGGAGGCGATGGCCGAGCCTCCCGACGTGTGGGATGTCGCCGGTCTGCAGGAACGCGGCTATGTGCTGCTCACGATGCATCGCCCATCCAACGTCGATGACGCGGAGACACTGCAACACTTTCTGCGGATATTCGAGGACGTGCGGGAACGGTATCCCATAGTCTGGCCGCTTCATCCGCGGACGCGCGGGCAACTCGTGCGATTCGGCCTGATAGAGCAGGTTGTCGACCAGGAACGACTATTCCTCGTGGACGCGCTGCCGTACCGACAGAATCTCTACATGATGAAACGGGCCGCGGCCGTCATCACCGATTCCGGGGGAGTCCAGGAGGAGACGACGGCACTGGGCGTTCCCTGCCTGACGATCCGGGAGAACACGGAACGGCCCATAACGGTAACTCACGGCACCAGCACGCTCGTGGGTAGTGACCGCGAATCCATTCTCGCGGTGATTGATGGCGTCGTCGAAGGAAAGGACAAGAGGGGCTCGATCCCGTCACTCTGGGATGGAAAGACCGCAGCTCGCGTTGTCGACGCGATAGAAGAACACCATAGGATTGTCAGATCACGCTAGATCCGTGATCCCATCCTCATATCGCACACCGCACTACTCTCCGCCGTCGGCTTCCCCCGCGCTTTGCTCCCGGCGCCACTCTCGGCTGCGTCCGGCGTGGAGCCATTCCCCGTCAGCAGTCAGGCGCCGAATCCTCACACCGATTCGCCCACCGATGCAGTGAAACCCATATCGCCCGGAGTGGTGTAGTTCCCCGCGCGGACGGCGAACCAGACGGTGCCTATGTACGCCGGTTGGTGGAACTTGAGGTACATTAGTAGTGGGGGTAAATTCCTTAGTCTGCGAGACATCGTTGCGTAGCCGGTGGGTTCTCTCTCCGTCACGCCCTCACACTGATTCGAACGGGATATCGAATGAAACTTCTGGTAACGGGATCGAACGGCCTGATCGGTTCGGAGGTAGTGCTGCACTTTGGGGGTCGTGGTTGGGAGGTCGTCGGCGCTGACAATAACATGCGCGCCGACTTCTTCGGTCCCACGGGCGACACGCGATGGAATCAGGCTCGTCTCGAGAGCGCCCTGGCGGATTTCCAGCACCGTGAGCTGGACATCCGGGATCGCGCCGGGGTACTCGGGCTTATCGAGGAAATCAGGCCGGACGCGATCGTACACGCCGCTGCTCAGCCGAGCCATGACCTTGCGGCGTCGCGGCCGTTCGACGACTTCGACGTGAACGCGTCCGGCACGCTGAACCTGCTCGAGGCGATGCGACGGTTCGCGGCCGAATCACCCTTCATTCACATGTCGACCAACAAGGTCTACGGTGATGCCCCGAACCGCATCTCGCTGGCGGAACTCGATACTCGATGGGATTACGACGACCCCACCTACGCCGACGGCATCCCTGAGACGTTCGGAATCGACCAGTCGAAGCACTCTCTGTTCGGTGCGTCGAAGGTCGCCGCGGATGTCATGGTGCAGGAGTATGGGCGGTACTTCGGCATGAACACGTGCGCGCTTCGCGGTGGTTGCCTTACCGGCCCCTCGCACTCCGGTGTCGAGTTGCACGGATTCCTCAGCTACCTCGTGAAGACGAACATCACCGGTGGCACATATCGCGTCTTCGGATATGGGGGCAAGCAGGTCCGCGACAACATCCACTCCCATGACGTCGCATCGTTCATCGAACGCTTCATCGCGGCACCTCGCAGCGGCGAGGTGTACAATCTCGGTGGTGGACGCGGCAACTCTGTATCCATACTTGAGGCGTTCGACCGCGTTTCGCAGATCACCGGAACGCCGATGGACTACAAGTACGAGGACAAAAACCGCGAGGGAGATCATATCTGCTACATATCCGACCTGTCGAAGATCAAGGAACACTACCCTGGTTGGGAGATCACGAAGGGCCTGGACGCGATCTTCGAGGAGATCGTCGCGGCCTGGCAGGATCGGGTGGCGACGCGGAAGTGACGTGGTACGAGTGGTTGGAGGAAGTGCCGGACCTCCGACTGGTTCACACCGAGCGATTCAGTGGGCTGCCCGACATGGCGAGTAGCGGATTCAACTACCCGTACAGGCTTCCGCCGGCGGCGCATCGCATGCTTCTGCCGATCAAATCGCTCTTCGCGCGGCTCCTGCCGGGACTACTCGCGCTGCGGATACTCGCTGTGCTGGAGAAATGATCGGGTGGATGAATCGTCCAATCGCCACGCCCTGTGCGTCGTCGGCGGGCCGACCCCTGCAACTACTCTCCGCCGCCGGCTTCCCCCGCGCTCTGCTCCCGTCGCCACTCTTGGTAGCGCCGCTCGCTCACCCGCTTCGCGCGGACGTGCTGATTCAGCGAGCGTGTGAACGTGTGCGTTCCGTCCCAGTTCGCAACGAAATACAGGAAATCGGTGTCCGCCGGATGCACGGTTGCCTCAAGCGCGCCGCGCCCCGGGCTACAGATCGGTCCAGGCGGCAGACCGGGATAGAGATACGTGTTGTAAGGTGAGTCTATTTCGATATCGCGGAAGCTGAGCCGGCGCCCGGCATTGCCCATCGCATACTTTACCGTGGGATCCGCGCCGAGTTTGTAGTCCAGCTCAAGCCGCTTGAGAAACACCTGCGAGATGATGCCGCGTTCGCGCGCCACTTGCGCTTCTTTCTCGACGATGCTTGCAAGCGTGACTACCTCGTGCGGCGTCAGGCCGACTGAATCGCACCGTGCGGCGATCTCGCCGTCGAACACCTCGCGGAATCTCCCCGCCATGGTCTCGACGACCTCGCGCGGCCGGCTGTTGATGTCGAGATGGTACGTGTCCGGAAAGAGGTATCCCTCCATGCTCGGCGCGCCGAGCAAGGCCCACTCGTCGACCAATGCCGAATCATGCGCCGCGCCGATGAACTCGGCCTCCGTGAACGGAAGTTCCGCCGCGAAGATCGTCGCCATCTGTCGAATGGTCAGGCCCTCGGGAATCGTTATACGCGCGATCCGCACGCCGCCCGTCAGGAGTTGCTCGAGGATGTCGTTGGATGACGCGTTCCCGTCCACCCAGTGCGTGCCCGCGTGTATCTGACGGTCGTAGCCACGGAAGCGCGCCAGCAGTCGAAAGAACCGCGGCGAGCGTATCACGCGCTCATCGTGAAGGGTGCGCGCTATCCGGCTCGCGGTCATGCCGGCCTCGATGTCGAGGCTGAACAGACCCCGTCGGCCCGGCGAGGAATTGAGCCACAGCGCGCCGAGGTAGAGCCCTCCGGACGTAGCGATCAGAGTGGTGCATGTCGCGACCAATATCGCGATCAAACGAGTTCGTTTCGTCATAGCCATTCTGGGTTGATTGTTCAGAGGCGTGGTGCTACGCCGCTTTCGATCTGCGAGCAAACCTGAAGAGGAGCAATCCGAGGATGGTAGCGACGGTCAGAGTGTATGCCGCGGCGAGTTTCGATCCGCGCCTGCGAATTGCGTAATAGCCTCGGGCAAGCTGTAGAATGCCCTGGAAGACGATGCCGGTCGGGATGAGCAGTGTCAGCCAGAAGAGATCTTCAATCGCCACGAGCATCGTGGATGCGGTCCGGCTTCTCGGCAGTACGTTCATTGCGACCCCGCTTCCGATGAGGTGTGTACCGACAGATAATCCTGCAGGACTATCGTCGCCGCAAGGCGGTCCTTGCGCCCGCGCTGACTTCGCTCATCCATACCGGCCTCGCGGAGTGCTGCCGTCGCGCGCATCGAAGTCATCCGTTCGTCGAACGTCGTGACCGGAATGGTCGTGCGCCGGCGGAGCAGCTCGCAGAACGCGTCCGTGGCCTCCGCTCGCGGCCCCTTCGTACCGTCCATGTTGAATGGCATACCGACGACGATCGTTCCCGCTCCGCGCTCCTGTGCCATAGCCACGACGGCGTTCGCACCTTTCCTTGGCGACGCGATCTCGATGGTATCCAGCCCGTGCGCGGCGATGCCCAATTCGTCTGATATCGCCATGCCGACGCGCCGGTCTCCGAAGTCCACGGCTAGCACTCTCATCTACGGATCACCTCGCGCGCAAGTTCCAGAATCCGAACGTGATTCCGCCACGCCATGCTATCCGGGGCGACGTCCAGCGGGAACCAGCCCACCTCGCTCGCGTCATCTCCCGGACGCGGCTCGCCACCCCATTCGTGTACGATGAACGCAATCAGGAGCGCGTGAGTTCTCGGGTCTTCGGATGCGTCCTCCACCGACAGCAGCGACGCCGACGTCATGGTCAGCCCGGTTTCCTCCGCCAGCTCGCGAGCCAGCGCATCCACCTGGCGCTCGCCGAAGTCCATGAATCCCGCGGGGAGGCTCCAGCCACCCTTCTTCGGCTCATACTTGCGACGCACCAGCAGCAGTTCCACGACGCCGTCGCGCTCACGAAGCACGATCCCGCCCACAGCAGGGACCGGGTTGAAATACGCGATGAACCCGCAAGCCGGACACGTCGGGCGTATCTCCTCATGTTCCGGCATGTCCCGCAACGCAGTCGCGCAGACCGGGCAGAACCGATACTCCGGGCGCTCGAACGCGACGACCCCGTCGGGGTGTGGCTCTCCGACGCGCTGTATCTGCCTGCCGTGCATTGCGGGGATATCCATCACCAGTTCTTTCGCCCTGCTCCTCGGCGGTTCCGTTCCCATGCCTCGACCAACTGCGATGTAAACCTGAAAGGTACCTGCGATTTCCGGCCGATGGCAACGATGAGGCGACGGCATCCGGGGCGCGGACTTGACACGAGCACTCCTGAAGGCAGACTAATGTCTGTATCTGCGACACCCAGAACCAGGAGACCACCCGATGAGGATCGGACTTTGCGCCGGCCACAGCGTGCTATCGCCCGGGGCCGTAGCGGGTGCCGTCATCGAGCACGATGTGTGTCGCGCCGTTGTGGACGCCACGGCCCGGTCGGCGGCGGAACGCGGCTGGGTCGTGACCGATCCGGGCAGTGACAAGCTCCGGCATGGATACCCGGAATACCTGCTGCATCGCATCGCGGCGCTGCGAGATGTGCCCCTCGATCTCGCCGTCGACGTGCACATGAATGCGTGGGCCGATCCCGCGACCAACTACTCGATGGTCGTGTACGGTGACGGCCGCGATGAATCGCGCCGCGCGGCGGAGGCGATAGCCGCCGAGCTTGATGCGCTGCCATGGCGTTCGGCGGGCGCACGCAGCGACGCGTCGATCGGACGTCGCCTTGCGTTCGTGCGACGGCTGACGTGCCCGGCCCTGGTCGTCGAGCCGCTGTTCGTCTCGAATCCGAGTGCACGCGAATGGCTCCGTGACAAGCGCGGAGCCGAGCGTATCGCCGAACTGCTTGTCGAAGGAATCGGGAGGATTCATGGGTCCGACGACGTCTGATGGTGGGTCGCCCGCCATTCGTGGGTTGGCTGGAGTTCGGGCGTGGTCGATGCCCTTCGTCGCCGCCGTTACCGCCGCGCTTGGGAGCTACTTCGGCGTCGTGCGGTCGATTGACGACCTGAGCGCTGAGCTGCTCGTTATCCGGGCGGAGCAGCGCGCCGCCGTGGCCGCGACAGAGCGCCGTCTCGTTGCGCTGGAGCGACGACTGCCGCACGGCGTCGCCACGCAGCGCGATCTGATGCATCAACGCGAAACGCTCTCTCGCGCTATCGAGGGCTGGGTGGATCGACACGAAGCCGTGCTTCACGAAAGGAGAGGACCATGATGGCGTTTCTACGCGGTCGAAAGAGCTACTTCATCGGTGCCGGGTGGGTGCTGTGGGGCGTCTGGACGTATGTCGTCGAGGGTGACCCCGCGAGCGGCGTCCAGCGGATTATGGAGGGCGTGGGGCTGGTCACGTTGCGTGCCGGAGTCTCCAAGGTGGCCACCGCCTGATGAGTGCTCGGTCGTCGGCTGCAAGACGTTGTACTTTCAGGCGTGAACGTTTACATTATCGTCGGCCATAGGTTGACTGATCAATCCAAGACACAGGGGTCGGCGAATGCTCAAGGTTCGATTACCGCGAAACGTGCAATTCATGTATGAGCACGCTCTAGCGAAGATGGAGTTCAAGCAGGGATTTCACGCTGGCGTCGCCGAGCCAGACGAATTGGACCCGTGGCTTTTCAGCGTGAGCGCTAATGGATCAACAGAGGACCTCGGAGATAGATCGGCCTACGCCGGCGATATCGATGGCCAGGAAACAGTGTATGGCCGCCTGATCAAGCCCGCCTATCAAGGCGGCGAGTACAACAGAACACGCTCCGTGAATCAGTATTTGACACACTGGATCTACCCCTACAAAGGCAAGTTTCACCCACAGATAATCCGAGCGATTCTAAACATCATCGGAGTGGAGCCCGGACATACAGTGCTCGACCCTTTCATCGGTAGCGGAACGACAGCCCTAGAATGTCAGATGTTAGGATTGGACTGTATTGGCGTGGATGTCTCGCCGTTGTGCGCGCAACTCACGCGTGTGAAGACAACTGCGTGGTCCGTAGCTGACGACATATCCCTGCTGGTGGAGCGGCTTCTGGAGCATGGTTCGCCGCATCCGGACGAGCTCGCATCGTTCGAGGGATCCAGCGCTGAGGTTAGCAGCTTCGTGGAGATAGCCAGAATGGTCACGTACAGCGATGTGGCCCGACGTAAGAAAGACGCCAAGGCGTGTTTTGAACGCAACATACGAAACATGGCTGCCTCCGTGGACGCGATGGCTAGGGCGCGACGCGACTTCTCGCTGGCTCTGGGTAGCGTGAGTACTCGGCACGGAGACGCACGACATCTATCAACCACAGGCATTCAGGCGTCCTCTGTTGATGCCGTTGTAACGTCGCCACCGTACTCCATAGCCCTCGACTACGTTAAGAACGATGAGCATGCATTGGAGGCCATGGGTCTCGATACGAACGATATCCGAGAGAACTTTATCGGTGTGCGTGGACGAGGCGCTGATCAGCGTCTGGGTCTCTATGAGGAAGACCTGAAGCTCGTCTTCTCCGAGATGGCAAGAGTACTGAAGCCCGGCGCGCCAGCTGTTGTCGTCATAGGGAACGCGACCGTCGGTGGCGAGGAGCACAGAACGACAGATCACGTCATTGACTGGGCATCAAGAGTTGGATTAGTTTTCGAGAGAGAAATGCCCAAGATAGCGTGGGGCTTGTATGGCGTGGTTGCCGACGAGAAGATCATCTTCTTCCGGCGAGCGAAGGAGTGATGGCATGTCGTCCTGTACGTTCCCTGTGACACCAGCGATGCGAGAAGTACTGCAGCGTTCTGTTCGAGGTGAAGGTGGCTTTCAGGATTTCCTCCGGGATATCGGAGAGCGTGCCAAGGCACCTACGTTGACACTCTCAGATGAAGAGATAGAGAAAGTTGAGAGATACGCTCAGGACTACGGTCAGGGCGGTTTCCAAGACCGTCTCGAAACTCTTGTCGGAGCGATCAACAAGCACTGCAAAGCATGACAGCATGCCCGCGCCGCGGCGCGATACGCCTCAGGCGCTGAAGCCGGAACCGGCCGAGATCTCGCAGCAACAGCCATTCCGCGAGTTCCTCGAATCGTCGCTCCGCACGCGCTCCGGAGCGTTCCAGTTCGCTGGACACCGAGCGCTCGAAGCCGTCGCCGACGCGCTCGCGGATCCCGACATCCCGCGCGTGGATATCCTCAAAGCGACGCAGATCGGGCTGACGACCCTCGCGGGATTCGGCTATGGCCTGTGGGAAGTCTCCCGCGGGCACAACGTCGGCTACTTCCTTCCCACCGATAGTATGTGCCGCGAGATACTCGGTCACCGACTGCGCCACTCGCTCAGCGACGACCTCGCCGAAGCACTCAGCATCACGCTTCAGGACGGTACTGCCTCCCTCGGCGAGAGTCGCGCGTACTTTCGTGGCCTGACTTCGGTAACCGGCGCGATCTCGGTGTCGCTGGACGTGAACCTCTACGATGAGGTCGACGACCTCGACATCGACCACTTCATGCTGGCACGTCAGCGCCTCGACGGTTCGCACTACGCGCGTGAGGTGTCGTTCGCGTGCGGGAGACATCCCGGCGAGGCCATGGACGCTCGATTCGCCGAGGGCACGCAGCACCATCGGCATCTGCGCTGCCCGGCGTGTGGCGCGGACGATCAGATACCCGAGATGCTGTTCCCGAAGAACGTCCGGCAGGTCGACGATACGTGGCGCGTTGTGTGCGTGAGGTGCGGAGGGCCGCTCGACGTCGAGGACGACGCGCGTTGGGTCGCCCACTACGAGGATCGCGCGGACATCGGTGTCAGCTTCCGCGTCAGCGCGCTGAGCATCCCGTGGGTGAGTCTCGACCGGTTGATGCGTGAGTGGCACGCGGCGCTCCGCCAGAGGCGTCTCATGGCGCCGTTCCGATGCTCGAAGCTCGCTCTGCCCGATGCCGCCGATCGTCAGGCGGTTACTGCGGAGGACCTAGCGCGCGCCACCGGCAGCCACGCGGCGCCGATCTCCCCCGTACCGAAGGCTCCGGCGTTCGTCGGCATCGACACCGGCGACATATGCCACGTAGCCGTAGCGCAGGTCATTGGAGCCGATAAGATTGGTTATGTTGAGTTCGACGCGCTCATCGGCGAGGCGCTCCTCGAACGCGTGCGCGACATCGCCCGGCGCTACGATGTTGTCGGCATCCTCATCGACCAGCGTCCCGAAGGAGCCCTCGCCAGGAGCGTCTGCCGCGAGTACCCCGGCATATCATACCTGCAGCGCTTCTCCGCTTCCGAGGGCGAGATGCTCAAGTTCCAGGTCAACGCGGAGTACCGCGTGCTGTCGTTCGATCGCGAAGATACGCTCGGCGAGTGGTGCGACCTGGTCAAGCGCGGCACGGCAGAGATAGCTCTCCCCGCGACGGTTGACGGTCGCACGTTCGCTCAGTCGGACGTCGCCCGTCACATTCTCGCCGGAGCGCAGCGCATGGAGAGCACCGATTCCGTCGGCCAGACCGTGTACCGATTCAGGTCCGGCGCGGTGGAGAATCACTACTTCATGGCATGTGCGTTCGCGTGGCGTATCGCGGAGCACTTGTATAGCCGACGAGTAGATGCGCGTGATGTGGGTCTGCTGGGAGAGAGATCGCACGCGCCGGCGGGAGCCGAGATCACACGATGATTCGCAACATGTCGCCGTTTTCGAGATCCGCGGCGTTAGCGTCGTCCGTGTCGAGGTGGATCTCGGGGTACTGATTCGGCGCGATTCGGCAGAGCACGTTGCTGTAGATCACGCCCTTCTCGCCTTCGAACGCCGCCTGCACATACTGACGGTTCTCGATACCCCACGCCTCCGCCACATCCGGCGGGACGTGCATGTGCCTGCCCGCGCGAATCACGCCGCCCGTGATCACGTACGATCCACGCGGCCCGACGAGCGTCAGCCCGGGCGTGTCGTCGTGGTAGCCGCTATCGCGAACCGGCAGCTCAAGACCCAGGGCGAATCCATCCGTCCGCGCCAGCTCCACCTGGCAGTAGTCGCGGAGCGGGCCGAGCACGCGGACGTTCTCAATCGCGCGCATCCGCGGTCCGACGACGGTCACCGACTCCCGCGCGGCGTAGTTGTCCGGCTGTCGGAGGGGGCGAAACGGATGCAGCTCCGAACCCGGCCCGTACAGCGCGTCGAGCGCCTCCTGCGTGAGGTGGCAATGACGTGCCGAGATACCCACTGGGACGAGCTTGGGCGATTCCTGTGGATCGAGTTGCGTCTGAAGTTGTTCGAGTACGCGACTCGTCAGCGTGCGAACAAGACGTTCCTCACGGGAGATGCTGCCTTCCGGGCAGATGCCGTCCTCGGCGTATGCCTGGTCGTCGGAACGCTCGTCGGGCATGATATCCTCGGTAACGGTGGTGCGTGAACTGTGCGAACATCCCGCGCTACTGTATGCCTATCGCTTCGATCCGTTTGAGCGCCGCCTCCCCGGCAGTGGCATACGCCTTGCCACCGGCGGTCCACGTCGCGAAGTCGGCTGGATCGATTTCGGGTTCGTCGTCGATGAGCCTCAGCGCGGCGAGCGTCTCGACGAGGCCCGGATCGATCTGGTTGCTCAGGACGAGCGTGTTCTTCGCTCGGATGTACGCGATATCCCGCCAATCGACGCGCGGGCCATAGAAGAAAACCCATGCCGAATCGAGCGTCAACACTCGGTCCGCGGGATCGAGGGTGCGTCCAACCTGGCCGTTGGCGTCGTACAGGATCGCGAGCCCCGCTTGAGCGTCGACGTACCAGGTCGAATCCGCTGTTCGTACTCGCGAGAGCGCATCGAGCGCTCCCGCGAACGAGCTGAGGTATGTCAGAGACCATCCCTGTCCGGTGAGCGCCTCACCGTCGTGCAGTTCTCCGAGGCTGCGAGCCTCGCGAAAGGTCATCTCGGCGTCCCGGTAGTCGGCGGCGAGGAACTGCTCCCAACCAGCCGTCTTGAGTTCCTCAAGTTGCTGTTCCAGCGATACCGGAGAGTCACCGCATGCGGCCACCAACGAGGCGATAGCCGCGGCAAGGATCAGTCCGTATCGCCATGTCGCGTAGTGACGAAGTAACCCGCGCCGTGGGCTGTGACGGCGTCCGGTCATCGCGCAACCCTCCTCGCCGACGCCACGGGCCGAGCTTGGGCGGTCCCATCGTCGCTGACGGTCAGCGCGTAGGTGAGCGGCGGGTCCGCGATGACGTTCCCGACCTGATCCGCCGCGACGACCTCGAACGTATACTCGCCTGGCTCGTCGACGGCGACGCGTCCTGACCACTCACGTCCGTCGGAGTCCCTCATGGACAACGCGATCGCCGTCGCGCCATCCATGAGCACGCTGACCGGGTGCGGCGAGCCCGGCGCGAGGTGCAGCGGCTCGTCCGCCAGGACGATGATCGTGACGTACTGTGGCAGTACGGGATTGGGCAGCAGGCCAAGCGTGATGGCCGGCGGCGCGCTGTCACGGCTGCCGGTACTGAACTGCCACGATACCGGGGAACCGGGATCGCCACTGGGTCCCGTTGGCGTATTCAGGGACACCGTGATGACGTCTGACTCGGGCAGCGGCTCGACGCTTCGGTCGTAGAGCGCGAGGCCTGCGCTGCACTGCCCGTCGCGGTTTCGGCGCACGATCTCGAAGTCGCGGCTGAGAAGTCCCATACGGTCGCTCGTTACCACGACGTCCGGTTGCCAGTACGGGTCGAGGCCATCCAGCTCGAGCGAAATTGTCACAAGCTCGGGAGGGACGTTCTCCGCGCCTGGCGACGGTTCGAGGTCGAATGCCCGTGGAGGTGTCCCGGTGCTTGCGGGGTCCAGGTCCAGGACGTAGTCCGCTGTCTGATCGCCAACCGTTGCCCGGTGTGCTACGATTACCCAGGGCGACTCGAACGTGCAGTCGCGGAACATGCCGGACGAGTGCTCGTACCACTCGCGGACAACCGGCGTATCGTCGTTCGGTCGTTCCACGCTCAGCGCGAACCAGTCGATGCCGGCATCAGTCGAGAGATCTCCCTGCATGCCCGATCCGCCGTCGTCCGCTTGCACGTAGCGCACACCCCACGGTGGCAGCGAGTGATTCAGCTCAACGGGGAGCGCTCCAACGACGCCGAAATCTCCCGGCTGGTGGGATATCGGGTTATACGTGCGGTAAGCGTGCGGCGAGCTGTCCTGCGGCGGTCGAACGTTCGCCACCGTCCACGCGCTGAATATGTCGGAGCCGAACTTCTCGGTTCGTCCACGCGCCTCGAGGCTCCGGTCCACTCCGATGATGCCGGCCGCATCGTTCAGGATGATCTCGCTGATGAGTTCGTCGCCGAAATGGTCGGCAAGGTACTGCATGATGAGATACGATTTGTCGTAGTCGGCAAGCGAGGGCACAGACGCCTCGTCGAACAGCCCCACGCCGGGGTTCGCGAAGTATGCCGCGCCGCTATTCCCGGGATAACCGCAGAGCGTCTGGGCGTAGACGGCGATTCCTTCGTCCACCCAACGCGTTTCGTCGGGGTCGGTGCCCAGATGAATCACGTGGAGGAATTCGTGCGCGAGTGTTTCTTCGCGCATGGACCGCGTGGTGCGTTCACCGTCAAGCACGACGAGGTTCCGAGCGTTGGATGTCGGGTTCGTGTAGAACCGATCGCCCGGGCTCACGAAGCCGGTGATGAACGCTCCCGAGAAATCGCTTCGGATCTCGCAGATCGCGATGTACACCATGCTGTCGCCGACGGCATCGTCGGCCTCGACCTGAACGGGCGTTATCGGAGCGAATCGTTCGGAGAGTATGCTGTAGATGCCGCTGCCACTCCCGCCGCCGGGCCCGGAGCTTCGCTCGAACACCTCGCTGATTCGATCGACGTCGTCCTGCCCGATGCGCGACGTAACCCCAGTGCCCCACAGTTCATCCGAGACGAGCACGTAGCTGTGCTCGTTTTTCGCGCGGTAGGTGAATGACACACCCGTCGGTCGTTCGTCCACGAAATCGTGTATCCAGAGCTTTTCCTCATCGCCGATTTCATGTTCGACCAGCGCACGTGCCGGACGTGACGCATCGCCTGCGGCAAGCTCCGCCGGTGTGGGTGCGCGCAGGGCGGACCGTCCACACGGAGCGTGCGTCGCGTCGGCCGCTTGCGCGGGCAAGAGCGCGAACGCCGCGAGCAGGAGAATGTGGGCTACGGTGCTCACGTCTGCATATACCCTGTGCAAGGGCGCCCCCACACGAAGTATGACGGTGCCCTGTGTGGCCTCGGCGGTTCGCCGCGAGAGTCGGCGACCCTCCCGAAGAGAGGCAGACGATCCTTTGCGACGATCGTCACGAAGTAGACTCCGCGGCGGTAGTCCCGATCGGGAAGACGAAGTGTCGTTCGCTTGTGGCGATTGGGGTCGTAGCGCGGCATCGTCGAATGTCCACAGTCATCATATGTCCGCGCCCAGCGACCAGTACTGCCGCGAGCCGCCGGTCGTGTCCTTGAGGTCTGTCGGCCACGCAATATCCCACTTCAACAGCACCGGCCCCAGACTCAGGCGCCAGCCGAAGCCGTATCCGCCCATCGCGGTCGGACCCCGGCCCGCTTTTGCCGTCGTATCGAGGCGGAATCCTTCGGCGAACGGAGCGAAATCGTTCCCGGCGCCCCACACCGTGCCCGCGTCGAGAAACAGTATGCCGCGAACATTCCGGAGCGTGATCGGGATCGGCCAACCCCATTGGAGCTGCCGCACCAGCGGATACCGGAACTCCAGATTCACCAGTCCGAACCGGCTGCCCTGAAGTTCGCCATACCGGCTGCCTCTGAGCGGACCAACGAATTGGGTGATTGGCACGAGGCTGTCCTGCGTCACGTCGTAGGTCGGCGCGTAGTGGAAGTTCACCCAGTAATTCGTACCACCGACGAGGAAGCGCCCCGGATTCCGTCCGAAACTCCCGCCCGAGGTCGCCCGCGCGGAGATCGAGTAGTCGCGGCCTATGCGGAAGTATTTGCGGTAATCGGCGATCGTTGTCAGGTACGAGTACGTATTATACTCTATAGCGGGCGAAAACTCGACCTTCCATGCGGAGCGGGTACCGTTCACCGGCCCCGTTGCGCCCCATCGAGTGTTGTCGTTGATCAGCGCGACTTCCTGGGTGAATGTCCTAACCGATGGGAGCCGCGTGCCGAACGCGTCGTACCGATTCAGGTTGAAGTACGACCGCTCGCGCCCCGTCAGCTCAAGCCGGCTCTCGACGCGCGTGAACTTGTCGAACGGGTAGATCGCCACGACGTTCGCGCCGTAGATGCGGTCGCTCGTCCACTCCGTGGAGATCAGGCTTTCGAGGTAGTACTGGTGATACTGGAAAATGCTGAAACCCCAGTTCATGCGGGTCTTTCGGTAACGGTAGTCCAGCTCGAAATCCGCATCCTCGACGTTTCGGTGAATGTTCGCGTAGAGCAGGATCTGGTGATCGCCCATCGTGTCGCTGAGGAGGAGCAGCGTCTGCGCGGTGAGCCCGCTGATGTTGTCCATGAGCACGATGCCGCTGACCAGGTCGGGCGAGAAGTGCAGCTCATAGTCGCTTGTGTGGAACGACATCGGTCGCCCCGACGAGTCGCGCAGCGACGTGGAGAATGCGAACCGCCCCATTCCGGCCAGCGGCGGCCGCTCGGAGTAGAGCGCCGGGTCCGCTGCCTGAGCCGCCGTGCGTCGCTGGATGTACTCCGCCGGCACAAGCGAATCCGCGCGTGCGTGGCTGAGCGGATCGCTCAGCGTGTAGATGTCGTACCCACCGTAGCCGAAGCCCGTGAACGCGATCTTCCGCCCATCGAGCGACCAGTGCGGCGCGAAGACCCCGTTCAGCACGTCGGTGAGCGGCTGCGTTCGGCCCGACGCGAGTTCCGTCACGTAGAGATTGTAGATGCCGTTCCGATCGCTCGTGAAAGCGACGTGGCGGCCGTCGGGTGACCATGTCGGCGCGAGGTCGTCTCCCGGCGCATTCGTGACCTGCCGCAGCGCGCCCGTCGAGACGTCGAGAGTGAACACGTTCCGGTCGAATCCCACGGGTACGACGCCCGAGTCGCGAACGGCGATCTCAGCCGCCGTAACCGGCCCGGACGTTTCATCGGACGCGAGATAGCCGAGACGGGACGCGACCTCCGCGCCGCTGGCCGCTGTGCGGTCCCCTTCGGACGGCAGCGCCATGTCGCTGGTGAACGCGATAGACCGCCCGTCCGGCGACCATTCCGGATCGGACGCATCGTAGAGATCGTCAGTGAGCTGCCTGAGGGCGCCCGTCTCCACGTTGACGACGTAGAGGTCCGTTCGTCCGTGGCGTACCCCGACGAACGCCACGCTGACGGAATCCGGCGACCAATCCGGCGAATACACGGCGTTGAAGCGTTGCCAGCGAAACTGCTTCAGCACGTCGCCGCTCTGCGCGTCGACGATGTAGATCGCGTCGAGATTCCGGTTCTTCGCCGCAAAGGTCAGCATCGTGCCGTCGGGAGACCAGTCGATGGTCCCGCGCAGCCAGTGCATCTCCTCGAAATGTCCCGTCTGCTCGCCGGCGACGACGTGCTCCATGATGCGGCCGTCGATGGCGGACATGATGTAGATCGACGCGTACTCGCTCCGGTCGGAAAGAAACGCGATCCTGTCGCCCTGAGGCGCGATCGAGGGTGAGCGGTTGTAGAAGTTGCCGTGCTGGCGATGGTCGGTGAGCTGGTTCGTCAACTCGTCCGCCAGCTCTCGACGGCCGATCTCCGGCCAGTAGAAACGTTTGAGATGCCGTTCCCACCGCTCCTGCAACTCATCGAGTGTGATGCCGAGTTCAGCCGTGAACGCGTCGGCGGGGTTCTCGATTATCGCCATTCGACGCGTTACCGCCGCGATCTTGTCCTCGCCGAACTCATCCGCTATCCAGCGCAGGAGCGAATACCCGGCAGTGTATGCCTGATAGCCGCCCAGGCTCAAGTACCCGTCGATGACCGCGCCGCGCACCCACATGTTCTTCTCGGTGGTCCAGTCCGACGAGCAGTACTCGGCGAGCCCCTCGGCGAACCAGAGCGGCGGACCCCAGTACAACCTGTTCGCCGAGGCAAGGCCGCCCTCCCGACGGTAGAACATGTCGAACATGAACGCATGCACGAGTTCGTGATGGATCACATGCCGGAACTGTGTGAACGACCCCGTGAACGGCAGCACCATCCGGTTCTTGAATGCCTCGGTAACGCCGAGGGTGCCCTCGCCGATCAGGCCGTAGACGGCGTTCGTTTCCTCGAAGTCGTTGTGCGAGTCGTAGATGAGCAGGGGGATTGGCTCGCTGACCTGGTATTCCAGAGTTTGCGCGACGCGGGAATACGCGTCCTCGGCGATCTGCGCGGCGATCAGCGCGATCCGGCGCTCACCCTGGTAGAAGTAGACGCGGAAGTGTTCGGTGTCGTGCCGCTGCCAGTCGAAATCCTGGTAGTTGACTTTGTTCTTGCCGAATCGGGATATCTCGTTCCACCACTGCGCCGTCGTCGGGGAGGCGACCGCGAGGCATACCGCTGCCGTCAGCGCCATCATCGCGCCGATGCTGGGCGTGCCGTATCTACCTGCCGGCTTTCGCATGGGCAGTCCCCGCCGGTGTCGCGACGTACCGGCTGTGCTGACTACGGCGAACCGCCGCCGACCAGCGGCACGGAGCACACCAGTCTTCCGCCGTTGTGAGAAGCAGCGAACCCGAACTGTGTGCCACTCCCGTTCCGGGCGCTTGTGCCTCTGCGCGCCCGCGATGCCAGCTTCGCCGCATCGATCGCCGACGCTATGTGGTTCAACGTGACAGCCAGCAGCGCGTAGCTCACGTTCCTGTCCATCATCTTCGCGTCGTTGTATACGTCCCGGAAACGCTGCCGGTCTGCTGTTGTCGGCCACTGCCAGTCGTCTTCGACGCCGTAGAGATCCGGCTCCGGCTGTTCGTCGACTCGCGCCACCTGGTTGTGCAGAGTCCGCGTCTCATAGAACGCAAGGTCGTCGAAATAGGTTCGCGGCTGACCGTCGACGTTCGCACCAGCCACCGACGCCGCGAGCGCGCGGTAGTCGTCGGTGTAGATCGACTCGTATCGCCTCATCCCGCCGACGCTGAGCCAGCCGGACGCTTCAATCGCGCCGTACACCGCAGCGCGCCGAGTGTGTCCCGCCGCGTACTGGCCCCAACCCGGCACCACGAGCGACATGAAGAACGCTCTCCGCGGGGACACCCCCCGCGCCGGGGATACGGCATGCGCCGGAGGCGCCGACAGAGCGGTCGCAAGTATCGATGCAAGCAGAATGCCTGCCCGCAACCGCCCGAAGCCGCGACACGTCATCAGAATCTCCTTCGCACCACGAGCATCGGCACGAGGTCCTTCTGCGTCGGCAACAGCTCCATGCGCAGAGACGTCGTCGGCGGCTCGTACACGCCGGTCTCGTTCACCTTTCTAGCAAGGCGAGCAGCGTGTATCGCGCTGATGATGTGGTTGAACAGGATCACCGTCGTGAACTTCTTCGCCGTGCCGAAGTGATCGTTCGCATCCGCGCGGAGCTGCGTATACTCCTCCCGATTGGCCGACAAGACCACGTTCAGGTTCTGTACCTGATAGCCTGTCGAGTCCACGGCAACGTTCACGAAATCACCGCCCCGAGCGCCTGTCCAGTCCGCCGATTCGATGCCCCAGTCCTTGTTGCCGGGGTCGGGGAAGTAGCCGCTTTCACTGAGCAGCGTCGTGGAGTCATCGTAGACCGTTGCGTCGTCCCAGCCGTAGCTGAACCGGTAGTACTTCCCGATCATCTCGTATCGGTCGTCGTCGCTGGGCATCGGCTGT
>CAZEAI010000084.1:0-22563 GCA_964510105.1 uncultured bacterium
CCTGGTGGACCGGCCTTCGTGGGACGACCTGGACTGGTACCTCGACAGAATGCGTCCGCAGAATATCGTCTTGTTGCAGGGCTACCCACTTACGCCGGCCGACTCAGAACCAATACCCTATTCGGACTCGTGGAAGACAGCGTTCGCTGCACTTCTCCCGGAATTGGTAGAACACCTCGAAGAGAAAGGATTCGGATATGATCGGTGGGCATTCTATCCCATTGACGAGCCGGGGCTGAAGGCCGGCGTGCTGACCGAGGAGCTTGAACGATTCGCCCGGTTCGTAAAGAGCGTGAACGCTGAGGTTCGCGTCTACACGAATCCGTACCGCGGCATGACGGTCGCCGACCTGAAGCGGGTAGACGATGTAGTCGATATCTATCAGCCCGCTGGCAAGGTCGTGGATTCAGAGAATCCTGATCGTATCGACCATATCAAGACTACGGATCATATACACTGGATATTCGAGGGTATCATACCCGCGAAGGATTTCGTGGAACCCACGTGTTACTGGCGACAGATCTGGACTGCGTGGGAAATTGGTTTCACCGGCATCGGATATTGGACCTACTGTACGACCAATACGGACTTGTGGAGTGCAAGAAGTGACTACGTCATGGTGTACCAGGGCGCCGAAGGGCCGGTACCGAGTGTACGCTGGCAGGCGCTGCGTATTGGTATTGAGGACCACGCACGACTCGTCAGGCTGCGCGACGTGATCGCGACGGCGCGCGATGCGGGTCGCGCTGAGGTTGCCGACCAGGCTGAGCGACGACTCGGCGAGATGGTCGTCGAGGGGAGGACCTCGCGTTGGGAGCCGAGTGTCATAGCGAGAATCAGGGGAGAAGTGATCGATCTGACTCTCAAGCTCGCGAAGGAGCACGAGTAGGCATACGAGGAGACGACGTAGCCGCCGAGCAGCGGCTTGCCATCTATCGGGTATACTCGGCACAACCGCACGTGAGTTCCCTGAGGCATGGATAGCAGCTCACTGTGGTGAGCGGGGAGACGGTGCGGCATCGTGTCGCCGAGATGGGCAACTGCACTCATGCAATCAGAATTGGCGGCAGTGGGAATCCCCTTGCGCGTTGCCCCGGAGAACGTCGCGACTGACAGCCAAATCTTCCATGATCCTGCTGCGAGTCGTCGACGAGATTGGACAACCTCACGATGCGGTTGTGTGGGAGTGAGGGTACACAGGGACATGATGATATAGTAGAGATGCCTGTTCCTAAGCGTGGAACGGTGCTAGTGGCGTCACCGCTCGCAGGGACTGAAGATGAAAGAGAAGATCATCCCATTCTACGAACCGGCTGATCTGGATGTTGTAGACGGGCTCACGTTCAAACCGTACCAGCCGGTCAAGCACGGCGAACCGGTCCTTACCGGCGACCTTCCCGACGAAGATGGCGGAGTCCACCTCACCGGCACGGTGATGCTCGATCCATTGAGCGGGAAGTTCAGGATGTGGTATTCGTGTACCAAACCAAGCACCTATGCCCGGTATGCCGAGTCTGACGATGGTATCCAGTGGGAGAAGCCCAACGTGGCGGAGGCGCGATGGGTGGATCCCACCTGTCGGAATGCAGTGATGGAAGGCAAGTGTCCCGTCGTTATCGTGGACGAAGAAGCCGACGATCCGATGGATCGGTACCGCATGTTTATCTGGCACGGACGTATGGATCTGTTCCGCTCGAAAGACGGTTATGTCTGGGAACGACATCCAGCTCGGTGGAATCCGGTGTGGCCACTGGAAGCAGGGGAGGGATTGGGCGAAGTACCGGTTCCGTTCTGGGATCCGGTTCGTCGCGAATACATCGCTATGGCGCGCATTTGGACCGGGCCACGACCGAAAGGACACGAACGGTCGTGGGACCCTAAGCACAAGGAATACGCAAAGCCAAGCAGCGGCAGCCTGAGAATGGTCGGTCGTGGATCGTCACCTGACGGGATATTCTGGACCGGACCGGATATCATCTACAACTGCGACAATCTTGATCCACTCGGATCACAGCCGTACAAGTGCGCTGCATGGCGATATGGCGATCGTCACATCGGACTCATCCAGATCATCCACGACATACGTCATCCTGATGAGTCGCTACAGAACACGCTGCGCCTCTATCTCGCGTGGAGCACGGACGGGTGCTACACATGGAATCGTCTACACGATCGGCTCCATGAGTTCATCCCACTCGGTGTGGATGGATCATGGGATGGCGGGATGATAAGCCAGTCGTCACGATTCACCGAGGTGGGCGATGAGTGGCGGTGCTACTACAGTGGGCACAAACAACGGCACGTGATATCCGATGGCGACTTCAATGGAATCAGCTTTGCCACCATGCCGAAGGGGCGCCTCATTGGTGTCACAGCGGATGCGTTTGGGAGCGCTGTTACACGCAGTATTCTGCCAGGTGACGGGGAGTTGTGGGTGAACGCCGATGGTCGGGGTGGCACCATTCGCGTCACCATCCTGGATGGTGATGGCAACGCACCGCAAGGACCCTCCGATCCAGTCGATTCCGATGGTGTCCGTACGCAGGTGACGTGGAACGGTGTCCCGTGGAATGGTCGCGACAGCAAGAGCGTGCAGTTGCGATTCGATCTGGAGTGCGGTGCGCATCTATGGGAATGCGGTTGGGGTATGTAGGCGCATCACGCGGCGGCTTCCAGGCAACGTCGGGGAATATCACGTCTGAGATGTCGCCCATGGCAGAACCGATAGGAATGAGAGGGATTTGAGTGTCTGACAAACGCGTACCCATTGCAGTCTGGGCAAACCTGATTACCCGGCACATAGAACTGTGCGCGGAGCACGGCATGGACCGGATCTACCCGTCACTGGTGCCGGGCGCTACGACCCATCCGGCATTCCCGGAGCCGGACGAGGGATACGACGCCTTAGGCAAGGCGTGTGACAGAGCACATGAACTCGGCGTGGAAGTCCATCCATACCTGCCCGTGTTCCTGCTCCCGACGTTCACGAAGGCAGACTTCTGGCTCCGTGACTATGCCGACCAGTTTTGTGAACGGACGCGCGACGGGGCACCGGCCGACTACGGCGCGCAGGATCACGGCGCGGGTCGCATGTTCAGCTACGCCTATCCCGAAGTGCGGCAGTTCTTCGTCGATGTCCACGTGAAGATGGCGAGCGAATTTCCCATCGACGGCGTTATGCTGGACTACATCCGCTTTCCCGGCGACGAGTACGTCCAGTGCGCCAACGGGGTGAATTTGCTGGGGTACGCAGAGCCGATGGTCGAGAGTTTCAAGGCGAAGACCGGACTCGACGCGAGGAGAATCCCCAACAACAGCCCGGAGTGGATGCACCATCGCGCCGACTTCGTCACGCAGACGATCCGTGAGATTCGTGAGGCGTTGCCGAAGCGGAACGGCCAACAGATGGAGATCAGTGCATGCACGGGCGGCTGGATCTCGAAAGACCTGCGGATCGATTTCCGCGACTGGCGTTCGTGGGTGCAACAGGGCGTCGTGGATACGCTGTGTCCAATGATCTACAAGGCGCCGGAAGTCGTCTGGCGAGGCACGAAAGCCATCCGCGAGACACTTCGCGACCAGGAGAACTACACGCTTCTATCGAGCCTGGCCATGCGTGGCGGCCTCAACACGCCGGAGAAGCTCCGCGAGGGGTATGAACACGCCATGTCCGGTGGTGCGGACGGCATATGCATCTACCGCGTCGAGCCGCTGGACGAAGCCGGCCTGTGGGACGCGGTCGCCGGCTTGCGGGATATCGAACCACCGTATCCCGAGTACGACTACCCACCGTTCCTGCACCCGCGGGACCCCAACGACTGAGCCGACGACCCAACAGGAAGCGAACCGATGACAGATAGAGAGCGATTCGTTCGGACACTCACCGGCAAACCGGTCGACCGTGTGCCCTTCATGAAGATCTTCGGCGGCACGAACTCCACGCTTCCGCGCTGGGAGGAGGAGCATCCCGGCATCTCGCAAGAGATCGATGAGATGCTGCGGTTCGAGGGCACGTACCGCGGGTGGGCGACGACGCCGGTGAACTTCTGGATGTCGCAGCGTGGCGAGCCGACGCTCGTCGAGGAATCCGACACGCGCACCGTCCGGCGCTGGCCCGACGGCATGGTCGAGATCCGGATCGCCGGCCAGGACTTCCATCACCAGACGGTCGAGTGGCCCGTAGAAGACCGCGCGAGTTGGGAGCGCTACAAGGACCGATATCTCCAGCCGGACGACCCCGACCGCTTCCCGTCGAACTGGGGCGAACTCGTCGACGAATACCGCACGCGCACGTATCCGCTCCAGCTCACACATGGAGGCGTGTACGGCTTCGCGCGGACCGTCATGGGCGACGAACGGCTCTGCTACGCGTTCTACGACGATCCGGCGCTCGTCCACGATATGATGGACACGTACACCGACATGATGCTCACGATCTGGGGCCGCATGGTGCGCGACGTGCAGTTCGACCTCGTGGAGTTCTGGGAGGACATGGCGTCGAAGAACGGGAGCATCGTGTCGCCGACCACGTTCCGCGACTTCATGACGCCCAACTATCGACGCGTGGCCGAATTCGCGCGGGAGCACGGCGTCGAGATACTGCTCGTCGACTCCGACGGCTACACCGACGATCTCGCCGAGGTGATGATCGAGTCCGGCGTCAACGCGATGTATCCGTTCGAGGTCGGCGCGGGGTGCGATCCGGCTGTGGCGCGGGAACGCTATCCGACGCTGGGGATCGTCGGTGCGCTGGCGAAGGAGTGCATGATCGCCGGGCCGGAGACGATCGACCCGGAGATCGAGAAGGCGCGCGAGCTGATCAAGCTCGGACGGATGATACCGGGTCCCGACCATTTCGTGCTGTCGAACGTATCGTTTGAGAACTACCGCTACTTCATGGAGCGACTGTGCGAGGCGGTGATGGAGACGACGCCGGAGCAATCGCAGTAGCAGAGGTGGGCGGGCGTGGCGGCGGTACCTGGAAACTGAGGCGGTGGCATGCCAACAATTCTCGTGATACTCGGATGGCGCCTGTTCTTCTACTCCAACGAGGGCGGCGAGCCGATTCACGTTCACTGCCGGAAAGGCGAGACGGAGTGCAAGTTCTGGCTCGACAGGCCGTCGTTCGACGTTCAGTCTGCGTATGCCTACAACCTTTCGCCCTCCGATAGACGTGAGATCAAGAAGATCATCTTCGAGCATTTTGAGTACATTGAGCAGCAGTGGGACGAGTTCCAGCGGAGGCGACGCGGATGAAGAACCAGCACGACGTGAGGGAGCTGCGATTCGAGGGCGGGAACCTGTGTGTGACCGTGGATGGCCGCGAGCGGAAGTACCCTATCGGCGACATATCGAGCAGCTTGGAACGCGCAACAGACAGAGAACGCAACACCTACGAGATCTCGCCATCAGGATATGGCATCCATTGGCCACTGCTCGACGAGGACCTGTCGATCGACGCGCTGCTTAGCGTCACTCACCAACCACAGGCCACAGAACGGCGGACATGACATGATTTCAGTCGCATCCGATCCCATCCTCCTCGTATGCAACAAGCACGACGACACGATGTCCTTCGTCGACCCGGTTGCGCTCGACGTGATGGAGACGATACCCGTCGGGCCGAACCCGCACGAGATCGTCATCACGCCGGATCAGCGGTACGCGTACCTCTCCAACTACGCGCCGCCGGGAGACACGATCAGCGTCATCGACCTGCACGCGCGGAAGCACGTGAAGCAGATCTCCACCGGCGAGTACACGTGCATCCACGGCGCGGCCATCTGCGCGGACGGATCGCGCGCGTACTTCTCCGCGGGGCAGACCGGCTACGTCGTCGAGGTGGACACGGCGACGAACGAAGTCACGCGCGCCATCCCGACTCACGGCGAAATCAGCCACATGGTGTACGTCTCACCCGACGACACACGCATCTATACGGCGAACATCGAAACGCAGAATGTGTCGGTCATCGACCGCGTAAGCGGCGAGCTGGTGACGCAGATTCCGTGCGGCGAGGACGTCGAGGGGATGGGCTTCACGCCGGACGGGCTCGAACTCTGGGCGATGAACCAGGGCGGCGGCAATATCGACGTGATCGATGTCGCCACGCATGGCATCGTGGGCCACTTCGATTGTCCCGGTATGCCCGTGCGCGTGGTGTTTACTGACGACGGGCGTCGCGCGTACGTCGCGAACTGGATCCCGGACGGGAAGCTCACGGTCATCGATGTCCCGTCGCAGACGGAGATCAAGCGCATTCCGGTTGGGAGCCAGGCCATTGGCGTCGTGCCGTCAGCAGACGAAAGCCGCGTGTTCGTTGGCTGCGAGCACACCGACGGCGTCCACGTGATCGACACGGCCTCGCTGGAGGTATGCGGCGTCGTTCACACCGGCGATGGCTCCGACGCCATGGCGTTCTGGTATCCTGCCTCGTAACGATGCCACTCGCGGCGGGTGTTGGAGAAGCGAGTCGCTTTGCGCACACTCTTTCTCTGCCGCGCGACGCGCAAACGTTGGCGCGGCGAGGAGGAGATGTGCGAATCGCGTGGTTACGTGCTCCCATCGTGATAGTCGCCGCTGCTGCCGCGGCTCTCGTCGCGTGCGCGAACGAATCCGAGGTTGACCGCTCCGCCGGCGATGAGAACACCATCTACTTCTCCACGCACATGGGCGAGCACCCCGGCTGGATACCGGCGTACGGAGCGATCATCCGACGGTACGAAGAGCTCCATCCCGGCGTAAAGATCAACCTCCACTACCAGCCGCTCGACGGCATCCAGATCTGGCTCGAAACGCAGTTCATGAGCGGGCGGGGCCCCGACATCATAAATTCGGGGGATTTCAAGCTCCTGGGCGCTCGGCTTGGGATGCTCGTCCCGCTCACAGAGTACTACGCGCAGGAGAGCCCCTACGCTCCCGGCCGCGGGTGGAAGGAGACGTTCTACCCCGTCGTCTGGATCGATCAGGAGGACCCAATCTACGGCGAGCTCTGGGCCGTCCCGTTCAACTTCTTCACGCTGCGCATCTTCTACAACAAGGAGCTGTTCGCGCAGGCGGGGATTCATGAGCCGCCGGAGACCTGGCGCGAGTTCCTGGATGATCAGCGCAGGCTGGAAGAAGCCGGTATCGTGCCGTACCTCATGTCCAACACCCTTACGAACGCGTACGCCGGTGACGGTCTCATGCGTCTGTGCGAGATGATGCTGCAGGACCGTGTGCCCGAGCTTGACGTCGTGAACCGCGATGGCAAAGTGGACGGCATCGAGCAGAACATCGGTATCTACCGTGGCGGCATCACGCTGGACGACCCGCAGGCACGCGAAGTCCTGCGGTTGCTGAAGGATTGGTCACGCTACTGGGTCAAAGGTTTCAACGGCCTCGATCGCCAGCCTGCCAAGATGCTCTTCGCCAATGGCATGGGCGCGATGTACCAGGACGGATCCTGGGAGACCGAAGGCATCCTCCAGACGGTAGATTTCGAGGCCGGCGTGTTCTCGGCCCCGACGGTGACGGCGGAGACGAGCCCCTATGCCGACGGACCTCGCAACGACAATAACTTCAATCTATGGTTCGCGGTATCGAAGTTGGCCGAAGAGCGCGGGCGCCTTCCGCGAGCGATTGACTTTCTGCAGTACCTCTCGGGACCGGAGGCGGCCGACACACTCTCGAAGTACGTAGCATTCATCAGCGCGCTGCGCGATTACCCCGTTCCCGAGGAACTTGCCGCGTTCGCGCCGGACACGGGTCACGCTTGGGGATTCAACCCGTGGGCCGTCGCGTCGCAGACAGGGTCGTTGGAGGCCGCCGATCGCCTCACGAGCCTGATGCAGGGCTACCTCGCCGACGAGATCACCCAGGACGAACTCGTCGAGAGGTACCGGCCCCTCTACCGCGAGCTATGCGTCATCGAACTCGGATATGCCCACGTCGAGAACCGCAAACGGATGAACGACACCTGGCAGCGCCTGGAGGATAGCCGCGCGGAACTCGCCTCGCTGGAGGCTTCCTCCGATGACCCCATGCGCCTGCGCCTGGAGCGGCGCGCCGCGTGGCTTGAGACATCGTACGACAAGGCGCGCAGGCAGTTCGAAGCGCTGGACGAGACGCTCAGCCGTCCGCCGGCGTGGGAGCGATGATCGCGTGATGACGAGGGAATTGCGCCGTGGCTGACACAACATCGGCAGAGACGACGAACCGGACAACCGCGCGCACCGCGCCTTGGTGGTATGGCGCGCGGATGTATCTGTTCATCCTGCCGACGTTCCTCTTCATCGGCATCTTCTCGTACTACCCGTCGTTCAGCGCGATTTACCACTCGTTCTTCCGATGGAACGGCAGCAACATCAACGAATTCATCGGCTTCCAGAATTTCATCCGGATGTTCCTCACCGACCGCGAGCTGCTCGTCTCCGCGGGACACATGGTGATGCTGGTCTTCGCCGGCCTCATCCTGCAGATACCGTCGGTGATCCTGGCCGTGGTTCTGCACCATCTGCGCAACAAACGCGTGCAATACATGTTCCGCGTGCTGTTCGTCATCCCGATGGTTGTGCCCGGAATGGTCGGGATGCTCCTCTGGATGTTCATCTATAACCCGCAGGTGGGGCTGCTGAACCGCATGATCGCCGGCGCTGGCCTCATATCGTCGCCGCTCGTGGGACCGACCTGGCTGGCGGACACCGGCCTCGCGCTGCCGAGTCTCATGTTCATGGGGTTTCCGTACATCAACCCCATCGCGCTGCTGATCTACCTCGCCGGACTCGAACGCATCCCGACGGATCTGAACGACGCGGCGCTCATCGACGGCGCGGGCGCGCTGCAGCGGTTCTGGCGCGTCGAGATTCCGATGATCCTCGGGCAGATAAAGCTCATGCTGATCCTCGCTATCATCGGCGGCGTACAGGACTACGGGCGCGTGCTGATCATGACCGGCGGCGGCCCGTACAGCGCTACGACGGTACCGGGTCTGGAGATGTACAACCGGGCGTTCCGCTACGCGCAGATGGGATATGCGTCGGCGATAGGTGTGGTGATGTTCCTCGTCATCCTCGGGTTGACGGTGATCAACATGCGCTACTTCAGGACACACGATCAGGACTGATATGCGATGGCGAGCGATCGCCTGAGCAGGGGACACGTTCATGGCTCTGCATTCGACACGGGCGGAAACAGCGAAGCTGGTCGCCATTGGCGCGGCGGCGCTCTTCGTGCTCGTGCCGTTCTGGGTGATGATCAGCATCAGCCTGAAGGACCTCGGCCAGTTCCTCGACAGCATATTCCTGCCGTTCGCGCCATTCCACTGGGAGAACTACGTCGCCGGATGGCATGCGGTTTCGTCGTACATCATGAACACATTCGTCGTTGCCGTCGTCGTCACGGCGGTAAGCCTGACGATCAGCTCGCTCACGGCATACATCTTCGCGCGATACGAGTTCCCCGGAAAGACGGCGTTCTTCTACGCGCTCATCGCACTGCTCATGATTCCCGGGATTCTGAATCTCATCCCGCAGTACGTCCTGGCGCTCCAGATCGACCGGTTCCTCTCCCATGTTCAGACGGACTACCTCGGGCTGGATAAGCCGTTCATCCATTTCATGGGCACGAAATGGGTGCTCATCTCGTTCTACATCGCGTCGCGGCAGGTGCTGGAGGTGTACATCCTGCGGACGTTCTTCTCCGGGCTGCCGCGAGAGCTGTTCGAGGCGGCGCAGATAGACGGCGCGGGCGATCTGCGGCAATACTGGCACATGGCGCTGCCGCTTTCGAAGTCGATCCTCGGCACGCTGGCAATCATGACGACGGTATTCGTCTGGAACGACTACATCTGGCCACTCGTCGCCGCCGACAGCTACAAGACCGTGTCCATCGGTCTGGCGTATCTGACGAAGCAGCATTCCACGTCATGGGGCCCGCTCATGGCGGGCTACACCATCGCGTCGATTCCGCTCCTCGCGTTGTTCACGTTCACGATGCGCTACTTCGTCGAGGGCATCGCGACGGGAGCCATCAAGGCGTAGGGCTCGCGTGGGGTGCCTCAGAGTCGCCCCACAGCACGCGCGGCTGGTGGACTTCCGATCTTGCGCTGCGCATGCCAGAGATTCCTCACTTCGTTCAGAATGACGTTCTGTCGGGTTGACGCGGGGTCGCGGGGGGCGCTGGTTTGCGGGCAGCCGCGAACCGCTGACCCGTACACGTCCGGGCGGCGAGCAGTGGCTCCGATCCCGTCCACGGAGGTCGCTCGTGCGCGACTACGAACCCCTCGATCTAGCTTCCTACTGCAATGCTCCCGCCAGGCCACTTGGCGCCGAACCCGAGCGCGCTCTCGGCGAACAGGTGTTCTACGGGCTGCCGTTTCGTGTCGGCGCGTCGGACGGCCCGGCGGAGCGGCGCTGCATCGTCCTGAATCCCGGCGACGGTCCGATCGAGATCCCCGTTCAGAGCGCCGCTCGACACGTGATCGTCGCGCACCGCCTCCTCTCGCCCAGCGCGCCCGAAGGCCATGACATCGGGCGTGATGTCGCGGAATACACGTTCGATCTCGGCGGCGAGGCGATCCGCGTACCGATTCGCGAGCGCTTCGAGGTTAACGGCGCCGGCGGCTGGCCGTACCTCGCACGCCCCGACCAGAAGGACTACATGCAGGATCGTTTCATCGGTCCGTGGGAGCTGGCCGGCTGGCGGATGACCGAGGTCGAGATGGGAGTTCCGAAGCACTTCGTGCTCTGGTGCTGGACGAACCCGCATCCCGATCGTGAGCTGACGAGCATTCGCATCGCGTCGCAGGAGCGGCTGCTCATTGGTGGGATCACGCTCGGGCACGCCGACGAGGAGCCGTTCTCCCGCGAGCCGGCGCGTGAGGTCCTCATCACGCTGCTCGACCCGGACGATGCCGACCGCACGTGCAGCGGCGGCGACGACCGCCTTCGCTCGGAGCGCGAAGGGTGTCTCGAAGTGGAGGTGGATCGCGGCGTCGCCGGCTACCCGTTTTCGCTTCCGGACCAGTCCGGCGACGACTTTCTGAACGATACCCATCAGGGATGGGGGCAGAAGCGCAACGCGAAGATCAGCCCGGCGTACGTGGAGGTATCCGCGACGCCGTCGGCGACGCTCAGCGTCGGAGTGAGTGGCCGCGAGGTCGGCTCCGTGCGATGGGGCGATGTGACCGAGCAAGGCAGCGTCCAGCCGAACGATCGCTGCCGCATCGAGGTCGTCCAGCGAGGGCGGAATTGGGTACACACGAGCGTCGTCGACGACGAGACGGGCAAACCCGTTCCCTGCCGCGTTCACTACCGCTCGCCGGAGGGCATCCCCTACGCGCCGCACGGGCACCACGCGCACATCAATACGCACCTCGAATCGTATCACCTCGACCTCGGCGGCGACTTGCGTCTGGGGCAGATCACGTACGCGTATATCGATGGAAAGTGCCAGGGCTGGCTGCCGCGCGGTGAAGTGATCGTCGATGTTGCGCGCGGGTTCGAGTACGAGCCGTTGCGAGCACGTGTCGAGATCAAGCCGGGGCAGCGCGAGCTTGAGCTGCGGCTCAGACGCTGGTGCGACATGAACGCCGAAGGCTGGTACAGCGGCGACACGCACGTTCACTTCCTCTCCACGATGGGCGGCCACCTGGAAGCCGGCGGCGAGGACCTGAACGTCGTGAATCTGCTTGCCTCGCAGTGGGGGCACCTCTTCACGAACACCGAAGACATCACCGGGCGCCCGTCAGTATCGCCGGACGGCAAGACCGTCGTCTACGCGTCGCAGGAGAATCGGCAGCACTTGCTCGGACACCTCTCGTTGCTGGGCCTGCGCGAACCGGTCATGCCGTGGGGTAGCGACGGCCCGAGCGAGGCGGAAATGGGCGGCTCGCTGGAAACCACCATGTCCGACTGGGCCGACCGCACGCACAGTCAGGGCGGAACCGTCGTGATCCCGCACTTCCCGTCGCCGAACGGCGAACCGGCGACGTTGATCGCCACCGGGCGCGCGGACGCCGTCGAGATGACGAACTACCACGCGTCCAGCCACGCGGAGTACTACGGCTACCTCAACTGCGGCTACCGGCTGCCGCTCGTCGGCGGGACCGACAAGATGGCGAGCGAGTGTCCGGTCGGCCTGTATCGCACGTATGTCAGCATTCCGCCGGACCAGCCGTTCACGTATGACACGTGGTGCGCGAATCTGCGGGCAGGTCGGACGTTCCTGTCGAGCGGGCCGATACTGCGCTTCACCGTAGACGGGCATGAGATCGGCGATACGCTGAATCTGCCCGGCAACGGCGGCGAGGTGGAATTCGTCGCCGAGGCAGAGTCCACGCTGCCCATCCATCGGCTGGAGATCGTGCAGGGCGGGCAGCCGGTCGACGCGGTGGAGGAGCCGAACGGAACGCGGAAACTTACCCTCCGCACGCGGGTGAAGATCACCGGGCACACGTGGCTGGCCGCGCGCGTGAGCGGGCCGGGGTACCAGCCGATCGCGCATCACGACAGCGCGAAATGGGGTCCCGGCCGGGGGATCATGGCGCACACGTCGCCGGTTTACGTCGCGTGTGGCGGCGAGTGGTGGATGTTCGACCAGAAGGTGGCGCAGTACATGCTGACCCTCATGGATGGGTCGCTCAGCTACATTCGCGGGATGACGAAGCAACACGCTCCGGGCAGCGCCACGCACCACCACGGCGAACGGGACCACATGGAATACCTCGAACGTCCGTTCCATGAGGGGGTCGCGGCGGTGCATCGTCGGATGCATCAGCTTGGGTTGGCGCACTGACAGGGCGAGGCGAGCACTCTCGCCGCAGGGAGACGTACTGTGACACACCGCGAACGAGTGCTTCGGACGTTCCGCTTCGAGGATACGGACCGCGCTCCTTACGATCTCATGGAGGGCGTCGTCTGGTCGGAACTCATGGACTACTTCCGGGCGGCACACGGCCTGGAGGATCCGGGCAGCGTGCTCGACTTCCTCGATACCGACTTCCGCTGGACGTTCATGGAACGCGTGCCCGACGCGAATCGGCCCGCCGCGCCGCGGCCCACCGATGCGGACGACATCCACTCGTGGGAGGTCGCCCGTGGGCCGCTCGCCGATGCGCGGACCGTCGCCGAGGTCGATGCGCATCGCTGGTCCGATCCATCGGAGTGGCAGGTGCCGGACCTTGCCGAGATGCGTCGCCGCTTCCCGGATCACGCGCTCGTACTAAGCCCGAGCTGGACGCCGCTCTTCTGGGGTGCGTGCGACGCGTTCGGCGTCGAAGCGGCGCTCCTGAACCTGACCGACGCGCCTGCGCTGTTTGAGGCTGCGGTGCGGAACATCCACGAGCGGTACATGGAGCGGCTCAAACGCGGCGTTGCCGCCGCGCAGGGCATCTGCGACATCTGCTGGCTGGGTGACGATTTCGCGTCGCAGGAAGCGATGCTCCTCAGCCCGGCGCAGTGGCGGAAGCATATCAAGCCGTACCTCGCTGAACAGGTTCAGCTCGCCCGGAGCCACGGGTTGTACGTGTTGTACCACTCATGTGGCGCGATACGCGAGGTGGTGCCCGACCTCATCGACATCGGCGTCAACGGGCACCTCGTGTTCCAGACGCGCGCGCGTGGCATGGATGCCGAGTCCATCGCGCGGGAGTTCGGCGGGCGGATGGTCTTCTACGGCGGCATAGACATCCAGAACCTGCTGCCGTTCGGGACGCCAGCGGATGTTGCGGCGGAAGTCCGAGCGAACGTGCGCGCGTTCGCCGATTGTGGCGGGCACGTCGTCGCCAACTCGCACCATTGCGTACCAGCGATCCGTGGCGAGAATATCGAGGCGATGTGCCGGACTGCGGCAGGAATTCGGCGCGATTCGTGACCGGCGTCTGATCCGGGCGGCCGGGACGACCGGCACAGAAGACGATCATGTTGGAGGATCGACAGAAATGACCAGGATTGGTGTTGTGGGACTGCGAGTAGGGAGCGCGTTCTTCAATGTCGCTCGGCAGATGCCCGAGGTTGAAGTAGGAGCCATCTGCGATATCGACGAGGATCGGCTGCGACAGGTCGGTGAGGAGCAGGGCGTGGAAAACGCCTACGTGTCCTTCGACGACATGCTCGAATCGGACATCGACGTCGTCGTCATCGCGACGCCGCTACTGGCCCATGGCCCGCAGGCGATGGCAGCGATGAACGCCGGCAAACACGTCCTGTGCCAGTACATTGCCGCATCGGACGAGAACGAAGCGCAGGCCCTGATCCAAACGGCACGGACCTCCGGCTGCAAGTACATGTTCATCGAGACCGACTGCTACGAGCGCAAGAACATGATCATGATGGAGCTTGCCCGGAAGGGCGCTATCGGTGACCTGACAATCGGGCGGGGTCACTACATCCACGACTGTAAGACTATGGGGCGCAACCCGGACGGCAGTCTCACGTGGCGTGGTGAGATCTGGATGGAGAGCCCGGGCGGTCGGGTCAGCGCGGTTCACAACGCCGCGCCTCTGCTGGAGGTCTTCGGCGAGCGCGTGATCGAGGTCTACAGCTACGGACCGGGTCCGCGAACCATGCCGGAGTACGCCAAGCACGACCGCGTGACGACCGTCGGGAAGCTGCCCTCGGGTCGGATTGTCGAGTTTGTGGACGACGTATTCTCGTGGCACCCGACTCGGTGTGGATACGCCCTGCAGGGAACGCAGGGCTGCTTCGAATTTGAGCGCGCGGCCCTCGTTGAGGGTGGGGAACTTTCCGACTGGAAGGACCTCGACACGCTGGAGGCGGAACACGATCTGGGCGAAGCGATTCATGATTCCGACGGCCACGGGTCGGCATGGGCTGCATGCCTGCGGGCGTTCCTGACGGCCGTCGAGCAGGATACGCGACCACCGCAGGACCTGTTCGACGCGCTGCACATCACAGCAATCGGGTGGGCCGCCAACGAATCCCTCCGAAGCGGCTTGCCGGCGCGGGTCGTGCAGTTCGACTGAGTACTGAGGCGATGCCGCTGACCGCCTTGGCTCCGCGAATATTTCCATCTATACTACTCGGGCTCAGCCGGGATCGTGCGCGGGAAGGCGTGGCGAGCAATCAGGAGCCACATGTCCCCGCATCGCGCGATTTGCCGCTAATCTGCACGCAAACGCCTTGACGCTCTGCTGGATGCCCGTATTATTACGGGCATCCGGGGCGCGGATTTCCTGATCGGATGCGCTCGGAGGCCCGTCTGCGCGATCCGAATCCCCTCAGGACGCGGCACGACCGCGTCCGACTGCTGATATACGATCTACTTGAGGAGAGACACCATGCATCGCCGGTACTGGTCACTGATCTCGTCCGCAGCGTTCGTCGCGCTATTCGCTTGTGCGGGAACCATCCGCGCAGTCGGCGACGATGCGCCTGTGACGTTCATCCCGAACGACGGCGAGCCGGTTGCCGTTACGTCGTGGCTCGTCTCGGGCATGTTCCCGAGCCCCGACCTCGCCGCTCCCGAGCGCGACGGCCCGCGCCGTGCCGGATACGACACCGACTTCCTCACCGCGCTGGGTGGCGAGCGAGAAGCTCGGGTGAGCGCGGATACGCGTGTTCGCCTGCCCGACGGCTCCGAGGTTGGGTTCGAACTGCGCGTTTGGGAGACCGACTACGTCGATCTCGTCGGCTATTTCGGCTCGCACGCCGAGGTCTTGGCATACCTGTATTGCGAGGTCGAAAGCCCTGTCGAACAGGACGTGTACGCGCATTTCGGCACGAACGACGCCGGGAAGATCTGGATCGGCGACGAACTCCTTCTTCAGTACAATGGCGACCGGATGGCGGCGAAGTCCCAGCACGCGGCGAAGGTGCATCTGCCCGCCGGACGGACCAGAGTGCTTGTCAAGATCGACCAGGCGGGGGGTAACTGGGGAACGTTCGTCGAGTTCTACGGCGCATCGGCCCATCAGCGAATCCTGGCCGCGTCGCACCCCGACACAGTCCGCGCGGCGATGGATGCCTTCGCAGCACTGCGGAGCGAAGTTGGCGACCCGTTCGCCCTCGACCGTGGCGTGCGGGACGCGTACTCCCAGGCGCTCTACTACGCCGAACGTATCGAGCGGGATGTTCCGTCCGGCGCCGACGCCGAAGCGTGGGACCGGCAGCGGCTAATCGTGCCGCAGTACTTCGCACTGCTGCGCGACGCGATGTCGGGCGTCCGCGCCGGCGTCGACCCGCACGCCGGTAGGGCAGGTATGTTCGAGGCGACCTACCTCTCGCAGGCGGACGAGACCGCGCAGCCGTTCACCATCGTCGTTCCGGACGACTACTCGCCGGACAACGACTACGCGCTGTTGCTCGACCTGCACGGCGCCAGCGGCACGCACGAGCGAGTCGGAAACTGGTGGAGTTCGATCGGGCCCGCGGACTCGGCCTATTTCTCGAATACGATAGGCGTCTCGGTGATGGGGCGCGGCCGTTGGGCGGGATATGACGGGCTTGGCGAGAACGACGTCCTGGAGGTGATCGACTGGGTGCTGGAGCGCTACTCCGTCGATCCGGATCGCGTCTACATCAGCGGCGGGAGCATGGGAGGCGGTGGCTCCTGGCGGCTTGCGGCCCGCTACCCGGATCGTTTCGCCGCCGCGTGGCCGGACATGGGCTGGCCCGAATACTCGACGCTCCCCAATTTGCTGAACCTTCCTGTGTACCTCAACCATGGCGCGCAGGACTGGGTGGTCGCCGTATCGCATACGCGCGAGGGCGTCAGACAGCTCAAGCGTATGGGCTCGCCCGTCGTCTATGCGGAGTGGCCCGAGGTGGGGCACTCCATGGGCGCAGACCAGCGCGGCGAAGGGTTCATGTCGCGAATGGCGCGGCACCGCCGTATCACCGATCCGGAGCGCATCCGAATCCACGCGGAACACCCACGGTATGCCGAGCGGTACTGGGCGCACATCACGGGATGGGTCGACCCGCACGGTGTCGCCAAGCTCGATGCGCGAGTGCTGCCAGGCAACGTCGTCTCCGTGCAGACGGAGAACGTCGCCTCGGTCACGCTCGCACCTCCTGCGCGTCGCCTCACCGGCGGGAACGACATCGTCTGGATGATCAACGGCGGACATCTTGTCGCGCCGGTGAGCGCGGGCGGCAGCTACGATTTGGCGTTGACCGACACTTCCGCGACGGTGACGGCTCACACGCCGCGCACCGAGCCAAGCGTCCGCCCGTACGCGATGGGATCGTCGAGGAACCTCTTCTACGGCGAGCCGCTCATGATCGTCTATGGCACGCAGTCGCGCCGGGACACCGTGAAGGCTTCGATACGCGCGCTCGCGGATGAGATGTCGCACTGGTGCAACGTGGGTGATCACATGGAGTTCGGCCGAGTGCCGATAGTCACCGATGAGGACGTCACCGAGGAGCAGCTTGCGTCGAAGAACGTCATCCTCCTCGGAGGGCCACGTGACAACAGCATCACGGAGCGCCTGATGCGCCTAATGCCGATCCGCGAGACGCGAGGCGCGCTGCGCGTCTCCGACGAGGAATCCGTCGATCTCGTCGGCCGGGGATACGCGTTCGTCTATCCGAATCCGGAGCACCCGACGCGTCTGGCGATGGTGTATGGAAGCGACGTTCCGCAGTTCTATACACTCCGGCGCGGCAGACTCGCGAGCTGGGGAATGCACGATACCGCTCCGCACGTACCGCCAGACCTGGTCGTCGAGGAGGTCGCGCAGGTTGACAGTGCCGAGGATGCGCGTTGGAATCGCACGGTGCGTAGCCGCAACTTCACGCACGACTGGCGTCTCAAGCGGGCACCGGAGACCACCATCGGACGCCATCCGGCGAATCGGAGTGAGCAGGTCGAATTCGCGGCGCGGGCGTGGTTGGCCGCTACGGCCGCCGACTACGCGTTCCACGAGCTGGAGCACGGCGATCAGCAGATCGGGTACGTGGCCGACGAAGTGTCATGGGCGGACATCGGCGGCGTGCCGTTCCCGATAGTGACGTTCGAGGTGGCCGGCGCGGATCTCGTCCGGTTTGCCCGGCACGACGAGACGGAATTCCCGTTCATCCATCCCGCGCCGGACTCCGCTGCGATCGATCCGGAACGGCTGTACCGCATCGTAGGTCCGAGCTGGATACTCTGGGGACTTGCCGGCGCGCACCACTACAACCCGGAGAACGTCGAGCTGTTCGAGGACAACGCGCTCATCGAGCGGTGCCTCCGACGTGAATGGGGTGTCGCCGAGCGGTAGCGCGAGCGGTCGGATCAGTCCCACACGAGCGCAACGCGGGCGATGTACACCTGCGTTGCGCCTTCGTGGGATGAGTAGTAGCTGATCCCAAGCTCCGTATCCGACAGCGCGAGCATCGCCGGGTAGCTGCAATCTCCCCAGCTTGGCAGCGTGGCGATTGTGCGGCTTGTACCGTTCTCGACGTCCAGCTCGAACAGCACCATCTGCGCTGCGTGCGGTACCGAGTCGCTGTAGGGCTCGCCGTATGTCCTGCCGCCGGCGATGTACCGGTTGCCGAGTTTGCACACTGCCGGCCCGTGGATGAGGTGCGGCAATCGCGTGCATTCCCAGGTCTCGTACGGAGGACTCGCGACGGCCAGCATGTTGGCGACCGCAACCGCGCTGCCTTCCGACTTGCGCGCGCACCTGACGAGCGCCCCCAGCCGACCGTTATCCAGCGCGAAGACTTGTGTCTCGTTCGCGCCGTCCTCGCGCCAGATGTCGCTCACGTGTTCCCACGTCCGACCATCCGTGGAGCGAGCCAGCGAGACCCAGCGCAGGGCGTTGTCTTCCTTGCCTCCGAGCCGATGATGGGTCGCCACGTGGTGGATACCGTCCACTGTGATCGGGCGCCAGAGCACGCATACGGGCTCGTGCGTCGGCTGCGGGTCGGTCCAGAGCGAGCCGTCGCTGGTGGAGCTGATGTACGTGCGGAGGTAGTCGCCGTGTCGCTGGATGTCGTCCGGACCAGGGTGCGCCCACGCCGGGCCATGCACGATGAGCTCGTCGCCGGTGGCCAGGAACTTTGGGTCGCGCAGATCGGGAAACGCACCCTCCAGCACCGCGGCGGGCTCCCACTGTATCAGGTCGTCGGATGCGCGGATGACGATTCTGCCACGGTATGAGCGGTGCTCGTCGCCCTCCCGGAACCCACAGTAGTAGCGATCGCGCCAACAGATGAGGTCGGTGAACGCGCTGTGCCGCCAACTGACCGAGATGTTCTCCAGCGACAGTATATCCATCTCCACCACATCGACCTCCATCGATCGCGACAGCTCACCGCCGGGCCACTACGGGCCGTGTACTCCGAAGATAGCCCTCAGCGCGGATTCAACACGTTCGGCGTCGTCGAGAACTCGAGCGTTGCTCGGACTCATGCGGACATCCCGCGTGCCCCAGATGGCGGCGCCGTAGGTCCCCACGACGCGATAGGATCGCTCCGGGTCGATGGATGCGGCGTCCGGCGCGGGTAGCAGCATCCACCACTTGCCCGCGCTCGCGTCCGCAAGTTCGAGCAGCTCGCGGCCGGTGGCGTCGAAGACGATCAAGTCCTCCGGCAGGACAGGCCGGTCCTGCCAGCCCGTCACCGACGTGTCATAGGGGCATGCTCCCGCCTGTTCCGCACGGTTGAGCATCGTGAATTCGGCCTGCGCGGCGTCGCGATACGCTTCAGCGACCATGCTCGCCATTTCGTAGGCGCTCTCCGGATGCCGTCCGATGGGCTGGTCGTCCACTCGTGCCGTATTCCAGCCGTGTGTGAACCACATCTGTCTGACGAGCTGGTTCCGTCGTGGGTCGCCGGCGCTATCCACGGCAGCGACGTTCTCGACAATGAGATCGGCTCCGTGGGGATCGAATTCCCGCACGGTCCAGTTCAGGCTCCCGCCGCGACGCATCGTGTAGAACGCCGGTACCTGCGATCCGTACACCATCATGAGGCGGTCCGGCTGCAATGGGTTGGGATGCACGAATCCGTATCCCCGACCGGCGAGCGGAATCGACTCGTTCTCGAACACGCGCAGCGAGCCGGCCTCCTCGCGAATCGGCAGTTGGGGCATCAGCCGCGCGGTGACGGTGTTGTCAGTCGGGCCGCCGATGAGGAGCAGATTACGCGAGCGAAGGTGATCGTCCGTCACCGCGCCATCCGGGAGCAGCGGCACCGAGCCGAACTCCATTCGTGACTCCGGGGCGAGCCATCCCGACGCATCCTCCCCGAGTTGGCGCATCGCGGCGCGGAGCGTGCTGTCCGGCGATGAAGTGCCGTACACGATGAGCAGCGGCTCGCCGCGGTACAGATTCATCGTGGAGCCCGGCTCGTACGGTCGCTGCGCCGACGCGCGGCATTCTTCGTGAGCTGACGCCGTGACGCCGTCAGCGGAGACCGCGATGTCGTATGCGCCGTCGGTGCTGCGCTGAACCGCGTGGCGTTCGCCATTCACCACGAACGTGATTGCGCCGGCATCCGACAGGTGGGGAGGCGTGACCCGAGCACGGGCGACATTCGTCGTCGCGATCTCCACGACGTCGCCGTCAAGAACGCGCGCTTCAAGCCTGGCGGTGATGTGCGGGTCCCGCCATTCCTCAATGCTCCCCCAGTACATGCTCGCGTACCGCGGATGATCGGCCACAATGCGGATATGTCGCGGATCGGCAACGCGCCGATGCGCCGCGAGACGCGTCATGTACCCCTCGGGTCCGACTGCCACGCCGACGGCGTGATCCACGCCGGGATACTCGGTGTACGTGACGGGGCAGTCCGCGTCCCGCATCAGGTCGACGCCGAGCCGCGCATTCGCGACGGGCACCGACCGGTCCTCGTCGCCATGGTTCACCCACGTCGGGAGGTTGACGAGGTTCCCGATCGTTCCGACCGCAGGGGAGCCGCAGTCGATCCACGCGCCGGCGAACCGATCAGGGTACAGCGACGCCAGCCGCCACGTTCCCTCGCCGCCCATGCTCCCGCCTCGGATGTACACGCGGTCCGGATCGATGCGGTAGTGCGACGTGGCCCAATCGATGGCGTTCAGAACGTCGATCTCGCCCAGGCCGCGATAGCCGCCGTAGCGTCCCCGGCCCATCACGGAGATGAGTATCGTCTCGTCCTCATACGCCGAGTCCGCGGCGCTCGGCGCCCAGTCTCCGGTAAGCTCGTGCGTGAAGCTCGCACCGTGCAGGTTCACGAACAGGGCGTACGGCTTCACGCTCGAGTATGAATGCGGAACCACCACGGCGAGTGGCTGCGCGCTACCGTCCGCTCCGGAAAGGTAGGCGGCCTCGAATGTGCCGATTCGCTCGGCGTACGGGTCGTCCCCGGCTTCGAGACAGTCGAGCGCGAGCCGGAGTTCCGCCGCCTGCTTTCCGACCTTCGCAACGTCGCGACGGAGATTCGCCGCGCCCACGTCTCGTTGCGCCCGCTCCACCGCGTAGAGCGCAAGGGTGTAGGCGTCGCGGCTCGGCCCGTCCAACTCCGGCGCCAGGGCTTCGAAACGATCCAGCGTCTGTTCGGCCGCGGTTTCGCCGCCACACAGTATCGCGCACTCGCCAAGCGATATCCCTCCGCGCGGATGCGGGGCGCGTGCAATCACGCGGATAGCGCGGTCGGCGCGGGGCGGTACCGGTATCTCGACCTCCGGAGCCGTCGTCGGGATGGTGTATTCGGCGTCGCCGTCGATGACGGTCCACGCGATAGAGACGTCGTCGACAGGGGGAACCCAGTTCGGGATTCGCACCGAGACGGTATCGCCACCGACGGGCAGATACGCATCGGCCTCCAGCGCAAGGCTGCGCGGTGCCTTCTCCGTGACGAACGCGCGGTGTGCGCTCTGACCGTAGATCTCCGCGAACGCGCCCCAGCCGCCTCCGTCATGATCGACTTTGAGAAGCAGCCGCGTTCGCCCGGCGCGCAGATCCACTCGCGCTACGTTCTGCGACTGCATAGCGACACGGTCGTGCGGATGGGCGATGGCGAGCTGGTCCCCGATCCACGCCTTTCCGGGAGCGTTCGTGCCGACGTGCAGGTACGCCACCTGATCGACCGGGCTCTCAAGCTCGGAGTAGAGGTACGCGCACACCTCGCCCGGCGCGTTGAAGACGGAGTTGAGGTCCGCGTACGAGTTGTTGAACAGGCGCGGCTGGAACGTCAGCGTGCGACCGTCGGGTGAAGCGACGGTCGTTCCGGAGCAGGGCCGGGCTGCGTGCTCGCCGCCGATCTCGGCGAGAAAGTCGGCGTCGTATCCGGCGCGCTCGGGGCCGTTCGGGTCGCGATCGCGCATCTCCGCGCTCGGAAACGGTCCGCACACGAGCCACGACTGGACGGCGATAGGCGACGAATCACGCGGGATCAGCGTCACCGGCGCGCAGGTCTCGTCGGCGCTCGCGGCGATGGTCGGGAGAGCGATGAGGGCGATCAAGGCGGTGAATCGACGCGGGGATGTTCGATGGGCTGGCATGCAGGCCTCCGGCGGCGGGACGTGGGCGTTTGGAGGAAAAGATACGCGTCGAGGGGCGGTCGCGCGAGCGGGTGGAGTGCTACACCATCAGCAGCACGAGTATCGCCACGGCGAGCAGCCCCAGTCCGACGATCACTTCCGCCAGGAGTG
>CAZEAI010000085.1:0-22371 GCA_964510105.1 uncultured bacterium
GGCCGCCATGTACCGCGCAGCTTCCCACACGTTGACCTCAGGATGCCGATTGTTCGCCACGGCGTCGACGAACTCATGCACGAGATACGCGTGCGATCCGCCGTGACCACCATATGCGTCGGACTCGCCGCTGACGGCGTGAAATGCCGCGTCCACGTCCTCGGGAAGTCTGTCGCGCATCTCGGCGGTGTTGAGCGGGGTCGCGGAGAGGTTGTCTCGCCACTCGCCGTCCACAAGGCTGCCCTTCGTACCGTAGATACGGAACGCTTCCTTGCCGGGGTGGCCGATCTCTCGACACTCCGCGATGCGCATGGTCGAGCCGTTGCTCATCCGAAAGAACGCGATCTCATTGCTGAAGGAGCTTTCGTCGAAGAACTCGTCGTCGGTGCGGTTCGCCCACCCCGCGCACGAGACCTTCAGCGCGTGCGAACGCATGACGTTGATCGGGCCGCCGGTGGAGTGGGTCGGGTAGTGCATGGGGCCGCTCTTAACGCCACGCTGGCGGTACGGCGCCATGAGGCGCTCGAACTCCGGTCCCGATTCACCCTTGAGGCGTGATTCGCGAACCTGGCGCAGGTTGCACGCGGCATCCACGTCGTGCAGATACTCACCCTCCGTGTACACGAAGTCGCCGAACGCACCCTCGGCAGCGCGGCGCCGGCAGTACATCGCCTCGGCGTGGTAGACCGTCGTTTCGCCGAGCATGTAGTGCTGCCCGGTCGTCCGGCACGTCTCCACGAGGCGATCGCACCAGTCGAGGATTTCGTTGCCATCCGGCACGTACATGATCGGCACGGCGCTGTACACGTGCTTGCCGGACTCAAGCGCCTGGATCGCCTGCGGTGCGTGCAGCCACGGCTGCGTGACGACGGCGACGGCGTCGAGATCCGACCCGCAGATAGCGTCGATGGAGTCGTACGCGTCGGCAGGCGAGAACTTCGAGCTGTCCTGCCACGCCGGACGCTCCAAGATCGCCGCGATGCGTTCCGGTGCGCGGTCGCACAACGCGATGCGATCCACGAGCGGGTGGCTCATGAAGAGATCGGCGAACGCGGTACCGAACGATCCCAGGCCGATGATTCCAAGACTGATGCCCATAGGGAGCTCCCTCTGCGTGCGCAGACAAGAATGTCCGCGCCACGGGTGCATGCGTCGGACCCCGTGGACAGGGCGGCCCACACCCCTGTCGTCCATTCGTGTTCATATCGCAGAGACAGCAATCCCGCCACTCTCGACAGTGGGGCGGTCATACCTCTCTGCCTTCTGTCCTGCGCGGACAAGAATGTCCACGCTCCCATCGTTTGCTCTTGCTCGCGCTGTACGGATGGCTTCACACCGCCAGGCACAAGGTTGGGCGGATCCTGCGACCGCCGATGGTGGGGCAGACATTCTTGTCTGCCGCTCTGTCAGTACGCCCCGTATTCCTTCGCCGCGTCGTACATCGCCACGACGTTCTGCGTCGGGGAGTTATCCTGTAGCTGATGCGTCGGCGCGAGCATGTATCCGCCGCCCGGCATCATGATATCCAGCGTACTCCGAACATCCGCTACGACGTCGTCCACCGTTCCGTACGCGACGGGGCCGGCCGTGCTGATGCAGCCGTGAAACGACAGTCTGCCGCCGAAGTGGCCCTTCAGATACTCAGGGGACATGTTCGTCGCCTCGGGCTGGAGCGTGTCCACGGCGTCGAACCCCATCTCGATGAAGTCCTCGTACGCCCAGCTCGACGATCCGCACGTGTGGATCATCACCGGCAGGTCGAACGACTTCGCCATGTCGACGAACTTCTGGTGGCGCGGACGCAACTGCCTCCGGTAGAGATCGAGGCTGATCATCGGCGTCTCCTGCGTGCCGAGGTCCTCTCCCATCCGCAGAAAGTCCACGCGTCCCTTCGCCGCTTCGATCGTCCTGCGCGTGACTTCGAGCAGTATCTCCGCTCGCCGGTCGATGAAAGCCAGCCCGGCGGGCTCATCGGTTATGAGGTCGACGAGCACCTGCTCCATGCCCCGGATCATCCCCGCGCTGTTGATGATGTCCCCGGTGCCCGCGCCACCCGCCGAGACGACGTAGTCGCCGTACCCATTCGCCTCGTCCGCCACGCCGCTATAGTCGAAATCGTCGGGATCGGGCATAGGCCAGCGTTGGACTTCATCCAACGTAGCATCGCTCAGCGGGAAGTCGCAGAAATCCCAGTACCCGCCCGACTCGTGTTCGACCCAACGAGTGTGGATTCCCCAGATGTCCACGTGGCGGTCGGGTGGGGCCTCGTGAAGCGGCGGACCGACGTACGGCGCGCCCACTCCGCGGAAATCGACGCCCAGCGCCTCGCGGAGGCCCAACCCGTCGTCCGGCGCGAGCCCGAAGTGCTCCTTCAGCCGCTTGTCGATGCCGGGATTCGCTCCGTAGTTGACAGGTACCCGGTCCGGCTCCGTGCTGTGCAGCGCGGCCAACACTCGCTCGCGCGATGTCATCGTTCGTTTCGTTGCCATCGATCGCTCCCGCGAACTCGCTGATGCGAGTTCGTCTGGCAGTCGCTGCCGCGACTGCGCCTACGTGTACTTGCCGTATTTGTGAATCGCGTCGTACATCGCGATGACATTTTCAGTTGGCGTATTGTCCTGAATCTGGTGCGTCGGAGCAGCGAAGTAGCCGCCGCCGGGCATCATCGTCTCGAGCGTCTGCCGCGTGTCCCGCACAACGTCGTCCGGCGTGCCCCACGTGAGCGCCCCGGCGGTCGACAGGCATCCGTGGAACGCCAGCCTGTCCCCGAATCGCCCTTTCAGGTATTCCGGCGACATGTCCCGCGCCTCCGGCTGGAGGGTCTCGACCGCGCTGACGCCCATTTCGATGAAGTCGTCATACACCCAACTCGAAGATCCACACGTATGCACCATGACGGCCAGGTCGTGCGTCCGCGCCAGGTTCGTGAATTTCTCATGCTGCGGACGGATGTGCTTCCGATACAGGGGCAAACTGATCATGGGGCCGATCTGCGACCCGAGATCCTCGCCCATCATCAGGAAGTCGAATCGTCCGTTCCCGGCCTCTATGGCGCGTCGGGCGATTTCCAGCTCGATGTCTTGTTTGCGCTCGATGAGACGCAGTCCGGCGGGATCGTCGGTGGCCAGATCCACGAGCAACTGCTCCATGCTCCGGAGCTTCGACCCGCGATTGATGACGCACGCCACACCCGCGCCGCCTACGGAGATCGCAAACTCGTCGTACCTCCGGCACGTCTCCGCGATTGTCGAGTAATCGAAGTCGTCCGGATCGGGCATCGGCCAGCGCTCAACCTCCTCCAGTGTCGCATCGGCGAGCGGGAAATCGCAGAAATCCCAGTAGCCGCCGCTGCCGTGCTCAACCCAACGCGTGCGAACGCCCCAGATATCGACCTGCCTATCCGGTAAGTCGTCGTGCAGCTTCGGACCGACGTAACGCACCCACACGCCACGGAAATCCACACCAAGCGTCCGCGCCAGGCCTTCGCCATCCGTGGGCGCCAGCCCGTAGTGAGCCTTCAGGCGCAGGTCGATCTCGGGATTCGCCGCGTAGTTAATCGGGACCCGGTCCGGCTCGACATGGTTGAGCGCCGCCAGGAATCGGTCCCGCGAGCTGAACGTGGTCATGCGCCATCCTCGTTGTGCACCGCCAGCCAGATCGTGTCGATGCCGGGCTGCGTCCAGGCTACTCGGTGCCGCTCGTGCGCGGCGATGTCGAGCCAGTCGCCCGGCCCGAGTTCAACAACGCCGTGATCTGCGAACTCCACACGTGCGCGGCCTTGGACAACCATCACCCACTCCGCGCCGTCCTGATCGTACCAGAAGTCCGGTGGCGACGCGTGCCCGCGCGATACGATCCGCTCGATGCGCGCTCCGCCGCGGTCGACGAGTGTCGACACCGATTCCTCGTGAAGCTCCGACGGTATGGATGTGAGCAAGCTGCCGGTTCGCATTCCCGCATCCTCGCCCTATGCCGCATCGCGCGGCGGTAATCGCCACAAGTCCGCGTCGGCGATGCCGATCTCCGACAGCATACGCTCGGCCTGCTCGAACGGCGGATCATACCGGTCGCTGTGACAATCCGAAGCGATGCTGAGCATCACGCCTGCGTTGTGCAGGGCCGCGACGTATTCCAGATACCGAGGCGCGAACGAGGGCGGATACTGCCCGTTCGTCAGGTTCGCTCCGACGTTGATCTCCACCGCGGTGCCATGCTCGCGCGCGGCTGCGGCAAACTCGTCGTGCATCGACCGCGGTATGGCGCCGAAATCGTCGAACCAGGGCTCCGCGCGGTACATGCCGTCGTCGCTCTGCCAGTGCCCCATCCACCACCACGGGTGTGCGACGATGTCGACAAGCTCGTGCGTGGCGAGAAACATGTTCTGCCGATGGTAGTCGGCGATGATCGCCTCGCGCTCGAAGGGCACATACAGCGGCCAGTGCGTACCGGCTACCACGTATTCGATGCCGAATCGTTCGATGTCGTCGGCGGTAAGCGCGATTGCGGGCTCGGCCCCGGACGGACCGCCGGAACGCCGTCCGTACACCGGGTCCTCATGCCCGCCCCGGGCGACTTCCGCGAGTTCCCATTCGGACACGCAACTCACCTCGATACCGAAGTGGAAACGCTTGCCCGGCGAGCATGCGTCGTACTCCGCGCGCGACGCCGCGATATCGGGGAGGTTGTAGGGCGTGTGGAGATGGTCCGTCACACCGTAGTCCCGCACGCCGACCCGTTCCGCGTCCGCGATCAGGTCTGCGATGACGAGGCTCGCGCTGTCGCACGAACTGCGAGAGTGTATGTGCCAATCGGACGTAATCGCCACTGTCACAGGCCTTTCGCGATGAGTTCAAGCTCTCGACTGCAAAGCCAGAGCGCGCGGGGAACGTGGAAGCAGCCCTTCCACTTCCCGCCTTTTGACGTCAGGAGCGGCTCGCCCTGCCGCTTCAGGTAGCCATACCACTCGCCGTGTTCGGCGTCGGGGAAGTGGGACCACGCGTACTCGTGGACCGTATCGAACCACGTCCGACATCGTTCGTCCCCGGTGATGCGAGAACCCTTCAGCAGCGCTACGAGCGCTTCCAGATGCACCCACCAGAGCTTCTGGTCCCATTCAAGCTTGTCCGGCGGATGGCCGTCCGCGTCGAGGAAGTAGAATATCCCATCATGCTCGCCATCCCAGCCGAACTCAAGCGTGTTCACGATGACATCCGCCGCCTGCCGGGCGAGACCTGCATCCTCGCGACGATCGGCGATGTCGAGCATGAACCACATCGCCTCGATGCCGTGACCGGGATTGATCAGCCTGCCGTCGAATGAATCCACATGCGACCCATCTGGCGCGACCGATTCCCGCATAATCCCTCGCCCGGTATCGAGGAACGCTCCGAATACGTCCGAGACGCAGGCGTCCAACGTCTTCTCGACGGTTGCGGTGTCGAGCATCCATTCGAGTTCCGTCGTCACATTCGCGAGGATCATCGGCAGTGCGAGCGACTTCATCGGCCGGGTACCGGGAACGCTCTTCTCCCATCGTCCTTTCGGAGCATCCTGTTTGCGCAGGATTTCAGCGTAGGTCTCTGCGGCGATGCTTCGCGCCTCATCGTCGTCAGCGGCGCGAGCGAACTCGCTGAAGGCCATCGCCGCGAAGCAGTCGGAGAAGACGTTATACGGCTGCACGAGCGGTCGTCCGTCTCGGGTCAGTGAGAAAAACCAGCCCCCATCCGGGCTCCGACCGTGGGTGCGCAAGAAGTCAGCGCCGAGTCGAGCCGCGTCGAGCCATTCGGCGCGGGCATCGAGCCGGTTGTAGAGCGCGCTGAACATCCAGACTTCGCGCGCCTGCAGCCAGAGGAACTTGTCGGTGTCGTACGCTCGCCCGTCGCGGTCGAGGCACGTGAAGTAGCCGGCGCACTCTCTATCGAGAGAGTGCGTGAGCCAGAAGGGCACGACGTCTTCCAGCAGGGCATCGCGATACATCACGGCGATGTCGGGCTGTAGCATGAGAGATGGCTCAGACATCACGCGCCCTCCGGCGGCATCATGAGCGCGCAGAGCTCGCCCAGGTGCGCGGCAATGTCGCTGCGCTGGGTCAGGTCCCAGAATGACGTCCGAAGCTCCCTCATGGCCAGCACGGACACGATCCACCCCTGCGTCCAGCCCGACTCGATGCTCCACACGCCCCAGCCGAGGTCGGCGTTGCTACCCCAGTAATCCCAGCGCCGGTAGTCGAACGCGCGGAACCAGCCGCCGTCAAGCTCAATGTGCTCGTCCGAGCGAATCTGGATCCGGACCAGGAAATCGGCCAACCGGTCGGAGGCGTCGCGGTATACGGCCTCGCCCGTTGCGGCGGCGGCTTCTTGCAGCCCGGCGAACGCGAAATTCGTCGTGTAGAGCAGGTCGCAGATCGGATCGCCGTTCTGCTGCAGGAGAGTGGCCTCCTTCGTGCCGTAGTCCTCGTTCTTCCGGGGCGGTCCGTACGCGCCGCTATCGACGGTACCGAGTTCCTCGCGAATCGCGCCGCATTCGTCCTGCGCGCTGAGAAGCTCCTGCGCCATGAATGAGAGCCAGTGCCGGTGCTCGTCAGTGTCCTCGACGCGAACGAGCCAGGCCAGCGGCAGGAGCATCCGAGCGCGTTCCTGTTGGATGCCGTTCGTCCAGCGCCAGTCGTTCGGATACGCCTCCATCACCGTGCTTATGCCTGCCTTCGCACGTTCGAGAAACGGCGCGAATCCCGTCGCTCGATACGCCCAGAGGAAACACGCCCACAGCCACGCCTGGTAGTGTGGCGCGAGACTCACTTCATCGAGGCCCGAGTAGTATCTCCAGCCGTTCTGGTCGAGCGGTCCGCCGTCGATGCGGTTGGGTCGAAACCCTCCCGGGCCCGTCGTGCGGAGATTCGCCAGAAGGGCCGCGAGGACTCGGGCATCCCACGCGTCGCAGTCGAGAACGGCCGCGGCGCCGACAATCCCAAGGAGGCCGCGCGCGTTGTCGTCGCCGTAGTACACACCGCCATCGGCTCGCGTGTCCCAGTTCAGCAGCCCGTAGTGTGGGCTTGCCGGGTCGCTTCGCGGTCCGCCGGAGATATCCGGCTCGCCGACGATGAAGTCGCACAGATTCCGCGCGATGGAGGCGATCTCATCCGAACCGGTGATGGCTCCCGCGACGGCGTGCGCGAACGCGGCCTCGCCGATGCAGTCATCGCGCAGGAAATACCGCCAGTCCTGCGTACCGTCGGTGTGAATGGTAGAACTCGCACCCTCGATCATGCCGCATGAGCCGTCGCCGGCGGGCCAGCCGCTGTCGGGACCGGGACCCGTGCCGTCAGGATACTCGTGCAGACGTCTGCCCGCCTCGTCGGCCCACGCCGGATGCACCAGGACGCGAGCGTTCCGATACCAGTCGATACCCCGCTGGACAGCGCCGGCTTCCGCCTTCGACGCCAGGGCTTCGCCTCGCGCGGCGGTTGGGCGAACCAACGGCTGCCAGCCGAGCGACGGGATCTCGGTGTCCGGTGCAAGCCACCGGCATATCCAGCGCCAGATAGACGCCCATGTCTCGCAAGGCGCGTACCGTCCCGCCACGAATCTGCTGAGGACCATTGTGGCGACGAGGTGTCTGCCCGGCACGTGTTCGTAAAGGATTGGGGCGGCGTCGCCGGGGATGCCGTGCACAGCGGTATCCAACCCGGCGACGCGAGCCATCACGATATGGGCATCGCGCGCGGTTGTCTCGACGTAGCGGCAGCCGTGGATTCCCAGGATAGCGTGTGGCTCGACGTCGGGCGCGAGCGCGTCTGACGCCACGATACCCCGCTCCCAGCGCGTGTCCCGGATCTCGGTGGTGTCGGCACCGGTGAACTCCACGTACGTGCGGACGCCTATCCTGTCGGCCGCTGCGTAGAAGTCCTCTGGGAGAGTCGTCAACCTGTCCGGATAACCATCCGCCAGAAGAAGGACGCCGTCGCCGGGGCCGGCCAGGCGAAGCGCGCCATCCCGGGCCTCCGCGCGTTCGAACGGCACGCCGCTCATCGAGAGTACACGGGCCAGGTCGTTACCCGGCTGACATGCAAGCACCAACGCCATGGACGGGTTCACTCCGCGGAACGTGACAACGTGGTCGTGAGGCCGAGAGAGAAAGGTGGGATCGGCGGGGAGCCGGGGCAACGCGGAGTCGGGGGGAGGCTGCGCCTCGCCTCCCCCTCTCCGTGGGGCGTGATCAATGAGCGGTCCAGCCGCCGTCAACGTACACGGTGGTGCCAGTGACGTAGCTCGATGCCTCCGAAGCGAGGAACAGCGTGACGCCACGAAGCTCCTCGGGCTCGGCCCAGCGTCCGAGCGGGATGCGCGAGAGGAAGAAGTTGTACACGTCCGGCTGGTCCAGGACCGCCTGATTCATCTCAGTCATGAACGGGCCGGGGGCGATGGTGTTCACGGTGATGCCGTCTTGCGCGACTTCCTGGGCGAGCACTTTGGTAACCTGATGAACCGCGCCCTTCGACGCTGCATACGGCAGTCGCGTCGGCAGTCCGATGGTGCCCATGATCGATCCGATGTTGATGATCCGCCCATGCTTCTGCTCCCGCATCTGCTTGAGCACCGCCTGCGCGCAGAGCATGACCCCGGTGACGTTCGTGCCGATGATGGTGTTCAACTCGTCGAGCGTGTACTCCTCGAACGGGCGTCGGATGTTGACGCCGGCGTTGTTGATGAGAATATCGAAACGACCGAACCGTTCAACGGTATCGCTGACCATTCGGTTCACGTCATCGGGGCTCGTCACGTCCGCGGTGAGGCCAAGGACTTCGTGCACGTCGGTGCTGAGGGATTCAGCTACGGGACGGATGCTGTCCTCGTAGCGGCTTGTGATGGCAACGTCCGCGCCTGCGTCGAGAAGCGCGCGCGCCATCTCGACGCCGAGGCCACGGCTGGCGCCGGTGACGAGGCCGACTTTTCCATCAAGGCGAAACAGGTCGAGCGTGTTCACGTGGCACTCCGATGTGTGGCGTTGTGGTGCAGCATGCGAGGCCCGAAGGTAGGGATCGCCCGGACGCCCATCAACCGGTAATCGCGCGGTCCATCCCCCGTCGACGGTGAGCGCCTGACTGGTCATTAACTGTCCCGCGTCCGACGTGAGCATGACGGCAAGCCCTCGTGGGTTCGCAGTTTCCGGCGAACAGACATCGTGCTCGGCATTTCGTGACCGGATCCCACCCGCGACGTAATCCGTGGAACCCGCGCCGTGTTGTCTTCGATGCTCCGTGGCGTATATTAAGGAACGGAGCCGCTGTCGGGCACCGCAGGACTTTTCCAGCCCCCGAGCACGACGACGGGAACCCACGTGGCATGTAGATCGGTAGGTACTCTATGTACGCTCACGTAGGCGCTGAGTAAGGGGTCATTCATGTATCGCACTGTGACCGAGTGCGACGCCATCTCCAGGGAGGGGGGTCGCAGATGTCATTCCATAAGACGCTTCAGGTAACACCCATCAAGCACATAGGCCTACCAGCGCCCACAATCATTTCCCCCGGAAGCACCGTCGGTGAAGGCGTCGAGCTTATGCGCGGCGTGTCAGGCGCATGCGCCCTGGTCGTCGATGACGGCAAACTGCTCGGCATCGTAACCGAGCGGGACGTGATGAACAAGGTGGTGGGGCATCCGGAGATGCTGCCGAAGCCGATCGAAGAGATCATGTCCGCTAACCCGGTCGCGCTGAGTCAGAACAGCACGGTTAGCGAGGCAATCGAGATCATGGGGCGAGGGCACTACCGAAACGTGCCTGTTATCGATGACGAAGGACGAGCGACAGCGGCGCTCAGCGTCCATGCCATCGTCCAGTTCATCATCGAGCATTTCCCGCAGGACGTCAGCAACCTACCGCCACGGCCGGAACAGCACATGCCCACTCCGGACGGAGCGTAGCACAGAGCGTGGCCAGAGAAAGGACCTTGGTCCATGGCAACCGTTGAAACACCGCCGGCTCGGCACGAACACGAAGTACGCGAACTCGACACCGTCACCATCCGATTTGCCGGAGATTCCGGCGATGGAATGCAGCTCATCGGCTCGCAGTTCACCAACGCCTCGGCGCTCGCCGGCAACGACATCAGCACCCTGCCGGACTTCCCCGCGGAGATACGTGCGCCCGCGGGCTCGCTTCCCGGAGTGAGTGGCTTCCAGATCTGCTTCAGTAACCACGATATCCTCACGCCCGGCGACGAGCCGGACGTCCTTGTCGTGATGAATCCCGCTGCGTTGAAGGTGAACCTGCCCGATCTGAAGACGGGCGGAATGGTCATCGTCAACACCGACGAATTCACCGACGCGAACGTGCAGAAGGCGGGATATGACTCGTATCCGCTTTCCGACCCGGGGCTCTCGGGGTACCAGCTCGTCAAGATCCCGATCACCGCGCTCACGATGGAGACGCTCAAGGACAGCGAACTCAGCGCCAAGAACAAAGAGCGCTGCAAGAACACGTTCGCGCTCGGAGTCCTGTTCCGCGTGTATGATCGGCCCATCGAACACACGGTCGAGTTCTACAACGACTATTTCGGCCGCAAGGACCCGCGTATTGCCGAGGCGAACATCGCCGTCCTGAAAGCTGGATACAACTTCGCCGACACGACACAGGTGTTCCAGACGTTCTACAATGTGCGAAAGGCGGAGCTCAAGCCGGGCAGGTACCGCAAGATCACCGGCAACGAGGCAACTGCGATGGGGTTCGTCGCCGCCGCCGTACGGGCGAAGTTGCCGCTGTTCTACGGGAGCTATCCCATCACGCCGGCAAGTGAAATCCTCCAGGATCTCGCTGCGATGAAGGAGTTCGGCGTGATGACGGTGCAGGCGGAGGACGAGATCGCCGCCATGGGAGCGACGATCGGCGCGTCATTCGCCGGTGCACTCGCGCTGACGGGCACCTCGGGTCCGGGGCTCGCCTTGAAGAGCGAGGCGCTCAATCTCGCCATCATGACGGAGCTTCCCCTGGTCGTGACGAACGTCCAGCGTGGAGGCCCAAGCACGGGGCTCCCGACGAAGACGGAACAGTCCGATCTCCTCCAGGCGATGTTCGGTAGAAATGGTGATTCGCCGATACCCGTCGTTGCGCCCCGAACACCCGCGGACTGTTTCGCTATGGCCGTCGAGGCGTCTCGGATTGCGCTGAAATACATGACGCCGGTGCTGCTGCTCTCTGACGGGTACCTAGCCAGCGGCGCTGAGCCGTGGCGAATTCCGGAAGTGGACGAGCTTCCCCGGCTCGACGTCGAATTCGCGTCGGACCCCGAAACGTTTCAGCCATATCTGCGCGATGAAGAGACTCTCGCGCGTCCGTGGGCTATCCCTGGCACGCCGGGGCTGGAGCATCGAATCGGCGGGCTGGAGAAGGCCAACGGCATCGGCAATGTGAGCTACGACCAGGGCAACCACCAACTCATGACGAATCTGCGAATGGAGAAGGTCGCGCGAATCGCGCAGGATATCCCCGAGCAGACCGTTCGCGGGGAGGAATCCGGCGAGTTGCTGGTTCTGGGATGGGGAAGCACGTACGGCGCGATCAGCTCCGCGGTGGACGACATGATCGCGGCGGGAAAGAAGGTCTCATCCGCGCATCTGAGACATCTGAACCCGTTCCCGAGGAATCTGGACGACGTGCTCTCGTCATTTAACAAGGTGCTCATTCCCGAGATGAACACGGGGCAGCTTGCCCTTCTCATTCGAGGGAAGTACCTCGTCGATACGATTACCTATTCTAAGGTCCGGGGCCGCCCGTTCACGATCCACGAGATCATGGATGCAATCGAAGAGAACCTGTGAGGTGGATGTACCGATGAGCCAGACAGCAGAGCAGAACGGCCGCGCGACCGCGAGCGACAACGGGAAGGAACTCCCGCAGTTGACGCGCAAGGACTTCGTCTCGGACCAGGAGGTACGTTGGTGCCCCGGGTGCGGCGACTACTCCATCCTCGCGCAGACGCAGAAGATCCTGCCCGATCTCGGCATCCCGCGCGAGAACTTCGTCTTCATCTCGGGCATCGGATGCTCCAGTCGTTTCCCGTACTACATGGAGGCGTACGGGTTTCACAGCATACATGGGCGAGCGCCAACGCTTGCTACTGGCGCGAAAGTAGTGAATCCCGACCTCTCCGTATGGGTCATTACCGGGGATGGCGACGGGCTCTCCATCGGCGGGAACCATCTGATTCACACGATTCGCCGGAACGTGGACATCACTATCGTTCTCTTCAACAACCGTATATACGGCTTGACGAAGGGCCAGTACTCGCCGACGTCGGAGTTCCACAAGCGTACCAAATCCAGCCCTATGGGCTCCATCGACCAGCCCATCAAGCCGCTCCGGATCGCCATCGCATCTGAGGCCACATTCGTCGCGCGCTCAATCGACATCGATACGAAGCATCTTGCGGCTACCCTCGAGCGCGCGGGGCGTCACAAGGGGATATCCTTCGTCGAGGTATATCAGAACTGTAACGTCTTCAACGACGGCGCCTATCGGGACTTCACGGAGCGCTCCGTGCGGGACGACAGCGTTCTGTACCTGGAAGACGGCAAGCCGATGGTCTACGGCAAGGAACGCGACAAGGGGTTGCGTGTAAACCGGGACACGATGCTCCTCGAATCGGTCGAGATCGGCAAGAATGGCATCACCGAGGACGATCTCGCGATGCACGACATCGGCGCGCAGAGCCCGATGAAGGCCTACCTCCTGACTGGGCTCAACTACCCGGACCCGGTCCCGGTCGGCGTCTTCCGCGAGATAGAGCGCCCGACGTACGAAGAACTCGTTCACGGACAGATCGAGGAAGCGCGAGAGAAGTCCGGCAACGCAGATCTCGAAGCGCTCTTCAGCGCCGGCGAGACATGGGAAATCACTGGCTAGGACCAGCGAGGAAGGAAGCCGAGCGATGGAGTGCCCATACTGCGGACACGAGAATATCAGCGGTACCGATCTGTGCAATCACTGCGGCGCCGATCTCGCTGGCCTCGATCTACCCTCGGAGCAGGCGGAGGGCGAGCGCCGGCACTTCCATGACGTGACCCTCTCCGACCTTGAACCGCAGGAGCCGCTCAAGGTGTCCGGCGACACGACAGTGGCGGATGCGCTGCAACTCATGAAGGCGCAGCGACATGGCGCTGTATTCGTCGTCGACGGAGATAACCGGTTGCTTGGCATCTTCACGGAGCGCGATCTGCTCACCAAGTTCGCCCTTGGTGAGCGTCCGGTAGACTCCACGCCCATCAGCGACGTGATGACGACCGAGCCGGACTCGGTCACGGCGGCGTCATCGCTTAGCTCAGCGCTCTACATGATGGGGTCGCATGGGTACCGCCACGTTCCGGTAGTGGATGGCGAGAACCACCTGATAGGCTTCACGAGCGTGCGGGGAACCCTCGACTATCTGCGCACGCACGTCCTCGTCTGACGTCGGGCTCGCGCGCGGCGCCCGTGTCGGCGTCGCGTGCGGTGCCTCCAAGGGTCGCGGGCCTCACTCGCCGATGATCTTGACAAGCACCCGCTTGCGTCGCCCGCCGTCGAATTCGCCGTAGAATATCTGCTCCCACGGCCCGAAGTCCAGCTCGCCATCGGTAATGGCGACCACGACTTCCCGGCCCAGTATCTGCCGCTTCAGGTGGGCGTCGCCGTTGTCCTCGCCGGTCCTGTTGTGCAGATACCGATCGATCGGCGCGTGGGGCGCGAGTTCTTCGAGCCATCGTTCGTAGTCGGCGTGCAGCCCGGACTCGTTGTCGTTGATGAACACGCTCGCCGTAATGTGCATGGCGTTTACGAGGCACAGGCCTTCCATCACTCCGCTTTCGCGAAGCTCGTCCTCGACGTTGCGCGTTATGTTCACGAACGCGCGTCGCGTCGGGATGTCGAACCACAGTTCCTTACGGTGGCTCTTCACGCTGTGTCCTCCTCTTGGGATATCCCGTTGCTCCACTCGCCGCGCAACGCGTCGGCCAGATCCAGCGTGGCGAGTTCGTCTTCGCAGGCGCTGAGTATGGGAGAGCGCGTGTTGAGTGCCACTGCGGTGAGGAACGCCGCCACGTTGGCTACATACAGGCCGGCGACCGATTCAGACGGGGGTTCCTGCTCGCCGTCGATGAAGATCTTGTTGCCGCCGAACATCCATCCGAGACGCACGCCGCGACTGAGCATGTCCACCCGGAACTCGCCGCCGTTCCGCCAGCCGCTTCGCACCGATACCGTGCCGGTACTGCCCGACTCGAACCGCACCACGGCCGACTGCAAGACGCCGGGCACGGCGCAGGAGGCATGCATCTCGGTGACCTCGCCGCCTACGTAGCGGGTGACGTCCGCTAGATGGGCCACTGGCGCGGCAAGTCCTTCGATACCGCCCGACTCCGAGACGATGGATACCTCCAGCGAGGTCATACCATGGCTCATGACCGTTCGGCGTATCTGCCGCAGATTGATGGCGTATCGCATCGGACGTGAGACCACTACCGTGACGTCGGAGTCGGCAGCTTTCCGGAGCGCGCTTCGCCACGCCGCTCCATCCGCGGACGCGGCAGGCACGATGTACACCGGCAGGCCACGATCCACAGCGGACGCTAGAAGTCGTGCGTTCGCGTCGTCAGGCATCGCCAACACGACCGCGTCCAAATCAGCGGACGCGACAAGTTCGCCGGGCGATCCCCACGGCGTGACCCCTTCCGGCACAGGAGCGTCCTCAGTGGCGTACAGCGCCGACAGGGAAGCCCGCTTGCGCTCGACGAACGTGGCATACTCAGGTGTGCCGATCGATCCGACATAGCCGACTCGCAGCATTCGTATCCTTCCGTGTGACCGTGCCTCAGTGGGATTGCGGCTGGTCGCCGATATCGCGTGTTTCCAGCTCCGCGTGGTAGCGCTCAACCATGTCGGCCATGTCTGGGTCGTCCGGCATGTCCTCGCCCAGCGTGACGAGGTCGCCGCGGACGGATTCGACTCCGCCGTCGGCGCCAAGGCTCAGGATCATGTAGCCGATACGGCGCGCTTCGTAGGCGGAGTACGCGAGCACGGTGCTGTCCCGCAGACTAACTGCGTCGTTCTCGCGTCTGGGATGATGGCTGCGCGACGCTACCACCGCATCGACATGGGGGACGGTTGTCAGCCTCTCAAGCTCGGAGAACGACGTAGACGCGATGACAACGACCAGATCGCACGAGCCCGCTACCTCGGCTGCGGCTTCGCGAGCGCTCTCAACGGGATCGAGTGTTTCGATCACCGGGTCGCACGGCACGCACAGCGGCTCAATATCGCGGCCCATGACGCTCACAACGCCGACCCGGATGCCGCCGAACGGGATGCCCAGGAAGCGGCCTCGTCCAACCGTGACGATGGCGTGCGGCGCGAACAAGGGCTCTCCACGCCTGGCGTCGACGACGTTTGCGCTCGTGAGGGTGAAGCCGTAGTGGTCCTGAGCGATGCGCAGGAAGTCGATGCCGTACACGAAGTCGCGCGCCCCCAGGCCGAGTACGCGATAGCCCATGTCCCTCATCGACTGAAGCAAGTAATCCGTCTGGACGAGGCCCTGCTCGGAGGGCGGCCCAACGAAATCGCCCCCTTCGAGCAGCAGCGCCGCTTCCGCGGACGCGGCATGTTCACGGATGTACGCGGCGCGGCGGGCAACGCCTCCGGCCGGGTTCACCGGACATCCGCACGGCTCCAGACTGCCGCGAGCGGTGGCCGTGTAGTAGATCGTGAGGGAATCCCCGGATGCGGGGATTCGGGTGGTCGCCGCTATCGCCCCTACGGCGATGACGACGACGAGCGCGCCAGTCAATCCGCGTTTGATGGAGCTATCCTCGTTCTGCGGTGGCCTTGGCCCGGGGTGCGCTACAGGCCCTCTTCAAGCTGGTCTGGTCGGCTGTCCACGTCCGCTCCGGCGTGCTCCTCAAGGTAGTTCTCACGCCAGCGTTCGAACTCCGCCTTGATGGACAGCATCGCTTCGTCGTCCGGCACGTCGGCGTTGAGCATGGTCATGGAACCATCCACGAACCTGGCTTCGCCATCCTCCAGGCGCAGGTCGATCCGGCCCACGCCCCTGCCCTGAATCGTCGAGTGGCCCATGGCGACGCCGCCGCGCTCGAGCACGTAGTCGCCCGGCACCCTGGCCGTGCGAGTCTGGATGACGACATCCACTCCGTCGATACCGTGCAGCACCTCGAGATCCGCTGGGTTCACGTACGCCATCAGCACGATGACGTCGGTCCTGTCGCGCAGCTCCGCAACGGCGGCACGGGTGGCAATCACGGGCTCGTTCACCGCAACGGCGATGTCGTTCGGTAGCACGAGCGGGGGCCGGTCCTGCCCGATTACGTTGACGACGCCAACGCGAATGGTTCCGCGACCGACGCCCAGTATGCCTCCGTGCTGCACCTCCTCGATCACCCACGGCTCGAAGACGGGCTCTCCGGTGGCCGCGTCAATCACGTTCAGGCTCGTCAGCGTCAACTCGAAATCGCGCTCGGCCTTCCTCAGGTAGTCCATGCCGTACATGAAGTCGCGCGGGCCGACTCCGATCGTGCGATACCCCATCTCCTGCATGGCGCGGAGAAGGTATGCTGTCTGCATCCTTCCGATGGGCGAATCGTCGCCGACGAGTTCCCCGCCGTCGAGCTTGATCGCCGGTACGCCGTCGTTCCGGGAGAAATATGTTGCGCGACGCTCTATGCCACCGCTGGGGTTGTAACGACACCCGCACTGATCGATGTAGCCTTTGACGTTCGACGTGTAGAATATGCGCAGATTAGGATCCGCCGAGGCGGTGGTTGCGAACGTGCCGATGGCCACCGCTGACAATATCAAGAGACGCGCGCGAGGCGCTGGTCTGGTTGGCATACTGACTCTCCTGCGTTTCGCTACTCGAACCGGCGCAAGCCCAGGCAGATAACAAGCGCCATGCCCGCGACATCGGTGGTGAGGGCCGATCCGCCGTAGCTCAAGAATGGCAGTGGCAGGCCGGTCACAGGCATCAACCCAACTGTCATCCCGATGTTCACTATGACGTGGAACGCCAGCAGCGACGCGACACCGACACATACAAATGACGAAAACCGGTTGTTCAAGACAAGAGCCGCGCCCGCCACGCGCCAGATGATGAACAGTAGAAGCCCGAGCACGAGCATCGATCCGGCGAATCCGAACTCCTCCGCCAGCACAGCGAAGATGAAATCCGTGTGGGTCTCCGGCAGGAATGCGAGCTGAGTTTGGCTGCCCTGCTGGAAGCCCTTACCCCAGAGCCCGCCGGACCCGATCGCCACCTTCGACTGGATGATCTGATACCCCGATCCAAGGGGGTCCGTCTCAGGGCTGAAGAACGTCTCGATCCGGCGACGCTGGAAAGGGTGCAGCCCCTCCCAGAGCAGTGGGGTGATGATCCCCACGCCAAGATTCACCGCAATGAGAAGCGACGTCCACGGGATGGATGGTCTCATGAGGAACAGCACGCCGACGAAGGCTAGGCAGAAGGCAAGCCAAGGCAGCCAGCCCGCGAACGCGCACATAGCATTTACTATGGGCGACAGTATCAGGAACAGGTAGAGATTGTCCATGCCCGACCAGTAGATCATCGGGAGCGCCACGGCGAAATACACCATCGCGGTCCCGAGATCCGGCTGCTCGCGGATGAGGAACACCGGTACCATCACGAGTGCGAGCGCGCGGATCAGGTCGCGGAATCTCGCGACGGAGACGCGCGGGCCCGAGAGAAACCGGCTCAGCGCCAGTATCAGTGCAAGCTTGCCGATCTCGGACGGTTGGATGCGTAGCGGCCCGAGAACGACCCAGCGCTCGGCGCCCATCCCCCGTGTTCCGACGACGAGTGTCGCGACCAGTCCCAGGATGGCGATGAGATATGCGACGTATGCCGTGCCGTGCCAGAAGCGAACCGGCAGCCACATCATTCCGATCGCGACGAAGACCGCGAGTCCCGTCCAGACGAGCTGGACACGTGCGAGCCCCTGTGCACGACTCGCGGCCTGCACGCCCGTAGCACTGGCTATGCCGACGATTCCGATCGCGATGAGCGCCAGTGTAGCGACGACGAGCGGCCAGTCTACGAGTTCCCGAACCTGCCGTGCGGTGACTTTCACGGTCGCTCCCGTTCCGACACGTTCACGCCAGTGGAGGGGTTCTTTGGCACGGGGGGGCGGCTGCGGAGCATCCAGCGGCGGAAGACCCTGCCCGCGATGGGCGCCGCTATGTCGCTGCCGTGTCCCGCGTTCTCCGCGATCACTGCGACGGCGATCTGCGGGTCGTCGGCGGGTACATAGCCGACGTACCACGAGTGATCGTCCCCATGGGGATTCTCAGCCGTTCCCGTCTTCCCGGCGACCCGGAATCCCGGAACGCGCGATCGTCGGGCGGTGCCGTGCAGCCCTTCGGTCACCAGAACCATCGCCTCGCGAATGAGTTCCAGATGATCGGGCCGAACATCGACGGGCACGGGTGGAGGAACGTCCGGCGGCAGTTCCACGCCATCGGACTGGATGAAACCCGCCGCAAGGTGAGGTGTCGGCAGAGCGCCGGTGGCCAGCCCCGATACGTAGCGCGCCATCTGCAGTGGCGTGACGAGGGTAATGCCCTGTCCGATCGCGACATTGAGGGCTTCGCCCGCGCGCCAACCAAATCGGCCGAACTTCCGTGTGTAGACTCCCGTGCTTGCGACAAGACCGGCGTCCTGCGCGGGCAAGTCCAGGCCGGGGCGGCTGCCAAGTCCGAACTTCCGCGCCGTCGTCGCCCAGCGGTCGATACGAAGCTCGCGGCCGAGTTGGTAGAAGAAGATGTTACACGATCGCTCTATTGCCTGCGTCACGTTCAGGACGCCGTGTCCTCTGCCGAACCAGCAACTGAACATGCGGTCGCCATACCACATGGTGCCGGCGCAGGCTCCCAGCTCCGTATCGGGCTGAATCATGCCGCTGTCGAGCGCCGCGAGCGCCGTGAGCATCTTCGCAGTCGAACCGGGTGGATAGGTCCCCATCGTCGCGCGATTGAACATTGGGCGTTCCACATTGTCGTTCAAACGCTGCCACGTGCTCTGTGGCACGACAAATGAGAACACCGCGGGATCGAACGTCGGGCGGCTCACCATCGCCAGGATTTCGCCGTTGCGCGGGTCCAGCGCGACGAGGGCTCCGCGTTTTATGGTATCCATGGCTGCTTCGGCGGCGAGTTGGAGATGAAGATCGATGCTCAGGCGCACGTCCGACCCGCGCTCGGGTTCGCGTCGAGCGCTCTGGATGATCTGGCCGCGGACGGTTACCTCCTGGTATTCCTCGCCCTCCACGCCACGCAGATGCTCCTGGAATTCCGCCTCGATGCCGCTTTGTCCGATCAGGTCTCCCGCGACGTAGCCCTCTCCGCGCAGTGCTACCAGTTGCGATTCGCGAGCCTCCCGCACGTAGCCGAGGTAGTGTGCGCCGAGTTCGTGATAGGGGTACCGTCGTCGCGATTCGACCATGTACAGCACCGATGGCAGGTCGTGCCTGTGTTCTTCGAGATAGGCGATGTTCGCGAAGGATGCGTCCCTTCGAAGATCGACGGGCCGGTGCAGCCGTCGATTGCGTCCACCGATCCGCTCCTCGACGAGCCCCCTCGGCAAGCCGACTGCCGCACTCAGCAGGCTGTCGAGTGCCGCTGGGTCGTCCACTTCGGCCGGGATCACGCCCAACGTGTAGGCCGGCCGGTTGCCCACGATGATCCGCCCGAGCCGATCCAGAATCCTGCCGCGTACAGCCTCGATCGGCACCGTGCGCATGGCGTTCTGGCGCGATCTTCGCGCAAGATCATCGTGATGCTGAATCTGCAGCATGTAGAGGCTGGAGGCGAGAACGAGGAACGCCACCGTCACGCCGCCCATGATCACGGTGTGACGTCTCCGTTCCTGGACCGACGCTTCGCTAACCCTCAGCACGCCAGATACTCCGCATTCCGAAAACGGCGCGAGCAAAGCCGCTGACAGCCCACCAGGCGCCGCCTGCCAAGGCGGTGTACAGCCCGCGTCCGAGAGAGAGAGAATACGTGTCAGGAGGGGGAGTCGGCGACGCTATGGTTCGGACGGCGACCACTGCCGCTGACCAGAGCATCGCAGCGATGAACAGCACGGCGACGCGAGCGGCTGGGCTGTCAAGGACTATACGCTCTCGCATGGACCCAACGGCGTATCCCACCAGCGAGCCGACGAACATGGTCGACCCGAACCATTGAAGCGAGGTGACGTCGATTAGCAGGCCGCCGCAGAACCCCAACACGTTGCCCGCCACCGGCCCGTGGGAGAGGGCGACTCGGACGACGATTATGGCCGGCAGCAGCGGCATCGCTCCACCCACCGCGATAGACGGGCCATACACCGTGCCCGCGACGACGGCGGCGAACATCCAGAGGGCCTCAGCGATCCAGCGCATGGGGCGGCTCCATCGATCGCGCGGTATCGGATACCGATCGTATCAGAAAGACCTCTTCCAGGCGATCGAGCCGCGCACCCGGCTTGAGCGCCACGTACTTGAACAGCGCTTGAGGCTCCTCGCGCACGGAATCCACCGTCCCGACGAACAACCCTCTTGGAAACAGCCCGCCCATTCCGCTTGTGACAACGCGGTCACCAACGGTGACGGGGGATTCCTGTGGCACGTTCTCGATGCGCATCGCCTCCCCATCCCATCGCACGATCCCCATGGGACGCGACGCGTTGGCGATTGTCACGCTTGTTCTCAGTCCCGGATCAGTGAGAAGGCGCGCGACACTTGAGTGCCAGCTCGCTTCGCTCTCCACGCGGCCAACCAGCCCCAATGGGCTGACGATGGGATCGAACGGTCGGACTCCATCGAGGCTGCCCACGTCGATGACGCAGCTCGTCGGAGGTACGTCGGCATCATGAGAAAGAACCCGTGCGGCGAGGACCTTGAGCCCGCTCGTACGACGGAAGTCCAGCATCTCCCGAAAGCGTTCGTTCTCGCTGAGCATCTTCTCCATCATCGCGTCTCTCGTGACGCGGGAGCGCAACTCAGTTCGGAGATACCGGTTCTCTCGGTCCAGCTCCACGAGCCGGATCGGGAGACTGAACGCACGCTGACCGGTGGACACGACGTAGAGAAGGGACCGGCGTATCGGACCGAAATCCATCTGAGAGGAGCGGGTGACGAGGAAGAATGAGGAGGCGAGCGTGGTAGTGAGAACGACCCCCTTCAGGTGATCCAATACCCACTGAGCCAGTCGCTGAAACATCGTCTAGTACGACCCTCGGCGACGCAGCGCCGGATAATGCCGGTCTGCCGTGGAGGTGCACTCAGATCAGCACCTTCTTGAATCCGACGATATCCTCCAGCACCATACCCGTGCCGCGAACCACGGCGGTGAGCGGGTCCTCGACTATGTTGATGGGGAGGTTCGTCGCCTCTTTCAGTCGGTCGTCCAGGCCCTTGATGAGCGCGCCGCCGCCGGTGAGGAAGATGCCGCGGTCGATGATATCCGCTGCCAGCTCGGGCGGAGTTCGCTCAAGGGTCTGGAGCACCGCCTGCACGATCCGGTCGATCGCCTCGGCAAGCGCCTCGCGGATCTCCTCGGACTTCACGACCACCACCTGCGGGATATTCGTGACGAGATGGCGTCCGCGAACCGTCGTCTCCAATTCGGTCTCCAGAGGGAAGGCCGAACCGATCTTGATCTTGACCTCCTCGGACATCCGGTGGCCGATGGAGAGATTGTAGGTGCGCTTTATGTAGTTGATGATGGCCTCGTCCATTTCGTCGCCACCAATGCGCTCGGATGTCGTTGTGACGATGCCGGACAGGCTTATCACGGCGATCTCGCTGGTACCGCCGCCGATGTCGATGATCATCGACCCTACGGGCCGTTCTATGGGAAGCCCAACGCCGATGGCGGCCGCCATCGGTTCGCTGATCAAGTAGACTTCATTGGCGCGGGCGGCCTCAGCGGAATCCCTTACAGCGCGCTTCTCCACCTCGGTGATGCCGGATGGGACGCAGATCACTACGCGGGGCCGGAACAGTCCACGGTTGCGCTGCACTTTCGTGAGAAAGCCTCGCAGCATCTCCTCCGCGACCTCGAAGTTGGCGATGACGCCATCCTTCATCGGGCGTATGACCTCGATATCGCCTGGGGCGCGGCCAAGCATCTCCTTTGCCTCAAGCCCGATGGCGAGCGGCCGATGCGTCGTTCCGTCCACGGCGACAATGGAGGGCTCATTCAGGACGATGCCTCGCCCCTTGACCCAGATCAGAGTATTCGCCGTGCCGAGATCAACACCGATGTCGTTCGACATCATCCCGGCAAGTGTGAATCTCATGCTTCCCCCTCGATGGTCCGCTCGAAGTTCTGCGCTGC
>CAZEAI010000086.1:0-15930 GCA_964510105.1 uncultured bacterium
GCTTCCTTGTGTACGCCGCGCACGCTCCCCGCAAGCGGTTGCCCCACGCACTCCCCGCGCACTTACTCTTTCCACGGATTCTCACGCAACCCGGAGGACGCTCAACATGGCCCACCTGTCGCCGCACGAACCTCACGCGCACCTCATGGAGAACGCTCCCCTCGTACTGCAGTTCGACCCGAACCGCGATTTCGATCGCTGGCGCGCCGACCTCGACGCGAAGTTGCGCGAGCTGGTCGGCTGGACGCCCGATCCGGTGGATCTCGATATCCGCGTCGAGTGGGTAGAGGATCGCGGAGATTACGTCGAGACGCGCTTCCTCTTCGCCGCGGAGGAGTACGCCGATGTGCCGTGCCATCTGCTCGTACCGAAGGCCGGAGATGCGCCTCATCCGGTGGTGATCTGCCTCCAAGGGCATTCCAGCGGATTCCACATCTCCGTGGGTGTCCCGAAGTACGAGGGCGACGAGGAGGCCATCGCCGGCGACCGTGACTTCGCGTTGCAGGCGGTGCATGAGGGTTACGCCGCACTCGCCATAGAGCAGCGAGCGTTCGGCGAGCGCGTCATTACGTTGGACGGAAAACAGTGGGACAACCGCTGCACTCATTCGTCGATGGTCTCACTCCTTCTCGGCAGGACGATGATCGGCGAGCGCTCCTACGACGTCTCACGGGCTATCGATGCTCTGGAGACGTTCGACGAGGTCGACACATCGCGCATCGGCTGCATGGGCAACTCCGGCGGCGGGACGATAACCTGGTTCGCATCGTGTCTGGAGCCGCGCATCGGCGTTGCGATGCCCTCGTGCTACGTCTGCACGTTCCGCGACTCGATCGGATCGCTGCATCACTGTCCCGACAACTACATCCCGGGCGTCTTGCGATGGTTCGAGATGGGCGATATGGCGGGCCTGATCGCACCGCGTCCGCTGACGGTGGTGGCCGGACGAGAGGACGGAATCTTCCCGATCCATGCGGTAGAGAAGACGTTCGAGCGAATCCAGGATATCTACGACGCTGCGGGCGCGCCGGACAACTGCCGGCTCATCGTTGGCGACGGCGGGCATAGATTCTACGCGCCCGAGGCATGGCCCGTATTCCGCGAATTGTCGCGCTGGTAGACACACTCCTCTCGTCGCGCCGCATCGTTGGGCGTGGATGCGCTCCGCTAACCGGTAATCACCAGTCGTTGTCGACCCGGATTTGGCAGAGCCCGTCAGTCCAGCGTATGGTATTCTGCCAGCAGTTCCAAGTTCGATGACAAGGAGAGACTATGCCGGTACGTTCGATCTTCGCAGTAGCGGTCGCGGCCTCAGTGCTGCTGATCCCTCGAACCACCCCCGCGCAGCACGCCATGCACCACATGCCCGCGCACCACGAATCTCACGCCCGGACGCCGATCTCCGTCATGGTCGGGCACGCCCACGGCAAGGGCGACGTGATGGTGTCGTACAGCTTCATGCGCATGCACATGGCCGGCAACATCGACGGCACGGCCACCGTGTCGACGAGCGATATCGTTGACCCGAGCGGACTCAACTTCATGGTATCGCCGCTCGATATGGACATGAGCATGCATATGCTCGGCGCGATGTACGGGCTGACCGACGATCTGACGCTGATGGCGATGTTCCCCTATCTCGAATCCGACATGAATCACCAACACCGCAACGGCAGTTCGTTCGCCGCGTCGTCGAGCGGCATCGGCGACGTCCGGCTCGCAGTGCAGCATTCCTCCCGCCGATTCGGGTTCGACACGTTCGTGATGAGCGTCGAAGTGTCGATACCTACCGGCTCCGTGACGGAGTCGAACGACGCGGGCAGCAGACTGCCCTATCCGATGCAGATCGGTTCCGGTAGCATAGGCCTGACACCCGCCCTCGCTTACCTCGAAACGGCTGGTTCGTGGAGTTGGGGCACCCTCCTCCAGGCAACAGCGCAACTGAACGACAACGACCAGGGCTATCGGCTCGGCAAGAGCGCCGAGCTGACTTCGTGGTTGCTCCGGCGTGTGAATGGCTGGCTCAGCGCCTCGGGCAGGATCGACGCCCGCACGTGGGGCAACATCGACGGTGACGATGACAGCCTCAACCCCATGATGGCCCCGACCGCCCGCGCCGACCTCCGAGCCGGTTCGCGCATATCCGTCCTGGGTGGTCTTGACATCGCTCTACCCGGCGGGGCGTTCGAGGGTGTGGCCGTCGGATGCGAACTGGGCATCCCCGTGTACCAGCACCTCGACGGACCGCAGTTGGAGCGCGACTGGACAGCAACGGTAGGGATGCAGTACGTCTTCTGAAAACGAGCCGGTGGCGAGGTGCCCCCGGCGCTGACGGTCGGCGGTTGGTGATGACACGCGCGCAACGCATCGGATTCCTCCTCGGACCGGCGCTGTTCGCCGGAATCGCGCTCTGGCCATTACCGGATGCGGCGTTCTCCACGGCGATCGCTAGACTCGGCATCGAGGATCCCGCCGGACAGCTACTCCTGCGAGACGGGATTCAGTCAGTGCTCGCCGTCGCGGCGCTCATGGTCGTGTGGTGGGTAACCGAAGCGGTACCGATTCCCGTGACGGCGCTACTTCCGGGCGTGCTGTTCCCACTCATGCGCGTACACGGTGTAGTTGGCGATAGCGTCGTCGCGTTCACGAGTCGCTCGGCCTTCACTCCGTACGCGCATCCGGTGGTGTACCTGTTCCTCGCCGGCTTCATCATCGCCATCGCTCTGAGCAAGCACGGCCTCGACCGACGCTTCACGCTCCGGCTCCTGACGCTAGGCGACATCGCGCGACATCCGCACCGCGTGGTCGGGGCGCTCATGCTGGCGACGGCGCTCCTTTCCATGTGGATATCTGACACCGCCGCTACGGCGATGATGCTGCCCCTCGCGCTGGGCGTAACCAACCGCCTTGCCCACGACACCACACTGGACACCGCAGCGCTTCTCAGCATTGCCTGGGCAGCTTTGATCGGCGGTGTCGCAACGCCTATCGGCACCCCTCCGAACGGTATTGCGATCGGCATGCTCGACCAGCAAGGCATCGCGTCCATCGGTTTTCTCGACTGGATGCGCATCGGTCTACCCGTCACCGTAATCCTGCTTCCGGCCGGCTGGTTGCTGATCGTGCGCATCTTCCGTTTGCGCGGCATGGAATCCTCTGGAGACGAAGCGTCGGCGCTGCTGCATCGCGAGCGTGCGGAACTAGGCCCATGGAGGGCCGCTGAGTTGCGCACGCTCATCGTGTTCGGAGCGACGGCGTTCCTGTGGGTCAGCCGCCCGTTCTGGGGCGCTGTCGTGTCGGAGGAATCGCTCGCCGCGCTGGCCGGGTGGGATATCTACGAGATAGGCCTGCTCGCCGCGCTTACGCTCTTCATCCTACCGGCGGAGAGTTTCGCCGGCCCGCGGCTCGTGGCGTGGACCGACGCGCGGGAGATCGACTGGGGTACGCTGATCCTGTTCGGCGGCGGCCTGGCACTCTCCGCGGGCATGTTCCAGACCGGCGCGGCACACTGGCTTGTGCACGTCGCGCTGGCGGTAGTCGGCACGCCGTCGGCTTGGCTGCTGATCGCCGTTGCTGCTCTCCTCGTGAATTACCTCACCGAGATCACCAGCAACACCGCGACCACGAGCATGATGGTACCGATCCTCATCGCCGTCGCGCTCGAACTCGGACACGGGCCGCTCGCGGTGGTGGTGGCCGTCGCTCTCAGCGCCTCAATGGCGTTCATGCTCCCGGTTGCGACTCCGCCCAACGCGCTCGTGTACGGCACGGGGCGAGTGCCGATCGGAACCATGATACGCGCCGGTTTCCGGATGAATCTGCTCGGCTGGCTTGCCATCGTGACGACGATTCTCGTACTTCTCTGATCGCCTCGAACGCATACTCGCGGCAGCGGGCCGCGCCGCACACCACCCCGAAAGGATAGACGAATGATTAAGGTCGCGATGATGGGCGCGGGAAGCGCCGGGTTCTGCCGTATGCTCGTCGAGGACATCCTCAGCTTCGAGTCGATGAGCGACGCGCACATCGCCCTCATGGACGTGGACGCCGAGAAGCTCGACCTGGTGAGCAAGACGTTCGACCACATGAAGCAGCAGAACGACCTCCAGTGCTCGTTCTCCGCCACGACCGACCGCCGCGAGGCGCTACGCGATGCGGATTTCGCCATCAGCATGATACAGGTCGGCGGCCTGGAGCCCTACAAGATCGACATCGACATCCCCATGAAATACGGCGTCGACCAGTGCGTCGGCGACACCATGAATCCGGGCGGCATCTTCCGCGGACTGCGGCACATTCCCGCGCTGCTCGACATGATGGAGACGATGACCGAAGTCTCGAAGCCGGACATCGTCTTCATGAACTACGCCAACCCCATGGCCATCTGCTCGTGGGCGCAGCAGAAGGCGTATCCGGACATCACCTCCGTCGGGCTGTGCCACGGCGTGCAGCATACGACGAACATGCTCGCGCAGTGGCTCGATATCCCCGCCGAGGAAACCGACGTCGTCACCGCGGGCATCAACCACATGGCGTGGTTCACGCGATTCGAGCACGAAGGCCGGGACATGTATCCGGCTATGTGGGAGAAACTCGACAAGGAAGGCCCGATCAAGGGCGAGGAATACCGATTCGAGATGATGAAGGCGGCAGGCTACTTCATGACCGAATCGCCGGGGCACCTTTCCGAGTACCTGCCGTATTTCCGCAAGCGACAGGATATCATGGACCTGTTCAACGGCCCCGGATTCTCGGGCGAATCCGCGTACTACATGAACTCCTGCATTCGTGGTCACGCGCGGTACATGGGCGAGCTTCGCAAGCAGGCCGCCGGCGAGGAGACCGTACCGTTCCGCACCGGCCACCGCTCCGTGGAGTACGCGTCGAACATCATGAACGCGAAGCTTACCGATCAGCCGTTCCGATTCGCCGGGAACATCCTCAACAAGGGATTCATCACGAATCTGCCCGCCGACGCCTGCGTCGAGGTTCCGACGTACGCGGACCGACTCGGTCTGCACGGCTCGTACGTCGGCGACATTCCGGCGCAGTGCGCCGCGCTCTGCCGAACGAACATGAACGCCCAGGAGCTGACGGTGAAGGCGGCGCTGGAGGGCGACTACGAGGCGGCGTACCACGCGTGCCTGCTCGACCCGCTCACTGGCGCGGTGCTCGCTCCGCACGAGATTCGCAACATGGTCGAGGAGATGCTCGACGCGCAGGCGGAATGGCTGCCGCAATTCAAGGGCAAGACGAAGTCCGCGCCGGGGTGGACCATCGGACGTCTCGACAACGGACAAACCGGCGTGAAGGCCGGCGCCGCCGTGGACGCGCAGATCGGCCACTACGACAAGGACTGACGCGCAATCGAGCAGCGAGACGGCCGCCTCCAGCGACGAGGGCGGTCGTCTCGTCACTGGAGGGAGGCGGTCGTGGAGCTGACACCCGCATTCATTGACCGTGCAGCGATCCATCTCGTGGGCATGGCGCACGTGGCATCTGGCCCCGGACGTGAGAGACAGAAGGGATTCAGCAGGACATGGGATCGCTTCCTTCCGCACCTAGGAGAAATCGCGAATCGCACTGACGAACGCTCCTCATATGGAGTGAAGCTCCATCCGACCGAATACGACGAGGATTCTGAGTTTGCCTATCTTGCCGCAGTTGAAGTGGCAGACCTCAACGCCATGCCGATCTGCATGATCGGCAAGGCTCTCCCGGCATCACGGTACGCCGTATTCACTGTGAGAGGCGGCATAGAGAAGCTCGGCGAAGCGTTCGGCTACATCTACACGACCTGGCTGCGGGAATCGGGGTGGAGCCTGGCGCATCCGTTCGACCTGGAGTACTACGACAAACGCTTCAGACCGGATGACCAGCTTGACTCAGAGATCGACATCTACCTGCCCGTGAGGCGCGAGGAGTAGACACGGTGTGTCACCGAGGAGATGGCCCGGTCGTCAAGATCGCCATGGTGGGCGCGGGCAGCGCCGGATTCTGCCGAAAGCTCGTGCAGGACGCGCTCACATTCAAGGCCATGCGAGACGCGCACTTCGCCTTGATGGACGTCGATGCCGAACGTCTCGACCTCGCGCACCGCGTCATGGAGAACATGCGCGAGCAGAACGACCTGCCCTGCACGTTCTCCGCGACAACCGACCGGCGCATCGCCCTCGCCGATGCGGACTTCGCGATCAGCATGATCCAAGTGGGCGGGCTTGAGCCGTACCACATCGACATCGACATCCCGATGCGATACGGCGTCGATCAGTGCTTCGGGGACACGGTCGGGCCGGGCGGTGTGTTCCGTGGGCTGCGACACGTCCCGGCGCTGTTGGACATGGCGCAGACGATGCGGGAAATGTCGAAGCCGGACGCGATCTTCATGAACTACGCCAACCCCATGGCGATCTGCATGTGGGCCTTGCATGAACGCTACCCGGATATTGCTTCGGTGGGCGTGTGCCACGGCGTAGAGAACACAAGCGGCATGCTTCGGCGCTGGCTGGATATCCCGAAGGACGGCATCCAACACCTCACGGCGGGCATCAACCACCTCGCCTGGTTCCTGCGCTACGAACAGCACGGCGAGGACCTGTATCCGCTCATCTGGGAGAAGCTCGCCGCGGAGGGTGCGCCGGAGGAGGAGCGTTTCCGGTTCGAGATGCTCAAGGCGTTCGGCTACTTCATGACCGAGTCGTCCGGGGACATCTCCGAGTACACGCCCTATTTCCGCACGCGTCCGGACCTCATGGGGCGATTCGCGGGATCTGGGTTCGCCGGCGAGTCAGGCTACTACGTCCGCGCATGCGCCGAAGGGCTGGAACGGTTCTTCGGCGAGATGCGCGACTGGGCGTCGGGCGCAACGCCCGTCCCGTTCGACGGCGAGGCGCGCTCGAACGAGTACGCGTCCGGCATCATGAACGCGAAGCTGACCGGTGAGCCGTTTCGATTTGCAGGCAATGTCCGGAACGAGGGGTTCATCACGAACCTGCCCGACGGCTGCTGCGCGGAAGTGCCGACGTACGCGGATCGCACCGGCCTCCACGGAACCTGCGTCGGCGACCTGCCCGAGCAGTGCGCCGCCCTGTGCCGCACGAGTGTGTCGGTGCAGGATCTCGCCGTGAAGGCCGCGCTTGAGGGCGACCCGGAGAAAGTGTTCCACGCGTGCCTGCTCGACCCGCTCACCGCCGCCGCGCTCGCCCCTCACGAGATCCGCAATATGGTCGAGGAGATGCTCGACGCGCAGGTGCGCTGGCTCCCGCAGTTCGCCGGTCGTAAGCGATCCGCTCCCGGCTGGACCATCGGGCGTCTCGACAGCGGACAGGCCGGCGTCAGCACCGGCGCCGTCGTCGACGCTCAGATCGGCCATTACGACAAGGACTGACGAATGCCTCGCGATCCACTTGGCGCTTTCCTCGACATCGCGCCGTTCGCCGAACAGTCTATCGACAGCGAACGTGAGCACGGATTCGTATGGGCGGATCCACGCGACATCCATTCCGTGGAAGTGCTCTGGAGCAGCGACACGCCCGAGCTCTGCGACGTTCGCGTCGAGTACTGGCACAGCCAGTGGCCGGAGCACCGCATTCCGCGCGGAGTGAGCGGCGCGGGCAGCTCCGGCTGGGGGCACGAGGGCGACTGGCACAACGGCGAATGGCGCGTCGCGGACGTACTGCTCGAGCGAGACGCAAACAGCTGGACGTACCGATTCGCACCGATCAACCGCCGGGAGTTCGACCACGAGGCTGTCGGCGACTTCGACGCGACCTACCGGCGCACGTATAAGCTGCGCATCGCGTCCGACAGCGAGCTACCCCGAATCGAGGCGATCCGCGCGTTGACGGACTCCCGGCTCCACCGGGCTTGCGTGGCGGTGGAATGGGCGGACCCCCGGATCGCGCAGACCGTCGGCCCGGACCGTGTGGACGTATTCAACGGCGAGTGCGTATCGGCAGCGTGCCACGGCGCCAAGCTGCTAATCGAGGTCGATGCTGCGCGGAACTCCGAACCTGCCTCACGCGACCGTACCATCGTAACGATGCGTGAGGAGACGGACCCGTTCTCCTTCGCTATCGATGACCTCGCCGATGGGCCGCTCTACATCCGAGACTACGGGGTTCTCATTTCCTGCGCAGATGAGGACCTCACTCTCGATAGCTACGCCGCGACGCTGTCGGACAAGCCGAAGAACCTCCACGATCGCGTACTCGACGAGCCGGAACAGACGTTCCGGCGCGCGTGGGATGAGCAACCCGCGAAGCGGCCATTCTACATGGTCCTGGGCACGGAGGGGCGACGCCAGCGGTATCGCCTCCACCCGGGTGGCGCGCTGGAGCGGGAGGACAGCGGCGACTACATCCGCAAGGTGCCGGGGCGAGACACACAGAGGATCGCGGACGACTCGGGCCTGCTCCGGTGGGAGTTCGGCCTGCCGCCGACGCCCGACGGACGCGGTCTCCTGCGCGGGTACCTACCGATCATGTCGACGCACTGGGAAACCGGCGGCGTCCGGTACGAACAGACCGCGTTCGCGACTCTACTCGACCGCGGCCTGGACGAACGCCCGATCCGCGGCGACGATCCCGTCGTCGTCGGGATGCTGATCACAGCGACGAACTTGGCACGCGAACAAATGAGGATCGCGCTTCCCATCGGAACCGCCCTGAACTCCGTCGAGGAGATTCTGTCGATTCGGGACGATGCGGTGATCGTGAACCAGGACGGCCGTGTCCGCGCGGTAGTCGGGCGTGCCTCGGCGATGCCCGGCGAGTCGCACGGAGCGGCGGCCTTCCACGACGACGTTGCCCTCGGAAGCACCGCCACCGTCGAGGTTTGGCTACCGTACTTCGACCTGACGAACGATGAGACAGAGTCTCTGCGGGAGCGCAGCTTCGACTCATCGCTCAGCGACGTCGCCGAGTACTGGGAGCGGCGCATCGACGCGGGCACGGACCTGACGACACCTGAGCCGTTGCTGAACGACTACTGGCGAGCGCATGCCACGCATCTGCTCATCAACCACGAGCGCCACCCGGACGTCCCGTATGACATGGCCCGCGTCGGGTCGTTCAGCTATGGGGTCTTCGCAAACGAGTCCGTGATGCAGATCGCCGAGCTGGACAGGCGAGGGCTCCACGACGAAGCGCGAGCCGGCTACGAGGGGTTCATCCACTTCCAGAGCAGCGTGCCTCTGAAGGGCGACTTCACGTCCGCCGAGGGCGTCTTGCACGGCGCGGGTGGCTACGAATGCCTGTCGTACAACCAGAACCACGGGTGGGTGCTGTGGGGTATCTGCGAGCACTACTTCGTGACGCGGGATACTGAGTGGCTCACCCGACACGCTACGAACGTGATCGCCGCCTGTGACTGGATCATCGAGCAGTGCTCCCGGACGAAACGCGAGAACGCAGACGGCACTCGGCCGGTGGAATACGGCTTCCTGCCCGCGGGAGAACTCGAGGACATCCGCGACTTCCAGCACTGGCTTTCGACGAACGCGTACACATGGCTGGGCCTCGACCATGCGGCGGCAGCCCTCGCCGATATCGACCACCCCGACGCAGAGCACCTGCGCGCGGCGTCATCCAGCATGCGCGCGGACCTGTTGGCAGGATTCGAAGCCGTGCGCGTCCGGTCACCCGTGGTGAGACTGAGCGACGGGACGGCGATCCCCCACGTCCCCGCGCACCAGCACCTGCGCGGTCGGTCGTACGGGTGGATTCGCGAAACGCTCGAGGGCGCCATCCACCTCATCCAGTGCGGGCTCGTAGAGCCTGACTCCGACCTGGCGCGCTGGATCATGCAGGACTACGAGGATAACCTGTATCTCTCCGAGGAGTTCGGCTACACGGTGCGCGACCGCGAGTCCCAGTGGTTCAGCCGCGGCGGCTTTTCCATGCAGCCCTGCCTGCTGTGCGGGCCGATACCGTATCTGCTCCGCGACCAGACGAAGCACCTCCTGCGCGCCACCTTCAACGCGATTGCGGCGGACCTCCACGCTGATACGCGCATGCTAACGGAACACCCGCTGCCGGAGCTCGGCTCCTGGATGGGCGACCACTTCAAAACGTCCGACGAGGCGAACGCCGGGCTGTGGCTACGGCTCATGTTCGTGTGGGAGTACCGGGACGAGCTTCGGCTGGGGCACGCCATCCCGCGTGCATGGCTTGTCGACGGCTCGCGGATCGGAGTCGAGCGTGCCGCGACGCGGTTCGGCGTCGTGAGCCTGCGGGTCGAGTCGCGCTCGCAGTCGGGAGAGATCGAGGCGCGTGTGGAATTGCCACAACCATGTCCGGCAGAGCGCGTCACGCTTCGGCTGCGGCACTCGGACGAGGTACGGCTCGAGCGCGTGGAGATCGACGGAGAGGAATGGCCCGATCTCGACCCAGCGGCAGAGACGATCACGCTTCCCGCCGCCGGGGGAACGATGGTCGTTCGCGCCTCCTACGCCTGAGAAGCTGCGATGGGTCGGGGTGGCGTGACGCGTTCGCCGGGAGGACCATTCACGTGTGCTCACCGCCCTCCGGTACTGAATTGTGGTATATTAGCGTGGGCTTTGGGTCCACGCCACATATCCGCAACATGACGACATCACTTGCGGATACGGACGTGGAATGTCATATTTCAGAACTTGATCGTCCGGGCACGACACCGCTGTACACGGGAGCGAGAACCTCGAAGTGGATAACCAGACGCTTCAGAAGATTCTGACACAGTTGATATCCAAATCGCCTGTTGGCGACCTGTTCAAGGGCATCGCGTCGTATAGCGACGGCGAAATGCACCTTGTGCTCTCCGGCGATGGCGACAAGATAGATCTCGATCAGATGAAACAACTGATCGGAATGCTCGCGAAGAACTTCCCCGCGGACGAGGACGGCCAGCCGCTGTTCGACGTAGAGTCGTTCGGGCCGGACGCGTTGACCGTCGTCGTGAAGGCCCTCGGCAGCGCCGGCATCGGTCCCGCCAACCATGAAGTGGGCACGTTGCGCGATGCGATCAATCGTGAGTGGCCGTGGTAGCGTGAGTCCTCGTCCGCTGAAGGCCCAACATTCGCCGGACGCGGATGTTGCAGATAAGAGCGACCTACGAGCACAAGCTCCGGGCGTTCGTCGAGAAACACACAATGGCGAACCGCGGCACCGTCGGAATCATCCCGGCGTGTGCCCGGAGCGATGTGGAGGCTTGGAATGGTATCGGATCTAGAGACAATTCGCCGAGTCATTGAGTCGAAGAGCCGGTTTGTGGTCTCGGCGCACCTGAGCCCGGATGGCGACGCGGTAGCGTCCGAGCTTAGCATGGCACACCTGCTGCGCCTCGCAGGCAAGGACGCCATAGTCGTGAACGACGAGGGCGTTCCCGTTCAGTTTCGTTTTCTGCCCGAGGCGGACACGATTCTCGACGCCGTCCCGGACGACTACGCGCCGGAAGTTGTGATCGTCATCGACACGCCGGTACGAGAGAAGATCAACGCCGGCGATATACGAGATCGTTTTGAGAATCCGATGAAGCCGGCCGAAGAGGCGGGCGAGATCGGCGGCACGCCGTGGACGGACGTCGTCACGATATTCCTTGATCACCACCAGCGGTCGGATACCCTCGGCGACTACATCTATGTCGACGCAAGCGCATCCGCCGCATCCACGATCGTCGGACGCATCCAGAAGATGATGGACCTCGCCGCGGACGAGGCGCTCGGGACGCAGATCATCTGCGGGATCATGTCCGACACGGGGCGTTTCAGCTTCCAGAACACGACGAGCGAGTCGCTGAAGATCGTCGCCGGGATGCTGGATGCCGGTGGAAGCGTCAGCGACGTAGCGACGGAGCTTTTCTACAAGAATCCGTTCGAAGCGCTGAAGGTGACGGGCTCGGCGCTCCAGACGCTGGAGCTATCCGAATCCGGGCGCGTATCGACCATGGTACTCCAGGAAGAGGCCGTCGATGAGGACGGTCAGACCGTCGAAGTCGAGGATCTGAAGAACTACCCCGTGAGCATCCGCGGCGTGGAGATCGGCATGTTCCTCCGCCCGACGGGCGACGGCACGGTTCGAGTCAGCGTCCGGGCGGCGGGCGACGCCGACGTCAACAAGTTCGCCGACATCTTCGGCGGCGGCGGCCACAAGAAGGCCGCAGGGTGCAAGTTCGAGGGCTCGGTCGACGATGCTCGCGAGAAGCTTGTTGCAGCGGCGGAAGAATACCTGGACGAAACTCTGTAGACGATCTGGGCAGACGGACTCTCGCGACGGGCGGGTGACATGAGTCACCCGCCCGTTTTCGTGTACCGCCTCCGTTGGGAGCTTCCCACGCGTCGCGTACCATTCTGCTTGGACAGGACCCAACGACGACACACTGGAGGCATCAATGGATCGCGTGCGTCTCGGACTTATCGGCGCCGGCGACATGGCGAACGCCGTACACTACCCGAGTCTCGTCGAGCACCCCGCCGCCGACCTTGTCGCACTGTGCGACATCGACGAGGAGCGCCTGGCATCGACCGCGGCGAAGTTCGGCATCGAGGAGCAGTACACCGACTATCGGGAGATGCTCGACGCTGAGACGCTCGATGCGGTGTACGTGCTCATGCCGCCGCATCAGCTCTTCGACATCGTCATGGACATCATCGAGCGGAAGCTGCACATATTCATCGAGAAGCCGCCGGGCGTGACCGCCGATCAGACGCACCGGATGGCGATCGCAGCGGAGGAGCAGGGCGTGCTCTCCATGGTCGGATTCAACCGTCGCCACGCGCCGCTCATCGTCAAAGCGGCGGAGCTGGTGAAGCAACGCGGCCACATGCTTCACTGCGTCTCGACGTTCTACAAGGCGATGGCAGGGGTCACGGCGCATCCGTACTATCGCGGCGCCATCGACATACTCCGCTGCGACGCCATCCACGCAGTGGACATGCTGCGCTACATGGGCGGTGAGGTCGCAAACGTCGCGAGCGACGTGCAGGCCCACGAGGTGCCGTACGACAACATGTTCACCGCGCTTCTCAAGTTCGAATCCGGCGCCGCCGGGGTGCTCCTCGCCAACTGGAACGTCGGCACGCGTCGTCACCAGTTCGAGATGCACGGCGACGGCATCACCGCGTTCGTGAATCCCGATGAGGAGGCGCGGGTCTGGGCCGACGGGGCCGGGGACCCGGAGGTGTGGGATACGAAGGAGATCGCCGGCAGCGATGACTTCCGCGTCTACTACGGTTTCGCCGCCGAGAACGCGCATTTCGTCGAATCGGTCCTGGCAGGTCGCGAGCCGGATCCCGGATTCGCCGACGCCGCGAAGTCCATGGCGCTCGCCGAACGAATCTACGCTGCCGCCTGGTAGAACCTGGCAGACCATGCAGACAGCGAGGGCGCACCCCGGAACTCCGGAGTGCGCCCTTCAGCGTGTATGAATCACACGACTGCGACCCGAATCAGCCCTTCGGGAACGCGCCGGCTTCCTCGTAGCGCTTCTTCATCTCGTCGAGCGAGACCGGTGCGCCGATGCCTGACGCCTTGCCCGCTGTCCGGAACGAGACCATGCGATCCTCGACGACCTGCGACATCGCCTCGATGGCCGGGGTGAGGTACTTGCGCGGATCGAATTCCGCCGGCTCTTCCGCGTAGAACTTGCGGATGGCCCCGGTGCAAGCGAGACGCAAATCGGTGTCGATGTTGATCTTGCGGACGCCGCAGTCGATGGAATCGACGATCTGCTCAACCGGGACACCCATCGCGCCGGGCATGTTACCACCGTACTTGTTGATGATCGCAACGAGTTCCGGCGGCACACTCGACGAACCGTGGCTCACGAGCGCGAGCTTCGGCATCTTCTTGTTGACGGCTTCCACGATATCGTACCGCAGCTTCGGCTCGGCCTTGAACTTGAACGCGCCGTGGCTGGTTCCGAATCCGAGGGCGAGCGCGTCGACCTGCGTGGCCTCGGCGAAATCAACGGCCTGGACCGGGTCGGTGAGGATCACCGTGTCGGCTCCGTGGCCGTCTTCGACGCCACCAAGCGTTCCCAGCTCGCCTTCGACGGCGATGCCCCGGCTGTGACCTTCCTGGACAACTTCCGACGTGACCTTCACGTTGTATTCGTAATCCGACGGCACCTTTCCGCTGGCATCGAGCGAGCCATCCATCATGACCGACGTCCAACCGTCGTCCATGGCCTCTTTGCAGGAGGCGGGCTCATTGCCGTGGTCGAGGTGAAGGCCGACGGGCACCTTCGGGTAGAGCTTCATCGCGGCATCGATGAGACCGTAGATCATCACGGCTCCGGCGTACTGCCGCGCGCCACGGCTCGCCTGGAGAATGACAGGAGACTCGGTGCGGTCCGCGGCGCCCATAATCGCGAGCGTCTGCTCCATGTTGTTGATGTTGAATGCTCCCACGCCGTAGTTCTTCTCGATTGCGTCATCGAGAATCTGCTTCATGGATACGAGAGGCATCTGACGTGACCTCCTTGGTCGGGTATGTATTGTGGATCGAACGTGTATTCTACGGGATGCCGGTCGGCGGTCGCCGTCTACGGGAACTCATGTCGCGGGAATGCCGCGAGTCGACGGAAGACAGATTGTGGAAGACCGGCCGGAAGACATGCTCCGTCGGAGCGCGCTTCATCAGTAGAAAAATCGCCACGAGCGCCGGACGGGTCAACGGTCGAACGTAGCGATGGAATTCTATTGCGGCCGGACGTGTTCGGTATAGAGGACGGGCGCTTCGGACGCCTCCTCACACCGATTCAGCGCACACACCTCGCAGGAGAGCCCACACATGAAACACGCAGCCGTCATCCTCGCCGCCGCTTTCTCCGTCTGGGCGTGCAGTTCGAGCGAACAGGCCGAAGCGGGACACGATCACGAGCACGGACACGAAATGGCCGACGCCGGTGCCATGACGAGCATGGCTTCCGACACGAGCATCGTCTACACGTGCACCATGCACGCCGACGTGGCGCTGGACAAGCCCGGAACCTGCCCCGAGTGCAACATGCTGCTCACGATGAAGGACGCGCCGGAAGGCACGCAGTACGTCTGCCCGATGCACGAGCAGGTCATGCAGGACGGCCCGGGCAGGTGTCCTGACTGCAACATGTTCCTCGTCGCACGTGCGCCCGAGGAGGCTGGCGAAATGATGCATGGAGAGGGCACGATGGAAGCCGGTGAGGCAGCGGAGAGCGACTCCGATATGTAGGCGCCGCCTCGCGTCGGGCGGCTCGCGAAGAGGTCAGATCGACGTTCTGTCGTCAGACCGCGAGTCGCTCACGGGAATACCGTTGTTGAGCTCGCCCGCAAGCGCCAGCTGACGGTTGCCCCCGGACGCGTCGTAGAGTTGCGCCTTCGTATCGACCGTATTCACCATGACACCCGCGCGGTTGAACCTCAGCGACCGAGCGATCACTCCGTCGGGCTGGACGAACACGCTCGGCCAGCTACCGTAGTACGCGGATGAGTTGTTGCCGCTGACCCAGACGTAGTTCGACGCCGCTCGGGCCTGAAGAGTCGGTCGCATGATCGTGGTGTGGATACCCGGTCCGGTCGCCCGCGCGTTGTAGAACGAGTGGAACATGCACTGGACGTTCTCCCGGGCGTACGCGCGGTACAGCTCCGGAAAGCGGATATCGTAGCAGATCAGCATCCCGCACCGTACGCCGTTGATCTCGAAGACGCTGAGGTGGTCGCCCGGCGAGTACATCCTGAGATCGCCGCCGGTGCAGAAGCGCTTGTCGTATCGCTCGACAACGTCGCCGTCTGAGTTGATAGCGTAGAGGCAGTTGTGCGGTAGATGCGGGTCCGTCAGAGGATGCGCACTTCCGAGAATCACCCACAGGCCGAGTCGGCGCGCCTCCGCGCGGGTGAGCGGGGGCGCGTAGCGCCACCCCGCCCCCGCGGAGCCGTCCCCCCCGGTCCCACCCCGGCCGCCGTTGGTGGCGTTC
>CAZEAI010000086.1:15940-22303 GCA_964510105.1 uncultured bacterium
CCTCTCGGATGCGCTGGGACTCGTCGCGCAACGCGGCCCAGTCGAAGCCTTCCCAGTCAGCATGGTCCGCTCCGGCGTACCCGGTCAGCGCGGTCTCCGGGAAGTGGGCGACCTCGGCACCGCCTTCCCTCGCCAACGCCATTTGCTTGCGTATGCGAGACCCGTTACGCCGCACGTTCCCACCCACGGCAAACTGGCACGTCGCTACGTTGAGCACTCCGGAATCAGACATGCTATCTCCTCAAGCGAGCCAGGGCTCCCGCACTAGAGCCCGGGTTCTACGCGGTATCCGCCCGACCCGTCAGGCGCTTCGACGGGCGTTCGCTCATACTCTTGAACAACGAACTCACCGACACCAGCCCCGACCGCGTCGGACGGAACACGCTTGAAAATGCCCTTCACCCGGAAGTGCAGGCCCTTCAGCGGAACGTCGCCCCGAGTCACGATCCAGACTTTCCCGTCGGGCCCGTCGAGTTCGAAAAACTCGTATTGCGCAATCCGAGTGTGCTTCGTGTCGACGATCTCCCCGAACAGGGTGATCGGCTCGCCCATGTACCGATCAGGACTGGAGCGAAACCTCTCCAGCTGCGTCACCCCGCTACATCCACCCGCGATCAACGCGAGAACAACGGCTGCAGCGCACCACACGTAGCGGCTTCGCATCATGTACCTCCTCGATCCAGGCTAACGCGCCCGGTTGATCATGCACGCAGCGACCGCTGCGCCGAATCCGTTATCAATATTCACTACGGTCACGCCCGCGGCGCAACTGTTGAGCATGCTCAGAAGCGCGGCGACTCCTCCGAAATGGGCGCCGTAGCCGATCGACGTCGGAACCGCGATCACCGGCACGTCGACGAGGCCGCCCACGACGCTCGCGAGTGCGCCCTCCATGCCGGCGACAACGACAATCACGCTCGCGGCCTCCAGGCGGTCACGGTATCCGAGCAAGCGGTGGATGCCGGCCACGCCCACATCGGCGAGCAGGTCGACGGGCTGTCCCATCGCGGTAACCGTCTCGACGGATTCCTCCGCCACGGGGAGATCGCTCGTGCCCGCGCAGACGACAAGCACGTTGCCCAGAACAGCTGGCTGCTCCTCCGAGACACGGAGCGATACGGTCCGGGCTGTAGGGTTGTGCCGCGCCTCCGGGATCGCTTCCAGAAGTGCCGCCGCCTGATCCTCGCGGACCCGTGTGCCGAGGAGGTCGGCGCCACGTTCCACTATGTGGCCGGCGATCGCCACCACCTGTTCGACGGTCTTCGGCTCACAGAAGATTACCTCGGGCATTCCCTGGCGCAGCGCTCGATGATGATCGACCGTCGCGAACCCGATATCCTCGTACGGCTCCCACTTCAGTTCCGAAAGCGCCGCCTCGACGTCGAGTTCGCCCGTGCTCACTCTGTCGAGCATGCGTCGAATGCGTTCGCGTGTCATGCCGCCACCTCCTCACCGATAGGCGCGTTCTTCAGTTCATCGCCATAGCTGCGCAGGCGCTCCAGCACCGCATCGGCATCATCCATGACGAACGCCTCCCGGCGAAACGTGGCCGAGCCCGGCATCGTCTTCGTGTAGTGGCTGAGATGTCCACGGAACAGCCGCACCGCGACCCCGACGGGGCGTTCCCGAAGCATCAGCGCGAAGTGCGCCGTCGCCACGTCGAGTCGCTCATCCCACGTCAACGGGTCGCGCGGCTCGCCTCGCTGATGCGCGTTGATCTCGCCGAATATCCACGGCGCTCTCTGGGCCCCTCTCGCCACCATGACGAGATCGCAGCCGGTCTGCTCTATCATCCGTGACACATCGGCCGAAGCAAACACGTCACCATTGCCAATGACGGGGATGTCCACTGCCTCTTTCACCTGCCGGATCACGTCCCAGTTCGCCTCGCCGCGGTAGCCCATCTTCTGCGTTCGACCATGCACGGCGATCGCACTGGCGCCGTTATCCTGCACGATGCGCGCGATCTCCACAGCGTTGATCCCGTCCCACCCCGACCGAATCTTCGCCGTAACGGGCGCGTGCTCCGCCGCATCCACGGCGGCGCGAACGATCTCCCCCAACAGTTGCGGGTGCCGTAGCAGCGCCGAGCCGGCCTCGCGCTTCGTTACCTTTGCGACTGGGCAGCCGAAATTCAGATCGATGATATCGACACCGGCCTCATCGACAATCTGCGTCGCGTCGCGGATCACTTCGGGCTTAGAGCCGAATATCTGCACGGCGATAGGGCGCTCGTCCTCCGTGTATCGGAGCATGTCGCGCGTTCGCTTGTTGCCGCGCGTAATGCCGTCGGAACTCACGAACTCGCTGTACACTGCCGAGGCGCCCGAACGGCGGCACAACCAGCGGAACGGATGATCGCACACACCGGCCATTGGCGCGAGAACGGCGTGGCCCGCTATCTCAACCGAACCGATGCGTACGACGCGATCCTGCACGGGAAGCACCCGCGGTAGGCATGCGAGTCCCCGCTGTACGACGTCGTCGAGATCGCCGTCATACATCCTCATGTCGATTGCGGTGCGTTCTTTACGTGCCATATCCTGCGTCGTCCGCGATCAGTCGCTCATGCGTCCTGCTGGACGCGTTTCAGAGTCCGGAGCAGATCTCGCGGCGATTGCGTCCTGAGTAGCTGCTCCAGCGCGCCGTCCGATATCGCCACGCGGCTGATCGAAGCGAGCGCTCGCACGTGGGGACCTGCCTCTGTCTTTGGTGAGACGAGCAGGAACCCCAACCTGACGGGTTCGTCGTCCGGCGCATCGTAGTCCGGAACTCCGTCCGGTGCGATTCCACACGCCATCATCAGCCTTGGCGCCGCGCTCGTCTTGCCGTGCGGAACCGCCACGCCCTGACCGATTGCTGTCGAATGCGCGCTTTCCCGATCCAGTACCGCACGGAGAATCTCGTCTCGGAGCGGCAACCGCCACGCATCGCACAGAACATCCACAAGCTGCTCGATCCACTCGAGCTTCGTGACCGGCTTCATGTTGAGCATGATGGCGTCACGGGTGAGCGTACGCGTAATTTCCATCGTCTCCATCCGACACTGCGTTGCCGTTCAACTCGCTCGACCGCCTACACGGTCTCCGCCGTCAAATCGTAGTCGTCCGCGCCTGTGACCAGCACGCGGACCATGTCGCCGGGCTCAAGCGGCGTCTGCGCGTGGACGCGAATCTCGCCGTCCACCTCCGGCGCTTCCCCGGCGCTTCTCCCAACGGCCGCGGAATCTTCGACGCGATCTATCAGCGTGTCGCACTCGCTGCCGATGCGCGCTTCGTTCCGTTCCCGCGATATCTCGCGCTGCACTTCCATCACGATGGCCCGGCGATCTTCGCTCACTTGCTCCGGTACGTGTCCCGTCATGTCGGCGGCGCGAGTGCCCTCTTCCTTCGAGTAGGTAAAGCATCCGAGCCTGTCGAACTGCGCCTCCGGCAGGAAGTCCACAAGCTCCTGGAAGCGCCCCTCGGTCTCGCTCGGCATGCCGACGATGAGCGACGTGCGCAGCGTAATGCCCGGGACCCGCTCCCGAAGCGACGCGATGAGTTCCTCGATTCGCGTGCGACCCACGATCCGGCGCATCGACTTCAACATGTGGTCGTTGATGTGCTGGATGGGCAGGTCAAGGTAAGGGAGCACCTGCTCGCGCGACGCCATGACATCCATGAGTTCGTCGTTGACATGGGCCGGGTGCGCGTAGAAGAGACGCAGCCAGCGCACTCCCGGGATATCCGCCAACCGTCCGAGCAACATCGGCAGGCTGAGCTTCCCGTAGAGGTCGGCGCCGTAGAGCGTCGTATCCTGCGCGACGAGGTTGAACTCCTTCACCCCGAGATCGACCAGACGTGTCACCTGCTCGACGATGTCGTCGGGGGGTACGCTGACGTGACGACCGCGGATGCCCGGTATCGAACAGAAACTGCACGTGTGATCGCATCCCTCGGAGATCTTCACGTACGCCCAATGGCGCGGGCTGATGAGCGTCCGGTGCCCCCATTCGACGGGCTCGGAACGCTCGATGCCGAACATGCCGTCGAGCCGGGCGACAAGTTCACGCTCCTCCGACCACGGCACAACCATGTCGACTTCCGGAAGGTCCGCCCGAAGCTGCTCCGGATACCGCTCCGCAAGGCAGCCGGTCACCACAAGCGACCGCAGGCCGTGGGACTCTTTAAGCTGCGCCGCGTCCAGAATCGTCTCGATGCTCTCTTCCTTGGCGGGCTCGATGAAGCCGCACGTATTGACGACGACCACGTCGGCGGCTTCCGGGTCGGGCACGAGCCGGTATCCATTCACCAGCAGCGCGCCAATCATTTCCTCGGCATCAACCTGTGCCTTCGAACATCCGAGCGGCACAAGCGCCACGGACGGAAACGGGTTGCTCTCCGAGATGGCGCGCATCGAATCGGGCACGTCCGCCCCCATCCGCGCCGCGGGCTGGGACGGCGCACCCGACGACAAAGCCGTTGGAAGTTCCTTCTGCATGTGCGATCTATCACCTGTCGAGATTTCGGACGACATTCCGAAGCTGCGCCCGCGCGTCAATCCTGCTGCCGGAGCGCCAGAATCCAATCGTGTAAAGGTAACCCATGGAACGGTTAGTGCCCAACACCGCGTCCGGGCAGCCGGGCGTTGAGCGCTCGGGGTTCACCCCCCGTTCGCTCGCATTCGGAGTCGGCCTGACGCTCTTCCTCGCGGTGGGTGCGCCCTACGTGCGAAACGTCCTGCCGTCGTCGCTCTTCGACGGCGAATATCTCCCGTTCGGCGTCATCTGGCCCGTGGCGTTCCTCGCGATCGCCGTACACCCTATCCTCAGCCGCCTGCGTGGCCGCTGGGGTCTCACCGAAGCCGACGTCGCACTCGTGTTCATCATGGGTATCGCCGCCACGGCCGTCACGGGCGATGGACTCGCCGCGTTTCTGCTCTCGAACATCGCCGCGCCACACTATGGAGCGACTCCGGAGAACCTGTGGCTCCAGTATTTCGGCCAGCATCTCGAGGCGTGGCTCATCCTGCCCGACGACCTGAATCAGGCAACGTGGCTCTTCACCGGACGCCCCGAGAACGCTCCCATCCCGTGGGGTGCCTGGACGGTGCCGCTCTTCTGGTGGCTCTCGCTTTTCGCCGCGACGTACGTCGTCTGCATTTCCATCGTCGTCCTGATGCGCAAGCAGTGGGCCGAGCACGAACGGCTCGCGTTCCCCCTCGCGGAGATCCCCATCGAGATTGCACGCGGAATGCGCGCCGAGCGTCCCTTCTGGCGGACGGCATCGTTCTGGTGGGGAGCCGGGCCCACGCTCGGTATCGTGCTGTTCAACATGATCCCCTGGTTCTCCCCCGGCTGGCCTGAGATCGCCACTTCGTTCGGACGCATACGGCCCGGGGCGGGATTCCCGCATATCCTGCTCGACATATGGTTCCCCATTGTCGGCTTCGCGTACTTCGTCAATCTCGACGTGCTCGCGAGCGTCTGGTTCTTCCACGTCTTCGCCACGGTTGAGACAGGGATCATGAACCGCTTCGGATTCTCGTCGGGCAGCCCGGACATCTACTGTTCGGCCTCCCACGCTGTCGGCTGGCAGGGATTTGGTGCGATGACCTTCCTCGTTCTGGGCGGGCTCTGGATGGCTCGTCGCCACCTCGGGCGGGCGGCGCGCGGCAACGAGTCCGACGACCGGGAGATGCTGTCCTATCGAACCGCGTATATCGGGCTCATCCTGGGAACGCTCTACCTCGGCGCGTGGCTGTGGCAATCGGGCATGGGCATCGGCGTGGTGATCGCGTTTCTCTTCGCCACGTACATCATCTACGTGGGGCTGACGCGGATCGTGATCCAGTCCGGGCTCGTATTCGTCCGCGCGCCGATGACGGCGCAGAGCTTCGCCACGACGATGATCGGACCGGCGAACATGACCGCAGCGGAGCTGACATCGCTGGCCGCGTCGTTCGCATGGGTGCATACCGTGTTCTTCTTCATGCCCGCCATGGCGCACGCGGCAAAGCTGCAGGTGGACCTGAACATCGACCGACGCCACATGCTCGGCGCGGTAGTGCTTGCGCTGGCGATTGCGGTTCCTGTGTCGATCTACGTGACGCTGCTGTGGGGATACGACCTCGGCGGCGCCAACTTCCGGGGCTACGCGTTCAGGGGCGGCATATTCAACCACTACGGCGGCATCGTCGGGCAGATGCGCTTCCCGGACGGCGTCGACTGGCCGGCCGTTGTCCAGTTCGGCATCGGCGGCGCGATGATGTGGGTGCTGACGCTGCTGTCGTACCGCGTCCCGGGCTGGCCGATCCACCCCATCGGGCTGACCATCGGCTACACGCACCCCACTGCGATGATCGCGTTCAGCGTGTTTCTTG
>CAZEAI010000087.1:0-22184 GCA_964510105.1 uncultured bacterium
GCGGCAGAAGCGTGCGGATCAGGTCCGCGAACGACGCGACATCCTCGAAGCGCCCGGTCGTAAGCAGCGGCTCGGCTCGGATCTCGTTCAGGTGGAAGTCTGCGTGCCACAGGCCGGCGTCCTGGAAACAGTACTTCGTCGGACCGACGCTGCACATCGGGACGTCGCCGTAGTAGCCGTTCGGAACTCGCAGCCGTGGTAGGACGATCTCCGGCGCTTCGATGTCCGTGCCGGTGCCGACGGCTGCCCTGGCTGGGTGGATTCGCCTCGCAAGCTCCAGCGCGGCGGAGTTCTCGGCATGGAGTCGCTGTGATCCCAGCTCCAGGGCCGTGGTGATTGTGCGGTCCGCATCGGTCACCGGGTCATCGGAATCGGACGACGTCGCGACCGTGGCGAATAGCGAGAACGTGTGAGGTGGCACGCCGAGCGTCGCCGTCGCGGCTGCTCCGGCCGCATCGTTGATGGGCGTGTAGCGCTTCACGACGCCGTGATCAAGCCGCCCCTCTTGCTCTGCGTAGAGCGGTGTGCCGAGTCCCGTCGTGCCGTCCTGCTGCTCGACTGCTGCGTCTGCGTTGGCGAGCGCCGTTGCCACGGAGAACGCGAATCCGTCGGCAAAAGTCGGATCAGGTGGGAACTGCTGTACAATGCCCCACGCGGGACCATCGAGTGAGAACGACGATGGCGCCGGAAGGGGGTCGAAATCGTCTGCCGAACGCTCGTCGCCAAGCGTCGGATCCAGAGGCTGGCCGGGGAGGATCGTATCAGTGTGTCGATACACGCGCACGGCGAGGTCGCCGGGCTGGAGCGCCTCCGTCGTGCAATCGAGCAGGACCAGTCGACGGTCGACCATGACGGTGACACGCACGCTGAGCGACTTCCCGCCGCCGCGGACTTCGAGCACTGCGTCGCGGCCGTTGCGCAGGACCGTGGCCGTCTCAGCGAACGGTGTCAACAGAATGAGTTGGGCGCCGGGCTTCGGGCACGGAAAGTCGTAGCGATTGTAGAGGGAATAAACGGTGCGGTTCGGACTGGGCGCCACTTCCTGGAGCCGATCTGCCGCGGCGAGTTCGCGAATCTGCGCGAGCGTGACCAGGGGCTGCCGTTCTGCAAACCAGCGCCGGTCCCAGACATCCGACGCGCCGAGGGTGATCGTCGGACGGTTCGGTGGCCCCCATATCCTCGCGCCGAGCACGTCGTTCTCAAGCAGGACGCCGTCGTGCGGGTCCGCCGGCAACGGTGTCGGCGCGTCTGACTTGCTCATGAGTTCCTCCGATGTAGATGACACTGGGCGGTACGATACGGCTGGCGCTGGGCGGCACCAACGCTGTTGGATTGGTTCACCCGCGCAGGCCGGGTATCCTAGCATTCTCGGCGGAGCGTGCGCTCTACAACGAAAGGACAGGACTATGGCAAAGCATCGGTGCCTCATGCTTGGCGCGGGCGGCATGGCCGCTGGCTGGATACGCAGTTTCTTTCCGCGCTTCGCGGATCGGGCGGAGATCGTCGGCCTCGTGGACATCGACGAGGACCCGCTTACGGCTTCGGGCGACTTCCTCGGTCTGCCGAATTCCGCGCGATTCACCAGTGCGGCGGAGGCGTTCAGGCGCGTGGAGGCGGACTTCTGCACCATCGTCACGCCGCCGTGGGTACACGAGGAAGCCGTGATGATGGCCTGCGAGCGTGGCATGCCGATCCTCAGCGAGAAGCCCATCTCGGACACGTGGGATGGCTGCGTGCGCATCTGCCGCGCGGTGGCTGCATCCGGCGTCAAGATGGAGGTCATCCAGAATTACCGCTACAACCCCACGATGCTCACCGTGCGCGATGTGATACGCAGCGGGCGGCTCGGGAGCGTCAACTACATCATGGGGCGTTTCGCCGACGACTACCGCGAGTACGCGTCGTGGGGCTCAGCGTTCCGGCACGAGATGCCGCATGCCCTACTCGTCGAGGGCGGCGTTCACCACCTCGACATGCTCCGCAACCTCTCCGGCTCGGACTGCGAAACCATCGCGGGGTGGGAGTGGAACCCCGAGTGGTCCAGCTTCAAGGGCGAGTCGAACGCGCTGCTCGTTCTGAAGATGACGAACGGCGTTCGCGCGTCGTACGAAGGCAACCTCAATGAGGCCGCCGTCGTGACATCGTGGCATCACGAGCGTTACCGCGTCGAGTGCGAGGCGGGCGCCGTGACGATCGATAGCGACGACGTCGTCCGCGTGTGGGAACGTGCCGGGGGGCGCGGTGTGAAGATGGAGGAGGTCCCACTGCTGAGCCCCGAGCACGACGGTCACAGCTGGCAAGTGGGCGAGTTCCTCGATTGGCTCGACGGTGGCTCGGAACCGGACACGGTGCTCGCGGACAACATCAAGTCCGCTGCGACCATGTTCGCCGCGATCGTGGCATCGGCCGAGAACCGCGCGGTGAACGTCGGCGAGATGGTTGCCGAGGCGACGGGATAGGTGAGGCAGGCGCGATTCGTGAATCGCCCAGCTTCGCACGACAGAGGCAGACCGCAATGAGCCGCACGCCGTACTTCCGTCCGCCCGGGCTCGGACCCGACTGTAGCACGGATCGTTCCGCCCGACTGCGTGAGCGACGGTTCGAGATGGGGTACGAGCAGCGCGCCGAGCCGCAGGAATACACCCGTCTGGCGGAAGAGGCGAAAGAGCTATTCCTCGAACACGAAGGCACCGATCCGTCGCTCGCCCGAGCGATGGCGGTGAAATACGTGGCGGAACACTATCCGATGACCATCGAACCGGGCACGGTACTGCTCGGTGGCGAGGACCCCTTCTTCTTCAACCTGCTCCTGCCCGCGCTGCAGGCCGACCTGCACAGCCGCGAGGGCGGACGGGCTCCGGATCAGGCATCGGATCGCCTCCGGTCCGCCGACGTTCTCTACGCGGCGTGTTTCGAGGGCCACATCACTCCCGGGCTGGAGCACGTGCTTGGACAAGGTATCGCCGGTCTGCGGGGACGAATTGAGGAGAACCTCTCTACGACCCGCGTCGTCGATGAGCCGGGGTCAGAGAAGGAGCGTTTCTACGCGGCTGCCCTCATCGTGTGCGAGGCAGTCGTTTCGTACGCCCGTCGCTACGCCGACGAGGCGCTTCGGCTGGCGGCCGTATCGTCGGATCCCGCCGAGGCGGTCGAATTGCGCGAGGCCGCGGCTATCCTCGGTCGCGTGCCGGAACGTCCCGCCGGTACGTTCCGCGAGGCGCTCCAGTCGTACTGGGTGGTCTACATCCTCGTGACGCTGGAGATGGGCGGCTGCTGCCCAGGCGGCGGACTCGGATTGGGAAGGCTCGATCAGTTCCTATACCCGTACTACCTGCGGGATAGTCGCGACGGCGTACTGACTGAAGAGCAGGCGCTCGAGCTCATGGAACTGTTCCTGCTCAACTTCCGGCACGAGGACTACTACACGGGCCATCAGGGATTCACGCCCGGCAGCCAGGCCAGCATCGGGGGCGTCACGCCCGCCGGCCTCGACGCGTCGAACGAGCTGACGGAAATCATCATGGAGGCGTCGTTGCGGATCGCGATGCCCGCGCCGTACATCTCGCTGCGCCTCCACCGCGACGCGCCCGAACGGTACTGGCAGGCAGCCACGCGGTACGCCCTCGGCGGACTCGGCTTCCCCATCGTGAACGACGAAGTGCTGATCCCGGCGATGATGCGGCATGGCAGATCGCTTGGCGACGCGCGCGACTACATCTGCTCCTGCTGCTACGAGAACACCATTCCTGGCCGGGAGGCGTTCAACCCGAATGCCGCGTATCTCAATCTGCCGTTCGTGCTCGAGCTTGCCCTCAACGAGGGGAATTCGGCACTCACGGGCGAGTCGATCGGGCTGGGACTACCGTCATGCGAAGGCGTCGAGTGCTTCGACCACATCATGAATGCATTCGGACGGCAGCTCGAGTACGTCGCCCATCGCCTGGTTGAGTTGGTAAACGCCGCGGACCGGTCGCACGTGGCCGGGCGACGCTACCCGCTCATGTCGCTGTTCGTCGACGACTGCATCGGGAAGGGGCTCGACGTCTGCTCCGGAGGCGCGCGGTACAACCTGAGCGGCTGCATCGCGTCGGGCCTCCCGAACGTGGTGAATTCGCTGGCGGCGATCCGGCATTGCGTGTTCGAGGAAGCGTCGATACCCATGTCACGCCTGATAGCGGCGCTGCGTGCGGACTTCGAAGGCTTTGAGGACGAGCAACGAGCCCTGCTCGCCGCTCCGAAATGGGGAAACGGCGACGAACGCGTGGACGACATCGCCGCGACGGTGGTGGAGATGCTCTACGCCAACTTCTCGCGTCGAGAGAACGCGCGCGGCGGAAGGTGGCAGGTCGCGCTCTACTCATTCGCCGCAAACTACTCGCTGGGAAGTGTGGTGGGCGCCTCCGCGGACGGTCGCTCGGCCCGACAGTTGTTGACCCGCAATCTCAACCCGACCTGGGGTACCGACGAGGCCGGACCGACGGCCGTCTTGCGGTCGCTGAGCCGGATAGACTTCACCGCCGCACCGAACGGTTCATCGCTCGACCTGCGGTTCGATCCGTCGGGCTTTCAGTCGGAAAGCGGGCGGGAGAGATTCACCGGCTTCCTGAAGGCCTTCGTCGACCTCGGCGTCATGGAGATGCAGCTCAGCATGGTTGACAGGGAGACACTGGTCGAAGCGCAGCGTGATCCAGATCGCTTCCCCCACGTCATGGTGCGCGTTGCCGGATACAGCGCGCGGTTTGTCGACCTGTCTGTCGAAGAGCAGGAGGAGATCATGAACCGTACGACGCAGCGGATGGCATAAGCAGCGCTACCGGTGGCGCGGGGACACATCGCGACGTGTCCCGCACGCCATCCGCTCGCGGACTACCAGCTCACCTTGAACGTCCTGATCTCCCATGGCTTGATCTCGAACGCGACACCGTTGCCATCGACCACTGCTGCCTCGTCGTTCTCCTCCATGAGATCGCACTCGGACACCGACTTCGGCGGACGCTCGAACTCCAGCCGCACCGGGCCGCGTGCGCCGTGGGATTCATACAGCCTGACGATCACGTCGCCGGTGTCCTCCGCCTTCTTGACGGTATCGATCACGACGTTGGGCGCATCCACGGTCGCGAAACTCGTCGTAGACGTTGGTGACGCCCCGGCTTGCGCGACAAGCGGCACGTTGAGTTCATACGCTCTGCGGACGGTCTCGGCATCCTGCCACGAGCCGGCGTGTGGGAACAACGAGTAGGTGAACACCTGCTCCCCTTCGTCGGCGTGGGGGTCGGGGTTGATCGGCGACCGCAGCAGGCTGATCGACATCACGTTCTGGTGAACGCCGAAGCCGTACTTGCAGTCGTTGAGCAGGCTCACGCCGTATCTACGCTCGGAGAGGTCGATCCAACGGTGGGCCGGCACCTCGAAACGCGCTCGGTCCTCCGACGTGGAGAAATGGGTCGGGCGCTCGATGGCGCCGAACTGAATCTCGTACGTGGCGGTACGACTGAGCACGTTCACGGGGAAGAGGGCCTTGAGCAGTCGACTCTTCTCGTGCCAGTCGACGCGAGTGCGGAAATCGATGCGCGGTGTGGTGCGCCAGAGCGATATGTCCTGCGTAATCGTCGATCTGCCGGTCGTCTTCACGATGCGCACCGTCGCGCGCACTGGTCCGCTCTCAACCACTTCCATCGAGACGACGTTGTCCACCGGCTCCTGAACGTCGGTGTAGTTGAAGTCGATATCCCACGCGTCGTACTGCGCGGGACGGTCCTCGTACAGCACGAGTTCGTTGCCGGGAGCGTTCGGCGCGATCACCTCACGCCCCTCGCGTTTGTCGGTCAGCCGTGAGATCGTGCCATCGGCGGCGAACTCCAGGAGGTAGAACGCGTTCTCCAGCCGATCTGGTGACGCCGTAGGCGCGTCGTCCGGTGTAGGTGACACGCCCGAGACCAACGAGTAGCCGCGCGCTCCCAGCGATGGGACGCCGCCCGTCTCGAACAGGAGTCGCCGGTCGCCGTTTTCGTCCGACACGGTCTGGGACGGGAGCGGGGTTCCACCGCCGTCAGTTCCGATCAGATCGCTATCGCCAACTGCGATATCGACGATGTCGCTGCGTTCCCAGCCGAGCGTATTCCGCACGACGACCGCGTTCTCGTCGGCCGCGTCGTCGAGGCGACCGAGCGCTCCATCGCGCACCGTCGTCAGCGTGTCGCGCACCGTTGCGTAGTCCTGCTCAGCGTCTTCGTAGACCTCGGCGATCGACGAGCCGGGAAGGATATCGTGGAACTGGTTCAGGAGGACGAGCTTCCACGCGGCGTTGATGCTCTCGTGCGGGTATGGCGCACCATCCAGGAACGCACGCGAGGCGAAATACTCCGCGTCGCGGGCAAGCAATTCGCTCTTGCGATTGTTCCGCTTGGTGCGGGCCTGCGAAGTCTGGCATCCGCGGTGTAGCTCAAGATACATCTCGTCGTTGAACACCGGCACGCGGTCAGGGTCCGTCGTCTCCACGAGGCGGTCGAATGCTTCCTGGAACGAGCCGAACTTGCTGCGTGGAATGCTCGGGAGGTTCTCCTGACGCCGGACGTACTCGAACATCTCCGCAGTTGGGCCGCCGCCGCCGTCACCGTGACCGAAGACGTGCATGAACTCGTCGGTCAGGTCCTTCTGCCGGAACCCGTCCCAATGGCGCTTGATCTCATGCGGGTTCGGATCGCCGCCGCAGAGCGAAGGCAAGGAGATCGCCGGGATCTCGGTACCGTCGAGGCCGCGCCAGCGGAACAGGCAATAGGGGTGCTGCTGGTAGTCGTTGTAGATGAGTTTCCACGTCCCGAAACAGTCGATCTGCGCCTTCTTCATGATCTGTGGGAGACTGAACGTGAATCCGAAGCAATCCGGCATCCAGACCATTCGCGCGTGGACACCGAACTCGCTGCGGAAGAACCGGTTGCCGAAGAGATACTGTCGCACATGACTCTCGCCGCTGGGCAGGTTCATGTCCTGCTCGACCCAGCCCGCGCCGTTGACCTCCCAGCGCCCCTCGCGGACGCGTTCTTTCACGCGCTCCCACAACGACGGGTAGTGCTCCTTCAGGTATTCGTAGAGCTGCGGCTGAGACTGGAGGAACGTCACCTCCGGATACTCGTCCATGAGGTTCAGCACCGTGGAGAAGGTACGCCCGACCTTGCGACGTGTCTCGCGCAGCCGCCACATCCACGCGACGTCGATGTGTGAATGCGATGCGAGCGTGAGCGCTCCCGAGGAGACGCTCCATTCGAACTTGGCTATCTTCTCGCTGAATTCCGAGCGCGCGGCGGCGACCGCGGCGGTCCAGTACTCGGTGTCGGCAAAGCGGTCGATATCGACCAGCCTCGCGGTCCTGTCGACGATGTCCAGAAGCTGCAGGTGGGCGTGAGATCCGTCCGGCTGTTCGAACGCGGCCTCGAAGGCCGTACGCAGGTCCCAGTAGAAGTTCCAGGTTAGATCATCGCGGACTGCCAGCGCGGGAGACGCGAATCGCTGAACGCCGGTCTTCGCGTACGCATCTATCAGGATGTCGAACCGCTCGCCGGGTACACCGGAGGCGCACAGCCGGACCGGCCAGCGATTGTCGTCCAGCCCCTGCAGAGGCTCACCGTTGACGTAACACAGGCCTTCGCCGCCGGTTCGCAAGATGGCGTACACAGGCTGCCCGGCCATGGCATCCGGCACCGTCGCCGTGGCGCGGAACCAGTTCGAGACATCAGGCCCGCCCCATTCGTCACCCGCGCTGTACGGTTGCCAACCCGTGTCCGGCGGCGGGGAGGCATCCTGCTCAGTGCCGGAGACGACTGTTTCCCAGTCCGTGATTGGCGAGTGAAGCCGATAGAACATTCCAGACAGCGCGTCGAAACGTTCTTCCAGTTGCTGCCGGATGGTTTCGCGCTCTGGTGCGAAATGAGCCATGTGCCTCTCCTTCGTAGGTACTCCAGATCGCTCAGAAACGCACCTTGAACGTGCGGATGTCCCACGGCCGGACATCGAACGCGAATGTGTCGCCATCAATGTCTATCGGCGTATCATTCTCTTCCATGAGATCGCACTCCACGACCGCGTGCGGTCGCCGGCCGAACGTCAGTCGCACCGGGCCGCGGGAGCCGTGCGACTCGTAGAGCCGGACGATCACGTCGTCGCTATCCTCGGCCTTCTTGATGCAGTCGATCACGACGTTCGCGGCGTCCACCCGCGCGAGTCCGGGCGCGGTGGAATCGCTGCTCGCCGCGCCTACGACGGTCGATACCAGTGGCGCGTTCAGCTCATACCCGCGCCGGACGGTCTCAGCCTCCTGCCACGAACCCGCGTGGGGCATGAGGCTACACACGAACTCGTGCTCACCCTCGTCCGCGTGAGGATCGGGGTGCGTGGGCGCTCGCAGCAGACTGATGCGCATCACGTTGTCGGTGACGTCGAAGCCATACTTGCAGTCGTTGAGCAGGCTGACTCCGTAGCCCGTTTCAGAGAGATCGATCCACCGATGTCCGGGCACCTCGAAGCGCGCGGCATCCCACTCCGTAGAACGGTGCGTGGGACGCTCGATTGCGCCGTACTGGATCTCGAACGTCGCGCGCCTGCTCGTGACGTCCACCGGGAAACATGCCCGTAGAAGCTTGTGTTTCTCGTGCCAGTCGACGCGCGTCGCGAAGTCGATGCGCGGGATCGTTCGCCAGAGCGAAATGTCCTGCGAGATGGTCGACCGGCCGCTCTTCCACACGATCCGAATCGTTGCTCGAACCGGGCCGCGTTCGACAACCTCGATCGATTCGACGCGGTCAACCGGCGTCGCCACGTCGTCGATGTTGAAGTTGATGTCCCATGCGTCGCTACCGGCGGGGCGATCCTCATGCAACATGAGTTCGTTGCCGCGCGCGCCCCTGGGGAGCACGTGTCGTCCGGTGCGCTTGTCGAGCAGGTCCGAAATCGTTCCGTTCGACGCGAAACGAACGCGGAAGTAGTCGTTCTCAAGCAGCCTCTTCGAGGCACGCGGAGGCTTCGGCCCGGCAACCCGGGAACGCGCATCCTTCTGCACGACGTGGTACGTCGCTTGTCCCAGCGACGGAATCGCGTTGGTCTCGAACAGTAGCCCCCGTTTCCCGTCGGCGTCCGTCACCGGCTGGCTGGGCACGGTGTGCCCTGCGGCGTCCTGCACCGACACGGCGCCTTTCGGAAGTTGATCGCCGGAGACGAAGGCGACGTCGTCGCGCACCCAGCCCAGCGTGTTCCGGACAACGATCGCGCGTTCTGCATCACCTGCGGGGAGGGCGTCGTCGAGCGCGGCAAGGGCTGAATCCCGCACGCCTACCAGCGCCGAACGAGCGATCTCGTAGTCGCGGTCAGCGTCTTCATACACTTCCGGTATCGACGAGCCGGGCAGGATGTCGTGGAACTGGTTGAGCAGGATGAGCTTCCACGCGTTGTCGATGTTTGTATGGTCGTACCCGTGGCCGTCGAGGTGGGCAAGGGCGCTGAAATACTCGGCGTCTCGGGCAAGGAGTTCGCACTTACGGTTGTTGCGCTTCGTGTGAGCCTGCGTCGTCTGGCAGCCGCGGTGCTTCTCGTAGAACATCTCGTCGTGATGCACCGGGAGATCGTCGATGGGAATCGACTCGGCGTGACGATCGTAGGCGCCTTCCGCCGTTCCCCAGTCGAGGCGCGGAATGCCGCTGGCGTTTGTCAGGCGACGCGTGTACTCGATTTGCTCCAACGTCGGACCGCCGCCACCGTCGCCGAATCCGAAGGCATACAGAGTCCCGTCGGCGATATCCTTCTGCCGGAACGCGTCCCAGGCCGCCTTGAGCCGTTCCGGCGTCGGACGGTCGTTGCAGGCGTTGGGTGTCTGGAGGGCTAGCACCTCGCTTCCGTCGAGGCCGCGCCAACGGAACAGGTCGTACGGGTGGCGGTTGTACTCGTTGCCGTGGAGCTTGGTCGTGTAGAAGTAATCGATCTGCGCCTTCTTCATGATCTGTGGCAGGCTGAACGTGTAGCCGAAGCAGTCCGGCATCCAGACGAGCCGCGAATGTATCCCGAACTCGCGGCGGAAGAAGCGGTTGCCGTACAGGTACTGCCGCACGTGGCTCTCGCCCGACGGGACGTTCAGGTCCTGCTCAACCCACGGCGCGCCGGCGACCTCCCACTGGCCCGATACCACCTTCTCCTTGAGTCGGGTCCAGATTGTGGGGTAGTGCTCCTTGACGTACTCGTAGAGCTGCGGCTGGGTCATGATGAACGTGTATTCGGGGTACTGGTCCATGTAGTTCAGCGCTGTCGAGAACGTGCGCGCGCACTTCTTCCGCGTGACACTCAGTGGCCAGAGCCAGGCGGTGTCGAGGTGCGACTGCCCCATTACCGTGAAGCTACCCTGGTTGTAGGAGTGCCGGTATTCCTTCACTCCGGCGCGGAAGTGCTTCCCCGCGCGCTTGAGTTGCTCGTGATACGTTGCGATATCGCCCGTTGAATTCAGATCCACCTGCATGAGGGTGTCGTAGATCACGACCAGCAGCCCCCGCCGGATGTCGCTTTCGTCACCGTGCGCCAACGCGACGTCGAGCGCCACTCGGAGGTCGTAGTAGAACTCCCAAGCGAGCGTGTCCCGCACGGCGATCCACGGTACGGCGAACATGAGTTCGGACTTGGCGTAGGCATCGATGAGGATGGCGATGGACTCGCCGCCCTCGGCCCGCGGGCGCAGGATGACTTCCGACCGGCTCGCGTCCAGGCCCTGTACCGGCTCGCCGTCGAGATGGCAGAGCGCTTCCTCACCGGGACTCAGGACTGCATCCACGCACTCGCCCGACCACTCCGCCGGAATCGTCACCGTGGCGCGGAACCATTGCGTCACGTCCGGACCGCCCCATCGCGTTCCCGGTTCGAACGGCGTCCAGCCTATGCTCGGTGGCGGCTCCACGTCCCGCTTCGGTCCGGTGGCTACGGTCTCCCACCCGTCGATCGGGCGGCGGTCACGATGCAGAGTGGCCTCAAGCTCGTTCAGTCGGTTGTCAAGCTGCTGGATGATGAGTCTGCGATCTGCCGGAAAGCGGAACATGAGCGGGCCCTTTCAACCGGCGTGGAGCATCCTTTCACGATGCTCCACGCTCAGCATCGCTACGCGATGCCACACGGTAGATGCGGTGGGAACCACCGCCAGCGGGCGGTCCCCGGAAGTGGAGCGTCAATTCGCTAGAACGCAACCTTGAGCGTGCGAATCTCCCACGGCATGATGTCGAACGAGACGACGGAGTCACTGACGTCCGCCGCGGAGTCGTCCTCCTCCATGAGATTGCACTCCATGACACTCGTCGGCGGCACAGCAAACGCGAGCTGGACCGGTCCGCGCGTCCCGTGGGACTCGTAGAGCCTGACGATGATGGCGTCGGAGTCTTCCGCCTTCTTCACGCAGTCGATGACCACGCTCGCCTTGTCGACGCTGACGAAGCCCCCCTCGACGGGCGTGTCGCCACTGTGCGATTCACGCTCGACGGCGACGAACGGCACGTTCAGCTCGTATGCTCGTCGGACCGTCTCGGCGTCCTGCCAGCCGCCCGCGTGGGGGTACATGCTGTAGACGAACTCGTGGTGTCCCTGATCGGCCTTCGGATCGGGGCTCGTTGCCGAGCGCAGAAGGCTGATTCGCATGGTGTTCTGGTAGGTGTCGAATCCATACTTGCAGTCGTTGAGCAGGCTCACGCCGTACTCGCCCTCTGAGAGGTCGAGCCACCGGTGACCCGGCACCTCGAACTTCGCGCGATCATAGGAGCTGGAGTGGTGCGTTGGCCGCTCATACGCGCCGTACTGCACCTCGTACGTCGCAGTGCGGCTCAACACGTTCACCGGGAACGCGACCTTGAGGAGGCGGCGCTTCTCGTGCCAGTCCACCGAGGTGGCGAAATCAATGCGCGGGATCGAACTCCAGATCGAGATATCCTGCGTGAGCGTCGAGTGCTCGGTCTTCTTCACCACACGCACCGTCGCGCGGACCGGGCCACGCTCGACAACTTCCATCGACTCGACGTCGTCCCACGACCAACGGCTTTCGTCGATGTTGAAGTCCACGTCCCAGGCGTCATGGGCGTGCGGCTGATCGTCGAAGAGTTGAAGCTCGTTCGCGACGGCTCCCTCCGGTATCACCTCACGCCCGGCGCCCTTGTCGAGCACGCTGCTGATCGTCCCGCGTGCGGTGAGTCGGACGATGTAGAAATCGTTCTCCAGTCGCGTCTTCGAGACCTTCAGAGTGTTTCGTGTCGAACTCGCGCCCTCAGTCGCACGATACACCGCGTGACCCATCGACGGCACCTCAGCCGCCTCGAACAGGAGCGTCGTTCCATCGGCGCTCTCCACGACCTGGCTCGGTACGGGCTTGCCGCTCGGATCGACCACTGTGCTCTCCGCGGCAGCGTTCTCGACGGGCACCGAGGCGACACCGCTGCGAACCCATCCGAGTGTGTTGTGAACGACGACAGGAGTACCATCGCCGCTGGTGTCGATTCCCGCATCAAGGGCGGCGAGGGCCTCGTCCCGCACACCGGACGCCACGCCGATGACCTGCGCGTAGTCGCGGTTGGCGGTCTCATAAACTTCGTTCACCGACGAGCCGGGCAGGATATCGTGGAACTGATTCGTCAGGAGCGGCTTCCATGCCTCGTTGAGGGTTTCCTGCGGATACGCGAACCCGCCCAGCGACGCGACGCCCGCGAAGAACTCCGCGTCGCGGAACATCAGCTCGCCCTTGCGATTATTGCGTTTCGTGTGCGCCTGCGTCGTCTGACACGCGCGATGGAGTTCGAGGTACAGTTCCTCGTGATACACCGGGAGCCGTTCCCAGTCGGCCTCTTTCGTTGCGATATCGACGTATGTCTCGATGTTGCCCTTCTCCATCCGCGGTACGCCGGTAACGTTCCCCAGGCGCTTCAGGTTCTCAAGCATCTCGACCGTAACGCCGCCGCCGCCGTCGCCATGTCCGTAGGTGTTGAGGACATGTCCGGAGATGTCCTTCTGGAGAAACTGGTTCCAGATGTTGCGCGCGTTGCCGGGCTCGACGACGCCGTTGTAGGCGCCCGGTGGCATGAACGAGAATATCTCCGTGCCGTCCAGGCCGCGCCAGCGGAATGCGCTGTACGGGAACTTGTTGTACTGACTCCAGTTGATCTTCGTCGTGGCGAAGCCTCGCATGCCCGCTTTCTTCATGATTTGCGGCATCGTGATCGGGAAGCCGAACGCGTCCGGCAGCCAGACGACCGTCGCGTCGACGCCGAACTCGCTCTGGAAGAATCGCTTGCCGTAGAGCAACTGCCGCACGAGCGCCTCACCGCCGGCGACGTTGGAATCCTGTTCAACCCACGTTCCGCCGGTGGCCTCCCAACGGCCTTCACGAACGCGCTCCTTGATGCCTTCCCAGATTGTCGGGTACTGCTCCTTGATCCACTCGTAGAGCTGCGGCTGTCCCTGGCTGAAGGTGTAGTCGGGATAGCGCTCCATGTACTTCAGAGCGGTGGAGAACGTGCGTGAGCTTTTCTTACGCGTTTCGCGAAGCGGCCAGAGCCACGCGACGTCGATGTGCGAATGCCCGACGTTGATCATCGTTCCCATGTCGAAGGAGTTCTGGAATTCCTTGTACTCGCGTCGGAAGCTTCGCGAGGCGCTCTCGATGTCCGACCGGTACCCGTCGAGGTCGCCGACGCCGTTCAGGTCGATCATCTTCACGCTGCGGTCGACGAGGTCGAGCAGCCGGTCTTTGTCGCGCCCGTCCTGAAGCGCCGTCGAAACGTCGAGCGCCACCTTCAGATCCCAGTAGAGATCCCATGTAGCGGTGTCCTTCGTCGCGAGAAACGGCGTCAGAAACGTGCGCACGGGATCATCGTCGAAGGCGTTCGCCGTGGCGCTCGCCTCAAGCATTATCTCGTATGTCTCGCCGCCGTCGGCGCACTCCGTGAGAACGACCTCCGACCGGTTCGGGTCGAGACCTTGCGTCGGCACGCCGTCGATGTAGCAGAGCGCCTCGGCGCCCGGGTCCAGCAGCGCGACAACCGGCCATCCCGCCATCTGCTTCGGGATGGTCACCGTTACGCGGAACCATTGGGCGACATCGTATCCGCCCCAGTTCGTACCGAGAAAACGTTCCTTGTAGTGGGCCGCGGGGGGCCGTCCGAGACCGTCTTCGCGCTCGCCTGATTCCGTTGCGATGTTGAATGGGGACCAGCCTTCGCTGGGGGGCGCCTCCACGTCTCGGCGCGCGCCCGTGACGACTGTCTCCCACCCGTCGATCGGCAGGCGTAGTCGGTAGAACGCCCTTTCGATCGTCGCGAGGCGGCCCTTGATCTGTTTATGGATGATGTCGCGTTCCTGCGGAAACTGCAGCATGTCTGTATCCTCGTCGCTTTCGTAGTTCAGAATTCGATCCTGAAGGTGCGGATCTGCCACGGGAGAATCTCGAACGTCGCCGTCGGACCGGATAGGTCGACGGGTGTCTCGTTCTCCTCCATGAGGTCGCACTCGGTCACGCTGGAAGGCGTTGCGCCGAAGGACATGCTGACCGGTCCGCGAGCGCCGTGGGCCTCGTAGAGCCGCACGATCGTGGCGTCGCTGTCCTCTGCCCGCTTTACGCTGTCGATCACGACGTTGGGACGATCGACCGCCAGAAGACCATACGCAGCGGGCAGTTCGCCTGTGTGCGCGTCGGCCGTCCGGGCGATGAGCGGAGCGTTCAGCTCGTACCCACGTTGTACTGTACGCGCCTGTCGCCAGTCGTCGGCGTGGGGATACAGGCTGTAGACGAACTCATGGTGTCCCTCGTCCGCGACGGGGTCCGGGCTCGTTGTGGAGCGCAGCAGGCTGATTCGCATGCTGTTGCCGCGGACGTCGAATCCGTACTTGCAGTCGTTGAGCAGGCTGACGCCGTAGTCGCCCTCGGAGAGGTCGATCCAGCGGTGACCCGGCACCTCGAACTTCGCGCGATCGATGGGAGTCGATTCGTGCGTAGGGCGCCGGATGGCGCCGTACTGCACTTCATACGTGGCATCGCGAGCCAGAACATCCACCGGGAATGCCACCTTGAGCAGCCGGCGCTTCTCGTACCACTCCACCTCGGTTCGGAAATCGATGCGCGGAATGGAGCGGTAGATGGAAATGTCCTGCGAGATCGTGGACTTGCCGGTCGACTTGACGACGCGCACCGTCGCGCGGACGGGACCCGTCTCGGTCACAGCGATAGAGACCACGTTGTCCAGCGGCGTGCGGCTTTCGTCGAAGTTGAAGTCGATATCCCACGCTTCGAAGTTCTGCGGGCGATCGTCGAAGAGCTGGAGTTCGTTCGCCTCCGCTCCTTTGGGAAGCACTTCGCGCCCGGCGCGTTTGTCGTAGATGCGTCGGATCGTTCCCGTTGCAGTGAGATACACGACGAAGAACCGGTTCTCGAGCTTCTTCTCCGTGGCGCGCAGGTCGGAGCGACCCACTGCCGCCGGCTTCGCATCGGCGAGGCGGTAGACCGCATGACCAACAGCCGGTAGCTCCGATGCGTCGAACAGCACCGCCTTCGCGCCAAATCCGTCTTCAACGAGCTGGCATGGCACGGCCTTCCCCGCTGGATCGACGACTGTCGTTCCTTCGGTGGGAGCGGCGGCTACGGGAAGCTCCGCCACGTCCGTGCGAACCCATCCGAGCGTGTTGGTGACGACGACAGGAGTGCCGTCGCCGCTCGTATCGATGTTCGCCGCAAGCGTTTGCGCCGCGTCGTCGCGAGCGCCGTTCGCGACTTTGAGCATCTGCGCGTAGTGAGCGTCCGCGTCGTCGTACACTTCCGTGATCGACGATCCGGGCAGGATGTCGTGGAACTGGTTCGTGAGCACCGTCTTCCACGCGCCGTACAGCTCCTCCCGCGGATACTCGTGTCCGAAGCGCATCGCCGCCGCGGCGAGCAGTTCCGCGTCGCGCAGGGCGAGTTCGCCCTTGCGGTTGTTTCGCTTCGTCGGTGCCTGCGTGGTCTGACAACCGCGGTGCAGCTCGAAGTAGAGTTCGTCCTCGAACACCGGCAGGTCTTCAACGTCGAGCGACTCGCTCAGCGCATCGAAGTGCTCCTGCAGCGTCGTGAATCGGGCCTTCGGGACGCCGACGTAGTCATCGGCGATCCGGATGCCGTTCTCGAGGTCTTCCTTCGTCGGACCGCCACCGCCGTCGCCGAAGCCGAACGGATACCACACTTCGCTCGCGACGTTCTTCTGCTTGAACTGCTGCCAATGCGCGGTGAGGTCCGCGGGAGTGATCGAGCCGTTGTAGCCACGCCGTCCACACGGGTGCATCACGCCGAGCACTTCCGAACCGTCGAGGCCGCGCCAGTTGAACATGTGGTACGGGAAGACGTTGTACTGGTTCCAACCGATCTTCGTCGTGTTGAACGTTTCGAGTTGCGCCCGCTTCATGATCTGCGGGAGCTGGATCGGATATCCGAACGCATCGGGCAGCCATACCGCGCGGGTGTGGACGCCGAACTCGGCGCGGAAGAACCGGTTACCGTAGAGATACTGCCGCACGAGCGCTTCGGCGCCGGCGACGTTGGAGTCCTGTTCGACCCAGCCGCCACCCATCACTTCCCAGCGACCCTCGGCGACGCGCTCCTTGATGCGCGTCCAGAGCGTGGGGTAGTGGTCCTTGACGAATTCGTAGAGCTGGGGCTGACTCTGGGAGAACTTGTAGTCCGGGTACTCGTCCATGTACTTGAGCACCGTCGAGAACGTTCGTCCGCACTTGCGGCGCGTCTCGGCAAGCGTCCAGAGCCACGCCGTATCGATGTGAGCGTGGCCCATGAGCGCGAGTTCGCCGAGGCCTTGCGACTCGTGATACGGCGCGAGTCGCTTCCGCAGGTCGGCCTGCGCGGCGGCGATTGCGGGCGAGATCGCTTCCTGGTCGCCGACTTCGTTCAGATCGATGGACTTGATGGAGCGATCTATGATGTCGAGTATCCGCACGCGCGATTGCGATTCGGGCGGAAGGTTCTCAACCACGTCGAATGCGACTTTCAGGTCCCAGTAGTAGGACCACGCCACGTCGTTCCGCGTCGCAAGCTGGGCGGACGCGAACGTGTGCGTGTACTCGATGTTCGGTCGTGAGCCGGAATACCCTTCGATCACGATGTCGTATCGCTCGCCGCCTGTCGCGCTGTCGGTCAGGACGATCTCGTCGCGGTTGCCGTCGAGGCCCTGCGTGGGTTCGCCGTTCACGAAGCAGACGCCCTCGAACCCGGGCACGAGGAGCGCCACGGCCTTCCGGCCCTTCATCGACGCGGGTACCACCGCGGTCGCGCGGAACCACTGCGTTACGTCGTAGCTGCCCCAACGGGTGCCGACCTTGAATGGTTGCCAGCCTTCCGTCGGTATCGGGGCAACGTCTTGGCGCGTTCCGGTTACGACCGTCTCCCAGCCCGAAATCGGCGTGCGATCGTTGTAGATTGCGCCGCGGAGTTCGGCGAGACGGTTCGAGATCTGGCGCCCGACTATCTGTCGCTCAACTGCCAGGTGTGCCATACCAGCCTGATCCTTTCAGGGCGTTGTCGCGCTTGGGCGCGTACAGCGGAATTCGTCCGATACCGAGCGAAGGTGGTGAACAGAACGGTCTAATATACACGTGCGCCGCCGGTGAAGAAACCGGATGCGCTCTATGGCCGGTTCTCCCATGTCGGGTTTTCGCATGCGGGCGGTTGATACCGCGCCGAAGCCGACCTATCCTCCCATGTACGCAGCATGGTATCGCCCGCCGGAAGACCTCGGGTGGTAGCGGCCTGCTCGCGTTACTCCTCCGTGTTCCGCACCATATTCGAAGCCTCCGCGGGCACGGTCGTACGCGTACGCGTGTTTCGTCAGGAGAGTGGTATGGGACGGCATCACGGCGGGCGTAGCCACTACTCGCGCGGGTACCGGAAAGGCACGGCTCAACCCGACGCGCTAGCTCGCGTGAGCGCGGTCGACCCGGACAACATCCCGCCCGACATACGAGCCGCATTCGACCATTCCTCGCAGAACGATTCCGAGGAGGTGCTTGTCGCCTCCGGAAGCGACCTCTCGCCAGACGGCGGGTACGGGGAGCAGTATCTCCTTGCCAGCGCGACGCGCGTATGCGTCGTCGTTCCGAACGGCGAGTCGCCGGAGACGCGCGACTGGCCCGTCGTCGGCATGAAGAAGATCAAGGTGGAGAACCTCGTCGGGCAGGCTGCGCTTGTGGCCATCGTTGAGGGGGAGCGCGTAGAGCTGTGCCGGTTCTCGAACTCGCGGCAGCGCGATTTCCACCGTGTTGCGAAGGTACTCGAACGGCTCGCCGACGGCGATTCCGACCTTCGCGAATACCACGACCACGACGAACTGGAGAAATACTGCGCGACGTGTAGTCGGCTCCTCCCCGAGCCGGGCGGCGTGTGCCCGGCGTGCCTGAAGCGCGGACAGGTGCTCCTGCGTCTCCTGAAGTATCTGAAGCCCCACTGGAAACGCGCCGCCGTACTCATCGGCCTGATGATCGTGTCGGCCGCCATACAGACATTGCCGCCATACCTGACGAAGATCCTCGTTGATGACGTGCTCATCTCCGATGGCATCAGCACGATCGCCTCGTACGACGCGACATCCTCGGGTCTCGGACGCGTGGCGTGCCTCGTTATCATCGTGTCGTTCTTCCTCGTATCGCGTCTGATGCTGCTCGGTGTCGAGGTGCTGAGCGGGCGACAGACCGCGTGGCTCGGACCGCATCTGATCGGCGACCTGCGCGCGGATCTCTACCACCACCTGCAGAAGTTGAGCCTGAGCTACTACGACCGAAGCCGCACGGGTAACCTGCTCAATCGCGTCATGACGGACACGAGCCGCGTGCAGAACTTTCTCGTCGGCGGCGTGCCACACATCGGTATCGATCTCTTCATGGTGGTCCTGATCGGCATGATCCTGTTCACCATGAACTGGCAGCTCACACTGTACATCCTCGTGCCGCTTCCATTCGTCATGTACGGAAGCAAGTTCTTCTGGAGATTCATCCGCGGCCTGTTCGGACGCGCGTGGGGCCGTCGGGCTCGACTGCACGCCCGCCTGAATGACGCGCTGTCGGGCGTCCGCGTGGTGAAAGCGTTCGGCCAGGAGGAGCAGGAAATCGAGATGTTCGACGACCGCAACGTGGATCTCCTCAATGCGGAGACACGCGCGGAGCAGACCTGGGCAACGTTCTTCCCGCTCATCACGTTCGGGTCGATGCTCGGATCGTTCATCGTGTGGTATATCGGTGGCGCCGCGGTGATCGGCGGCACGATGACGCTCGGAACGCTCATGGCGTTCTTTGCGTACCTGAGCATGTTCTACCGCCCGATTCAGATGATCGCTCGGATCAATGCTTGGGTGACGCGCGATCTCACCGCGGCGGAGCGCATCTTCGAGATACTGGACACCGATCCCGAGCTGAAGGACCCGGTGGACGCCGAGGAACTCAAAGACCTGCGCGGCGAGGTGCGCTTCGAGGATGTCCGATTCGGCTACGATCCGATCCGCCCGGTGATCAAGGGCATCTCGATAGATATACAGCCCGGAGAGATGGTGGGGCTCGTTGGTCGTTCGGGAGCAGGCAAGACGACCATCATCAACCTGATCTGCCGCTTCTACGACCCGCAGGAGGGGCACGTCTTCGTCGACGGGCTCGACTTGAAGAATATACGCCAGCGCGATTGGCACCGTCATCTGGGAATCGTGCCGCAGGAATCGTTCCTGTTCCACGGCACGATCGCCGAGAACATCGCCTACGCGCGGCCGGAAGCGACTCGTGACGACGTCGTCCGGGCGGCTCGCGCGGCCAACGCGCACCATTTCATCCTGCGCTTCCCCGACGGATACGACACGCAGGTTGGGGAACGCGGAACGCGTCTTTCCGGTGGTGAGCGCCAGCGCATATCAATCGCTCGCGCGATCCTGCACGATCCGAAAATCCTCATTCTCGATGAAGCTACTTCGAGCGTCGATACCGAGACGGAGCAGCAGATTCAGCAGGCGATTCAGCGACTCGTTCAGGGGCGCACGGTCTTCGCGATCGCGCACCGGCTGAGCACGTTGAAGCATGCCAACCGCCTCCTCGTCATCGACGACGGGAAGGTGGCGGAGTTCGGCTCGCACGATGAACTCGTCGAGATGGACGGCGTGTACGCGAAGCTCGTGAACGCGCAGACGGAGCTTTCGGCCATTCAGGCGGTGGGTGGCTGACCGACTGCTTGGACCAAAGCCGGGACCGGCGTACAGATAACACGTGGTAGTGTCGCCCGACAGCCGCTGTGCGAAGCTCCCCCACTCGGCCCGTTGTCGTCTCTCCGCGCGAATCGCATCGGTCGCCGCCACGCGCCCGTCCGCCGGTACGCCTGATCAGTCATTCTTGCAGATACGAACCACCTGGATATAGTCGCAACCACATAGAGCAATCTGGAGGCTGGAACATGGAGTATCGTGACTACGGATGCACGGGTCTGAAGCTCTCCGCGCTGGGATTCGGATGCATGCGTCTTCCCATGACTGACGACAACCACGTGATAGAGGATGAAGCCATCGAGATGCTGCGGCACGGCATCGATAACGGCATCAACTACATCGACACCGCCTATTTCTACTGCAGCCACGAGAGTGAGGTTGTTGTCGGCAAGGCGCTGAAGGACGGCTACCGTGAGAAGGTCATCCTCTCAACGAAGAATCCGGTCCACGAGCCCGACGGCGCGAAGTGGCGCGAGAAACTCGACGAACAGCTCAGGAAGCTCGACGTTGACAAGATCGACGTGTATCACTATCACGGCATCAACTGGAAAGACTGGAACGAGAACCTGCTGCGCGGTCCGTCGGACGAGATGCGCAAGGCGCAGGACGAAGGCATCATCGGGCATCGCGCGTTCAGCTTCCACGACAAGCCGGAAAATCTGCCCAAACTCGTCGACACCGGCGAATTCGAGGGCGTGCTCCTTCAGTACAACCTGCTTGACCGGGCGAATGAGGAAGGCATTACCTACGCGGCGGAGAAGGGTCTCGGCGTCGTCGTGATGGGGCCGGTCGGTGGCGGACGGCTCGCCGCGCCGTCGGGCGAGATCGCGAAGCTCATGCCGATGGACGTGCAGAGCACTCCGGAAGCCGCGATACGGTTCGTTATCGGCAATCCGAACGTGACAGTGGCCCTCTCCGGCATGAGCACGTTGCAGCACGTGAAAGAGAACCTCGTTACGGCCGAGAATGCCGGCGCGCTCAGCGTGGACGAGAACGCGCAGATCGAACGCAACCTTACCGAGGTGAAGGCTCTCGCGGACCTCTACTGCACCGGCTGCGAGTACTGCATGCCCTGTCCGAACGACGTGGACATCCCGCGTAATCTCCAGCTCATGAACCACTACCGCGTGTGGGGGCTGGAGGAGTACGCGAAGATGCAGTACGCCAAGCTCGCCGAGAAAAAGGTTGGCGAGGAGGTCGTCGAGGCGTGGGCCGAGGCATGCATGGGCTGCCGGGAGTGCGAGCCCAAGTGCCCGCAGGACATTCCCATCGTCGACCAGCTCGAAGACGTGGCGACCACGCTCGGCGCGTAGAGACAGTCGCAGCTTGCAGTACCCGGGGGGGGGCCGCGTGATGCCCCCCGTTCCCCCGTCGATCCTTGTGCCCTACCGTAATCGACGCACGCGCTCGACGCGCCCCAATCCGAAATACCATCTCCCGACGAGCGGAGAACCACCATGCCCACGGAAATCCATGACAGATGGCCCGCGTACGGCGGCGACCTTGCCAACGACGTATGGCGCCGGATCGATGCCGCGATTCACCACGAGGAAGGCGACCGCATTCCCATCTGGGACTATATCGACAACCGCGCCACCGTGGAGCATTTCCGCCAGGAAGGCGAGGACTACGCCGAGACCATGGTGCGCGTCTACCATGGTCTCGGTATCGACCTGTGTCGCGGATATGGCGCGGGCTTCGGCATGGAAACCGAAGGCCAAGAGAATGAGGAGCAAACCTCGAAGATCTCAGGGCAGACGGCGTGGGTGACGCAGTACCCGATCCGCTCGTACGACGACCTCCGGGCTTACGAGCCGAACGTCGTCGATGACGAGCAACTCGAAGCCTGCTCCGCCTCGACGCTCGCGGGACAGGAGCGAATGGCGCCGCGCTCGTACTTCGTGCCCGGGACCG
>CAZEAI010000088.1:0-22020 GCA_964510105.1 uncultured bacterium
GTAGGCTGGCTCGCGGCAAAGGTTCTGCCGGGGGAGACCGGCGACCTGGTGCTGGAGCTGCCGCCGCTCCGAGTCCCGCAGATCGGCAATATCGTCATCAAGACCGTCGGTCGCATCGAGTGGTACCTGAAAGAGGTCGTTCCGCTGTTCATCCTTGGTACGGCCGTGCTGTTCACGCTGGACATCACGCACTCCCTCGGAGCGGTGCAGCGATTCGCGGCGCCGGTCGTGCAGCAGTGGCTCGGGCTCCCGGTGCAGGCCACGGACGCGTTTCTGCTCGGGTTCCTGCGCCGCGACTACGGCGCTGCCGGGCTGCTCATCCTTCAGCAGAACGGGCTCATGAACGAAGTTCAGGTCGTCGTGAGTCTCGTGACGATCACTCTGTTCGTGCCGTGTATCGCGAACGTATTCATGATCGCGAAGGAGCGCGGCATCCGAACGGCTGTCTGGATGACGGCGTTCATCTTCCCGCTGGCGTTTCTCGTCGGTGGTGTGGTGCGGATCCTCATGGTTGCGACGGGGTCCGACTCGCCCGTGTAGTCTGACGACGGCCGCTTCGCGGCGATGGCCGTCAGGAGGATAGATTGGAGACCATCACCTGCCCGCTTTGTCAGTCGGATATCCCGCCGGACCACCAGCAGTGCCCGTCGGGTTGCCCCATGGCTGCGAACTGCGGGCTCATACGGTGTCCGGAGTGCGGCTACGAGATGCCGCGCGAGTCGAAACTTGTGTCGCTGATTCGTCGCTGGATGGGAAATGATGAGCGAGAACGCAAACGGGTTGCATAGCCGGCTCGACCGCGAAGACGAGAATGCTCTGGCACTTGTCTGGTCCGATAGCGAGCGCGGCGACCTGAACGTGCACGGCGTCTGCGAGCGCCATCCGCACGTCAGACCGATACTTCCGAAACTCATCGAATCTGGGTGGATCACGCACTCAGGTGACGATCTCGCGTTCACCGAAGCGGGCCGAGAGCGCGCCGAGCGGCTTGCACGGCGGAATCGCCTTGCGGAGGTGTTGCTGGAGCAGGTGCTCGAAGTGAGCCCGGAGGGCACGGCGTTCACCGCGTGCCTGTGGGAGCACATGCTGACGCAGGAGGTGACGGACAACATCTGCACGTTCCTGGGCCACCCACGTCAGTGTCCGCACGGCAAACCGATTCCGCCGGGTGACTGCTGTCGCCGCATGTCGCGAACCGTCACTCCCATCGTGGAGCCGCTCACGCAACTGCGCATCGGTGGGCGCGGTCGGATCACGTTCATCGCGCCTCGCGTGCATCGCCGCCTCGACCGGCTTGCCGCGCTCGGGATCGTGCCGGGAACGGAACTGGTTCTCCACCAGAAATCGCCGTCATACGTGCTCCTCGCCGGTGAGACCGAGGTCGCTATTGAGGCGGACGTCGCCGCGGATATTTTTGTGCGGGAGATGTCGGCCGATTGACGGCCCCGTCGCGTGGAGCGTCGAACGGCTGGACATTCGCGACGCCATTCGGTAGAATCTTGCCGATGTGGGTGGCGTTGCGCGACGCACCCCTTTCCAATCGAAACAACTTCGGAGATGCGAGATGAGCGGGCATTCCGTCGGAATAGCTGGGTTGAGCCATGATCACACGTGGCGCCTGATCGACCAGTGGAAGGATCTTCCGGGTGTGACCGTCGTCGGCGCCGCGGAACACCGTTCCAACCTCCAAGAGCGCCTTGCAGACGAGCACCCGGACATCGCGTGCTACAGCACGGTCGAGGAGATGCTCGATGTCGGCAAGCCGGACATGATTCAGCTCGGTGGTACGAACGCGGAGCATGCGCCCGCGATCGAGGCGGCGGCGGCCCGTAGTGTGGACGTGCTCGTCGAGAAACCCATGGCCGCAACACTCGAGCAGGCGGATCGGATGCTCTCCGCCGCGGCCGATTCCGGCATCAAGCTCATGGTGAACTGGCCCACGATGTGGCGGCCCTACGTCCACACGATGAAGCGTCTCATCGACGACGGGCGCATCGGCCGGGTGTTCCAGGTGAAGAATCGCGGCGGCCACGAGGCCCGTTTCTCAGGATCGCAGCTCTGGTTCTGGGATCGTGAGCAGAACGGCGGCGGCGCATCGATAGATTTCTGCGGCTACGCTGCGAACCTGTGCCGGTGGTGGCTCGGATATCCAAAGGGAGTCGTTGGCGTCGGCGGGACGTATGACAAGCCGATCGACGTAGAAGACAACGCCGTCCTGATAATCGACTACGGCAACGCGATGGGTATCGCGGAGGCGACGTGGACGCAGGTCGGCGGGCATCCGTATCAGAGCCCCATCGTCTGGGGCACCGAGGGCATCCTGCGTCCCGGCGAAGGGGGTGTCATCGTCCAGTCGGAAGACAACAGCGAGGGCGATTTCGTGCCCGCGGACGACCTGCCGGCGTATCACTCAAACGGCCCCGAGCACTTCGTCGCCTATGTCGATGGCCAGGTGGACGAGATCCATCCGCTGCTCGACCCGCGCAACAGCCGGGACGTTCAGGAGGTACTGTCGGGTGGCCTCATTGCCATGGCCGAAGGCCGGAGAGTGGAGTTTCCCATCGAGGGGTGACCGGACGCGGTCGGTAGCGTCTCGGAAGACAGAGGAGCGGCGTAGTGGGTAGCACGATCGGTGTCGCCGTCATCGGGTGCGGGGGGATTACGTCGGCCCACCTGAACGGCATCCGGATATTGCAGGAGGCCGGGCTCGACGATGTTCGAGTGGTGGCCCTCGTCTCCCGCAACGAGGAGAACGCGCGTCGCTACAACGAGCGCGACAACGCTCCGCCGCCACTCCCGCCGATCGTCGAGGGCAAGGACGATCCGCTCAACCTGCGTGACATCTACGTGACCGACCTGGAGCCTCGAACTCCCGCGACGATCTACACTGAGTGGCGAGACGCCGTTGGGGACCCCGCGGTCGACGCTGTCATCATCCTTGCGACAGTCGACGTCCACCACATCATCGCCACGGGTGCGCTCGCGGCGGGCAAGCACGTCATCATCGAAAAGCCGTTCACCATCACGGTCCGCGCGGGGAGGCGCATATGCGAGCTTGCCGACGAGCGGGGCCTGGTGCTGTCAGTGGCCGAGAGTCTGCGTTACAAGCGCGATACGAGGGCGCTCCGCTGGATCATCGACAACGACCACATTGGCAAACTCCAGATGGTTGCGCACGCTTCGATTGGGTCAGGCTGGTCGCCGAATAAGATCGTCGGACTGACCGCGTGGCGTCACAAGAAGATGTCCACCGGATCTGGAATACTGATGGATATCGGCTCGCATCTGTTCGACCGCGTGCGCTACTTGTGCGGAGAGCCGAAGACCGTGTCTGGTCTCGTGAAAATCATCGAGCAACTGCGCACAACCCGCGACGCGGCCGGGAACGTGACCGAGCACGTCGCGGCGGATGTTGAGGACACGGCGTTCGCCCACATGGAGTTCGAGAACGGCGCGATCGGCACATTCAGCATGTCCTGGGCAGGCCACGGGGAGCCGTCGGCGCTTCCGGGTGGTATGGTCATCTACGGCGATATCGGGTGCGTGAAAGGCGACCAGATCATCACGGATCACGAGACGCTTTCGATGAGCGAGGTGTTTGAGATCGGCGCGCATCCCGATCTCACTCGCGGCTGGTTCCCGAACGGAATCGAGGACGCGTTTGCTCTCGAACTGCACGACTTCTTCTCCGCGATTCGGGACGGCAGCCCTTCCGAGACGAGCGGCGTCGAGGGATTGCGCGACGTCGCGGCGTGCTACGCGATTGTCGAATCGTCCGTGCGCGGTGAGGCGGTCGACTTCGACGACATCGTCGAATGCCGTGTGGAGAACTACCAGCGCAACATTAACGATCACTACCATATCCGCTCCTGACCGCGACGGCACAGGGGCAGCTTCCCGTTGGCCGTGCAGCGGTCGCGCGATACATTTCACGTATGGCAATCAGCGGCACGCCCGCGTCTGATCGCATCCGGCACATTCGGATGTGCCCTGGTCTGATGCCGATGGTCCGAGAGGATCATCGGCCTTTCGCCGTTTGGCTGTGCCGTATCGCTAGTCCCGACAGATGGGCCTTCACCGCCCCGAGTGGAGCAGCATGGTAGATCTGGCATCTCTGCGAGCACGCATCGAAGCGACGGCGCCGCTCAAGAAGGTTGTGGACGCGGTGAGTCGGGATGGCGCCCGGCTGGCTGTCCTCGGGGTTGCCGGCAGCCGGGAGGCGTTCGTACTGGCGGGTCTTCGGGCCGGCTGCGATCGCCAGATGCTCGTGGTTACCCCGACGACCGGCGCGGCGGAAGAGCTGCGGGACGACCTGGATCGTCTGCTTGGCGAGGATCGGGTCCGGTATTTCCCCGATTGGGAGCTCATCGCGTTCGAGGACAAGTCGCCGCACGTGGAAGTCACCGCGCTGCGCCTCGAAGCCATGCAGGCTCTACTCGTCGGGGACCCGACCGTGGTCGTCGCCCCGGTGACGGCGCTGCTTCGCCCGACGCTCGAACCGGAGGCTCTCGCCGCGGCAAGCCGCATCGTGTCTGTCGGAGACGTCGTCGACCTGGACGACCTGGCACGATGGCTTCGCAGCCTGAGCTACGAACCGGAGAACCAGGTCCACGAGATGGGCCAGTACGCCAGACGCGGAGGGCTGATCGACGTCTTCACCTTCGGTGCGGAGCGACCCTTCCGCATCGAGCTTTTCGACGACGAAGTGGAATCCATACGAGAGTTCGATCCTGCCACCCAGCGATCGGTCGAAACCGTCCGCGAGATCGAGATACTGCCGCGTCGGGAGGTGCTCGCCGGCGACGAGTGGTGGGGTGATGCGCCGGCGCGGCTGGACGGCGTCGAGAAGGATGGCGCAGTCGGCGTCGAGCAGATACGCGAGCGCGTCGAGCTTGGCGTTCACTTCGACGGGATGGAATTCTGGAGTCCAGTGCTCGCGGGCGTGAAGCCGAGCCTGCTGGACCACTTCGAATCGCGGGCTCTCATCTGGCTCGCCGAGCCCGACGACATCGAGCACCACGCGGAGCGCTTCGCCGCCGAGACGCGCAAGGTCATAGATCGCCGCTCAGAGCGAGGCGAACCCGCCCTGCCGTACGAGCATGTGTTTCACGAGTGGGGCGACGTGCATGCGGCTCTCGCAGGTCGAACGGTCGTATCCCGGTGCGATCTGCAGCCCGACGGCGAGTTCGTCGAGTTCGGCGCACAGGGCATCAGGCAGTACGACGGGAACCTGGACGCCCTCAAAGACGACATGTCGGCGTTCGCTCGCGAGCGTGGCGCCACCGCGGTGCTCGCCGAGAATGAAAGCCAGTGTCAGCGTCTCGAGGAATTGCTGGAGGGTTCGTCGGACATATGCGACGTCGGTATAGGCGAACTGCAGAACGGTTTCCTGTATCCGTCGGCGAACATCCAGGTCGTGAACGACCACGAACTCTTCAGTAGATACCGCGGCCGCCATCGCTACCGGAAATACCGCGGCACATCGGCGGTGAAGGATCTCTTCTCTCTGACGCCGGGCGACGTCGTTGTTCATGAGGACCACGGCGTTGGGCTCTACCAGGGCATCGAGCGGCTCGCCGTGGATGGAGTTGCTCGCGATCTCGTGAAGATCGCGTACCGTGACCGGGACAAGCTGTTCCTGCCGGTGGAGCAGGTCAATCGCATCCAGCGTTTCAGCGGTGACGAAGAGACTCGTCCGGCCATCAGCAAGCTTGGCGGCGCTGACTGGGAGCGACTCAAGGCCCGCACGAAGAAGGGCGTCGTCAAGCTCGCGCAGGAGCTTGTGGATCTGTACGCGCGGAGGCAGTCGCAGCCGGGCTTCTCCTTCAGCCCGGACAATCACTGGGTGAACGAGATGGAGGCCGCGTTCATCTACGAGGAAACGCGCGACCAGCTCACCACGATTGACGAAATCAAGCAGGATATGGAGCAATCCGTTCCGATGGATCGGCTCATCTGCGGCGACGTAGGCTACGGAAAGACAGAAGTCGCCGTGCGGGCCGCGTTCAAGGCCGTGCTTGACCACAAGCAGGTGGCGGTGCTCGTCCCGACGACGATCCTTGCGCAGCAGCACTACCGCACGTTCGTGGAGCGTCTTGCCGGGTTCCCTGTACGCACGGAGATGCTGAGCAGATTCCGGACGAAGCAGCAGATAACCGAAACGTTGGACTCGCTCGCGGGCGGGGCGGTGGACATCGTCATCGGTACGCACCGGCTTATCTCGCAGGATGTGCGGTTCAAGGACCTGGGCCTGCTCGTCATCGATGAGGAGCACCGGTTCGGCGTGAAGCACAAGGAGCGGCTCAAGCACATGCGGTCCAGCGTGGACGTGTTGAGCATGACGGCGACGCCGATCCCACGGACGCTTCATCTCTCGCTGTCCGGCGCTCGGGATATGTCCGTCATCAATACGCCGCCGAAGGACCGCCTGCCCGTTCACACGGAGATCATCCCGTTCGATGAGGACCGCGTCGCCGAGGCGATTCTCCGCGAGATCGACCGCGACGGCCAGGTGTTCTTCGTGCACAATCGCGTGCAGTCGATCGACGAGCGGGCCGAGTGGCTCAAGGAACTTCTACCCGACGTGAGGTTTCGTATAGCACATGGGCAGATGGCGGAACGCCAGCTTGAGGGAGTCATGCTCGACTTCCTCGACCACAAATTCGACGTACTCATCACGACGATGATCATCCAGTCGGGGCTGGACATACCGAATGCCAACACGATCATCATGGACAGGGCGGACTGGCTCGGCCTGGCCGAGCTTTACCAGCTGCGAGGCCGCGTCGGCAGAAGCGCGCACCGCGCGTTCGCCTACCTGATGGTCCCCAAGGATCGCAAGCTCAGCTCGGATGCACGGCGCCGACTCCACGCAATCGAGGAATTCAGCGATCTTGGTAGTGGATTCAAGGTCGCGATGCGCGATCTTGAGATACGCGGTGCGGGAAATCTTCTTGGCCATGAGCAGAGCGGGAACATCGCGGCGGTCGGATACGATCTCTACGTGAAGCTGCTCGATGAGGCGGTTCGGGAGCTGAAGGGCGAAGTGGCGGATACGATGCCGGATTGCGAGGTCGAGATCGGCCTGAGCGCGTTTCTGCCTGACGATTACGTTGCGGACGGCGAGCAGAAGATGGCACTTTACCGGCGTCTGTCGGAGTGTCGGTCTCTCGGCGAGGTGGATGGATTCGTCGAGGAACTGCGGGATCGCTACGGCCGTCTGCCCGAGCCCGCCGAAGCTCTGTCGGACATCATGCGGCTGAAAACCATCGGGCGGCATCTGGGTGCGCGGGCGATGACTATCGGCCGTACAGGTCGGTTCACGCTGCGTTTCCATGCGGAGCACGAACCTACGCAGCAGGACATCATGCGGATCGTGCAGCGGGCAACCCGCACCGTGGAGTTCCAGGTGGAGAACGGACTGACGTTGGAGATGCATCTTGAAGTAGAGCGCGGGATCGAGCAAGCCCGCGCCGCGGTGGTGGCGGCCAGGGCCCTGTTGGATCGAGAGATCGTGAGGGCTGCGTGATTTCAATTCCGGGAAGCCTGTTGCGCCATAGCGGACGCAGTGCACGGGTCGCCGTGGCGATCGTGGCGGTCATCGTTGTCGCGGCATGCTCCCGCGACGGCCGGGATGCCGGGCCGCCGGTTGCCAAGGTCGGAGACGAAACGCTGACCGCACGGGATCTGAACGTGATGATCGGGGGCCTCCCCGATGAGGCGGCTTCCCCGGATGCCAGGTGGGAAGCGGCCGAGCGTTGGGTGAATCGCGAGCTGTTGTACGGCGAGGCGGTGAAGCTGGGTATACACCTCGACCCCGACGTGGCCGCTCAGGTCCGGACTGCGGCGCGCGAGCTTGTCATCAACGCGTTGCTGGACCGGTACTACCAGGATCGCTTGGCCGTGTCGGACGAGGAAGTTCAGGCATATTACGACGAGCACCGCGCGGTATTCCGGCGGCCGGAAACGACCGTCCGAATCCACCAGATCGTGCTGGAGGCCGTGCGCGAGGCCCGGTCGGTGTCGGCCCAGTTGCGGCACTCACCGCAGACGTTCGAGGAGATCGCGCGCCTGCAGTCGGCCGATCCGTCCAGCTCGGAGGGCGGCGATCTAGGCTACATATCGGCGTCGACAGCATACACGCAGGAGATCTGGCAGGCCATCCACGGCCTCTCGGAGGGCGAGATCAGCGGCAGGATCCGCAGCGACGCGGGTTGGCATATCCTGCGCGTGGATGACAGGCGACTCGCGGGTAGCATCCGGACGCTCGACGAGGTCCGGCTTGAGATTGTCAACCGTATTCGGGCGACGAAGCGATGGGTAATGGTCACGGAACTGGTGGAGCGGCTGAGGTTGCAGGAGTCGTACGTTTTCTACGGCGAGCGCCTGGGCCCGCGGGAGCGCCCCCGGATGGAGATTGACGACACGCTAAGCGTTCTGGAGGATATCGACGCTCATGAATGACAATCGATACTGGGGCCGGAGTCTGCGCGGCATCCTCGCGTGTGCCGCCGGCTTCATGGCAGTCGGTCTCGTGGCGAACGCGCCGGCTGTAGAGGAGATAATCGACCGTGTGGTCGCGGTCGTCGGACGAGACGTCATCCTTCGGTCCGAGGTGGATGAGTTCCTTCAGATGCAGTATCTGGAGGCGGGACTGGACCCAACGCGCATCGACCCGGCCGAGCTGGCGACGCGAGGGTGCGAGATCGTGCGAAGTCTCGTCGACGACCGGCTGCTCGTGTCCAAAGCGCGCCTCGACAGCGTCGATCTGGACCCGCAGGAGGTGGAGGAACGCCTTCGCGCGCAGTTCGAGCAGGTACGATCCCGATTCCCGACTGAGCAGGCGTTCCGCGATCAGCTTGAACGCGAGGGAACCAGTGAGCGAGAGCTGCGCAACCGGCTTCGCAAGCAGATGGAGCGGTACATGCTCCGTGAACGATTGCTCGCGGAGATGTCGCAGGGCATCGCTGTGTCGTTCAGGGAGTTGGAACAGTTCTACGAGGAAAATCGCGACAGCCTGCCCACGCTGCCCGCGACGGTTACGATCGCGCACATCACCCGAATCTCCCGCCCGGGCGACTCGTCGCTCGTCGCCGCGCGGGAACGGATCGCTCTCGCCCGGCAGCGTATCGAGGAAGGCGAGTCATTCGGGGATGTGGCACGGGAGGTATCGGAGGACCCGGGCACCGCGCCGGCGGGCGGCGACCTCGGATGGTTCGGTCGGGGCGAGATGGTTCCGGAATTCGAGGCGATCGCGTTCTCGCTCGACTCCGGCGCGGTCAGCGGCGCGGTTCTTACGGAATTCGGTCTGCACCTCATCCAGAACCTTGGCTTCCGCGACAACCAGGTCTGGGCGAAGCACATTCTCGCCCGCGCGCAGCCGACCCGGATCGATCAGGAAGCGACTCGGGATACATTGATCTCGCTCTACGAGAGGATACAGTCGGGAGAGGAGTTCGGCGCCCTGGCGCGGCAATACTCGATGGATCCGAACGTCCGCGAGATGGGCGGACGAATTGGTCCGGTCTCGCCGCAGGACCTTCCCGCGCCGTTCGGACGTGCGCTTGCCACGCTCGAGGCGGGGCAGGTGAGCTATCCGTTCGAGTCGACGGGAGGCACGTACCACATCGTGAAGCTCATCAGCCGTACGCGCGAACACCGCATGAATCTTACTGATGACCGGCGGCAACTTGAGGATGGCGTTCGGCAGCAGAAGCTCGTGGTCGAAGTCGAGAAGATTCTAGAGCGCGAACGCCGGCGTACCTACGTCGACGTACGCATGCCCGAGTGCTCGTCGCCAGGCGCGGGAGCCCGGTGATGAAAACCGGAGAGGACGCGGGAATGCGCCTCGACTCGTTTCTGGCCCGCGCCAGAATCGTGGCTCCCCGCGCGGACGCCAAACGCGCTTGCGACAACGGCATCGTGTCGGTCAACGACCGCGTTGCGAAGGCGTCGGCGTCTGTGGCGATCGGCGACCGCATCTCGGTTGCGTTTGTCGATCAGGAACTCGTCGTGGAGGTGACGAAGTACCCCGGGAAATCCCTTCCGAAGGCGCTCGCTTCCTCTCACTACGCGCTGATACGCGATTCGCGCGCGGCGCTTGGGGGGGAGGGATCGTGATGCAGGGGAAACCACCCCCCGCGCCCGATAACGGCGATGACCGGCGGGACGTGAGGCCGTACGAACAGCTCGCTGAGCTCTACGACTACGTCATGCGCCACGTCAATTATGTTGAGTGGGCCGACTACGTGGATCGTGTCTTCCAGACGTTCGATTCCAATCCGCGCAGGATATTCGAGGCCGCCTGCGGGACAGGAACGCTCGCGCTCGAACTCACGAAGCGGGGGTACAGCGTCAACGGCGTCGACCGATCAGCCCAGATGATCGGCATCGCGCGGTCGAAGGCGGATGGAGTCGAGAACGGTCCAACGTTCTCCGCCGCCGATATGCGGCACCTGCCGGAGGGCGATTGGGATGCTGTCCTGTGCCTGTACGACAGTGTGAACTACTGCCTGACCGTGGACGACCTGCGGGATACTCTGGCGGGTCTGCGGCGATGCGTCGTCGAGGGCGCGCTGGGTGTCATCGACGTGACTACCGAGACGAACTCACTTCTCTACTTCAGCGACTACGAGTCCTCCGAGCGCTGGCGGGGCTACCGGTACACTCGACACAGCAAGTATGTTCGCCAGGAGCGACTTCAGGTAAACGAGTTTCGCATTCAGCACCGGGACCGCGACGAGGTGATCGTCGAGCGCCACGAGCAGCGCATCTACGACGTCGACGAGGTGTTGGCAGCCGTGGACGCCGGCAGGTGGGAGATTCTTGGCGCGTTCGATGACTTCACGTTCGACGTTGCGGATTCCACGTCGGAGCGCATACACATCGTGCTGCGCGCTCGATAGGGTCATGAGGCATCCTCGCGGACGGTACCATGATCGGTTTTGACCGAGTGACACTGTATGGGACGCGCGGGCCGATAGTTCACGATGTGTCGCTCGCGGTGCCTCGTGGCGGCTTCGGCGTGCTGTATGGTCCGACCGGCGGCGGCAAAACCACCATCCTGCGGCTGGCACATTTCGACCGCCGTCCGGACGGTGGCCGCGTGCAGATCGGCTCCTTCACCAGCGATCGTGTCACTTCGGGGCTCCTGCCGGAGATCCGGAGGCGAATCGGCATGGTGTTTCAGGACTACAAGCTCCTGCCCGATCGCTCCGCGTACGAAAATGTCGCCCTCGCCCTTACGATTGGCGGCGCGTCGAAGCGCATCGTGAGGCGCAGGACGATGGACCTGCTCCAGCAGGTGGGCCTGGCGGCGAAGCGCGTGTCGCGCCCCGCTCTCATGAGCGGTGGCGAGCAGCAGCGCCTCGGAATCGCTCGCGCGCTGGCGTACGATCCGCAGGTACTGCTTGCGGACGAGCCGACGGGCAATCTCGATCGGGCCTCCGCGCGGGAGATCATGGGTCTGATCCGGCGCATCCACCACCGGGGCACGACGATCCTGTTGGCGACGCACGATCTGGATCTGGTTCGAGGATACGGCTACAGTTGCTGGAACGTCGAGCAGGGCCGGGCAACCGAGACGGAATCGCTCTGAGGGGGCGACTGTGGCAGACGGCACGTCGTTCATAGAAGCGTGGCGGGCGGTTCGCAGCGCTCGGGCGGCGACTGTGAGCAGCGTCGTCATCATCATGCTCTCACTGACGATCCTCGGGGCACTCGGACTCATCGCTCTCGTGCTGGACGCGGAGGCACGTGAGGCGCGCCGATGGATCAGCGTCGAGGTATTTCTGCGCGACGATGCCTCCGACCGCGACATCCAGACGGTGCGCGCGGGTCTCATCCGCATGTCCGACGTTACGGACGCGCGCCTCGTCTCCAAGCAGGAGGCGCTTGAGCGATTCAACGAGTTCTTTGGCGACGAGTTGATCGCCGCGCTTGAGACCAACCCGCTGCCGCGATCCCTGCTCGTTTCCCTGTCCGACCGAGGTCGCTCTCCGGCGCGACTCGAGGAACTCATCGCCACACTGCGCGGGTGGAACGGCGTCGACGCTGTGCAGGCCGATATCGAATGGCTCACCATGCTGAATCGTCTCGTGGCCGGGGCGGCGATAATCCTCGTGCTTCTTCTTGCCAGCATCGGAGTCGCGGTCAGCATTGTGATCGCCCGGACGATTGGTCTGGGCATCAGCGCACGGCTCGGCGTCGTGGAAGTGCAGCGTATACTCGGCGCGCCGGAGTCGTACATACGTCGCCCATTCATCATCATGGGCGTTCTCCAGGGAGTAGTCGGCGGCGCGGCCGCAGGAGTGTTCGTCGTGCTCGGGTCGAGCGTACTCGGCATGGTGCCCCTCATCGGCCGGAGCCTCACAGCGGAAGCCGCAGGAATCGTCGCGCTGGCACTGGCCGCGCTGGGAACGGTTCTCGGCTGGTGGGGGAGCCGGTCGGCCCTCTCCACGACTCTGCCGCCCGATCCGTGGCTGGAGCCGCCGGAGCGGCGCGGATGATTCGGCCGGTGGACGCAGGGCGGGTGGCGTGCGGCCTGCTGCTTGCCGCGCTGGTAGTCGCAGGCGCACGGGCGCAGGATGCGGGCCTGGCCCGCCGTCTGGAAACGCAGAAGTCGATGCTCCAGCAACTCGAGGCCGACCTGTCCAGTGCGCGAGCTGAGTCCGAGCGTATGCGCGAGACCGAGCAGGACGCGGCGGGCCGCTTCGTCGAAGCGGCGAACCGCGTAGGTCTCATCGAGCACTCCCTGAGTAGTCTGGCTAACGCCGAAACCGCGCTCGTTCAGGACATCTCCGCGGCGGAACATCGCCGGGCCAAGATATTGCAGCAGGTCGGCGACCGCGAGGCACTCATGGCGCGCCGCGTTCGGACGCTCTACGTCGAGGGGCGCAGGCACCCGTACCAGCGGGCCTTGCTCGCCTCAACGCTGGCGCACTGGATGGCCGCTCGGCAGTACATGACGACGCTCAATCGCCGGGACGAGATCGATGTCCGGCACCTGACGACCGACCGCATCGAGTTGGACTCCGTCACCGCAATCTACCGGGATCAGCGCCGTACGCTCGATACGCTGATCGCTCGACGGCAGGTGCAGCGCCGCGAGCTGGTCGCCGCTCGCGAGGACGCGGAGCGGTATCTGACTCGCATACGCCGGAGCCGCCGCCTGGCGGAGAGCGCGGCGCGAGAGCTTGAAGGACAACGGCAGGAGAGCCAGCAGCGCATTGCCGACTACCTCGTCGAACGCGAACGCGCGGGCTCCACCGCGCACGACGACGCGCTCGTCGGAGGCATCTCGATTACCGCGCCGGTCGATTTCTCCACGCAGCGGGGCTCGCTGCCCTGGCCGATCGATGGACCCGTGGTGGGCGAATTCGGACGTCGGCGGGACCGGGAATCCCGTACGTGGACCCGGAGCCGTGGGATCGATATCGGCGCGCCGCTGGGTACGGAGGTAAGGTCGGTTGCGAGTGGTCGAGTCGTGCTTGTGGACTGGTATCGTGGCTACGGCACGTTCGCGATAGTGGCTCACGGCCAGGACTACTACACGCTCTACGCTCACCTCGGCGGGCTGAACGTCCGTCCCGACGACCACGTCCGGCGCGGACAGATTATCGGGGTCTCAGGAAGCCCGGGCGCGCTCGGCGTGGAGGGCGTGCATTTCGAGATCATGGTCGGTCATGAAGCGCTCAACCCCCGTGACTGGCTCTCCGCGCCTCAGCCCGGGGCTTCCTGACCCTCGCCGTTCTGGCGGTGGGTCCGCGCCGCTCATACCACTACCTTCTTCCGATCCGATTCCGCCTGACCTGAACGCCACGGAGTTACCATGAACCTACGCGCCCCTATTGACAACCTTCCGCAACGCACGCTTCTCGGCCCGGGGCCCAGCGACACCCATCCGCGCGTCATGCAGGCCCTCGGGGCCCCCGTGGTAGGCCATCTGGATCCGGCGTTCATCGAGGTGATGGAGTACGTGAAGAACGGGCTCCGCGCGCTCTTCCGGACGGAGAACGACCTCACGTTTCCGGTATCGGGCACTGGCTCGGCGGGCATGGAGGCCACGCTCGTCAATGTGCTGGAGCCGGGTGACCGCGTGATCGTCTGCATCAACGGCGTGTTCGGCACGCGGATGCGGGATATCGTGGAGCGGGCGGGCGCGGAGGCGGTAGTCGTGGAAGCCGCCTGGGGCACGGCCATCGATCCGGAGGCCGTGGAATCGGCGTTGAAGGCGAACGCCCCGGTCAAGCTCGTTGCGATCGTACATGCCGAGACATCGACGGGGGTGTTGCAGCCCCTGGCGGACATCGCGAAGCTCGCGCACGCGCATGACGCGCTCATCTTGGCGGACGCCGTGACGTCTCTCGGCGGCGTACCTGTCGAGACGGATCTGTGGGAGCTGGATCTCGTCTATAGCGGGACGCAGAAGTGTCTGAGCTGCCCGCCCGGGCTGGCTCCCGTCACGTTCGGCGCTCGAGCGGCACAGGCGATCGAGGCGCGCCAGACGAAGGTGTCGAGTTGGTATCTCGACACGACGATGCTGACGAAATACTGGGGCGAAGAGCGAGTCTACCATCACACGGCGCCGATCTCCATGAACTACGCTCTGGCGGCCGCTCTTGAGGTGATCCTGACGGAGGGCCTCGAGGTGCGATGGAAGCGTCATCGGACGAATCACCTGGCGCTTGTCGCCGGGGTCACCGCGATGGGGCTCGAGATGGCCGTAGCGCCGGACATTCGCGCGCCGATGCTGAACGCGGTGAGTGTTCCCGACGACATCGACGAGAAACGCGTGCGGCAGCACATGCTGCGCCAGATGAACGTCGAGATCGGCGCCGGGCTCGGCCCGCTCGCGGGGAAGATCTGGCGCATCGGTCTGATGGGGCATTCATCGATGTCGGAGAAGGTGTTGCGCTGTCTCGACGCGCTCAAATGGGCTCTCGCAGAGCAGAACGACATCCGTCCCGACGGCACGCTCGAAGCGATGCGCGTGCTCGAAAAGGCGCAAGACTCCCGCTGACCTCGACCCCCTGGCGGATACGACATGTTCGACACGCATGCCGGCAGCTCATCGTGGGAACACCTCGATGCGGGCGATGAGAGCGAACGGCGCGAGCAGATGGTCGACGTTCAGCTCGCTGGGCGCGGCGTGGCGGACGATCGTGTTCTGGAGGCCATGCGAGCCGTTCCCCGGCACATGTTCGTTCCCCCTTCCAGCCGACGCCGGGCGTATGACGACAGCCCGCTTGAGATCGGCGCCGGGCAGACGATTTCGCAGCCCTACATGGTAGCGAGAATGACGGAGCTGCTGGAGCTTTCCGGCGGCGAGCGCGTTCTCGACGTGGGCACGGGTTCGGGCTATCAGGCGGCGGTGCTTGCGCTGCTTGCTGAAGAGGTGGTTACAATCGAGATTCAGCCGGACCTGCTCAAGAGCGCGGAAGACGCGCTCGCCTCGCTTGGTCTCGATGGCATCGAGACGAGACTTGGCGATGGGTCGGAGGGATGCTACGAGCGCGCGCCGTTCGACAGGATTCTCGTCGCGGCAGGTGCGCCCGATATCCCCGACGTGCTGCGGAAACAGCTCGTCGACGGCGGCCGTCTCGTTGCGCCGGTGGGACCACGCGATCTCCAAGATCTGATCATGATCGAACGAGACGGCGATCATTACGGGGAGCGTCGGCACGGTGGGTGTATATTCGTTCCCCTGGTAGGACGGTACGGCTGGAGCGAGAGCTGAGCGACTCACATCGTGCCACAGGTCTGGACGCCACGAACGCATGAGGATTGGCATGTCGGATACGAACACGCCCGCGATCGACGATAGCTCGGAACCCAAGGGCCTGGTTCGTCGCGTGTACGACTGGGTACTCGCGTGGGCGGACCATCCCGCCGGAGTGTGGGCGTTGGCGCTGCTGGCGTTCGCCGAGTCGTCGTTCTTTCCAGTGCCGCCCGACGTGCTGCTGATAGCGCTTGCGATCGGCAAGCCGAAGAAGTCGCTCTGGTTCGCGACCGCGTGTTCGGTCGGGTCGATACTGGGCGGAGTGTTCGGCTATCTCATCGGAGCCGGATTCTGGCAGGTTGTGAGCCCGTACTTCTATTCCTACGTGCCCGGCGTCAGCCCGGCAGCCTTCGACCACGTCGGCGGCCTCTACGAGTCGTGGAACTTCTGGATCGTCTTCACAGCCGGATTCACCCCGATACCGTACAAGCTCTTCACGGTGTCGGCGGGAGTGTTCGGCATCAACTTTGTGATGTTCCTCATCGCGTCCGCAGTGAGCCGGACGGCGCGTTTCTTCCTGGTTGCCGGGCTGATTCAACGCTTCGGGCCGTCGATCACAGGGGTCATCGACCGGTATTTCAACTTGTTCGCCATCGGGTTTACGGTGTTGCTCATTGGCGGCTTTGTCGTCGTGAAGATGCTGCTGTGACGATGGTGACTCCCGGCGGATGTCGATGAGCTCGGTTCCCGAGCGTCCGCGCCTGCGTCCGGTCGAGGTCCTTCCGGTCGATGCTGAGGGCGACACGGCGTATGCCCTGCGCGATCCGCTCGACGTGGCTCCGCACCCGGTCGTGCTCTCGGCGGGTGCGCTGCTCGTGCTGCAGCAGCTCGACGGAAACACGACCTCCCGCGAGGCCCAGGCGAACATCTTCCGCGATGTCGGGCACCTCTTCGAGCTAGGGCAGATCGAAACGCTCATCGAGACGCTGGAGGATGCGTTGTTCCTCGACAGCCCGCGGTTCCGAGCGAAGTATGACGGGCTCGCCGAAGAGTTCCACGTGCTGGCGACGCGTTCGGCCATGCTTGCCGGGCAGAGCTATCCGACGGATCCCGACGAACTACGCTCCTTCCTTGATGACCTGCTGACGAATGCCGGCGGCGATCCGCCGGTTGAGTCGGGCGTCCTGCGGGCAGTCGTGGCGCCCCATATCGACCTGAGCCGGGGCGGGCAGAGCTTTGCGGCGGCATATCGCGAGATCGCGGCCAACTGCGATGCGGATCTCTACATCGTGCTTGGCATCGCTCATCAAGGAGGCGAGGAGCCGTTCTTCCTCACCGGCAAGGATTTCGAGACGCCCCTCGGCGCGATGCCAACGGATCGGGAATTCGTCGCCCGGCTCCGAGAACGATGTCCGGCAGACGCGTTTGGCGACGAACTGGCCCATCGGAATGAGCACTCCATCGAGTTCCAGGCCGTGATGCTGCGCTACGCGTTTCCGGATCGCGACATCTCGATGGTGCCGATCCTGTGCGGCTCGCTGCACGAAGCGCTGGCGCACAATCGCGAGCCTTCACGCGACGATGCGGTACGCGGCTTCATCGACGGACTTCGCGCGACCATCGAAGAGGCCGGGGCGCGCGCCTGCATCGTTGCGTCGGTAGATCTGTCCCATGTCGGACGGCGCTTCGGCGACTCGATGGGAATCGACGAGGAGCGCCTGCGGATGATCGATCACGCGGACCGTGAGCTGCTCAACGCGGTAGCGAGCCGGGATGTCGAGGAATACTTCCGACTGCTGGCGCGTGACCAGAATGCTCGTCACGTGTGCGGGTACCCGGCGCTTTACACCATGCTGAACGTCATGCCTGAGACCGGGCCGGGACGACTACTGGACTACCGTCAGGCCGTGGAAGAGGACACAGACTCCGTCGTCAGCTTCGCGGCGATGGCGTTCGACGCGGCCCGCTGAACGACCCGCCTGTATCGCGCTCCGCCTCTCGCCGTGGTAGCGCGAGCCTTCCGGGCCGCCGGATGAGTCGCATATATTCCCTCATCTGCTGAAGCTCAGAGATCCCATGCGGTTCACCAAGGAACGAGATATGTCCAGCGGACAGACAACTCCGGTCCTGACACCGGAAGTGCTCGAAGACATCCTCCGAGCCGCTCTGCGACGCGGTGCGGAATTCGCCGACGTGTATGCGGAGCAGGCGTCCTACTCGGGCGTCGTGAGCGACGATCGCAAAATCAACAGCTCGATGCGGCGCGAAGGCGGCGTCGGTATACGCGTCGTGAAGAACGGGCACGTGTACTATGCCCTCGCCACATCGATGGAGCCGGCGGCGCTCGTGAAACTCGCATCCGAGACTGCCGATGCGGCGGAAGCCGAGCGCGAGCGTGACGTGACGCTCTCCCTGAGCGAGGGACACTCTCCCCTGGGCGAGCAGTTCGACCGCGACCCATCCGCCCTCGACGTGGGCCGGAAGGTCGAGATCGTGCGCTCGGGCGAGGAAATCGCGTGGCGCGGAGACGACCGCGTGAAGCAGGTGTCCGTACGCTTCACGGACCACTCGCGGCACATTCAGATCGCGTCGTCGAACTCGGCCGAGATTGTCGAGCACACGCTGGGGCTGTCGGAATACTCTGTCGCCGTATACGCCGGAGCCGACGGTGAGTTGCAAGTCGGCACGCAGGGCCGGTCGATCTACGGCGGCCTGGAGTGCTTCACCGGCGACGACTCGTTCGACGCCGTCACGGAGACCGCGCGCGAGAACGCCATCACACAGCTCATGGCGGAAGATGCTCCGCGCGGGATGATGCCGGTTGTGTTCGCTCCGGGAGGCAACGGCGTGCTCTTCCACGAGGCGTGCGGACACGGCATGGAAGCCGACCTAATCGAGCGTGGGAGCGCCTTCGCGGGGAGGATGGGCGACCCGGTGGCGAGCGAACTCGTGACGTTGCTCGACGACGGCACGATTCCGCACGCGCCGGGAAGCTTCGGCGTGGACGACGAGGGCATACCCGCACAGAACACGGCGCTCATTCGGGACGGCATCCTCGTGAACCACCTCCACTCGCTCGTAACGGCCCAGCGCGCAGGTGTGGAGCCAACGGGCAACGGTCGCCGCGAAACGTATCGACATCCGCCAATCCCGCGTATGCGCAATACGTACATCGCCGCCGGAGAAACCGATCCCGCGGACATCGTCGCGAACACGGAACGCGGTCTGTACGCGGCCCAGACGGGCTGGGGCGGCCAGGTGGACATCGTCACCGGGCAGTTCACCACGGCAGTTCAGGTCGCGTGGATTATCGAAAACGGCAAGCTGACGCGTCCCGTGCGCGGCGCAACGCTGAGTGGCGTCGGCATCGACGTTCTCAAGAGCATCGATATGGTCGGCAACGATCTGATCGTGCGAAACTCCGGCGGCCGTTGCGGAAAAGGACAACAGGTTCCCGTCGGCGTGGGCATGCCAACGGTGCGAGCGCAGGCGATCCTCGTCGGTGGCACCGGCGAGACGTGGGAAGGGGACTGATCGTGGCAGGGAAGGCACGGGAACTCGACTTTGCGAACGAGGTGATGAAAGTCGCGCAGGCGCACGGTGCGGACGCCTCCGAGGTCGCCGTGACGCGAGCGCTCATGACGAAGATACAGGTGCAGCGCGGCGCCCCGGACAGCGTCACGACCAGCGACGAATCGGGCTTCGGCGTCCGAGTGCTTGTCGGCGGAAGAATGGGGTTCATTGCGAGTAATCGCCTCGATCTTCACGAGGCGGACGAGATTGTCGGCACGCTGGTGAAGCTCACAGAGTTGCACACCCCCGAGGATGCGAACACGATTCCCGAGAACCTCGCTCCCGGCGGGTGGGACGATTCCCTCGAGGTGTACGACGAAGCAGTCATCGCTACACCCCTGCCGGACAAGGTCGCGCGCGCCATCGACGTCGAACGGATGATGCTCGACGCGGACCCCCGCATGAAGGGCGCGGCCTGGATGGGCTACGTCGACGGCGCGGAAGAGATGACGATCGTCAACTCCAACGGCGTGTCCGGCTCGACGCGAAACACGCTGGCGTACGCGTACATGTGGGCGATCGCGGGAGACGATGCCGGCGTGCAAACCGGCGCGGATGTCGTCGTGAGCCGGAGCTACGCCGATCTCGATACCGAGGGGCTCTCACGTCGCGCGGCGCATCGCGCGCTGCGCATGCTTGGAGCGAAGCCCGCGAAGTCGGCGGAGCTGCCGCTCGTCGTTCCGCCCGAAGTCGGCGGCGATATCCTCGGGTACGTCAGCCGGATGCTCAACGCCGATGCCGTCCAGAAGGGGAAGTCGCTGTTCGGTGGTCGCGAGGGCGAGGCCGTGGCGTCGTCGCTGGTCTCCATCGTGGACGACGGGCGTCTTCCCGATGGAATCGCCACTACGTTCGCCGACGGCGAGGGCGTCCCCACGCAGCGCACGTCGATCATCGAGAACGGCTTGCTGAAGGGATTCCTGCACGACTCCTACACGGCGAAGAAGGGCGGCGTCGCGTCGACGGGCAACGCGGAGCGCGGCAGCTACCGCTCGCAGCCGAGCATCAGCCCGACGAACTTCCTGCTTCTTCCGGGCGACCGCGCTGACGCGGAACTACTGGCGGGTATCGACGAGGGGCTCTACATCACGGAGACGCAGGCGCTCCACGCCGCGATAAACCCGGTGTCGGGCGACTTCTCGATTCCGAGCAAGGGCCTCATGATTCGAGGGGGAGAGCTTGCCGAGCCGGTGACGAATCTCGCCGTGAGCGGGAACCTGTTCGACCTGCTGCGCGGGGTGGACGCCGTCGGGAGCGAGTTGGAGTGGACGTTCTCAGGCGGTGCGATCGGCACGCCCACGTTCCGCGTGGAGAGCGTGAAGGTCGGCAGCGAGGGGTAGAACTGACGAGGGATGCCCGTTTCGCGGACATCCCTCCGCCACTTCACGCGCGCTCGGCGATCAGTCCTCGCTCACCAGGATCGCCAGCGGGGCGGCGTCCTCCTCGATCTCTGAGAAGCGGCTGACTTCGTCGAGGAACACGTTGTCGTTCACGTCGTCGTTGGCCGTGGAAACCTCGCCGATGACGCAGTACTCTCCGACCGACCAGAACGCGTGATACGCGCCCGGTACGAGCGTCACGCGCTCGCCGGACCGCAAGTAGATCACGTCGCCCGACGTCACCTCCCGCGGCTCGCAATTGACCTGCACCGTGAACTTCTCGCCCACGTTGCGCTCCGGGTTGTTCCAGACCTGCACCGCCAGCACGCCGAACCGGCTGATGATGTCCTCTTTCTTCAGGCGATGGGTGTGCGCGAAGATGTGTTGCCCCTGCCACGCGAGCATGAGCTTCTCGCAGTACTCCACTTCCTCGCAGAGATTCACCAGCGTGAGCCCGAACTTGCTGAAGTCGTTGCGGCCGAAGTCGGTGATGTCCCACTTCGGGTTTGGCGGAAGCGCCCAGCCATGCTGTTCGAATATCGCCGTCGCGCTTGCCAGGACGGCGTTTATCTCTGACCGTTTCATGTTCCCAGGTTCCTTCTGGATTCCGTTGCGGATTGCGCTCTCAGATCGAATATAGCGTGCCGATGTGCCGGGGCGCTACGTGGCGACCGTGGATGCCCACCGAACGCAGCGTACGAGCAGCTCGCCGAACATCTGCTGCTGCGCGATGCCTGCGTCGTGACCGAGGGCGTGGTACGCGACGCGCCCCGGGCCCCACGGCTTCGTCCAGACGACAGGGTGCTCGATGCCCTTCCAGAGGGCCGTCGCCAGGACGTTCACACGCGGATCGTAGTCGTAGGTGTACTGCTCGTCGGTGATTTCGAACTCTTCCGGCAGGCCGCGTGTGACGGGGTGATTCGTGTTGCGCAGACTTACCACGTACCGGCGTGGCGGCGGGTGACCGATGAACAGCCCGCCGAGCAACGCGTGGAACTCCGGCGACTCGCGGAACGAGGCCGTCGCTCCGTGCACGCCGACGAAGCCACCGCCCTCGCGCACGTACCGCGAAAGGCCGGTCATCTGCGCGTCCGAGATCTCGCCCCGGGTCCAGTAGAGCGCCACGCTGTCGTAGTGTCCCGGTGTGAGTTCGGCGAGAACGTCGAGATCGTCGTCTATGCGCGTCACGTCGCAGCCGTCGTTGGAAAGACGCGATTCCATGACGTCGCCGACGGCCTGCCAATCGTGTATCGGTCCGCCGCAGAGCAGCAGCACGCTAGCTGGCTTCATGTGAGTACCTGTCATCTGAAAACGTCAGGCAGGGACGCAAGACGTTGCGCCCCTGCCGACCGC
>CAZEAI010000089.1:0-21652 GCA_964510105.1 uncultured bacterium
TTTGAACCGATGGGCTTCGACTCCTTCGGTCTGCCGGCGGAAAACTATGCCGTCCAGCATGGCATCCACCGGGCCAGGAGCACCCGCGAGAACATCGACTACATCACGCAGCAGCTGGACCACATCGGCGCGATGTATGACTGGACGCGCGAGGTCAACACGAGCGATTCGGATTTCTACCGCTGGACGCAGTGGATCTTCCTGAAGCTGTACGAGCGCGGTCTCGCCTACAAGAAGAACGCGCCGGTGAACTGGTGTCCGAGCTGCCACGTCGTCGTCGCGAACGAGGAGATCATCAACGGCGAGCACGAGCGCTGCGGCAATGCCGTCGACAAGCGCGATCTGGAGCAGTGGTTCCTGAAGATCACCGACTACGCGGAGCCGCTGCTGGCCGAACTCGACGACTTGGAGTGGCCCGAGCGCGTGCTCACCATGCAGCGCAACTGGATCGGCAAGTCCGTCGGCGCGAAGGTGGTGTTCGAGGCGACCCGTCTGAAGGACGACACGACGTATCCGCTGGAGGTCTTCACGACGCGGCCGGATACGCTCTTCGGCGCAACGTACATGGTTCTCGCGCCGGAGCACCCGCTCGTGCCCGAGATTACGGCCTCCGCGCGCCGACACATCGTGGAAGAATACTGCGCCCAGGCGCGGAGCCTGCGCGAGATCGACCGCATGGCGGTCACTCGGGAGAAGACGGGCGTCGCCACCGGCGCCACGGCGTTCAACCCGGTGAATGGCGAACGGGTCCCGATCTGGGTGTCGGATTACGTCCTCATGGGCTACGGCACCGGTGCTATCATGGCCGTACCCGCCCACGACGAGCGCGATTTCGAGTTCGCGACGAAGTTCGATCTGCCGATACGGGAGGTGATCCACCATCACGAGTCGGATCGCGACGAGACGGGGCGGCTGACGTCGGCGCACTCGGGCGAAGGCACCATGATCAACTCGGGAGAGTTCGACACGCTGGCATCCTCGGTCGGGCAGCGGAAAATCATCGCCTGGCTGGAGGAGCGGGGCAAAGGCGAGGCCGCCACCACCTACCGGATGCGGGACTGGCTCTTCTCACGGCAGCACTACTGGGGCGAGCCGTTCCCCATCGTCTACTGCGACGACTGCGGCGAAGTCGCCGTACCGGAAGAGGATCTGCCCGTTCTGCTTCCGGATGTCGAATCCTACGAGCCGACAGGTACCGGAGAATCCCCCCTTGCCGCCATAGACGAGTGGGTGAACACGACCTGTCCGAAGTGCGGCGGCCCGGCGCGTCGAGAGACCGACACCATGCCCAACTGGGCCGGTTCGTCGTGGTATTTCCTGCGTTTCGTCAGCCCGCGCGACGAATCCCAGGCATTCGATCCGGAACTCGTCAAGCAGTGGATGCCGGTCGATATGTACATCGGTGGCGTAGAGCACGCCGTCCTGCACCTACTCTACTCGCGATTCTGGACGAAGGCGCTGAACGACGCCGGGTTCCTCGATTTCCGTGAGCCGTTCACACGCCTGTTCAACCAGGGCATGGTCGGAAGGAAGAGCGAGCAGAGCGGCAAGGTCGAGAAGATGTCCAAGTCGAAGGGCAACGTCGTCAGCCCCGACGGCCTCGTGAGAGACCATGGCACCGACGCGGTCCGGATGTACGAGCTGTTCATCGGGCCGCCCGAGCAGGACTCCGAATGGAACGATCAGGGCATAGAAGGTATCAGCCGGTTCCTCGGACGGCTCTGGCGACTGCTCATCGAGAACGCGAGGCCCTCCGAGCCAGATGACCGCGTGGTCCGCGCGCGGCACCAGCTCGTCAAGCAGGTGACCGAGGGGCTTGAGTCATTCAAGTTCAACACGCTCATCTCCCGCTTCATGGAGTTCGTCAACTTCGCGACGGACCCGAAGGGCGCGGGAGGCAAGCTCGACGCGGAGACGCGGGACACGCTCGTCGTGCTGCTGGCGCCGTTCGCGCCGCACATGGCCGAGGAGCTGTGGCGGACGTTCGGGCATGAGAGCAGCGTGTTCGACAACTCCGGTTGGCCGGAGTGGGACGAGGCACTTGCCGCCGCCGAGAACGTCACGGTCGCGGTGCAGGTCAACGGGAAGGTTCGCGCTCAGATCGACGTACCGGCGGACAGCCCGGAGGATGAAGTGCGCGAGCTTGCGATGGCGCAGGAAAATGTCAAGAGGCACGTGGGGGACAAGGAGCCGAAACGGGTCATCGTGGTTCCGAACCGCCTCGTGAACGTCGTGGTGTAACTGAGCCTCGGCTCCGTCGGCGTCGAGTCTGCATGCATGTGTGCTCGGCGCCGACGATATTGTCGTCTCCGGCATTGCCCCGTATATTACCACTCATCCGTGGCCCGCGGTTCCGTTGCATGCATGCCACGGATCGATCCGCGGTGATTGTCGCGATGTGCCGAGCCGCCGGAGTCGCGCGTGGAACGTTTGGCTCACGGTGGCCGTTTAGCCTCGTGGGAATTGGTTCGCCGCACAGGCCGGACGGTGCAACCGGATACCACGGTCGCGGTCGCGGAATGGCTACCAGGCGCACTGTGATGTAGCATGTGCCGGCCATCTCGCTCACCTTAACGGGAGTACAGTCATGGCTGAAAAAAAAGGCGCGAAGAAGGCGAGCACGAAAAAGCCTAGCGCAAAGAAGGCGAGCGCGAAGAAGACCAAGACGGCCGCCGAACCTGCTCCCGCAAGCTATCCGCCGAAGAAGCTCAAGGAGTTCGAGAAGATGCTCCTGGAGCGACAGCGGGAAATTCTCGAGGGTATCGAGGAGCAGCGGGAGGAGACGGAAGGCTTCAAGACCGAGCGCGAGCCCGACGACTACGACGACGCCTCCAACAACGTCGACATGAACATCCAGATGATGCTCAACGACACGCAGAAGCGCGAACTCGACCAGATCGAGAACGCCCTCCTGCGGATCAAGGGCGGCGCGTACGGCGTGTGCGAAGTTACCGGCGAGCTGATCGCCGAGGCGCGGCTGAAGGCGCTACCCTACACCACCATGAGCGTCGAAGCAGCCGCTCGGGATGAGCGCGGTCGTGTCGAAGTCCGACGGGATACGCCGCGGAGTGTTCGTGTCGAGGATGACTTCCTCATGAAAGAGGACGAGGATTGAGGCGGGCCGCCACATGAGTGGCCCGTTGCGCGTCGGCGCGTGGGATGTCGATCTGGTCACCGATGGGACGTGGCGGCTCGACGGTGGCTCAATGTTCGGGCGCGTGCCACGTGTGCTCTGGGAGCAACACGTCCGCCCGGACGAATCCCATCGCGTTCCTCTAACCTGCCGATCGCTATTACTCCGCAATGGCGACGAGACCGTGCTCGTGGACACCGGCCCGGGCCGGGTGCACGACGAGCGATTCGCCCGGCAGACAGGCCTGTCGGAGCAGTGGGAATTCGTCGAGAACCTGGCATCGCTCGGCGTTACTCTCGATAATGTCTGTTATGTACTGCTGACGCACCTGCACTTCGACCACGTCGGGGGGGCCATCACCGTCTCCGACAGCGGCGAGGTCGTTCCGACGTTTCCGAATGCCCGCCACATCATCCATCCGGGCGAATGGGAAGCCGCGCACGACGGCAACCCGCTGACGCGTCGCTCCTACCTGCAGCAGCCGCTCGACGTGCTGGAGCAGGCGGGGCTCATCGATTTCGCCGAGGCGGGCGAGATCCTGCCCGGCATTCGTCTCGAACTCACGGGCGGGCATACGGAGCACCATCAGCTCGTCACGGTAGGCGACGGCGGGTCGACAGTATGCTACCCGGCGGACCTTCTGCCGCTCACTCCCCACATCAACCCCGCCTGGGTGCTGGCGTTCGACACGCATCCGCTTGTGACCGCCGCGAAGCGATCCGAGCTGTTGCACCGCGCGGCGGACGAGGATTGGACCATCGTGCTGAACCACGATATCGAGCGTGCGTCGGGTCGGATCGTGTCTGAGTCTGTGGAGAGATTCGCCTGGCGGGAGGACTAGCGCCGGGCGCACGTCTGCGCCATCGCCCTCCTGCCGGCAGTACCCGAGCCCAGCTAGTGGACCGACCGTCCGTGCAGGATATACCACCCCACTCTGCCGTACAGCGCGAACGATACCAGGACGAATGCCGTGCTCGCCCATAGCAGAACGCTCTGAGGCCACGTCCAGTCGATGGCGTAGACGAAGAACGTGGCGCTCAGGACGAACGTCGTGATTCGCCCGATCTGGTTCGACGGCATCACCAGGTCCGCACGTCTGGCCAGCACCAGCGATCCCACCACGATGAACACGTCCCGCGCCAGTATGGCGGCCGGAATCCAGATCGGCAGCCCACGGTAGAGCCAGAGCCACACTGCAACGAACCCGATGCAGATCTTGTCGGCCAGGGGGTCCAGTATTCTACCGAATTCGCTTACTTGCCCGAGTCGTCGCGAGAGAAATCCATCCAGAGCGTCCGTGGCTGCGATGACGGCGGCGAGAACGCCGACGAAGACGAGCCAGTGCTGCTCCGGCGGCTTGCCGATAGCCCACAGCAGCGCCGGCAGGAGAGCGACGCGCGAGACGCTCGTCAGGTTTCCGGCCGTGAAGAATCTGCCGCGGGGGCGCCGCAGAAAGCCGGCGGGGGGCTCCCGGTCGTGTTCGTCGATTGGCGATTCCATCAGCGATGCTCCTCGAGCATCGTACGAGCGTGTTCCAGCGCGGTATCGGTGACCTCGGCACCACCGATGAGTTCCGCCAGCGCACGGCGTCTGCCCTCGCCCGTGAGGATGTCCGCCTCTGTAACTGTACGTTTCCGTTCCTCGCGTTTTGTCACGGTGATGTGCTCGTCGCCGGAAGCGGCTATTTGTGGCAAGTGCGTGATCGCGATGATCTGACGATGGCGTGACAGCTCACGCATCCGACGGCACACGGATTCCGCGATGCGTCCACTCACACCAGCATCGATCTCGTCGAACACCATCGTGTCGACGGGGTCATGCCCCGAAAGCACGCTCTTGATCGCCAGCATCGTACGACTGATCTCTCCGCCCGAAGCGATTCGCGCGAGTGGGCGTAGCGGCTCGCCGAGGTTGGGTGAGATCAGGTACTCGACCTGCTCCGCGCCGTCGGACGTTGCCTCCCACACCTCGTCCTCGATCTCCACCGCATCCGATGATATCGGATGTATCCCTGGCGCGGACTCCCGGCGAAGCTGCACCTCGAAGCGGGCGCGCTCCATGCCCAGCTCTGAGAGCGACTCGGTGGTCTCCCGGCTCATGCGGAGTGCCGCGCGGTTCCTCGCCGTGCTCAGCGCGCGAGTCGCGTCGGCGAAACGACGATACTCGTCCGCGATACGGGTCTCGACCTCGCCGATGCGCTGGTCCATGTCGGCGTCGTCGTCCATGGCGCGCCCAAGCTCCTCGCGGCGCGCGATGGCGTCCTCTATCGTTCCGTATCGCCGCACGAGGCGTCTGAGTCGCCCGATTCTCTCCTGCACCTGCTCAAGGCGCATCGGATCGGCCTCCAGCGACGCGAGGCGATCCGAGAGGCGCGCCGCCACCTCCTGAGCGTACACCTCAGTTTGCTCGTACTGATCCGAAAGCTCTGCGAGCGATTCGTCGATGCCGACCGCGTCCTGCAGCCAGCGACGTCCGGAGCCGAGTTTGCTCGCGACGGAGTCATCGGACTCGGATAGGAGATGAGTCAGGCCGGAGAGCAGTTCTGCGAGACGCTCGACGTTCTCGAGAACGTTTCGCTCCGACTCAAGCGATTCGAGCTCGCCCGGCTGCGGGTTCGTTTCCTCAAGCTCGTCGCGCTCGAACTCGATCATGTCTCGCTGCTGCTCCATCTCCTTCTGCCGCGAGACGAGGTCGTCGCGTTCACCGCGCAGGGCTCGAAGCGTTTCGTGGCGTCGCCTGAGCGTGGAGAGTCGCTCCCCATTCCCGGCGAACGCGTCCAGAAGCTCAACATGGGCCGATGGTCGGAGGAGTAGTTGGTGGTCATGCTGGCCGTGGAAATCGACGAGCCGGTCGCCGATATCCTGGAGCGCACGTACGGGAATCGTGGAGCCGCCGACCCAGACGCGCGCTCGTCCGTCAGCCAGAATGTCGCGCCGGATGATGATCTCGTCGCCGTCGATCTCGCCGCCGAGGCCGCGGACCATCGCGCATGCCGGGTGCTCCGGCGCAACGCGGAACCGGGCTTCTATCGACGCCCGGTCTGCGCCGGAGCGAATCACGTCGGGTCCTGTACGCTCTCCCATGAGCGTGCCGAGCGCGCCGGTGAGAATCGACTTGCCCGCACCGGTCTCGCCCGTGATGACGTTGAGGTTCGGCGAGAACGTCAGTCGCAGACTCTCGATGAGAGCGAAATCCGTGACGGTGAGTTCAACGAGCATTCGTGGCCGCTTCCTCCGAGCGCTGCGAGCGTGCTGCTATTGTATGGATTTATCCATACCCCAGTGCAGCTTCTGTCGGAGAATATCGTAGTACGTGGACGCGCTTGCGAGGTGGAGCAGCTTCGCGTCCCGCTCGCCGCGCCGGATGCGCACGGTGTGCCCCGACTCTATCGGGCAGAACTCCTGCGCGTCGCCCGAAAGCTCGATCGCGCATTCGGGCGCGCCGGTCACACGGACGTCGAACGCGGTGGACCCGCTGAATATCATCGGCCGGACGGTGAGCGAATGCGGGCAGATCGGCGCCGCCACAAACGCGTCCACCGACGGCTCGACGATCGGGCCTCCCGCCGAAAGCGCGTAACCCGTCGAACCCGTGGGCGTCGCGATGATGAGTCCATCGGCGACATACGTGTTCACCCAGCGGTCCCCCTCGGATACTTCGAGCGATATGATGCGCGACTGGTTACTTCTGGTGATGAGCACATCATTGAGCGCGCTGATAGTTCGGCCGGTCTCCACGACGCCGGCGTGGAGCGTCATGCGGTTTTCGACGCTGAACTCCCCGCGTGCGATCTCTCCGATGCCGGTCTCGATGTCTGTCGGCGCGAGTTCCGCCAGGAATCCGAGCGTGCCCGCGTTCGCGCCCAGGATCGGCACCGGGTCGTCGGAAACGAGGCGCGCGGCGTTCAGGATAGTACCGTCGCCTCCACACGCGATGATGAGATCGCATGCGCGGGACAGGTTGGACTGCGCGATGGGAGTGGCGGAGCCACCCAGTTCTTCGGCGATCTCCTGGATGACGTTCACGCCGATCCCGTGCCGGTGCGCGGCCTCGATGACGCTCCGAGCGACGTCGAAGCTCAGCGGCTTGCGCGGATTGGCGACGACACCGATGGTCCGGACGTCCACGGGAGGGCCTCCGCCGACTGGTTCGGCGCTTTCAGATGGCAACGGATGCAGGTTGGCGACCCACCGCCGCGAGACGTTCACGGACAGCCGCGGCGATCTCACCCGGTGTCAGATGGATGTCGGCGAGTACCTCGTCGCGTGTGCCGTGCTCGGTGAAGCGATCAGGGATGCCCATCGCATGAACGGCGATCGGATTCGCCGTGGTGCGGCCCGCGAGCGATTCCATCACCGCGGCTCCGAAGCCGCCGGCTACAACGTTCTCTTCGACGGACAGCCACGTTGTGTGGCGCTCGACGAGCTTGTCCAGCATCGCTTCGTCCAGCGGCTTCACGAAACGCGCGTTCACTACTTCCACCGAGATTCCCTCGGCGGCAAGCTCATTGGCGGCGTGAAGCGACCACTCCACGCCCGCGCCAACCGCGAGTATGACGGCGTCAGTGCCTTCGCGCACCTGCTCCCACGTCCCGATCTCAATGGGTTCGATGTCGTTCACGTCTTCGATGAGCGGCACTCCCGGTCCGCCGCCACGGGGGTAGCGAAACGCGATCGGGCCGTTGTGCTGTACTGCCGTCAGGACCATGCGCTGCAATTCGGGTTCATCCTTCGGCGCCATGACGACCATGTTCGGTATGCACCGCAGATAGGTGAGGTCGAAGATACCGTTGTGAGTCGCGCCGTCGTCCCCCACGAGGCCGCCACGATCGAGAGCGAACGCCACATTCAGATTCTGGATCGCGACGTCATGGACGATCTGATCGAACGCGCGCTGCAGGAACGTGCTGTAGATCGCTACGACCGGCTTGATTCCTTCGCACGCCAGACCGGCGGCGAACGTCACCGCGTGCTGTTCCGCAATGCCAACGTCGTAGAACCGGTCCGGGTGTTCGTCGGCGAGGATATCGAGCCCGCATCCGGACGCCATCGCCGCGGTGATTCCCACCATGTTCGGGAATCGCGGCGCCAGCGCCGAGAGCGTCTTTCCGAACACGTCCTGGTACTTCGGCTTCCCGCTCGAAGAGGAACTCGCCGACCCGTCCTCGGGGTCGAAACCGCCGCCTGCGTGCCACTTGAAGGGGTCTTCCTCGGCGAATGGGACGCCCTTGCCCTTCTGCGTGTACACGTGCAGGATTTTCGGCCCCTTCAGGTCCTTCACGTCTTCAAGGATGCTGACCAGCGCGGGGAGGTCATGGCCGTCCACCGGGCCGAAATATCGGAATCCGAACTTCTCGAACGCGACGCCCGGTACGAACAGCGATTTCACTGCCTGATCGATCTGACTGATCCTCTCTCGGATGTGACGACCCGGAGCGATCGTGCCGAGGGCGTCCCAGATATCAGTCTTGATCTTGTTGTATGTTTCGTGGCTGATGATGTCGTTGAAGTACTTCGAGAACGCTCCCACGTTCGGGGAGATGGACATGTGGTTGTCGTTGAGGATCACGAGCACGTCGGTGCCGGCATCGCCCGCGTTGTTGATGGCCTCCCACGGCATGCCGCCGGTCATCGCTCCGTCACCGATGATGGCTGCCACGCGGTAGTCGTCCCCGTGCAGGTCCCGGGCCGTCGCGATTCCGAGCGCGGCGGAGATGCTCGTCGAGGCGTGTCCGGCGCCGAAGACGTCGTACTCGCTCTCGTCTCGGCGCAGATACCCGCTCAGGCCGTCTTTCTTCCGAATGGTAGGGAATCGATCGCGCCGTCCGGTGAGAATCTTGTGGACGTACGCCTGATGTCCCACGTCCCACACGAGCTTGTCGCGAGGCGTCTCGAACACGCGATGCAGCGCGATCGTGAGTTCTACCGCGCCCAGGCTCGGAGCGAAGTGGCCCGAACTCTTGGATATCACGTCGAGGATGTACTGCCGAATCTCCTCGGCAAGCGGTTCGAGTTCCTCTGTCGGCAGGCGCCGCAGGTCCTCGGGGCTGTCTATCTGCGTAAGGATGTTCGCCATTTCATAGTTCCGTTGGTGCCGGCTCATTCGTCGCCGGAGGGGTCGGTCGATGCGCCGGTCTGTGTCTCGGTGGCATCGTCATCCGAGATCTGGTCGAACGCCTCCAGGCTGAAGACTCCGGGCGTCTGCTCGACGAGTTTCTCTACTTTCGCCCGCGCCGAGCCGAGGTGCTTCGCGCACGTGCGCGACACCTTGATGCCCTCTTCAAACAGCGCCATCGCCCGGTCAAGCGCCAGTGTCTGGTCGTCGAGCTGTTCGACGATCTCCTCGAGGCGCTTCACCGCATCCTCGAAGCTGGCAAGTTCCGCCTGTTTGTCTGAATCCGTCATGCGCCTCCTTCCCGCGTGCGTGGCCGCGGCCTCCGGCGACCCGGTGTCGACGGAGGATATCTAAACAGTAACGGTCCCAGTGCTCCGTGTCACCCGGCGAGCGCCGCGCGCTCGTTCGCAGTTGCGTCCGCAACTGCTCCGGGAGTGGACGCACAAGCATCTACCCGGCAAGGGCGAGGCTCGTAGTCGCACACAGGCAGTTGCCCCGCAACCGCCACCTGATGCGACAGCGGAGTACACGCTTGGGTTCCGTCGACCGTGGTCCGGCCGAGCTGGAGCGACACGAGCGAAATGTACACGCGCAGCGAGTCGGGGGCGAGGAGAGGGGCTGCCCGAGTGGTAATCGGGTCCGCTGTATCCGATGGTGCAGGACGCACCTTTGGACGAGGAAGTAATCATTGCTGTATCTACCGATACATGGTTGACGCAAGGCGAGCAGTGCGTACATTGCACATCTGAACGCTGCTATGGCCGCATCGTGTGGCCCTGGCAGACATCATCGTCTCCGTATCCGTGTTTCACCAGGAACGAGGAGGCAACAAGATGAAGGCCCTCAACTTCATCATGTCGACCGTAGCATCGCTCACTTTACTGACGGGAAGTGTTCACGCAGCAACCATCTCCGGCGGAAACCACAGCGGGGATGTCTGGTACAGCGCCGGCACACACCGCGTAACCGGTGTGGTGACAGTCATCTACCCCGGATACATGGGCTTCGCCGCCGGATGCACGATTCAGTTCGACGAGGACGCCGGATTCGTGGTTCAGGGCGGCGAACTCGAGATCGGCGGTCTGGCCGGCTCTCAGGTAGTGATGGAGCGCTACAGCGCTTCCGATGCCTGGGCAGGAGTCCGCATCACGAGCGGCACGCTCGACATCGAGAATACGTCGATCGAAGGCGCGGAGAACACCGACGGTGGAGGTCTTTACGTCTCCGGCGGCACCGTTGACTTCGACGAGGTGGAGATCTTCGACTGCGAAGCCACAGACGAAGGTGGCGGCATCTACGTCACCGGCCGCACGGTCACATTCGACGACTGCATCGTCAGAGACAACACGGCGAGCAGAGGTGGCGGCGTGTGTCTGGTCAACAGTGCGAACGTGACCATGAACGATTGCGCCATCACCGGCAACACGTCTGCAACAAACCAGTCGGCGGCGGCTGGCGGTTTCCGTGTATCCGAGGGCGATCTGACGCTGAACGGCTGCATCGTTGCAGGCAACTCGGGCTACCATGGCGGCATCTACATCGAAGGCGATTCCGATCCGGACCTCGCTCTCGACTACTGCACAGTGTACGGGAATGAGAAGTCCTCAGGTACCGGTGGGATCGAGATCTACGAATACACGTACGGCTCCATCGAAAACTCGATCATTTGGGGCAACGAGGGTACCGAGATCAGCACGTAGTACTCAAGTGCGGTTCCGGTTACCTACACGTGCGTCGAGGGAGGCTATACGGGCACGGGCAACAGCTCAAGCGATCCGAAGCTGCTCAACACCTCGACGTATGGATTGCAGCTCGCGTACGACTCGCCCTGCATCGACGACGGGAACCCGAGCGACCCGGACGATCCGGACGGCACCGATCCCGACATGGGAGCTGTGTACCGGCCTCACGAGTCGATCACTTCAGCTACGACGATCTCGACCAGCGATACCTGGTCCGCGTACACAACGTACCAGGTGAGTGCCGACGTCACTGTCAGCTCTACTGCGACGCTTACTGTGGAAGAAGGAGTTGCCGTTGAGCTGACAAACGGGAAAAAGATATCAGTCGGCAGCAGTGCCACGCTCGATGTGAACGGAACCAGCAGCGACGGAGGCGTCATTTTTGACGGCGACGATGCCACGACAAACGGCGTGGGTATTCGAGTCGAGGGCAACGCCTACATCGAGTACGCCACCATCAAGAACATGAACTCCGGCTCACTCTATGGTGGCGGGCTCTACGGCTACTATGCCGCGCTCGATCTCGACCATGTCACGATTACCAACTGCGAAACAGGCAGCGGATCGATTGGCGGCGGGGGCATGTACGCATCGTTCAGCTTGGTATACCTGGACGATGTGACGATCACGAACTGCACCGCCGCTGGAAACAACAGCCTCGGTGGTGGTCTATTCCTTCTGTACGGGACGGCCACTCTCGATGACCTCTACATATCCGGGTGCGAGAGTTCTCTTGGTGGCGGCGCGTATCTCAGCGTCGGGTCCGGCCCTACGGTCACAAACAGCGTTTTCACCGGCAACACGGCCTTTGCCGGCGGGGGGATATATATCGCCGCGTACGGTGCGTCCGCGGCGGAGCTTGTCTCATGCGAGATCTCGGGCAACGCTACGGAAGACGGATTCGGCGGAGGTGTCTACACGCGTAAAGAACTGGACATGGAGCTTTGCGTCGTGACCGACAACGAGTGTACCGATCTGTACTGGGGTGAAGGTGGTGGTGTCTACTACACTTACGGCAGCGGTACCAGCACAGTCGACTACTGCACAATCGCCAACAACAATGCCGCGTCATCGGGGACCCGTGGTGGTGGCCTGCATCTAGACGAGGACGGCGGAGTGTACCCCACGGTGACAGTGAGCAACTCCATTCTCTGGGATAACTCGCCCACGGAGATAGTCACCGAGGGTAGCGCATCCTGTACGGTCACCTACTCCTGCGTGGAGGGCGGCGGTACAGACGACGGTAACATCAACTCTGATCCATGCTTCGCTAACGCGGCGAGCGGCGACTACAGTCTGCAAGCGGAGTCGCCGTATTCGCCATGCATCGACGCCGCCGATCCCAGCGGCGCGTACGACGACATGGGGGCCATCCAAACGTCGGCCAAACCCGCCCGCGATCTTGCGTCGGCGTTGCCCGCGGCTTTCTCCGTCGACCAGAACGCGCCGAACCCGTTCAACCCGTCCACGACGATTCGTTACGCACTGCCCGCACCTGGCAACGTGCGGCTCGCGGTGTACACCATCGCCGGTCAGCTCGTGACGGAGCTGGTGAACGAAGAGCGCGGTGCCGGGTATCACGAGGTCGTGTGGGACGGAATCGACAGAAATGGTCGTCCCGCTTCGAGTGGTATCTATGTGTACCGTCTCGTGAGCGACCAGGGAGTCGTTGCTCGCAGGATGACTCTCGTCAGGTAGGTTAGCAGAGCACCAGTAACGTCCGGGATATGGAGATACGTAGCGGGGAGCCCGTCGGGGCTCCCCGTCGCGTGTACACTGCGGTCGTGCCTACTCGTCCGCGCCGCCGTTGTCGAAGCGTAGCTCACCGTAAGGGTCGGCGATCCGGACGCGCAGCCACCAGTCGCCACGGTTGTTCACCAGCTTCACCGTGAGGGCGTTCGACCCCTCCCGAAGCGGGATACGGGCGAGTAGCGCCTCGCCGGGGGTGCCGAACTTGTTCGCCTCCGGCAGCAGCTTTCCGTTCAGCATCACCTGCGCGAAGTTGTCGGCGCTCAGCTCGATGAGCACCTCCTGCGCGCGCGGCGAGACTATCGTCGCGAGGGCATATCCAAGTGCATGGTCCTCCGTGCCGATGATGCCGTTGAAGTTCAGCAGTCCGCGCGCCGTCGAATGCGCATCCTGCCAGCGCAGCGTGTCGCCCTTCTCGATGACGAAGCCGTCGGGCGTAGACACATCGAGACGGTCGGGTTCGAACAGGCCGGGCAGGCCGCGAGTGGGCTCGTCCGGCAGGTAGCTCGTCTCCACGTTACCTATGTCCATCGGCCCGATCACCGACCAGTTGGGGATCGCGCGCATAGCCGACTCCGGGTAGATCGGTATCGATTCGCGGCCGCGATCCACGAGATGGCCGAGGTACTCCACCCGGTAGCCGATGCTGGGACCCTCGGCAAGGCGGTCTCGCGGGACCGAGAACGCGAGGTCGCGACTGAGTTCGTCGCCCGGCGCGATCTGCACGACGACGGAGTCGAACGCCCCGCTCACCGTCCGCCAGCCGGACTCAGTCACGCCCTCCAGCAGTAGTGTCACCGCGATTGTGTCGTCGAGTGGATTCTGCATCGCCAGATGGGTCTCGATTACTGCCACCGGACCGTTCACGTCGCGTGGCGCGGCGGCATCGATGCTTACGACGCTCTCGATCCGTTCCATCTGCGTGCGCCGGGCTATGGCCTCGCTGTGGATCGGTCCGTTGGGCTCGACTATGGCCAGATATACCGAGTCGCCATCGACGGTCACCTTCGTGTAGTGGTCGAAGCGGCCGAGTTCCTTCAGCGGGCTCGGCCTGAGTCCGCCGCCCGTCGCCGCGACAACCATGTGGCGACCCGGCAGCGTATCGTCGAGTTCCAGCGTGTGCCAGTGGCCGGCAAACGCGCTGTACCGGCGGGTCCCCAGTGCAGAGAGTATTTCCGTCCAATCGTTGGCATACCGGGAGTCGCGCCACATCGGCTTGTGCATGAAAAGGAAAGTGTGTCGCGCGTCCTCGGCCTGAGCAAGGTCGCGCCGGACGAAGTCGATCATGCTGTTCCAGACTTCACCGCGTCCGTCGAATCGCTCCTCTTCGGTGTTGATCGCGATGAAATGACAGCCCATATAGTCGAAACTGTAGTACGTCTGCCCGTAGTCTTCCTGCCAGAGCCGATACATCTCGGGATTCGAGATATCGTGGTTGCCCGGAAGGAACAGGAACGGCACCTTGATCGATGCGCCGTGCTGCCAGAATTCCTCCCATTGGCTCTCCCACGTGGGACGATCTATCATGTGTCCCGGGATGAGGTCGCCCACCATGATCGCGAAGTCCGGCCGCAGCAGGTTGATCTCCCGTATCGCCTCGTCGAAGACGGGCCACTTGTACTCGCCGCCGCTGGTTTTGTCCCCGACGACGATGAAATCGAACTTGTCCGGGCCTGCCGGCCACGGGCGTTCGAGCATCGGGTACCCGTCCCCGGAAGCGGGCAGCGTGGCGTCGGCCGCGCCCGCTGAGTGTACGCCGAATGAGATCGCGCAGAACGCGACGAGAACTGTCAGGGCGGATGCAGGTATGCGCGCGATGCTCACGTGTCACTCCCCTCGAATGGATAGTGCTTGCACGAATGTGTAAGGGATCTGGATATAGAATCGGGGAGCCGCGTCCAGTGACGAGGCTCCCCGTTAACGAATCTGTGTTGGCCCGGCGTCACCGCACGAGTGTGACCCGCTGAACCTGCCTTATGCTGCCTCCAGCCGCGGCGAGTCGGGCGAAATACACTCCGCTGGCGGCGGGCCGACCCTCTGCGTCGGTGCCATTCCACGTGTAGTAGTGGACGCCCGCCGATACTTCCCCGGACAGGATCGTGCGGATGGCGCGACCGTTCATGTCATACACAGCGAGATTCGCATCGCCGCCCGCGGGCATCTCAAGGGCGAAGGTCGTCGCGGGATTGAACGGATTCGGCACGCCCGACCGCAACAACCACGCGCGAGGAGCGTCGACCGTCACCGACACGATCGCTTCCTCCCGCGTCACCGAACCGTTGAAGTCGTGCTGTTCGAGTCCGTAGTAGTAGGTGAGGCCCGGCGTCGCACCGATGTCTATCCACTCGTATTCCGTTCGGAACGGCGTCGTACCGCGCCCGGGTACGAACACGCTGCGCCGCTCGAACGCCCCGCTCTCATGTTCGCTACGCAGGACGTAGAACCCCGCGTTTTTCACTTCGCTCTCGGTCACCCACTGGAGACGCACTCCGTCGGGAGTGGATGATGCGGCGAACGATGCGAGTTCGACCGGCAGCGACGCATCCGTTATGCTCGACGGCACCGGGAAGCTGCCGCCGATGTCTGCGACCGATTCGCCGAGTGTAACCCCGGCCGAGCTTTCAAGGCGGTAGCCGATGGTGTTCGTCACAGTAGCGCCGGATGCAACGTGCACTGCCATCAGGAAACGCAGCGTGTTCTGGTCGGTGACATTTTGAGCGACGCTGAAGTTATTGAAATTCGGCGAGTTCAACTCCGTGTCGTCGTCGACGATGATGCTGTCGAGCCACGTATCGCCGGCATTGACACCGTTGGACTGGTCCGCGTCCAGGTACAGGCTCACCGAATCGATGTCGGTGTTCGCCGCCGTGCCGGACTTCGTGAACTGGAGCCTCGTGATCGTGACACTCGACCCCGTCATCTCTCCCTGAGTGTCGATGTACACGACTGGCCAGGATCCGCCCGGTTGGAGTCCGCCCGCATTCAACTGTGCCCCCGTGAACGCCACCGTCGGGTCGAGGACGAGACGCGCACGAGAGCCTGTGATCGGCGTGCCGGTCAGGCTGTTGCCTGCGCCGTCCGTGCCGCCGAACCACCAGATCACGTAGTCGCTACCGCTCATCGCGCTCAGTTTGGTCGAATTCAGCGTTGCGGTGATGGTGCCGCCGGTGGATGCCGAAAGCGAATCACTCGCGTCGCCGCTGTAGCTGGCGTTGTCCGATCCTGCCCAGTAGAGCTTGTAGCTGCCGCCGGAGTTCGTCTCGCTGAAGGTCGCGGACAACGCCTGGCTCGCCGCGCCGCTGGATATCTGCGTGTTGGATGTCGGACTGGGAGTGGATACCGTCGGCTCGTTCACCTGGATGTCGATGCTGCCGCTCGTACCGGTCTTGCTCCCACTCCCCGCGGCGCTCGTCGCCGTGATGGTGTGCGTCGTCTCTACCGTTGTCGCGTCGGCCTTGAACCCAATCGAGGTGAGGTTGGCCACGCCGCTGGTGAAGTCGCCTCCCTGGTCGAGAACCGCGTCGCCACGGCCATCCGTGAATTGCACGGCTCCGGTGCCGCTGATGGACATCGTCACGTTGTAGTCGGCGCTGGACGCGTCGTACGAGGTGAGTACGTTGTCGTACGCGTCATGCGCGGTGAGCGTGTTCGTGCCGGTGAAGTCCAAGTTCCTTTCGGCGCTGCCCGTGGCACTCACCGCGAAGGCATCCAGCGCACCGACGGTCACGTCCACGGTCGATGACGCCTCGCCCGTGAGCGTCGGAGACGGAGTGCCGCTGTCGTCTGCCGCGGTGATCGTCCGTCCGGTCTCCGCCTTGTACAGAAGGACCGCGACATTCGCGCTGACGCCGTTGGTGAATGAGACGCTCTGATTCGCGACTGGGAACGTCGCTCCGCCCGCTGTGGGCTGAGTGCCGAGCGGCGCGTTGCCGGCGGTCGTCGTGAAATCGATGTTACGTGATGCGTCTTCCGTGACGACTACGTTGTTGTTGCTGTCGACGGCGTAGAGGACGATGTTGAACGTACCGCCGGCGGTGCGATCCGTCGCCGATCCGGTGATGCCCGTGCCGTCCGCGAAAGACTGTCCCGGCAGTTTCACAAGCAGCTTGCTGGCGGCTCCCGCGACCACGGTGATGGAGCTGGTGGTGCTGGCCGTCGTGCTGGAGTCGAGGTCCGTCGCGGTTATGGTATGCGGGTCGGCGTCGACGAGCTGTATGTCAGCGGCGGCGAAGACCGCGTTGCTGCTTCCGCTTGTTATCGTATGGTTTCCTGCCGTGTCGCTATTCTTGTCGGCGATCGTCGACGAACTCGGATCCGACGAAAGGGTGATGTTGATGTTCCCGCCGACCTCGACGGCGTTGAAGAACGTATCGGTGGCGTAGACGGTGAGGTCCCCGGTCAGGTTGTTGCCAGCCGTCTGGTTCGTGGGACTGCCGGTCTTGCCGGTCGCCGAGCCCGGATCGTGCGTGACGCCGGGGAAGATCACCAGCATCTTCTGCGCCGTGGCGCCTGGAATGATCGCCTGCGCCTGGGCCGCACTCTCGGCGGCATCGGAGGTGCCGGTGAAGTAGTCCGCGGCCTCGGCCGCCGTGATCGTCGGGCTGCCGGATTTCGTGTCGGTGTAGAAAAACTCGGTCGGCGTGGAGCCCGGAGATCGACGTCTTCTGCGTTGTGGCACCGTCGTCCGACCAGAACTTGGGCTGCCCCGAGCTGTTCGATGTAAGGTCGAATGTCGTCGTGCCCTGTCCGTATACGGCCGCCGCCTGCCCGTACCGGTCCTCGGTGCGAATCGTTATGGCTGCGCTATTCGCCGCGGCGCCGCCATCGTCGGTGTACACCGTCGCCGCCGAGCTTGTGATCGCCACACGGAACGCCGATTTCAGATCGTTCGTCGAACTCGCGGAGCCCACGGAGGCCGAGACGGAGACGTTGTCGCCTGAGTCCACAGCATTGTTCGCCGAGCCATTTGCGTCGTCGAACGCCCGTGCGCGGACCATGGTGAATCGTCTGTCCGTGCCATCGGGATACCATGTAACGCTGAACGTGTTATCGGCGGTGTCGCCATCGATGTCGACTCCGCTGCCGTGGTTGCGGTTGATGCCGTACCACGTCGATCCGTCGTCCGAACCTTCGAAGATCACACCGTCCAGCGAGGTATCGGTCCCGCCTCCGACCGTCGCCGTTATCGAGAACGACGTCGTTCCGACCAACGTGTTCACGTCCGGAGCGGTGACGGTTACCGTCGCGGGCGCGATATTGTCGGCGGCGGTGGTGTTCGATGTAGCGGCGTCGTTGTCGGCTGCATCTTCGTAATGGCCATACGAACCGGTAAACGTGTTGAACGTCACCGTCGGTTCGGCGCCATAGTCGTTTAGATTCGACCCGAGGACGAGCTTGACCGTGTCGGCCCACGTGTCCAACGGCGTAACGGACGATACCGACGGAGCGCCATATCCGGTGATGGCCCAGTTGGCCTTGGCCGAGTCGTTCGACACCGGAACCCGAACGCTCTCGTTGAAGACGACGTATATAGAGTCGAGGCTGGTTGCCCAGGCCGACGCCAGCGTCGCGCCATCCGTATCGACGTAGATCGGCATCACGTTGGAATAGACGGTGCCGATCTCTAGGTCATCGTCTTCGAGCCGCACACGTAGCTTAATCGAGAGCGCGGTGGCGTCGAAGGTCGATGTCAGCGTGACGTACCCGGAAACCGAATCCGCATCGCTCGTATTTACCTGCAGGATCGATACGTTGCTGGTGCTCAGAACAGTGTTCTTGATGTACGTTGTGCCCCCGAGGTCGCTGTACTCGTACTGGCGCACGAAACTTACAGCCAATGGCGGAAAATCGGTGTCCCAACCCCCTGAGTTGGTGGCGTCGAAATCGATCCGCTCACTCGGGTTGGCCTCATCAGCCGGTGCGACGCCGTTGTTGTCGTCTATCGTGACCGAACCGGTCGTCACAGCCGCCGTTTTGGCCGGGCGGGACGCGCCCGCGGAGCTGACTACCGGGAACCATGGCGAGCTACTCACGGAACTCTGCGCGGCGAACACACTGACGTCGGCCCACGCGATCCCGGCCGGTATCGAGCCAATGGTTACGCTACCACGTAGTTCGCCAAAGCTGTCGATGGCCAGGTCGTGATCCGGCGCTACGATATCCACGAGGTGGGTGGTACGGTTGGGGTATATCGCGGTGAACGTCACGGAGCGTACGGCATCGCTCGGAGCGAAACCATGTCCGCGCAATTCGATTACGTCGCCGGAGGCATACGTATCGTACGGAGACAGCAGCTCAACCGAAGCCGGTGGCGCTGCGTGGGTGGCGGTGGAGAGCATGCCAATCGCCAGCGCGGTCACGATGTTTGACACGGATCGCACCAAGAAATACCTCATAACGCGGTTAACGCTAGTGCGCTTACGCTTACCCCCCTCTGTTCGGCAGACACCGTCCCCAACGATAGCGCCGGGCCCCCGCTACTCCACAAAGATACAGAGCCTCCTCGGTACGTCAACGACCGACCCAACATCATGAAAAATCGCGATTTCCAGTGGCGAGCGGTGTGATGCAGTTCACTCGTTCCATTGCACGAGGAGAAGGGGCGTCGCATGTGCTTGGCGCGCCGACACGGCAGCTGGGTGAGGGGTGTCGGCGGTCGCCCAGCCCGGGCCGAAGACTACGACTCGTCCTGAGGCTCCGCCTCCGCGGTGGGTTCGAGTGCGACCGACAGCACCTCTTCGATGTGCTGAACGAACACGAATTCGATCTTCTGGCGAATGGGATCCGGAACGTCCTGCAGATCACGCCGGTTGCGTTCGGGCAGTATCACCGTGGTGATCCCTGCGCGCTGAGCGGCGAGGGTCTTCTCCTTCACGCCGCCGATGGGCATGACACGCCCGCGCAGCGTGATTTCACCCGTCATGGCCACGTCGTTGCGGGCGCGGCGACCGGTGAAGAGCGATACCAACGCCGTCGCCAGCGTGACTCCCGCGGATGGACCCTCCTTCGGCGTGGCGCCGGCGGGGACGTGGATGTGCACGTCGGATTTCTCGAACACCGCATCCGGAAGCCCGAATTCCGCGCCGTGGGATCGCAGGTAGGACAGCGCGGTCAACGCGGACTCTCGCATCACGTCGCCAAGCTGGCCGGTGAGCTGAAGTTGACCCCTTCCCGGCATCTTTGCCGCCTCGACGAAGATGATCTCTCCGCCTACCGTCGTCGCGGCCATTCCGGTTACGACCCCGATCTCGAGAGCGCGCTCGGCGACTTCCGCCTGGAACTTCGCCGGGCCGAGGTGTTTCTGCAGATCCCTCACGCCAACCGAATACGGGCCAGCTTCGCCTTCGGCGTACCTGAGCGCCACCTTCCGGCAGACGGTGCCGACTTCACGCTCCAGATTTCGTACGCCCGCCTCGCGCGTATACGCGGAGATCAGGCGCTGCATCGCCTTCCTGGACACGCTGATCTGGTCGTCGGCAAGTCCGTTCGCGCCCCGTTGGCGCGGGAAGATGTGGCGTAGCGCGATCTGGAGCTTCTCCTCCTCCGTGTACCCGGCCAGCTCGAGTATCTCCATGCGGTCCCGCAGAGGGGGCGGCACTGGTGCGAGCTGATTCGCCGTGGTGATGAACATCACCTGCGAAAGGTCGAAGTCCACCTCAAGGTAGTGGTCGCTGAATGCCGCGTTCTGTTCGGGGTCGAGGACCTCGAGCAGGGCGCTCGACGGGTCGCCGCGGAAATCCTGCCCGATCTTGTCTACCTCGTCCAGCATGAACAGAGGGTTCTTGCTTCCCGCGCGACGGAGGCCCTGGATGATTCTGCCCGGAAGCGCGCCGACGTAGGTGCGCCGGTGGCCGCGGATCTCTGCCTCGTCACGGATTCCGCCCAGGCTCATGCGGATGAATTCGCGGCCGAGCGCGTGCGCGATGGACTGACCGAGCGACGTCTTGCCTACGCCGGGGGGGCCCGTGAAACAGAGGATCGGCCCCTTCATGTCCTTCTTCAACTTGCGCACGGCGAGATACTCGATGATGCGGTCCTTGATCAGATCCAGCCCGTAGTGCTCCGCGTCAAGCACCTCTCTCGCGCTACGAATGTTCAGGTTGTCCTCGGTGGTGGCGCGCCACGGCAACGCAATCAGCCAGTCTATATACGTTCGCGCGACAGTGTATTCAGCCGCGGCCGGTGGCATCTTGCCGAGCCGGTCAAGTTCCCGCATTGCCGCGCCCCGGGCTTCGCCCTGCAGATCGGCATCGTCTATCTTGCGGCGGAGTTCGCGGATTTCCACCGTCTGCTCGTCTTCCTCGCCAAGCTCCTGTCGGATAGTCTCGAGCTGCTTGCGGAGGTAGAACTCGCGTTGGTTGCGGTTCATCTCCGATTGCACCTGGCTCTGGAGCTTATTGCTGAGTTCGACGACCTGAAGCTCGTTGTTCAGGAGCTCCGTCAGCTTCGTCAGCCGAGCGGTGACCGAGAACGTTTCCAGAAGCGCCTGCTTCTCGGCGACGTCGATGCTAAGGTTCGACGCGACGAAGTCGCTCAGGTGATCCGGCCGCGGGCTCATCGTCTGAACCATCGCCCGCCAGTCGTCTGGGAACTGGGGTACCAGAGAGATCAGCCGCTGGAACTCCGACGCGACATTCCGCGCGAGCGCCTGCGCCTCGACGCCGTCTTCGAGTTCGCTCTCGACAGGCTTGGCTCGCGCCGTCGGATACGGCTCCGTCCCGATGACTTCCTGGAGTTCCACACGGGAGATGCCCTGGATCAGGATATTCACGGTCCCGTCGGGCAGCTTGAGCATCTTGTGGATGATTCCCGCCGTGGCGATTCGTGGGATATCGAGGTCGCTCAGCGTCGCGTCGTCATCCGGCGGGCAGACGCAGCTCCACCTCGAACGGCCCGTACTTTATCTCCATCTGAT
>CAZEAI010000090.1:0-21288 GCA_964510105.1 uncultured bacterium
ACGAGCGGCAACTTGGCCAGCGCGTCGAGATCGCGCGCGACCCGGGCGCCATCCTCGAGCGGGGCATCGGCAACGATGCCCGTGATGCGCGGCTCATCGGACGCGGCGATCTGCGTGATCCACTCCGCCTCGGCGAGTGCCTGCTCCGGTAGCGCTGCGGCCTGCACGAACACAATCTGCTCAACAGGCACATCGCGTGCTGCCTCCTGGAAATCCGCCGGAAGGAAATCGCGATTTAGGACCTCGTTTTCGTCGAGCCACGTGTACCGCAGATGGTTCAAGTCCCAGAGGTGGATGTGTGTTTCGACGATTCCGATGTTACTCATCTGCGTGCTCCTCTCCTCACGATCCGTACCGCAGGCCTTCGTCCAGCATCGCGAGGTAGTTGTCGATCGGGATGTAGTTCGTGACGCTGTTGCCCGTTCCCAGGCAATATCGTCCGCCCGGCTGACACACGTCGAGCGTGTCGCGGACGCGCTGCCGGATCGCTTCCTCGTCGGCCCGGCAGAGGAAGTCCAGGTCGACGCCGCCAAGGAGTGCGATCTTCCGCCCGAGCGTAAACTTCAACTCGCGGACGTCTTCGATTGTGTCCTCGAAGCTGTGCTTCGCATCGATCTTCACGTCGTCCACGAGGTCGTCGAATATCTCATCGAGCTTGCCGCACGAGTGCAGCAGATATGGCCTGCCCGCGTCGTGGGCCATCTGCGCGAGGAGCTTGTGGCCCGGCAGCACGAACTCGCGCATGTCGTCCGGCGAAATCAGCGTGCCGCTACGGAAGCCCATGTCGTCGGAGCCCCAGATCACCTTGACCTTGTCGAACTGCAGGAAGTGCTCGACCTGCTTCCGATGGTACTCGACGAGCTTCTCGGCGATGGCGGCCACGAGCTTGCGGTCGTCGTGAAGCGCGAAGCAGAGCGTCTCGTAGCCCATGAGCCACGAGAGGAACTCGCAGTAGTGTCCCGTACCGCTGGCGACGACGCACATGTCGTCGGGCAGGTTCTCCTCATACCACTCCAGAAGCGACGAACTCTCCTCCGGGACAGGGTCCGGCCACGGGTACTGCTCGAACTCGTCCCAGTTCGTGATCGGGCCGGTGTGCTCGTCCTGATAGTTGCGACCACCTTCGCGGCCCAGCTCCGCGGTATCGGCAACGGTCTTTCCATGGAACGGGACGTTCAGCCTGCCGGACCGGGTCCGCGCGTAGTCGAAGCCGAGGAAGCGCTGCACGGCGAGGTACGATTTTGTCTCGAACCACTCGTCCGCCGGGTCGAGGCCGTCGTTCAGCCCGAATCGCTCGGCGATCGCATTCTGAATCTCGGCGTCCAGGAACAGCTCGATGTGGTACACGCGATCAGGCGTCTCATTCTTCATCATCGCGTCGACGAGGCCCTCCCAGTTCGGCTGGTAAGGATTATCGACGCCGTAGAACGCGTTCTTCATTGTGGTCTCCTTCATTCGTCAGCGATGAACGCCGGATGTATCTATACGTCGAGCCCGGCGCCTCGCGCCAGGACTTCACGTCGAACGTCGGCCGGATCGAGATCGCGCGGATCGCATCCGCCCGTCGCCGCCATGGCCGCCGTGATACCCGCCGCTTGCCCCATCATGGAGCCGCTCGTCGCGACGCGGGCGCTGGAAAGCGCGAGCTGATCCGCTGACATGCAGCGCCCCGCCATGAGGACGTTACGACCGTCGCGCGCGATGAGCGAGCGGAGCGGTATCTGGTAAGGCGGCACGGCAAGCTCGCTCTTGTGACCGGGTACGCCTTCCGTCCGCGGCAGAATGTACGTGCGCTTGTCGTCGTCGGGCTTGTGGCCGTCGAGGTAGAATGTCCCCAGTGCGACACCGTCGTCGAACGCCCGCCCCGCCCGGAGGTCCTCCACCGTCAGCACGTAGTCGCCGACGATGCGCTGCCCCTCGCGGATTCCGATGATCGGGGAGCAGTGGCCGAGTTGCCACGGCTTCCCCTCGACGCGCTGGTAGTAGTCGAGCACTTCCATCATGCGCCGTCGCGCGCGGATTTCCGCGTCGGTCATCCGCTCCGTGTCCGTGGAGTCGAACATCGGGATCTTCACCTTCAGCGCCGACTCGCCCGGAACCGCCGGCCAGACGCTCACCATCGGGAGGTCCGCCTCGTCGCGGATCGCCTCGAACCAGCCCTCCGGCACCTGCGGCTCGACCGCATCCTCCGACTCGCGCACGAAGAACATGAGCGACATCGGAAGCTGCATCTCGTCCTCGGGACGCCCCTTCACCGTCGCGAAGCCCGCTTGGCGCGCGAGTTGGCCCTCGCCGGTACAGTCGATGAACTGCTTCGCCCGCAGCGCCTCGGGTCCCGACTGGCCGCAGACGACGCACTCAGCGATCCGGCCGTCGCGCTCCAGCACGTCGACGAACCGCGTGTGGAGGAGCAGCTTAACGCCGTGCCGCAACAGCAGCTCCTGTAGCACCACCGCCAGGATCTCGTGGTCGAAAACGCGGGTTGAGCGCTCCTCGTAGGGCGCGTAGTCCCTGACCGCGCCGAACGCCTCAAGGCCGGCTATTACCTCGTCGAATACCTGTCCCTGCCGTGCTGTCTCGCCGCAGAAGTTCGCCACGCCACCTGTCGTCAGGACGCCGCCCGCTACCGCGAACCGCTCGACGAGAATCGTCGATGCGCCCGACTGGGCGGCCGCCACTGCGGCGGACACTCCCGCGATGCCGCCGCCGAGCACGGCGACGTCGGCCTCGTATCGTACGGGTACGCTGCGTGTGTATGTGATGGTGTCAGTCATGTCTCACCTTCTGGGTGGGTCTTCAATGCACTCGTGCTTGGAGTGGCGACCGTCTGGCCAACGCTCGCACATCGCCCCCTATCTGTCGGCTGCGCCGACATCTTTCCCCCGAAGGGGGCAAGACCGTGATGTCACAGCAACCCGACCGCTACGAATCGCGTCGCGCTCTTCCTTCCCCCGCCGGGGGACGGTGCTCTGGAGGCGCGGAGCGCTGACAGAGCGGAAGGGGGAGCGATGCCGGGCCATCCATCTTCCCCTCGGGTGAGCCTCGCCCTCCGCTCCTCCTACAGCCCCAGCCGCTCCCACTGCTCGGTGGGGGCGTCGTTCTCCATCATGAGGCGGTCGAGGTGCCCGAGCATCCGCCGCTCGACCTCCGCGTCCTCGACCGGGTGCATCTGCTCGGGGTCGTTGTCGAGGTCGAACAGCAGCGTCTGACCGACTTCGCCCTGTATGCGCCCGTGCGCCGGGCCGGACGCGTCGATCCGCAGCGTCGGCGAGCCCTTCGTGAAGGGCATCGGCTCGGCGAGCGTCGCCGTCTGCATCTCCTCGACGGTGAACGGACGGCGCATGTGCGTCGGCATGACCGTGTAGTTGAACAGCGGCGCGTTCTCTCCGGCCGGAGCCCGCATGTACACCCAGCGGCCGTCGGTGACATTCACCTGCGCGCCGTGCATGCCGTAGAGACCGGCCTCACGCGTCATGGCGTCCGTGGCGATTGTCTCGCGCAGCGGACGTCCCGCCATGTCCCGCGGCAACGGCACGTCGAAGTACTCCAGCAGCGTTGCCGGCAGATCGATGGTCTGCGCCAGCGACTGACGGTGCTCGCCGCGCTGCTTGGACCTCGGGTCCCAGATGAAGAGCGGCATGTTCGCGATCTCGTTGTAGAACGGCATCGAGCACTTCGCCCAGTAGTCGTGCTCGCCGAGCAGGAAGCCGTGGTCGGTGTTCACGATGAGCAGTGTATCGTCCCACAGGTCGAGTTCGTCCATGAGGTCGAGCACCTTGCCCATGTAGTCGTCGCACATGCTGTGGTAGGCCGCGCTTTCGTACCGGAGATGCTCCGCTTCCTCGTCGGTGTACCGTCCGCGGCCGTACCCCGGCCAGTCCAGGTGCTTTCCCTTGTAGTCGTGGGGGTACAGCTTCTTGTACTGCTCGTGCGTGAAATACGGTTCGTGCGGTGCGAACGTCTCGATCTGCAGGAACCAGTTGTCCTGGTCGGCGTTGCGGCGCATGAACTCCATCCCGGCGGACATGGTCTTATGCTGCGGATGCTGCTCGACTGCGGGCATCTGCGCGCGGTTGATCCAGTCCTGCCGCCAGTGGAAATCGTCGCGGTCAGTGACGCTCGGCGGGATCTCCGGGTCCTTCACCTGTCCGATCCACGGGTCTCCCTCGTGGCCTCGGAAGCACTGCCACGTCTTGAACTTCGTGTGATACGTCGAGCCGCCCTCTTCCCAGTAGTGGTAGTGGTCGCTCGCCAGGTGCGTGTGGACGCCAGCCTCCTGAAGCAGCCACGGCATGGAGTCGTCGAACGGCTCCATCGGCCCCCAGCTACGGTGCAGGAAGTTGTATCGCCCAGTGTGGAGTTCGCGTCGCGCGGGCATGCACGGCATCGAGCCGACGTACGCGCGATCGAACGTTACCGAGCGCTCGGAAAGACGCGAGAAGTTCGGCGTGTGTACCCAGTCGCACCCGTAAGGTTCGAGCATCCTCCGGTTGAGGGAATCGAACATGACCATGATAGCGCGCATGGCGGGCTCCTGTCGGGGGTCTCTCGGTTCTCGGTATCCGGTAATCTGCCGTCTGGACAATGTATGGCGGAGAGTCGCGGGAGCCTATGGGGGTGCACGATGAGGAGCGGTCGGGCGAGCGCCGGCGAGCCCTCACCGCGTTCGGGCTCGTTACGGAGATGCCGACGCATCTCCGCGCTCTGTCGCGACGATTCGGCGGCTCAGCAGACCGGTTCGGCGGTCGGGATCCTCACATCCCCAGTCGCTCCCACTGCTCCACCGGCGCGTCGTTTTCGGTCATGAGCAGATCGAGATGCCCGAGCATTCGTTGCTCGACCTCCGCGTCCTCGACGGGATGTAGCTGCTCCGGGTCGTTGTCGACGTCGAACAGGAGCGTCTTCCCAACCTCGCCCTGAATGCGGCCGTACGCGGGTCCGGATGCGTCGATTCGCAGCGTCGGCGATCCCTTCGTGAACGTGAACGGCTCCGCGAGTGTGGCGGTGCGCATCTCCTCGGACGTGAACGCGCGATGCATGTGCGCCGGCATGACGGTGTAGTTGTAGAGCGGCACATTCGGTCCCGCCGGCGCGCGCATGTACACCCAACGTCCGTCGGTGACGTTCACCTGTGCCCCGTGCATGCCGAAGAGGCCCGCGTCCCGCGCATGTGCGTCCGTGGCGACAGTCTCCCGCAGCGGGCGTCCTTCCATGTCGGCTGGCACATCCACGTTGAAGAACTCGAGCACCGTCGCAGGCAGGTCGATCGTTTGCACGAGCGAATCGCGCCGCTCGCCGCTCTTTCCCGACCTCGGGTCCCAGATGAAGAGCGGTGTGTGTGCGATCTCCTCGTAGAACGGCATTGCGCACTTCGCCCACCAGTCGTGCTCTCCGAGCAGGAAGCCGTGATCCGTGTTCACGATGAGCATCGTGTCTTCCCACAGGTCGAGTTCATCCATGAGATCGAGCACTCTGCCGAGGTAGTCGTCGCACATGCTGTGCAGCGCCGCGCTCTGGTAACGGAGGTGCTGAATCTCTTCCGGCGTCTCTGTCACCTCGGCGTACCGTGGCCAATCGAAGTGGTCCCCGTCGTATGCGTGCGGGTAGAGGTCCTTGTATTTCTCATGGGTGAAGTAAGGTTCGTGCGGGTCGAACGTTTCGATCTGGAGAAACCAGTTGTCCTGGTCGGCGTTGCGGCGGATGAAGTCCATCCCACCGGACATGGTCTTGTGCTGGGGCTGGCGCTCCACCGTCGGCATGTGCGGACGATTGATCCAGTCCTGCCACCAGAGTCCGCCGCCCAGATCGCGCAACACCGGCGGTATCTCAGGGTCGGCCACCTGCCCGATCCACGGATCGCCTTCCTGTCCGCGGATGCAGTTCCACGTCTGGTACTTCGTGTGATAGTTCGAGCCGCCCTCCTCCCAGTAGTGGTAATGGTCGCTCACGAGGTGTGTGTAGACGCCCGCGTCGCGGAGCAGCAGCGGCATGGAGTCGTCGAACGGCTCGAGCGGCCCCCAGCTTCGGTGCAGGAAGTTGTACCGCCCCGTGTGGAGTTCGCGCCGCGCGGGCATGCAAGCCATCGACCCGACGTATGCGCGATCGAACGTCACCGTGCGGTCGGCGAGACGTGCGAAATTCGGCGTGTGTACCCAGTCGCACCCGTAAGGTTCGAGCATCCTCCGGTTGAGGGAATCGAACATGACCATGATGGCGCGCATGGCAAACTCCTGTGGGCTACTTCAGGTGGATATCGGCGCCATCTCGCGCCGGCTACCGTCCCGCGCAGCCGTGCCGGATCGTGAACTCCGCCACCTCTTCATTCTCGAAGTACGCCGCATGCGCCTCGTGGCCGAGGCCGGGCACGACGATGAGTTCCATGTGCCCGCCGAGCGCTCGGTACCGCGTCTGAAGCGCGCCGGAGTTCTCCTCGATGGGCACCGCGGTATCCGAATCGCCGTGGATGTGCAAGATCGGCACCGTCCACGCGGCCAACGGCGCGAGCTTGTCCACCGGGTTGTGCTCCACGAGAACGGAAGCGAGTTCATCAGCCGTCATGTCGTACGCCGGCGCCGCGTTCTCGAGGCCGGGGTAGCTACGCATGTCGCACACCGTATAGATGCCCACTACCGCCGCGACACAGTCGGGATGTTCCGCGGCCCAGTTGTAGAGCATCAGGCCGCCCCGGCTCTGTGGGTGGAGCACCGGACGTTTTGAGAGACCGGGCGCTCCGGTGTTGCGCTCGACTGTCAGATGCTTGTACAGCGCCGTGAATAGCGCGCGCCCGGCGGGGTTACCGTATGACTCGCCGACCTCGACACCCGCCACGGCCATTCCCGCGTCGAGAAAGCGCTGGAAATACCACCCGTTGTGATCGCGCGGGTTTCCGCCGATGAAAGTCGGCGCGTACCACACCCACGGCGTCGGCGTTCGCGATGCCTCACGTGGCATGAACACGAACGCGGGCGCGCCCTCAATGGCGAAGTACGACGCGTCGCATGGCAGCGATGCGGCCAGTTCGTGGACAGGTTCGGTCATGCGGATTCTACCTTCGAGGCGATGTGCCGCGCGAACCACGCGCTGAAGTCCATGCGCGCCTGCCAGCCGAGCATGTCTCGCGCCTTCGCGTTGTCGTACACCGCCGGGGACCACGCGCCGGCGAAGCCGGTCTCTCTGAGCCATGCAGCCGCTTCCGGCCAGTACTTTGCGGCGAGTTCGACCGTGACCGACTCCCCGTCCATCAGCGCGACGTCGTCGTCGACGTACGGGTGCTGGTTTGTCGTGTAGAACGCCTCGAACGGCTCAAGCAAACGCGGCGTCTCGCGCTTCCCGAGTATCGTCTCCACCGCGGCGACGTGGGCGGCCACGATGTCGTCGACGAGTGCGTAAACTCCCAGCAGCATGTGCCCCGTCTGAGCCTCGCCAAGCGGCATGAACGCCGGTGGGCGCAGCGCGATGGTCCGGACGCCGTGAACCGCTTGGAACTGCCGCGCGATGGTCTCCTGCGTTTGCTTCGTCAGGCTGTAGAGGTCCAGCGGCAGCCCCGCGTACTCCTCGCCGAGCGGCCAGCTATCCGCCGTTCCCATGCCATATCCAACCGCCGCGACGCTGCTCGTAAGCACAACGCGCTCGATACCGGCATCGACGCAGCCTCGGTAGAGAGCCCACGTCCCTTTCTCGTTGGCGTCGAAATACTCCTCGTCCGGGTAGGGCCTCCACGGATGGATCGATGCGCAGTGTACGACGAGGTCCGCGCCGGCAAGGGCTGCGTCGAGCTTCGCGCGATCCGTCAGATCCGCCGCGGTGAACTCGATCCGAGCGTGGCCGGCGCTGTCGCCGGTCACGGCGACCCGGTCTATGCCATGCACCGCATAGCCCGCCTTGACGAGTTGCGGTATGAGGTTGCTTCCCAGATGCCCGCTTGCGCCGGTGACGACGATCTTCATGTCTTCAGCCACAATGTTTCTCCAATCACCAGGGTCGCTGCGAGAGCGGGATCACGATCGTATCGAACACATTCACGCCCTCGGGCGCAGTGGCCGCGTGGACAACCGCCCGAGCTATGTCCTCGGGCACGAGCCAGTCGGGTCGCGGCTCGCCATCGGGGTTCGTCAGCGGCGTGTCGACGATTCCCGGGCAGATCAGCCCGACCGCGATTCCGCTGCCGCTGCCGTGCAGCTCCCGCGCGATGGATTCGGTCATTCCCCGGAGCGCGTATTTGCTCGCGTTGTAGGCGCCCGCGTCGCCGCCCTCGGTCCAGTGGGAGCGCACCGATCCGACGTTGATCACCTTGCCGCGGTTGCCAGTATCGCGCATGATCCTGATCGCCTGCTGCGCGCACGCGAACGCGGCGACGACGTTGAGTTCCAGGTCGGCGCGGAAGTCGGCAACGTCCAGGTCGAACGCGGAGCCGAAATGTCCCGCGCCGGCGTTGTTCACGAGCACGTCGAGACGCCCGAATCGATCTCGAATCGTCGCGAACAGCCGCTCGACGAACGCGCCGTCCGTGATGTCTCCGGGAATCGCGACCCCCGTGCCGCCCGACGCGGCGATCTCCGCCGCCGCCTCGTCAATCTGCGCCGCGGTTCGCGCGGTGAGCACGATCGTGAATCCAGCGTCAGCCAGCGAAAGCGCGGATGCCCGGCCGATGCCCCGTCCCGCGCCCGTGACAAGCGCGACCTGTTCCGGCGTATCTACCATGAAAGCTCCTTGCGTGGATACCATCTGATGCGACCCAGTTCGTTGCCGACGATGATGTCGGGTCCGCCCTCACTCTCGATATCCCACACCGCGGGGCTGCACGCGTGCTGACCGAGGTAGATGGGCTCACCACGGAAACGCATGAGACGCGGCCGCTCGAACACCGGCTCGCCATCCGTCCCGACGTTGCGCAGGAACAGCACGGCGGAGCCTGGCAGGCCCTCGGACTGCGGCAGGCCGTTCTCGTGGTCGGGTACGGAACCGTGTCGCGGCGTTCCAACGAGGAGGTCCGTTCGTCCGTCGCGATCCCAGTCTGTCAGCACGATCTTCGACCGCCCGGTGCCGCCCGCGTGGAGGAAGTTGGCGCCGATGGGCGAACCGTCAGTGAGGTGCAGCTTGCCGGCGTCCTCGACGTTCTCGACGTCGATCTGCCGGTACAAGTGGAACTCGTCGTCATCGTCAAGCGCGACGAATGCCATGCGGGTCCCACCCGCCGGATCGTTGAGCATTCCGATGCCGGGCTGAACCCGCCACGTTCCGTGTACCGGCAGGCCGTCGCAGTGGAGCACTCTTGGAGACTCAAGTTCAGGCGTAGTGCGTGTGCCCCGGTTGAGATACACTGTATACACTCCGGTGATGTCGCCCATGACGATGTCCGGCAGGCCGTCGCCGTCCCAGTCCACGACGGTGGGGCAGACATATCCCCACCGCGACTCCATCGGCCCCTGGATGCTGCCGCGATATCCCGCCTGGACGTGTATCTCGCGTCCATCGCCGACGGTAAGCGGCACGCCGTTCTCGAATTGTGGCGAGTGATTCGTCCCCGTGTTCCGAAGAAACAGAATGCGCCCCTCCGAGTTGCCCGCTACAATGTCGAGCGCCCCGTCGCCGTCCCAGTCGACCGCCGTCAGAACCGGCAGCGACCCGGTGTGGAGCTCCGCCCGCTCGACGAGGATGGGCGCTGGGGCTTCATATGCGGGGTTGTCGCCGCGCGGCTGACCGGTGAATCGATAGTGCTGAAGCGCCCCCTCCGCGCCGGTGATGATGTCGGACCAGCGGCCGTCGTGCGTCGGATACGCCGTTCCGCCCGCGAGTATGGCCCGCGTTCGGACGACGATGCCTGCCTTGTCGTTGACCGAACGGCGTGGCGCCGGATCGTCCGAGTCGGGGTAGAAGAGCAAACTGCCGGCGCGCCCGGCGGCGACCACTCCACTCCCATCGCCCCCGAGATCGACGTGCGTCGCGAGAACGAATGAAGAGACAGTCTCGCGATCGCCTTCCGAAAGCTGCCTGGCCTCACCCACCTGACCGCTCGCGACTTCAGGCACGGGCACCGTCCACAGACTGGCGTACGGGAGTTCGCCCGTCCAGATCCCCGCGCCGTCGTACGGCCGGTAGTCGGGGTCGCGGCCGTTGGGTCCCTCCGGAGGGCGATAGCTGGCCTTATCCGAGACGCTGAGGTAGAGCTGAAGCGCACCGTCGGCGGCGAATCTCGCGCCAACGAGCGTCGACCGCTCGGGAAGGCTCGGAATCGTGACGGGAGGTTGCGTCGGACGCTCGAACACTCGCTGCTCGGGGTCGTACGGCGCTACGTGGAGTTCGCCACCAACGAGCCGCAGCGCGTACACACCGCCATCGGGGTGCTGGCCGACGACCTGCGGCCCATCCTCGCCGAACGGTGTGTCGACGAACTCCGCCGGCGCGAAAACCGGGACGCCGTCGGGCGTCGTGTCGGTCCGCGAGAGCACGAACAGGCCGCGTCGGGGGCTGTGTGGCCCGGCGACGACGAACAGGTCGCCGCAGTCTGTCGCGCCGACGACGATGTTCCAGAGCGCGATGCTCACCGGGCCGCGCCGGTCGAGGGTCCCAACCGTTATCGGCTCACCGGGTATCAGGAGAGCAGCTTCATTCGTTCTGTCCATGTCTATGGACTACTTCATGTCGGGCTGTGGGGCAATCCCGGTACGTACGAGCGAGACAGGCGACGGTGGGAGATTCCGTCTCTGCGGAACGATCAGGCCCGGCGATTCGTGCGAACCACCGGGCCTGTAGATCACTGCGTCTGAATGCGAAGATCAGCCGATGCTGCGCTCCTCGGCATCCTTTCTCGCCGCTTCGAGTGCCTCAAGACGAGCTGCCTCGATCTCGGCGAGTTCCTCGTCGTTCAGTTCTTCCTGATTTCTCCAGACCCACGGTGCCGTGCGGAGTGTGAATCCGGTGATGTCGCGGTCTTTGTGCTTGAAGATGTACCACGCCGCGATCATGATCGCTGCACAAAGCAGCTCGCCGGTAATACCGATGAAGTAGTTGTCCACCGGCGGACGCATCGTCGCCGGCAGCACATCGATGTTGCACAGGAACACCCAGAGCTTGTACACGTAGAGTCCTGCCAGCCCCAAGTACAAGCCTTTGGCGTCACCGATCTTGGTGAACAGGCCGAACATGAAGATCACCATGATTCCGCCGCCGAGGAAATTACCGATGATAATCAGAGTGTCCTGCAACGTCTTCGTCGGCGTCCACACGAGGATGAGTGCGACGCCGATCATTATCACCGACGCGATCACCGCCAGCCATTTGGCGACCAGGAGATAATGCTTGTCGTCCCGGCCTTTGACGATGTACGGCTTGTAGATATCCGTGATAGTGACGGTAGATATGGCGTTGATACTCGAGTCGAGACTCGACATCGCAGCCGCGAGCGCCGCCGCGACAACAAGCCCCGCAATGCCGATGGGGAGGTAGTGCAGCGCGAAGTAAGGCAGTATCTGCTCGGCCTTGGCGTTGTTGAGACCCATGAGGATGTCATACGCCGTGCCGTCCGGGAACACCTTGAAGAAGACGTAGATCGCTGTGCCGATGAACGCGAAATACCCCCATATTGGGACGCTCATCCAGCACGTGATCCACGTAGCCTTGCGGGCCTCTTTCGTGCTCTTCGCCGCGCAGTAGCGCTGTACCACGTTCTGATTTGCGGCGAGTTGGTCGATCCAGCCGAGAATTCCGGTCAGCAGCATCATCAGCGCGGTCTTGTCACTCACCGTGAATGCCCACGAAGCGGGTCGCCCATGACCGAAGACGTCGGGACCCACCATCATCGACGCCGACTTCATCGAGCTGACGGTGTAGGTTAGTCCCGTCAGATCGACTTTGCTCAGACCATCGACGCCGATGAGAACCGATGCCGATTTGATCTGCCCGAGACTGTTTGCTCCGATCAGTAATGCGGAACCGGCCGCCCTTACCGTGTCCGCTCCAAGCGCGAGTGCCGATGATTTCAGCGGCATCGTGGCGAATTGCCATCCTGCGGTACTCATCTGGCACAGGCTATCGCCGGCTGCCGCGAGCGTTGCGGGCGCTAGCCCGCTGAGGGTGTCCGGTCCAACTTGCATCAATGTCGGAGCAAGATGGCCGATGCTGTCCGGTCCGACGATGAACGAAGCCGTCCTTATGGCGCCGAGCGAATCCGCTCCCATTACCAGCGAGGCCGCCTCAAGCTGCATCCGCGTGCCCGCGTCGAGCCACCACGAAGCCCTGCTCAGCTGGCCGACGGTGTCCGCTCCGACGATGAACGAAGCGTGCGTCAGATTCCCCAGGCCATCTGCCGCCGCGGCCAGCGCGGCCGACTTCATAGGTGCTGCGCCTCCGCCACCGAAGACCCATTCAGTGAAGCTCAGTTTACCGTCTGCCAGCGCTACCTCGAAGATCTGCCACAGACCGCCGGGTAACGCTAGGACGATCACCGTCAGGATCATGATCCCGCCCAGCAGCAGAATCGCGGTCTGCACGACGTCGGTCCAGATAACCGCCTCTATCCCTCCGACGACCGTGTAGAACGACACGAAGATGCCCGCGCCGATGACTGCGATCCACAGGGGAGTGCCGGTGAGCGTGTGAACGAGTTGCGAGAGGAGGTACAGGATCGTCGCCAGGCGCAGAAGCTGTCCCGGCAGAAAGCTGACCGCGGCATAGCCGCGCACGCCGTGGCCCCAACGTCCCTCGATGAATTGATAGGCGGTCGTTGCCTTGGCGCCCCGGAAGAACGGGATGTAGAGATACGCCGCAGCGACAGTTCCCGCGATGATTCCCACATTCGAGATGATGCGTAGCCACGCAGTCTTGTACGTATCACCAGGAAACGCGAGGAACGTCACCGCGCTGATGGACGTGCCGATCATCGACAGACCGATGACCCATGCGCTGAAAGAACGGTTGCCGAGGAAATACTCGTCGGTGCTCTTGTTGCGTCTAGCCCAGTAGATGCCAATGGCGGTGACGCCGAGAAAGTAGACGAGTACAATGGAGAGGTCGAAGCCGCGGATAATCATAGACACACCTGTGTTACGCAGGACTGTTTGCCTGACTTGAGCCTACGGGAGACGCCGCGTATATCGGCGGCGCAACGAATCGTGCGGAAGGAAAAGGGTACCGATTGATGCCGTACGGGCAAATGGGGTCTGCGAACGCTCGCGATGCTCGCGAGCGTTCAGGGAGTGCTCTCGCACTCCCTGCTGTCAGTAGACCAGTGCTCGGAAACCCCGAATCGTGTGGAACGTGATGATGTTCCCATTGTGTGCGTCGTGGGCGCGTTCGTCGCCGGAGCGCGAGAGCACGTGAAGGTCGTCGCCGTCGATCACCATGCTCGCGTAATGACGTGAGCCCTGCTCCACCGGTCCAGCCGCCACGAGCCCGGCGAAGCACCAGTCGATCATGTTCTTCGAGAAGTGAAGCTGCAGCCGACGCCGCTCGTTGTTCGGCAAGTTGTAGCGACCGCTCGGTATGCGATCCGGGCGGACCATGCTGTCCCGCGCCTGCGTGCTGAGTAGCCAGTACAGTCGCGTTGCGTCGTCGTACAGCGCGTGGAACTTCATCTGCCCGCCTGGGCACGGCGTGTACAATATGCGCTGGCCGCCCGGGACCGTCTCCAGCATGGTTTCCATCGGGCCGGTGCCGGGCTCGTCGCCGCGTTCGACGACCTTCGTGATCGTCGCGTAGCCCGTCCCGCCGGTGTGCGCTCGCGCCCAGAGGTGGAACGTCCTGCCGGTCGGGTCGTGCCAGATGTGATCCGGATCTGTGATCTGCACAACGTTCGTCTCAAGCCAGCCGATGGGCCAGGATTGCGGACCGGTTTCGCCTCCAGCGCTATGTGCGTCGGGATACGGGTTCGGGTAGAACGGCACGCCGAACATGTCGATGGCGGGGTCGTTCGGAGGCCCAGGCAGCGCGTCGATGAATGCCAGCTCCGAGGCGAACGTCCAGTTCTCGCGCCTGGTCAGATCGGCGTCGAGCCGGCCCCGCATCAGCACCTGCGCGAACTCGCTCACGTTCCAGCCGGGCACGCGGTGGTGGACGCGCTTTTCCATGACGAGGTACACGCATCCGTGCGCGTACCAGACGTTGCACGGCGCCTGATGCCATATCTCACCCTCGGTGAGCTTCACCGGGTCAGACCAGCTCTCGCCCGCGTCGTCGGACCAGATGATCGTCAAGTCGTTCGCCTGGCCGAGCACGTAGACGCTGTCGCCCGCCACGAACGGTCGCGCGTGCATGAACGGGAAATCCGCGCGATGGGTCCACGTGGCGCCGTGGTCGTCGGAGGTGAAGACGCGGCCCTGCCACGCGCGGTCGCCCCGCATCCACCTCGGTTCGTCGAGCAGCTCGTTGGAACCGGGGCCGCTCAAGTCTATCGTGGCGACGAGCCTGCGCGCGCTTGCGCGCTCGGTGAGGCAGATCCCCGGACTGTAGCACCAGAGTTTCTCCGCGTCGGGCGACTCATAGAGGGTCACGTATTCGTCCGCCAGCGGGCGAACGCGGGAGTCGGATGCGCTCATGGTCACTCCTTCGCTGCATTCATGGTCGTGGACGGGATGCTCTGAATTCGATCGAGCGAGGCTATCGGTTGCGGCCCTCACCCGCCTCGGCTGCGAGCTTCGCTCCTCGCGCTCGGCACCCTCTCCCGCAAGCGAGCGAGGGATCGTCGGCTGATCGGTGCACCACGGCTCCCGTGCGGCACAGCCCAGCGCCTGCTCAAGGCGTGAGTCGTCCTCAGACGGCTTTGCCTCTGCAGCCCGCGACTCTAGTCGGCGGGCGCACCGATGCGGGAAGCTGCTTGCGATGTCCGGCCAGAAGCAGTCGACATGACCCGCGAGCCGTCGCCAATCACCGCGACGGGCGTTACACCATCCACCAGACGCCCGGCTTGATCGCTTCGATGTTGAACTCCCGCTTCTCCGGCGGCAATGATTCGAGCAGCTCGCGGGCCTTGGCTCCGAGGGAGTCCGCGCACAGTTCGATGTTGCGTCGCCCCACCTCAGCCGATGCATGCACGCGCGGATCGAGTCCGCCGATGCCCATCGGGTGCGACATGTCCAGCGGGAACTCCTCGTCGCCAAGCGTGGAGATATCCACGCGATCGGGGTACATGAACATCATGTTCGACGTTTCCCACTTCGCCGCGTGGTCGGAATTGGATTCCTCGCCTTGAGAGTACGTCATCTCCCAGCTTCCGACGCCCGCCAGCTCGCCGTCCTGCAGCACCGGCTCCAGCGCCGCGTTGATCATCGCCGGCATGTCCTGCACGTTGTGTCCCGACACCCCGATGATGACGCGGAAGCCGGTCTTCCTGAGCCGCGTGAAGAGTTCCGTCAGCATCGGGACCATGTGTTCCTGGTCGAAGTCGTTGTGGAAATACACCGGCGGATATACGACGCCACCGTGACGTTCCGCCGTCTTCACGAGCACCGCGTGCGCTTTGAGCGTGTCGTTGCCGAGTGGGAGGTGCAGCCCGTGCCACTCCACCGGCCCGAACGGCACGTACACGACCGGGAACGCCCGTCCGGCGGCCTCAAGCTGAGCGGGTCGCATGAACTGAAGCTGTACGTCTTGAGAGAGCGAGTTATCCATGGGGGAGATCCTTTCCGATTGTCATCTCTGGAACGGCGAAGGTACGTCGCGTCGCTGGAGGGTGGAAGCGGGATGGCGGCGGATGGTCGCTTCGTGCTGGCAGGCGGAACTGCCTTACGCAAAGACGCGAAGGACGCAGAAGGAAGCAGGGCCCGCTTACCCCGGCGCGCGGTCATTCTGAGCGCAGCGAGGAATCTCCCACGCCCCACCGCAGGGGGAGTTCGCACCGCGAGCTCCCTGAGGAACTGGCGCTGCGCGCCAGTTCACCGCCCTCACTCGTCACTCGCTACGAACACACGTGTTCGCCGCTCGTGCCACCCTCTCCCGCCTGCGGGAGAAGGATCGATGACCCTCCAACGGTCTGATGCTGGGCCAACCGTGGGCCCACTTGCGCCCATCGCGCCGACATTCGGAGCGAGGCGAGGGAACCTTCACGCCTCGGGCGCGGAGCGGACATTCACGTACACGCCGACGGCTGCGTGAGACAGTCGGCTTCAGCCGACTTCGCAAACGTAGCCGTCGGCTTTTGCCGCTGGGCTTCGAATGAGCCCGCAGTCGCCTATCTTTCGATCTGAAACGCGCTCGCGTACATCCCGTCGGCGTCCTCCACCGCGAGGTAGAACACCGCTGCGTCATCCGGCACCGTCGCGACGACCGCGCCGTCCACGACATCGGCGGCCACGTCGTGCCACGTCCGTTCCATCCATTTCCCGGAATCGCTGGTGTAGAGCAGTCGACCCGCGTACGGCGGAGTGCCTCCCGACGCGTTCGCGCGGGCGACGTTGCCGTCGATATCGATCCCGCCGAGTCGAGGGAGCGGAGTCGCGCCTCGGAAATGCTGGTCCGCGAACCGCGCGATTTCCTCGGGCGCCCATCCGTCCGTATGACTGTGCGGCATTTCGTGCCGGACGCACAGCGATACTTGTCCGCGCGGCAGCCGAGTGCACCTCGCGTGGCTGTCGAGGGCATACAGGTCGTTCGTGCCGTTCAGGAACAGCATCGGCGTCCGCGCGTTCGGCAGGTACGACGACGGGTCGCACAATGCGTTCCAGCGCTCAAGTTGTTCCGGCGACATCGCGGCGAGGGCCTCCATCCACACGTCGGCGCTGCTCTCGGCGAGGTATCCGCAGCCGTAGACAGGAATCGCACAGCCGAACCGGTCGTCCGCGCCGGCAGTGATGCACGTGAGGTAGCCGCCCCAACTGATACCCGTCACGCCGATGCGCTCCGTGTCGACTCCCGCGAGGCCCCTCAGGATCGTGTGTGAGCGAATCACCGCCGCGATGGCGTGATGGGTCCAGAGATCGGGCCACGGAGTCTCGGGATCGAATATGACACCATGGTCCTGCGGAGGGCCCGACCGTTCATGCCGTTCGCCGTCCGGGCCGACGCCGGTCAGATCCATGCTGATCGCCGCGTAGCCGCGCTCGTTCCACATCTCGACCCACTCGCGATACGCAGTCCCGCCGCCGCCGTGGACGAGAACCATGCCGGGAACCGGCTCAGCGCCATCGGGGACGCCGAGGTACGCGAAGACCGACGTTTCAGCCCCACCGCTCGGTACCGAATCGAACGCTATCGTGTCAATGCCGTTCTCGGTGGAGACGACGGTGTAGTCGTCCCGTTCGAACAGCTCCGCCGGCCAAGTGCCCGGCGCCGGCCAAGTGCCCGGTGATAGCTCAGCCATCGATTTCCTCCCACGCCGAGTCCAGCATATCGACTGCTCTCGCGACGCTTGCCCGCTCCGCCGTTCCCGGATACGGGCGCATTTCCAGTGTCAAGGTCGGCTCCGGCGAGTCGAAGTAGCCCACAGCGACGAGCTCCCGCAGGAACGCCACGAGGTGCGACGGATCATGCACGCCCTCGGGGATGCCGATAGGCGGGTGGCAGTCGCCGTACCACGGATGGCTGGAATCGTCCATGACCGCGCTGCCGAGGTGAACGTGCCACAGATGCGGTCGCGACGCCGTCAGCGCGTGCTCGAACTTTTCGCCCATAATCGGCAGGTGTCCCATGTCGACCATCAGCCCGATGTTCTTGATGCCGCGTTCGCGGACGAGCTCGACCGACCGGACCGCGTCCGTCGTCGGGCCGATAAGCAGGTTCTTGCCGATGGACTGGTCGAACGGCTCGATGACGACGCGCATTCCGCGTGCACGGGCCCGTTCGCCAAACCACGCGAGGAAGTCGATCCAGCCGCCCCACGCGGTGGGATCGTCCGCGTCGTTCGGGCCGCTGGCGACGTTCATCATCTGCGCGCCGCATGCGTCGGCGGCGTTCAGGTGACGCGTGGCAACCGCGCGCGTACGCTCTATGGTCCCTAGGTCCGTCGCGTTTGGGTTGCATCCGCCAATCATGCAGAGGAGCGGGCAGTTGTAAACAACGCGTTTTCCGCTCGCTCGGACGAGTGCCGCTTCGCGAGCCATCTGCTCATCGTCGCCGATGCAGAAGAGGTCCATGACGGGAAACTCCGGCCACGAGAGCGCGTCGGCCAGGGATCGCTCGTGAGCCGCCGCGTCCTCCATGCCGTCCGGAAACAGCATGTGCTGCGTGATGCCGAGTTGATACTCCGGTTTCATGATGGCGCTCCTCGTTGCTTCGCCGAACGGGTCGGCGCGCCGCTCCTTACCACACGTCGTCGATGGTCGCGCGGTCCGACTCGACGTCTTCGAACCATGTCTCCAGTTCGCAGATCATCCGGTGCACGCGGTCTGGATGATCTGCTGCCACGTCGTGTTCCTCGAGCGGATCGCTTGCCACGTGATACAGCTCCGCGGGCGACGGAGGCGGAACGTCGCGCTTCGGGTCGGGTGTCCGGATGATGTCCGTGATGAGTTCCGGGTTGTACCGCATCATGTGATTCCACTGGATATCCCACCGAGGAATCTGCATCGTCTCGGCGATAGCGGGTCGAACGAGTTTCCACTCGCCGTCGCGCATGGCGGCGTCGGATTCGATCACCGGCGAGTAGCGGTTCCACTGCCAGAAGCGGGGCGTCTCCACTACCCCCGTCTCGCCGCGAAGCATCGGCAGCACGTTCCGTCCGTCGAGCTTCACGTCGCGCGGTGGCTCCACTCCAGCCGCCGCCAGCAGCGTCGTGAACCAGTCCGTGGAGTGGACGAAATCGTGTACGTCGCTGCCGCCGGAAATACCCGCTGGGAAGCGGACGATCATCGGTACTCGCACTCCACCCTCGTACGTGCTTCCTTTCGCACCGTGCAGACCGCAGTTGAATCGATCGGAGCAACCTTCGCCCAGGCCTCCGAACTGTGGCCCGTTGTCGCTCGTGAACAGCACGATCGTATCCTGCTCAAGGCCATGCTTGCGAAGCGTTTCCAGGATGTCCGCGATGCAGGCATCCATATGCTTGTTCATGCCGTAGATGGCGCTCACCGCCTCGGTGAATCCGCCATGCTCCCGGAACGGCGCGATGTCTTCGTCGGGCGCCTGAAGCGGAGCGTGCGGCGCGTTGTACGTCACGTGCAGGAAGAACGGGTTCCCCGCCTGCGCTTCCGCCGCGTGACGTGCGATGAATGCTGTCGCTTCCTCGGTGAAGACGTCCGTGAGGTATCGCCCGTCCGACGGCATTGGTGTGCCGTTCCGGTCGAGATTCCAGCGCCAGTAGTCCTGCCAGCCGCCGCGGAAGCACACCGTTTCGTCGAAGCCGCGTGCGTGTGGGTGGTAACGTGGGTCGAACGCTCCGAGGTGCCACTTTCCGAACAGCCCGGTGGCGTACCCCTCGCACTTGAGGCAGTCGGCGAGTGTCTGCTCGCGCAGAGCCAGACGATCGAGCCCCCGCCAGTCAAGCGTATCGATGCTGCCGGTGCGATGCGAATAGCGTCCGGTGAGGATTGCCGCGCGCGATGGGTTGCATACGGGCGAGGCGGTGTAGTTGTGGCTCAGCACCACGCCTTCGGACATGAGCGCGTCGAGCGTCGGTGTGCTGGATACGCCGCCGTTGAAGGCGCTGAAATCGCCGTAGCCCATGTCGTCGGCGAGGATGTAGACAATGTTGGGACGCATCACAGCCTCCGACGGCGCTGGTAATTGCCCGCGCTGCTCTGCATGGACCGGATCAATCCGGCGCCAGGCATGTCAGCGATCCTCGCACCGCGTCAGGACGCCGTCATTCCGAACGAAGTGAGGAATCTCCAGTCGTTCGACGACCAGAGAGATTCTGCGCTGCACTCAGAATGACAACGAAGGTACCTCGCGAGGCAGTCTGATCGAGACGCTTTCTTGTACTACCAGGTACTACCCGCCCCTCGCGGCCCGGACCGCCTGCACCGCAAGAGCGTCTGCGCGCTCGTTCTCAGGGTGACTCGCGTGTCCCTTCACCCACTCCCACTGAATCGTATGCCGCTCATTCAGCTCGTCGAGAGCCATCCAGAGGTCCTGGTTCTTCACGGGCTGCTTCGACGCGGTCTGCCAACGGCGTTTCTTCCAGTTGTCCATCCACTCGGTGACGCCCTTGCGGAGGTACTGCGAATCCGTGGTCAACGTGACTTCGCACGGCTCGGTGAGCACCGCCAGCGAGCGAATCGCCGCAGTTAGCTCCATCCGGTTGTTGGTCGTGCGCGGCTCGCCGCCGGATATCTCCCGCCGCTTGGAGCCGAACGTCAAGATCGCCCCCCATCCGCCAGGACCGGGGTTGCCCGAGCAGGCGCCGTCGGTGAAGATGTCCACGTGTTTCATTGCGTAGATCGCGGTACGGGTATGTGGTAAACGCGCGAAGCAGTGAAGATGGGGCGGGTGTCACAGCGCTGCAACCGGCGAGCGCGTGAGCGCTCGTTCGGCAGAAGCGTTCCGAATCCTTCCCGCCGCGTGTCGCTCCGGATCGGCACCTGCGGTCCGCGTCTGGCCCGAGTGTGTGCCGGAGGGTACCTTATGGATGCATACACCGTTCTCTCGACTCCAGCGCGGACACCTCTCCGTGGGCGAAACGACTCCCCATCCCGTGTACCTCGACCACAACGCGACGACCCCCGTGCACCCTGAGGTCGTGGATGCGATGCTCCCGTGGCTGCGCGACGAGTGCGGCAATCCGTCGAGCGTGCACGGGCCCGGCCGGGCAGCCCGGATCGCGGTGGAGGAGTCGCGTGAGGCGGTGGCGGAACTTATCCGTGCGCGCCCGGAAGAGATCGCATTCACCTCAGGCGGCACGGAGTCGGACAACCTGGCTCTCGTGGGCGCGGTCGACGCTCTCCGGGGCGACGGCCGGTCCGGGGTCGCCGTATCCTCCATCGAGCACGAGGCCGTGCTTCACGCGGCGGAGCACCTGCGGGAGCGGCTCGGTTGCGCCGTCGTTTGCCTGCCTGTCGGCGCGGACGGCGTGGTATCGCCCGGCGCCGCATCGTCCGGCATTGATGAGCTGACGGGCGTCGTCAGCGTCATGCACGCCAACAACGAGACCGGTACGATCCAGCCCGTTGGCGATATCGCCGCGATCTGTCGCGAGAACGGAGCGTTGCTTCACGTCGACGCGGTGCAGAGCGCCGGGAAAATCGCCGTCGACGTGGATCATCTGGGTGCGGGTCTGGTGAGCCTTTCCGCGCACAAGATCGGCGGACCGAAAGGCGTTGGCGCCTTGTACGTTCGACGCGGCACGCCGTTTGTCCCGCAGATGCGAGGAGGCGCGCAGGAGCGGAATCGACGCGCCGGCACGGAGAACGTCGCCGCGATCGT
>CAZEAI010000091.1:0-9011 GCA_964510105.1 uncultured bacterium
CGACGATTCGGTTCGCGCTGCCGGAAGCCGGTGCGGCGAGTTTGTCCATCTACGACGTGACCGGCAGACATGTCCGTACCCTCATCGACGGCGAAGCCGCCGCCGGCGCGCACGACGTCGTGTGGGACGGTCGCGACGCACTCGGTCGCGACATGGCGAGCGGCGTGTATCTCTATCGCCTGACGTGGCGCGGCGGCGAGTCGCAGGCGCGTCAGGTGAGCGTGCGCAGACTGGTGCTCTTGCGTTAGGCTCAGCTCCCTGGCCACGCTGAATCTGTGACCGCGGCAGGGCGTCGGCTCGGTCTTCGAGTCGACGCCCTTTTCTATGTTCACTGAGCCGTCAGTCAGACTTGCCGGATGCAGGAAGTGGATGTACCCTTTCGGGTAGTCACAGGTATGTCCGTGTTGTCGAAACTGTATGGCCGACAACCAGATGGCCATCCCCCAGATGGCCCACGATATGCGCCGCCGGGCCGATCATAGAGTGACGACGCACCAGCGTCGAGGAGGTTGGCATGATCCGGATGTGGACGGTTTCCATTGTGGCGATGCTCGTCGCGCTCTGTTCCAAGGCTCACGCTGATACGACCGACGTGAGCGGCACGCTCAACACGAACGCGTGGACCGTCGCATTCAGCCCGTACCGCGTCACTGGCAACACGACCGTTCCCACAGGGGAAACGCTCACGATCCAGCCGGGCGTCGAGGTGATCTTCAACTCCGGTCTCTCGCTGAACATCGTAGGCAGGCTCCACGCCGTAGGAGCGCCGGGCGATACCATTCGCTTCAGGCGCGCCACTGGCTCTGCGTGGAAAGGTATTCACCTGTCGGGCACCGATTCGAGCACCATCGCCTTCGCGAAAATCACCGGCGCCAGTACGTCCACCGCTGGTAGTGCTGCGCTCTCGGTGGACGGCAGCCGCGTCGGGATCAGCGACGTCGTTATCATCGGCAATAGCAGTTCGGCGAATCCCGGCGCGGGCGGGCTCTTCCTAACTACTTCCGCACGCGCGACGGTGGACAACTCCGTCATCTCCGGCAACACCCAGAGCTCCCAGGTGGGGGGCGTCGGCCTGTCGGACGCCTTCGCGACGTTCACCGCTTGCCAGGTCAACGACAACACCGGAGCCACGTTCGGAGGCGTGTACGCCGAACGGAGCGTGGCGACATTCATCGATTGCGACATCTCCGACAACTTGATGACCAGCGCGACACCAACGCGAGGCGCAGGACTCCATATCGCTTCCTCCACGATAGAACTCTACGGTTGTACCGTGAATCGGAACTCCGGTGGTCGAGGGATCGTGACGACGGGGAACGTGGGGAGGACCTGGTTCGAGGACGGTGAGGTCAACGACAACGCCGGTGGCATCCGAAGTTCGTGCCTATTCTTCGAAGTCCGTGGCTCCGTCGTCGACGGCAACACGAGTACGGAGCCAGGCGGCGGCATCAACGCGGTCTGGGGAGTGCTCTATGTCCGAAACAGCGAAGTAGCGCGGAACTCGTCCACGGGCAACGGCGGCGGCCTTTATGCGACCAACGGCGCGTCGCTCTACCCCTATGACTGCACGATCACCGGCAATACGGCGACATCCGGCGGAGGCGCGTACAATCACGGCTACATGGTCATGTATCGGTGCGTCCTCGCGCTCAACGAAGCCTCACAGACCGGAGGCGGTGTGTTCGGCCGTGGTGGACACTACTCCTACGTCCGAGAGTGCACGGTCTACGGCAATGCCGCGGGATCTTCCGGCGGCGGGATGTACATGGAGCAGAGCGCCTACGGCGAAACCAGGAATACGATTGTTTGGGGGAATTCGCCGAATCAGATTGCCGATGGGACCGGCGGCGCAGGCAGAATACATCAGTATTGCGACGTGCAAGGCGGATGGAGCGGTCCGGCCAACTACACCAACAACATAAGCGGCAATCCGCTATTCGTCGACGCAGCGAGTAGCGATTTCCGCCTGACGCCTGACTCGCCGTGCCTTCACGCCGGCGTGCCAAGCATGCGCGATTTCGACAAGACGCGACGCGACATCGGCGCCCTCTCGTACGACGCCGGCACGATCACCGCGCCGAAGTTCTACGTCAACGAGGACGCGATCATCACCGTGCCGATCGTCGCCCGGCACGACAGCATCTACTCGTTGGATATCGCGATCCTGACGGACTCGACGGCGTTCTCCGACACGGTGGTGACCGTCGAATCGCACCCGTTCATCGGCGATGTAGTCGCTGTTGCGAACATGCACAAGGACACGATTTTCGTGTCCCTGTCGAGCGATACGCCGCTGGCACTGGACAAAGAGGTCGTCGCCGAGATCGGGATCAGCGTGACGCCGCCGGAGCTGAGCGGCTCGCGTCCGTTCGCGCTTCTGCCCTATCCGCACACGAACCTGAACGAGCGCGTCGTCGGGCTGGTAGACGGCGAGCTGTTCCTGCGTCCGTCGTTCGGGGATGTCTCCGCGGATGGGAGCGTCACTGCGTTCGACGCGTCGTGGACGCTGGAGTGGATCGTGCGCGTGCGCGATCAGATCGACACGCTCGCCGCGGATGTCAGCGGCAACGGCTTCATCACGAGTTACGACGCGTCGTACATGCTGCGACGCGTGACGAATCCGGGTCTGATCTTCCCCGTTGAGGAAGGTTTCCTCGGCAAGCCCGGCACGTTTGCGGCGCGTGAGGTGACGTGGGCGCGTCGGAGCGATGGCTGGGCGCTCGCCATAAGCGATCCGACCGGCGTCGTGGCCGGCGACTTCGCGCTCGACGCGGCGGGAGTCGGCGACGTGCTGGGGTCGCATGGGGACATGCTCGCGTGGAACGACGATGGAGGCGCGCTGCGAATCTCACTGGCTCGCACGCGGGACGGCGAATCGGAGCTGTTCCGGCTGCTCGTCGCGGATCCCGACGTGGCGCCGCCGGCGATCAGCCACGTTCTCGTGAACGAGGGCGCGATACAGGTTACGACCGGTGCGATAGCAGCTCCGCCGCGTTTCAGCCTTGAGCAGAACGCGCCGAACCCGTTCAACCCGTCCACGACGATTCGGTTCGCGCTGCCGGAAGCCGGTGCGGCGAGTTTGTCCATCTACGATGTGAACGGCAGGCATGTCCGGACGCTGGTCGATGGCGATGCGACTGCTGGAACGCACGACGTCGTGTGGGATGGCCGCGATGGGCTCGGTCGGGAAGCCGCCAGCGGTGTGTACCTCTATCGCCTGACGTGGCGCGGCAGTGAGTCGGAAACGGGTGCGCGCGAAGTGAGCGTTCGCAGACTAGTACTGCTGCGCTAATCCATATCGCAGACATTCCTGACACGCGGGGCGGGCACTCTACTGTCGTTGGGTCCGCCCCGCTTTTCGCGTACCTATTGGCGTCGCGCCACGACCACTACGCCTTCCGAGGTGTTCAGTTCCTCCCATGACGCAGACCATTCTCCTGATCGGTACGTTCTGGATCATGCAGGTGCTCGCCGTGCTCGCCTTCAAATGGGGCAGCCTGCCCGATCCGGGTCGGGAACGACGGCGCTGGCTCATCGGGTTCTTCGGCGGGAATGCCGTGGGCATGTCCAGCACGTGGTTGCTCATGCTGCTCTACGAGACTATGAACGTGAACGTCGCGTTCGGAATCGGCTTTGGCGGCGCGTTCCTGCTGGCCCAGTTGGCGCTGGCGATGCTGTTTCGCTCGAGACTCTCCTGGGTGCAGTCGGGCGGACTCGTCGCCATGACCGCCGGGATGCTCATGCTGGGCCTGGGAGGTGCGTCGTGACCGAGACAGCGGTGCGCGGTCGCGGGCTGACGACGGGTGCGGTAGCGCTGTTACTCAGCTACTGGGCGTTCCAGGTCGTCGCCGCGGTGATGTTCAAGTACGGGAGCATGTCGGAGGCGCTCTGGCTGCCGATGTTTGCCGCCGGAAACGTGATCGGCGGGAGCAGCATCATCTTCATGATGCGCCTCTACCGTTCGATGAACCCGAACGTTGTGCTCGGCGTGTGCGTCGTCGGCGCATTTCTCTGCGCGCAGACGGGGGTCGCCATCATGTTCCGGTCAGTGCTGGAGCCAGCCCAGTGGCTCGGCCTGATCGCGATCACCGCCGGCATGGTCGCCCTCGCGGCAGGTGGGAAGGAGCAACGGACGGGTTAGGTCTGCGTTCGCAAGGCCGGCGCCCACCGTGGCGTGGACATTCCTGTCTGCGTCGTGCAAGGCCCGGCAGACAGGAGTGTCCGCCCCACCGATGATGCCAATGTGCGCTATCCCGGAGCAGTTCCGGCGGAACTGTCGGACGAATCGGCGCGCAGCGATAATACGCCGGACGGAGTGTCCGCTCCACCATGTGTCGGGTGCACCGTCGTCGAATGTCGTTGGGTCTGTGCCGCATCGCGCGTACCTACAGTGATCGTACTCCGAATTCAACTCCTCTCCCGAGGTATCCCAATCCACCAATGATGCGAATTTCCCTCCTGATCGGTGTGTTCTGGATCTCGCAGGTCCTTGCGGCGCTGGCGTTCAAGTGGGGCAGCGAGTCTCCCGATCCTGAGCATGCGCGCAGACGCTGGCTCATGGGCTTCTTCGGCGGCAACAGCGTCGGCATCTCGAGTCTCTACTTCCTCATGCTCGTCTTCCAGTCGGTCAACGTGAATGTGGCCTATGGAATCGGCATGGGCGGGGCGTTCCTGCTCGCACAGGTCGCCATTGCGATCGTGTTCCGTTCGCGACTCGGTATGGTGCAGTACGCGGGCCTGGTTGGGATGACCGCGGGGATGCTCCTGCTCGGACTTGGGGGTGCGGTATGAGGGACCGCGGGATCGGTGCGAACTCCGTGTTGCTGATACTCATCTACTGGGCGATGCAGGCCGTCGCCGCGGTGGTCTTCAAGACCGGGAGCATGGCGCAGACATCGGCGGGATGGTGGAGCCTGTTCGCGTTCGGGCACGTGTTCGGGGCCGGCAGCATCGTGTTCCAGATGGTGCTCTACCGCCGCATGAATCCTAACGTTGCCCTCGGCATATGCGTCGGAGGCGCGTTCCTCTCGGCGCAGATCGCGACGGCGATTGTGTTCAGCAGCAGACTGGCGCCGCTTCAGTGGATCGGGCTCCTGTCGATCACGGCGGGGATGCTCATGCTGGCGTTGGGGAAGCCGGCGCGTCCGGCGGAGCCGGTGCGAGACGCCTCCGAGGTGTCGTTGGCGACCGGCTAGGACGCTCCGCGCAGCCGCGCGAACACCACCGTCCCGGCGAACACGGTCGCGAGAATCTGCAGGAGCGGCGAAACGACGATCATGAGGACTATCCACCCGACGAAACTCGCTTGCGGCGTGTAGAGAATCATCGGAACGCCTGTGTTCGCGAGGTCCACGGTTGGATCGAAATACATTGCTCCGAACGGTCCCCAAATCACGGCCATCATTGCCAACGTAACCGACGATGTCAGGGATGCCCCCGCAAGCAGTCGTCGCGCCGAGCGGCTCCGCTCCTCCGACGCAGGCGCGCGAAGTGCCAGCACTCTACCGACGATGAACCCGAGCAGGATGCAGAATATCGGTACGCTCATACCGAGTCCGACGCAGATAACATCCGCCACGACGTAGACCGTGAGCAACGACCGCCGACCCATGGTGGCGAGGCGTAGCATTACATCCCTCCGGTGGGCGTGGGCAAACAGGAATGTCCGCCCCACCAACGCCCAGTGAGCCATCTCGCGATGACGCTACCCCGCCTACACCCGCTCGTAGAGGACTATCCGCGCCGCCCGGCGTTCGCCGATCCGCACCTGCAAGCCGTCCCCGATCAGTGTTTCGCCGGATACCTCGGTCGTGTCGTCATCGTCGATGTCGCGCACGCGGTACTGTGTTGCCGGATCGAGCCCGCGAAGCACGAACAGCGCCGAGTCGTAGGGGCTGTCCGCGCGACGAAATGCCTGCACCATTCCGCGTCCGAGGTCGGGGCGGTCGAACTGCCACGCCATCCAAACGTCGGTCTCCAGATGGTAGTCCGTCAGCGGCGCAAAATCCCCGAGCATGAGCGGCGCGTAACCCCGCCACTGCTCGATCGTACGGCGTAGCGTGTCGTAGTCGAGGTTGTCGCGGCGTACGTCCCAGCACGCGATAACGTTCAGCGCGTACATACTGCGCAGCGCGTAGACGTCCGAGGATTCCGCCCCCGTGCCGAACCACGGGATCCACGACGCCATGCCGTACGTATGGCACTGCTGCGCCGTGTCGTCGAAGATGAAGTCGCTTCGGAGCAGTGGCACCGACCGGCTCATCATCTCGAGATCGTTCCGACGTCCGCCCGAGGCGCACTCGTCGATGAGCATGCCGGGGTGTCTGCGCAGCAGCTCGTCCCAGTAGGCAAGCAGCCCGGAGACGTGACGGTTCTCGGAGATGCCCTGCCGGTCCGGCTCGTCGACTGCCCGCCAGTAGTCGAGCGGGTCCATGTTGAAGTCCTGCCGGTAGAGATCGATGCCCTGCTCGGCGATCATCGCGTCGACGTGGTCGGTGAGCCACTCCCGCGCGGCGGGGTTGCCGAGGTTGAGCAGCTTGTTACCGCCCGGGTCGGCGGGGTTCGTCAGCAGCCACTCGGGATGCTCGTCGTAGAGCCACGTCCCTTTCGTCACACGTTCCGGCTCGAACCAGACGATCGTGCGGATGCCTTGCTCGTGCGCGTGGTCGGTGATGGCGCGCAGTCCGTTCGGAAAACGCGAGGTGTCCACCTCCCACGTGCCGGTGTTCGGCCATCCCCACTCGTTCGGATACCAGCCCGCGTCCATCCACCAGTAGTCCGGCTTGAGGCCCTTCTCGACGTATCGGTCGATGAACAGCTTCTGACTCGCTTCGTCGGCGTGGATCATCTCGTCGAATTGCTTCGAGCTGCACGGCGTTAGTTGAGGCTCGGGCACCTGCCCGTTCGGACGCGGCACGATGTGGGCGAGCATCCACCGTCGCCACGTGTTCTGTGCGCGGACGCGGTCGCCGTCGCTGAACAAGAGCGCGATGCGTGGCAGTCGCACGGATTCGCCGGGGCGAAGGCGGAAGTGCGTGTCCTGCTGCTTCGCCCACATACGCACGCCGGTCTCCGCGCGTTCGAACGACGCCTCCCACTGGCCCGGCCATCCGACGGCCATCAGGACGAACGAGCCGCCCGTGTCCAGCGCGAAGTAGGGCAGGTCGCTGTTCGACGAGCGTCCGCCGGACGTACTGATACGAAGCGGCTCGTTAGGCGCAAGCGGCGTTGTGTGCGGGCGATAGTCGTCGGCACGGCACGGGCTGCCGGTGTGGTGGTGGAGTACCGTTTCGCCGTCATCCAGCGCGAACTCGGCGTCGAGGGCCCGCAGGTCGCTCACGATCTCCGTGTCGGAATCGCCCTCATTACGGATGAAAACGGTCCAGTCGACGACGGGGTAGTCGCGATACTCGACGACCTCGCACGACACGACGATGCCGGCCGGCGAGCGCCACTCGATGCGGCTGCCGGTCTGTGGCTCGTCGAGCGGAAGTGCCTGCTCGTAGCGATGCCAGGCGGCGAGGAGTTGCGCGGAGTCGTCGTCGGCGAGCGTGAACCGGAATGCGGGATCGGCGGCGAACGCTTGCGATGCCCACTGGCGGGCGCGTTCGAGTTCGGCGGTGGTGGGTGCCGGCGATGGCTGCATCGGAGTCTCCTGACGCGTGTGGCAAGACGCTACGCGGCGCTGTCCGGAAGGTAACGCGGTCGCGGCGGCGAGGGGAGGTGGGAGGGGTGGGTGACCGTGGAGATACCTCACGTTCCGTACGGAACCCCCAGCACACCTCGCGTCGTATGGACCCATACGCATCGATGCCGGTGCGGACTTCGTCCGGGGCGGACGGTGTCCGCCTCAGGAGACAGCATGTCCATTCGACCAGTCAAGCAGATCGTGCAGTCCACGCCCACGCTGGAAGGCGCCGGAGTGCGCCTGCGCCGGGCGTTCGGATTCGGCAACACCACCGACTTCGATCCGTTCCTGCTCCTCGACGACTTCCGCAACGACAGTCCCGACGACTACGTGGCGGGCTTCCCGTGGCACCCACACCGGGGCATCGAGACGATCACCTACGTTCTGGCCGGCACCGTCGAGCACGGCGACAGCCTCGGAAACAGCGGCGCCATCGGCGCGGGGGACGTGCAGTGGATGACGGCGGGCAGTGGGATCGTCCATCAGGAGATGCCCGCGGGCGACCCCGACGGCCGCATGCACGGTTTCCAGTTGTGGGGAAATCTGCCGGCGTCGTTGAAGATGACAGCGCCGCGCTACCAGGACGTGCAGGCCGGTGATGTCCCGGAGATCACCGACGACGACGGAACGCGCGTCCGCGTCGTCTGCGGGAGCTTCTGGGGCCAGTCCGGGCCGGTGGATGGCGTCGCCGCGGATCCGATCTACATTGACGTGTCGGTCCCGCCGGGCCTGCGCAGATCATTGCCGGTCGAGACAACGCGGCACGCGTTCGCGTACGTGTTCGCCGGTTCGGGGACGTACGCCAACGCGTCGGAGCCGCGCGCGGTGATGATCGAGGACACGACCGCGCCGGATGTCGCGCCAGTCGCCGAGACGGGAGATCGCTCGCTCGTGCTGTTCGACCGTGCGACGAGGTGGTGGTGCAGGCCGGGGAGCAAGGCATCCGATTTCTGCTGGTATCCGGTAAGCCGCTGGGCGAGCCCGTCGCGTGGCGCGGCCCCATCGTGATGAACACGCAGGAAGAGCTGCGCCAGGCGTTCGACGAGCTTCAGCGCGGCACGTTCCTGAAGACCTAGCGCACGAACGGCTAGTCCCCGTGTCGCTCCCGGAGTGGCGGCGAGAGCCGCAGCAGCAGGTGCCAGCGCTCGACGATCTCCATCCACTCCGCCACCTCCTCGGCGAGTTCGTCGGGTATCGGCGCGGCGATTCCGACCGGGCAGGCAGCTCCGAGTTCGCTGCTCGCCTTGCGACGGTAGACCGAGAGCGTTCGGTCTCCGAAGCGCCCCACCTCGCGGAAATCCTCGCTCAGACACGCCACAACCGG
>CAZEAI010000091.1:9111-21156 GCA_964510105.1 uncultured bacterium
GGTCTCCGAAGCGCCCCACCTCGCGGAAATCCTCGCTCAGACACGCCACAACCGGCACCTTCTTCGCGCCGGTTACGCGCAACTCATCCATCACGTGCGGAGCGTCATCGCGGTCCACATAGCGGAACTCGACGAGCGGGTTGACGCATTCGAACGCCCGGTAGATGGGGCCTTGTCGGACGCAGTCGCCGCACCAGACTCCGCTGACCACCAGCACCTGCATCCGACGGGTGTATGACGCCAGCAGCGCGGTGTGTTCATCGGTCAGGACGACGTGCCGTTCCTGCTCACGCCACCGCGCCGCGTGTTTCTCATCGCTCGCCGCCAGGTAGTCGTCGTACGTCAGCGCGGTGTTCCACGTCTCGCGCCAGAACTGCTCGCGGGTGTCGAGATATGCTGAGTGATCGACCATCAGAGGCTCCTGTTCGCTTGAGCGATTCGGGAATGCGGGAACTGAGCGCGAGTTCGGTAGGTCGGCGTAGACGCGCTTTACGGGACGTAGTCGCCCCGGTCGTCCGACGACGGCTGCTCGACCATGGGCGCGCTGTCGGTGGAATCATACTCGCCGCGTTCGAACGACGCGGGCGATTCCCACAGGTTGAAGACGAGGCCGAATGGGTCGCGCATGTAGCAGTCGCGCCCGGCACCCTCCCACTTCACCACCGTGCAGCCCTGCGCGAGGAGTTGCTCACGCGCTTCCTCGACGTTCGGTACGTAGAACTCGTGCACAGCCACGGGTGGGCCGGAGTCGATCTGATCCATGATGAAGAACGTCGATTGCCCGGCGTCGAGCTCGGTGCCGTCGTCGTGCTCTTGAACGTGCTTCATCCCGAGGACGTCCCGGTAGAATCCTATTGCACTCTCCGCGTTCGACGTGCGAATCGCGATGTTTCTGCTCATCTTCGCGAGCACCGCATCTCTCCCGTTGGATTGGATTTCAACACCAGCAGCCGGAACGTTACAGGCCGGAGGCATAGTACGGCAAGCGCCGCGCGGCGCAGTTGACGCGTCCGCGGGTTACCAGGACGTCGCCGGCGAGCCTGCCGCGCCGCTGAACAGTGGCGCGAGGCCGGACATGACGAACTGCACCGCGACACACAGCAGCAGGAATCCGAGGATCTTGGCGAATGCGATACGCCCGGTTTCGCTGATGCGGGCCTGCAGGCTCGACGCGAACCGGAGCGCGACGTACGTCACCACGGCAACCGTTAGGACGGCGACCGCGACGGCGATCTGGTTCAACACCGCCGTTGAGCGCGCGTTCAACGTCAGGATTACCGCGATGGCGCCCGGCCCCGAGAGCAGCGGCATCGCCATGGGTGTGAAGGCGATGTCGTCCTTTGCCAGGCTCTCCGTTTGCTCGCCCTCGGTGAGGCGATCCGTGCCCGCGAGCATTTCCATCGCCATGTACCAGATCATGATCCCGCCGGCGACGCGGATCGCGCTGAGGGTGATTGCGAAGAAGTTCAGGATCAGCGTGCCGAATATCTGGAACGCTGTCAGGATCACGACCATGTACACCACCGCCAGCAGCGCCTGACGATTGCGCCATGATGCGTCGCGCCCCTGCGACATGCCCGCGAAGCTGAAGCCCGCCGTGATGGGGTCGACGATGGGGAAGAGCGCCAGCAGCGCCGCGCCGTAGAACCAGAGTAGTGAATGATCCATGGTTGTCGCTCGCGAAGAGAGGCGGTGCGTCGACGCCCCGCGACGCGTTCCGTCGCAGTCGTGAATCAAGGGTGCGAGATTCGTGCCGGGCGGTCAAGCGACGGGGGGGGCGGGCGCGGTGAGCGGATATGGCAGAGGGGCGGGGTGCGCGTGGCCGCCCTGAATCGTATCCTTAGACAACGGTGCGATCCGCGCTCGGCTCCTCAATCGACGCTGAAACGGTAGGGATCGGCGACATGGGACTTTCGGACCTTTGGTCGTTGCTCGTCAAGCAGGCTGGTCTTGCGGGCGCGATTGGTCTCGCATTCGCCGCTATCACCCTGATCCTCGGATTCCTGACCTTCGCCGCCACTATTGCCATGCCATTCCTGTCGCGGCGCGTGCCCCTCATCGTAGATCGTTTCATATCCAAACCACCGATCTCCCCGGCGGACGTGGCGGCGACCGGCCAGACGTTGCCGGGCGAGAACGGGTTCTTCGTCGGTCGCGACAGGGAACGCGCAGAGCTGGCGAAGCAGCTGAATACAACCGGTCGTGCAGTGCTCTCGGGGCTCGGCGGCACCGGCAAGACACAGATCGCCCTGCAGTACGCGTACGACCACTTCCGGGACAACACGGCTAACGTCTACTGGGTTCGGTCGGGTAGCGGAGAGGAGGTTGTGACGAACCTCGCGGCGCTGGCCGCTCGCCTCGGACTGGCGTTCGAGGATACTTCGGATCAGGAAGCGGTTGCGAAGGCAGTGAAGGCGACGCTTGAACAGCGACCGGACTGGCTCGTCGTCTTCGACGGTGCCGACGACCCCACCATCCTTTCCGGCTGGCTGCCTGTGAATCCGCGCGGGCACGTTGTCGTCACGTCGCAGGCGACCAACTTCGGCTTCCTCGGCATCGCGGGCGTAGCGCCTGTGGGGGACATGACGCCCGAGGATGCAGAGGAATTCCTGCTGAAGCGCGCCGACAAGACGCTCACCGACGCGGATCGAGAACCGCTACAAGACTTGATCGCCGAACTCCACCGGTTTCCCCTCGCGCTCGAACAGGCCGGCGCATACATGGCGGAGAAGTCCATCGGATTCGCGGAGTACCTTCGGCTCTATCGCCACGCCCGAAAGCAGTTCCTTGCCGGAGGGTCGACGCTCGCGGGAGACTACGAGAGGACCGTGGCGACAACGTGGTCCGTGGCGTTCTCCCGCGTGAAGTCCGCTTCGCGGGCGTCGGCGAATCTGCTGCGCCTGAGCGCGTTCCTGCACGAGGGGCGCATCCCGTATGAGCTCCTCCTGCGCGGCGCTCCGCACCTCGGGCTCCGCTTGTTCGTCGCGCTTCGGTGGCGGGCGGAAAAGCGAGCCGTGATCGCCAACCTGCTCCAGCCCCTGACCCGCTACTCACTCGTGCGAGTCGATGTCGACGACCGCTCCTACAGCATCCACGGCCTCGTACAGACGGTCCTTCGAGATCAGATGTGGAGGCGCGTCCAGCGGAAATGGGTGGTCCGGTGCGTTGACGCGCTCGCCGCATCCTATCCGAACGCGCAGCACTTCAAGAACTGGCCATTATGCGATCGACTCTTGCTCCACAGCATGGCGGTCACCGCCCACATGGAACACCACGGGATCGTGTTTGAGCTGGCTGGAGATCTCCTGAATAATACCGGCGGTTATCTGAACGAGCGAGCGCGCTACTCCGAGGCTGAGCAGCTCCACCGACGCGCGCTGGCAGTCCGGGAGAAGGCTCTCGGTCCCGACCACCCGGACTGTGCTTTGAGCATCAACAACCTCGCAGTGGTATGCGAATCACAGGGCCGCTACGGCGAGGCGGAGCCGCTTTTTGCGCGCGCCTTCGCCATAAACGAGAAGGTGCTTGGCTCGGAACACCCGCGCACAGCAACTAGTCTGAACAATCTGGCGGCGTGCTACCGCAGACAAGGCCGTTACGCCGAGGCAGAACCGCTCTACAAGCGTGCATTGGCGATCCTTGAAAAGGAATTCGGCGAGGACTATCGCGATGTACCGATCGGTCTGAGCATCCTCGCGGCCCTGTTTTGCGATCAAGGCCGTTACGCCGAGGCCGAACCACTCTACGAACGGGCCTTGGCGATTCGCGAGAGGGTGTTTGGGCAGGACCACCCCGACATCGCAACGAGCCTGGACGACCTCGCAGGACTGTACCAAGAGCAGAGGCGCTATGCCGACGCGGAGCCACTCTATGATCGCGCCCTGGCGATTCGGGAGAAGGCGCTCGGCCTGTGCCACCCGCATACCGTACATAGCCTAGACGGCCTCGCGGTGCTGTACCGAGCGCAGGGCCGCTACGCAGAGGCGGAGCAGCGCCTCGAGCTTGCCGTCTCCACACGGGAGAAAATGCTCGGCCCAAACCACCCAGACACCGCCGTGAGCCTCAACAACCTCGCGGCAGTACACGAGTCGCAGGGCCGCTACGGCGAGGCGGAGCAGTACTACAGACGCGCTCTGACGATCTGGGAGAAGGCGCTCGGCCCGTGCCACCCCTACATCGGCACCGTCGTCGGTAGTCTCGCGGCGCTGTATCGGGGGCTGGGACGCCACGCCGAGGCCGAACCGCTCTACGAGAGGGCGCTGGCAATCCGGGAGAAGGTGCTTGGCCCGGACCATCCGGACACAGCAACGGGCCTCATCGATCTAGCCGCCCTGTACGGGCACTTTGATCGGTACGCCGAGGCCGAGCCGCTCTTCGACAGAGCGCTCCTCATCTCGCGCGCTGCGCTGGGCGACGATCATCCGGCGACGGCGTTGCGGCAGATGAATCTCGGGCGGTGCCTCACGGCGCAGGAGCGGTACGCGGAGGCCGAGCCGCATCTACGTCAGGCGGCTAGCGTGCTCCTCGAATCCCTCGGCGCGGAGCATGAATGGCCGCACGTGGCGGTGACGTCGCTCGCCGAGACGCTCGTGAAGCTCGGGCGCGAAGATGAGGCGCGGGCGCTGGCCGAACGCGCGCAAGCGATGCTGGATGAGGATCGCGGCGACGAGGAAGAGTAGCGGACCGCTCCCCGCTCCCGCCCGTCGAACGAAGCGCGTATCTTCCCGCGGTCGGACCCAGCCGCCTTCCGCACAATCGGACCCATCACACAGGAGATCCTCTCGTGCCGCTACCCGACGCCGCAAACGAACGTATCGCGATGGCGTACTACTACATCTGGTACTCGAAAGGCTGGTTCGACGGCAGCGCAGCGCCGCAGTTCAAGGCCACGATGTCCGACGTGCATCCGACTATCGGCGCGTATGACTCCCAGGACACGGGCGTCATCGCGGCGCACATGGAGCAGTGCCGCCGGGCGAAGCTGGATGCGCTTGCGGTGAGCTGGTTTCGCGGAAAACGCAACGGCGAGTGGCTCAGCGGCGGGGACGTGCGCTCGGGTCCCAACCAGGACGACATCCTCGACTCAGTCATGACCATCGCCCACGAACACGGGCTGCGCTCGACGATCATTCTCGAGGCGTACTCACCGGACCCCGAGGCGATACGCGAGGCGCTGGCCTACTACATCGCCCGGTACCGGAACGACCCGCGAGCGCTCCACGCCAAGGGCCTGCCGGTGGTGAGCGTGTGGAACACGTGGGAACACGGCGTTGCCGTCTGGGCGGACATCATCGAATGGCTGCGCCACGAGGGGCTGGAGGCGTTCTGGATCGCCACGAACCAGCCCGAGCCCGAGTTCTTCCCGTACTTCGACGCGATCGACATCTACACGCCACTCTCTCCCACCGAGACGGCGATGCAGCAGTACACCCGTATCCGTGCGGCGGTTGATTCCTACAACAGCAGCGAAGCGGGGATGGCGAGCCCGTGTCGATGGCACGGCACCGTCATGCCCGGGTTCGAGGACAGGCTGATGCCTGAGCGATTGGTTCGCGACGACTACGCGCATTTCCGGTATAGGCGCGGCGGGCACTACTACTGGGAGACGTTCGCTGCGGCGATGGCCTCGCGCGCCGAGTGGCTGCACGTGACGAGCTTCAACGAGCTGCCGGAGCATTCGTTCATCGAGGACTCGCTTGAATACGGCGACCAGTACCTGAGAATGACTGCAGAATTCGTGGACCACTTCAAGAACCGTGCCTGCTAGCAGGCCGTTGACCACGGAGCGTTACCCCGCGTCCTCTGCGAGGACGTCTCGCATCTCCCGGGAAATCTCCGCCTTGTACACCTGCTGGACGCCTGTTCGGTCGGACGTGTAGAGCGCGTAGTCGGCGTCCGGCGCGAGGCACGGGTGCGCGTGGGTCCACTGCGGGTGGCCGCCGCCGGCGCCTGTCTCGCACACCGTGCGGAATCTGCCCGACGGCACGTGGGCGAGTTGCAGCCCGATGTCGGGCCAGTTCGTGTCGGCGACGGCCCACTCGCCTGTCGAGTCTACGCCAACGTGCCAGAATCCCGCGCCGTGACAGAGCACGCGGGCGTCGGCATCCCCCGGCGCGGCGACGTCGAGTGCCATAGCGGGATGGCTCGCGGTGGTGATCACGTCGAGGTTCGCGGCGTTGCCCGAATAGTGGTTCGTGCTGCGGTCGATGGGCACGAATCGCCAATCGTCGCCATCCAGGTCGAATGACCAGCGTCCCCACGGACGGGCTTCCTCGCCCCGCTCGTCGATGGGCGTTATGGACGAAAGCAGCCGCGTTGCGCTGGGACCGTGGCACTGCACCGGCATGAGATACGTCGCGCGGCACACCGCCGTGAGCGACCCGTCGGCGAGATCGAGACGCAGCACGTCGAATGTGTCGTCCGGCCGCTTGCCCGCGCCGACGGCATATCGTCCGTCGCCGGTGCGCGCGCTGACGTGGATCTGCGTGTGACGGTCGCTCCCGGCGATCTCCTCGACCGCGCCGCCTGCGAGGGGAATCCGCACGAGCGCGGTGCCGTCTCCGCGCGGGTGCGAGGTGACGATCCAGCGTCCGTCGGTAGTGACGATGCCGCCTCCGGCGTCCTCCAGCACGGGTTCGAGGTCGCTGCCGTCGGCGTTGACGCGCCACAAGTCGCGGCCCGCGTTGCGCACCGGCGCGCTGTTTGCTTGGAGCAGGAGCGTGCTGCCGTCCGGCGCGATGGCATCCGGCGTTGGACCCATGAGCCAGTGGAGGTTCGGGAAGCTCGTGAGCTGGAGGATTTTCGTGCCCGTGTCGGCATCGACGTGCTGGATTCGTTCGATGGTCCCCATCGTGTCGGCTCCTTCGCCGGGACGTTACATGGTGTGTTCGACGACGATCTTCGCGCCGATGGCCAGCAGGACGATTCCGCCGACGAGTTCCACGCGGGAGCCCCACGCGGCGCCGATGCGCTTGCCGAGCAGCATTCCGACCACCGTGGCGCCCGCCGCGACGATGCCGATCACCGCAGCCGGAACGAGGATCGATTCTCCGAGCATGGCCAGCGTCAGGCCGACCGCCAGCGCGTCGATGCTCGTCGCAACGGAGAGCAGCACGAGGTCCCACCCTCGTGTCGGATCGGACGGCCGCCGCCGCGACTCGTCGCCGGTGAGCGCGCCGATAAGCATCGTTCCGCCGACGTACGCCAGCAACGCCAGTGCGATCCAGTGGTCCCACTCGGCGATGTAGCCGTGGACCGCGACTCCGGCGCACCACCCGATCGCGGGCATCATCGCCTGGAAGAGCCCGAAATGGAACGACAGGCGGAAAACGCGGCGCTTCGTCAGAGTATCGAGGGTCAGGCCGGCGACTACTGCTACGGCGAATGCGTCCATGGCAAGCGCGAATGCGATAGCGATGAGTGTGATCGGATGCATTGGCCGGAAAAACCCTCGCTACGCGGCGTGCGGCTTCACGCGGCCTTCGCGTAGGTCACGCTTGAATTCGTCCGGGATGTGCGCGGCGTACACGTGCGAGATGCCGCCCGTGCGGTCGCTGTCGAACACGACGTATCTCGCGTTGGGAGACATGCGCGGGTGTGCGTGCTGCCACTGCGGATGTCCGCCGCTCGTGCCGGTGAAGCAGAGCACCCGGTAGCGCCCCGTCGGCGCATGGATGAGGTGCAGTCCCGTGTCGGGCCAATTCGTGTCCGATGCAATCCACTCGCCGGATGCGTCGCACGTCGGATGCCAGAAGCTCGGTCCCTCCGCCAGGATTTCCGCGCTTCCCGCTCCCGGCGTGGCGATCTCGATGGCGCTTCCGGGGTGTTGCGCCGACGTGATGACGCGATCCGACTGGCCGAGCGACGCGTAGTGGTTCGTGCTCCGCGTGAACGGGAGTTTCCGGAAGTCGTCGCCGTCGAAGGAGAACGTGTAGATCCCGTTCTCCATGCCGGGCGGCACTGTCGATGCGAGGAGTCGGTCGGGTCGGTGAAGCTGCAGGTGCATGACGCCGCTCGACGTGAACGTGACCGCCGCTTCGCCCGTCGTCAGGTCCAGCCGTACGCAGCCCATGCCGCCGCCGGACATGTTCGCCTGGCCGAAGAGGTAGCGCCCATCCGCGCTCAGGGCATCCGCCGTGACGTTTTTGGCGTCGTCGATGCGCGCGAGTTCCTCCGGCTTCGCGATTTCGCCCTGCAGTCCGCGTCCGGACCGGAGCGGTACGCGAACGATCCTGTTGCTCAGGCCGGTGTAGACCCACTTCGCGTCAGGAGAAATCGCCGACCACGCACCGCCCTCGACGAGGAGCGCCATGTCCGAGCCATCGGCGTTGACGCGCCACACGTCCACCGCGCTGTCGCGAGCGAGTTCCCGCGCGCCGAAGTAGAGGAGCGTCTCGTCGTCGGCGGTGATCCACTGGCCGTAGCAGTACTGGTGGTGATGCATGACGGGGAACGTCGTGAGCTGCACGACCTCGGTGCCGGTCATGTCGTCGATCCGGAGCTTGCGCTCCTTCATGAGCTTCGCCATGTCGCGGATCCTGCGGAGTGCTGCGGTTGGGGGCGTGGGGGGTATTGGTACCGACTGTGGCGATACGGGGGAAGGGTAGTCGCCGCTCCCGCAGCGCTGGGGCGATCCCGTTGGCGGCGAGAACGTCGACCGCCGTTCCGGACACCGATGCGCCGTCTCGAAGGTCGGCGGCATCAGGGGAGGACTGGGAGAGAAGCCGGTCAGGCGCTCGCGCGCCTGACTATACGCGTGACGCCGCTATCGGCACGTTCGAACGCCACGCCGTTCAGAGCTCGGCACGGGGCGTCGGAGCGCGTGCTGAAGTCGTACTCCAGCGGCTGATCCTCTTGTCCGGCAAGCAGCATGTGGGCACATGCCCTCGCGTTGTACTTGTCTGCCGCGTCCTCGGCGCTGACTCGTTCCCAGGAGAACACCTCTTGAGGATCGTTGCGTCCCTGGAGGTGTGCGATGAGGTCGCGGCGGATCCGACACTCCGGGCACGTCGCTCGCCGATCGAATAGCAGGAGTACGTTCATGCGATCTCCGTGGTGGTCGCGTTTGCGGGAATACTCCCGCCTGGAGCACTTATAGTGACTGGCTACTCAGACTAACGCCGCGACGCGTCGATGAGCCGACATCGCCATGCCGGCATGGCTCTTCCCGCCTGAAACTGGATGAACACTTCATAATAGAGTAAGGTTGGAGCTGGTGCAACCCGCGAGCCCGCCTCATCTCGAGATCCGGGCTCCGCCGCAGCGCGCGATTCCGGCGGAGCGAGGAGCGCGTGTGCGGGATGGGCGGACCGGCCCCTGCCAGCGCGCCGGACGCGTCAGCGAACCAACGCCACTCGCCGCACCGACACGCTCTTGCCGCTCTTCAGCCGCACGAGGTACACGCCGCTCGCGACGGGACGCAAGGCGTCGTCGGTGCCGTCCCAGACGACGGAGTGATCGCCGGCGTCCGTGCGCCCGTCGACGAGTCCGCGCACCCACCGGCCGTTTACATCGTAGACGGCCAGACGAACCGCACCGGCTTCGGCGATGCTGAAGCGCAGGGTGGTTCGCGGGTTGAACGGGTTCGGCACGGCGGGATGGAGGGCGAAGGTCTTCGCCGGTCTCGATTCGGCGCGCGTGAAACAGCCCGGCCCGGGCGACATGGTCGTCGACGGCGCGCCGTCCTCGCTGTATCCTGTCCACGTCCACCAGCGACTGCTTTCCAGCGGCACGCCCGGCTCGGCCCAGTTCTGCGAGCCGTCGTCTACCGCCACCACCGCGTACCAGGTGTCAGCGCCCGCGGTGACCTTGTGGTCGTAGTAGATCCGTCCCGCGAAATCCACGCCGTGCTCGCCCGTTTCCGCCGTGGCGAGATGGTAGGCCGGGATGATAGCGATGACCTCCCACGGCGCCAGCCGGGAGCCCTCCTGTCGGTAGATGCGGTAGTGTGAGAAGTCCGGCACCCCAGTGTCGAAGTCCGGGTCGGTCTCCGCCTCCATCGACCAGCGCAATTCAATGCCGCCACATTCGACGTCGACCGTGCGTGTCCGAACCGAGAAGCTCGCCGGCGGACGCGGCGCGTCGGGCACGTCGAACTGTCCGCGCCCGGCGGGCTTGTCGTCTCGGTATGTGTCGATCTGCCACCGCTCCTTCGCGGCCTGATCCACCGTCGGCGCCCATTCGCCGTGGAAGTTCCAGTACGCCAGGTTCACCGCCTTGCGGACCGTGTCCTCGCCGGACCGGATCGCAGCGATCTCCTCCGCCCCGCCACCTGCGAGGGGAATCCGCACGAGCGCTGTGCCATCGCCGCGTGGGTGCGAGGTGACGATCCAGCGACCGTCGGTGGTGATGACGCCGCCTCCGGCCCCCTCCAGCGCCGGTTCGAGGTCGCTGCCGTCGGCGTTGACGCGCCACAGGTCACGGCCGGCGTTGCGCACCGGCGCGCTGTTGGCCTGAAGCAGGAGCGCGCTGCCGTCTGGAGTGATGGCGTCCGGCGTCGGGCCCATGAGCCAGTGGAGGTTCGGGAAGCTGGTGAGCTGGAGGATCTTCGCGCCGGTGTCGGCATCGACGTGCTGGATTCGTTCGTTTCCCATCGCTTTTCCTACACTACGTGTGGCTTCACGCGGCCCTCGCGGAGGTCGCGCTTGAACTCGTCGGGGATGTGCGCCGCATACACGTGTGAGATACCGCCGGTGCGGTCGCTGTCGAACACGACGTACTTCGCGTTGGGTGACATGCGCGGGTGAGCGTGCTGCCACTGTGGGTGCCCGCCGCTCGTGTCGGTGAAGCAGAGCACTCGATAGCGCCCCGTCGGCGCGTGGATGAGGTGCAGTCCCGTGTCGGGCCAGTTCGTGTCCGAGGCAATCCATTCGCCGGACGCGTCGCTCGTCGGATGCCAGAAGCTCGGCCCCTGGGCGAGCACGTACGCGCTTTCGCCGCCGGGCGTCGCGACCTCAATGGCGGCATCGGGGTACGGCACCGTCGTGGCAACGGTATCCGACGATCCGAGCGACGCGTAGTGGTTCGTGCTCCGGGTGAACGGGAGCTTGCGGAAGTCGTCCCCGTCGAAAGAGAACGTGTAGATGCCATTCTCCATGCCGGGCGGTACCGTTGACGCGAGCAGTCGATCCGGCTTGTGGAGCTGCAGGTGCATCACGCCGCTCGACGTGAACGTCACCACAGCCTCGCCCGTCGTCAGGTCCAACCGCACGCAGCCCATGCCGCCGCCGGTCATTCCCGCCTGCCCGAACACGTAGCGCCCGTCAGCGCTCAGAGCGTCCGCCGAGACATGCGCGGCATCATCCACCTGCGCGAGCACTTCAGGCGTCGCGATCTCGCCTTGCAGCCCGCGTCCGGATTGGAGCGGTACGCGTACGATGCGGTTGCCCACGCCCGAGTAGACCCACTCCGAGTCAGGCGAGATCGCCGACCACGCCCCACCCTCGACGAGGAGAGCCATGTCGGAGCCGTCGGCGTTTACGCGCCATAGGTCACCGGCGCTGTCACGGGCGAGTTCACGTGCGCCGAAGTACAGGAGCGTCTCGTCGTCGGCAGCGATCCACTGCCCGTAGCAGTACTGGTGGTGGTGCATGACCGGGAACGTCGTGAGCTGCACGACTTCGATGCCGGTCATGTCGTCGATCCAGAGCTTGCGCTCCTTCATGAGCTTCGCCATGGCGCGCGGATCCTGAGGGATGGGAGATGTGTCGGTAGGAGGAATGGGTACCTATCGGACAGGCGCGGGGGAAGGCGCGGAAGGGCCCGGAGCGGGGGTAACACTCCCCGGCCCGCCGCGCGGCCCGGTAATGCGTCATCTCGGCGGCGATCAGGCCGGCAGCTTGACGTCGATCCAGCATGCTCGCGACATTTCCCTTTGCGTCGATTCGCCGGCCTTATGCACCCTGTAGCAACTACAGGGTCAAGACCGAAGGAGTGGCGATGAAGATTGGCGAGCTCGCGAGCGCCACGGCGACCAAGGTCGAGACCGTGCGCTATTACGAAAAGATCGGGCTCTTGCCGCCACCCGCGCGGACAAGCGCCAACTAT
>CAZEAI010000092.1:0-21125 GCA_964510105.1 uncultured bacterium
GGTGAGCCTGCGATTCGAACTGGGGTTCCGCCTTGCCGTCGAGGAGTCGGACAGCACGTGGCAACTGGCCTCGTGGACCGATCGCGAGTCGTTCCTCAGCGCCCGGGTTGCGCGCTACCCAGAGACCTCCCTCTTCGGCCACATCGACCCTACGTCCCGCGAGTGACGAGCGCTAGGTTATAGCCGATCTCTGAACGACACGAACGCGTGCCCGCCGGGGCGCGGAGGTGAGATTGCCGAGTTCCTACGGAAAACGTATCGCCACTCTCTCGGCCGCTTTCATCGTGCTGTTCGCCGTAGGTATGTACGTGGCGGTGTTCTTTCTGGGGCGCGACCTGCCAGACCTCGCCGCGCTGGAGCGCATCCGCCCGAAGCTGACCACATCCGTATACTCCGCGGACGGCAGGCTGCTCAAGACGTTTTCCGTCCAGCGGCGCGTCCTGGTACCCTACGACCAGTTCCCTCCCCACCTCATAAACGCGCTCATCTCCAGTGAGGACCGCCTGTTCTGGGAGCACTGGGGCATGGACGTTCTCGGGCTGGTGCGCGCGGTTGTCGTCGCCGCCCAGACGGGACAGGGTCCGCGCGCCACGAGCACGATCACCCAGCAGCTTGCCAGGGATCTATTTCTCACCAAGCAGCGCAGCCTCGTTCGTAAGGCCAAGGAGGCTATCCTCGCCGTCCGCATCGAGCAGACCTATACGAAACAGGAAATCCTGCAGCTCTACCTGAATCAGGTGTACTTCGGTGCCGGCTCGTACGGAGTTCAGGCGGCCGCTCTGTCGTACTTCGGCAAGGACACGAAGGACCTGACAATCGCCGAATCCGCGACGATCGTCGGTATGCTTCCGGCGCCGAATCGGTACAATCCCGTGCGATTCCCCGACCGGGCGAAGTCTCGACGCAATATCGTGCTGTGGGCCATGCTGCAGACGGGCGCGCTCCCCTCGGAACAGGTGCTCGCCCTACAGCAGTCGCCCGTCGCGACGAATCCAGCGGCCGAAGAGATCGGATTGGCGCCGTACTTCACCGAGTACATACGTCGCACATTCGGCAACCGCCTGAACCGATCCGACTCGACGAGGGTGCGCTTCGCGCAGCAGCTCGGCCTCCCGGATTCGGCCACGAGCGACGACTTCATCTACGAGGGCGGACTCGTCATCGAGACCACACTCGACAGCCGCCTGCAGCAGATCGCCGAGCGGTATGTTCTCGAACAGCTGGACACGCTGCAGGCGAACATCGACACACTGGCCGCGGCGGACCCGGATTCGTTCTCGTACTGGGTCGATCACGTCACGTTCGCCGTCGACAGTACCACCGGCGATACCCTCGGCATCGACACCGTCTACACGAAGCAGCTTCAGGCGGCCCTGATCTCGCTCGACGTCCGTACCGGGGCGATTCTCGCGATGGTTGGCGGCCGCGACTTCGAGGTGAGCAAGTTCAACCGGGCCGTCCAGGCGCTGCGCCAGCCCGGCTCGGCATTCAAGCCGTTCGTCTACACCGCTGCTATCGATAACGGGTGGACACCGGTGAACCAGCTACTGAATCAGCCCATCACCATAACCGAAATGGTGGACAGCGTCTGGCACGAATGGCGGCCGCAGAACTACGATCTGAGCGTCGGCGGTCCGATGACACTGCGCGAAGGCCTGCGTCGGTCGAAGAATCTCATCGCCATCCGTCTACTCGATCAGATCAGTCCGCGCCTGGCGATTCAGTACGCCCGTCAGATGGGCATCACAACGCACCTGCCATCGGTCGCTTCGTTGCCGCTCGGCGTCGGCGAAGTGTACCTCATCCAACTCGCTTCGGCGTACGGCGGATTCCCGAATCACGGCATCACGATAACGCCGTTCGCCCTGAGTCGAGTCATGTCGCGCGACGGCGCGGTACTCATCCCGAAGCGGACAAGCGGAGAGCAGCGGCAAGCGCTGAATCCGCAGACTGCGTACATCATGACGACGATGTTGGAGGATGTGGTAAAGCGCGGTACCGGCGGCAGCTCTCGATGGCGACACCGGTTCTACCGCGACGCAGGCGGGAAGACCGGCACAACGAACGACTACGGGGATGCCTGCTTCATGGGATTCACGCAGCAGATCGTGACCGGCGTGTGGGTCGGATTCGACCACCGGTCGGACACCAAACTCACCGGCGCATCCGGAGCGCTGCCAATCTGGGCGCGATTCATGAAAGCCGCGCACGACACCCTCGGGTTGCCGGACGAGCCGTTCGAGATGCCCGATGGAATCGTGGAAGTAGAGCTGTGCGATTCGACCTACGAGGTCGCAACGCGATACTGTCCGCGACCGTACACGGAGTACTTCAGGGAAGGCAGCGCGCCACCCGAATGCCACGTCCACCAGATCCGGCGGGCAGCTCCGCCCGCGGCGCGGCGCGAATCCGGTCCGCGGACGCGATTCTGATCGGCACGCCACCGGGGTACATGCAAACGGGCGGCTCCCCGATGGACCCGCCCGTTTGCAGCGTTTCTACAGATCATTCCTACCGCGGGAAGACGCCCGCGAACAGATCGGGGCGCAGCATGTACGCCTCGATGATCTTGATGAGCGGAACATCAGCGGGCAGATCGGTGGTTGAGTCCGCGTCAAGCTTGACGATGTACGAATCCGGATTGCCGTTGCTGTTCCACAGCGTCACCACGTGACCCATCTCATCGATGTATTCCGTCGCGCCCGAGTTCGTGTACCCGTCCGCCGTCCAGAGGATGAGTTCAGGCTTCAGGACGTTCCACGACGTGCCCACCAACGTCTTCCAGTTCTAGTGACCGCCCTCGGTTGAGAACAGCGCGGGGTAGGCGGTGCCGAGCGAGATCAGCGTGTATGAGTAGTACTCAACGTCACCGACGATACTGTCAGGTGTCGCTTCAACATCGTCGTACGGACGGGTCACACCCGATCCGCCACACGCGACAAGCCCCATCGCCAACGCCCCCACGAGTGCGATGTGTGAAAGAGCTCGCTTCATGTTCATTGCCTTTCCTTGTCCAATGCTTTCCAGTCTGCCGGCGACCTTTCCGCATGGTGGGTTCAGGTCGGCCACGGTGCAGGGCGCCGTATCGCGCCCTGCACGGCAGCGCTTTTCGCGCTACCCACTGACCAAAAGGTATGCGCTTCTTCCGGACAAGGTAGTGAGGAATATCACAACCGTGCTCCCGCCGATGTCGATCCAAGGTCTCCTACAACTCCTCGTCACCGACCTCGCGTATCCAATCGCGTGTCCACTCTACTGCGTCAAGTCCAATGTCAACCACGCAGTTCGAGAGGAATATCATCCCCTCGATACGCCCGTCGCGCAGCGCCTGAAGCCCGAACTCGCATTGCGCCTTCATCGCATCTACCGGCATCGGCAGGTGCCGACCGTAGTCCCACATGTAGCAGCCGAGGATCTTTCGCGCATCGGGAGCCCGCTCCTCGAACCGCGCGATATTCCTACCAAGGTCTGCGAGGTCCGGGGCATTCCACGTCCAGAACGTGACGACGTCGCAATGTTCGAGGTGGCCCAGATAGTCCATCTCGATCTGCCGATCATACAACACGACCCACAGTTCGAGGCCGCCGGCGCCACCAGCTCTCGCGGCGCCATGGAGCGCGGTTCGATACTCGCGAAGCTGATCGACGGAAGCCCGCCCGGCCTCTTCGCCGCCATCGTGGAAAAAGTCGTCCATGATCGCGCCCGTGATGTTCGATTGCGTCCCGGCGAGCCGGATCACCTCTTCGAGGTCGGTCGCACTGTCGTTGCGCGTCGTCGATGAATCGCCGATGATGGACCACGTCACACGCGGCAGCGAATTCATCCGGAGCGCTATCTGATCGAACGGAGGCTCCGGTTTCCCGCCGTAGGCCACCATCACAACGCCCGGAATGCCCATGTAGTGCGCCGCTTCAGTCGGCGTTATGTGCGAGTCTCTCGGCAGCCCCCAGCCGGTGTTATGGCTGGCCTCTACATGCCCCCAGAGCCAGAATCGATCTCGTACCAATGGCATAGTCGTATCCTTTCGCGATACTGATCGTGGACAAGGAGATGCACCACGCGGACAAGAACGTCCGCTCTCCGGCGGCGATGTATCGCCATGCTGAGGCCGTTGCGCCTGCCGTGTCGGTGGCCGGGACACTCTTGTCCCGGCGTGTTTCGTCACCTCACCCGGCGTCTACGACCACCTGATGAGCGCACCGAGGACCTCCGGCGACCGCTCGGCGATCTTCGCGTAGATGTCGGGAGCACCGTCCGGTACGACCTCGTGCGTGATGAGCGAATCAACGTTCACGAGCCCACGGTCGAGGGCGTGCATCGCCTCCCACCTGCTCGCGCCGCCGCACGGGAAGAGCATCGTCAGGTGCCGCCAGTGCGCGTTGCGGAACAGGAATTCGAGGCTGCCGGGGTAGTGGCCCTGCACGACGAAACGCCCGTAGTTCCGCGCCAGCAGAAGCGCCTGCTCCAGCACCTTCGTGTTGCCAGTGGTCTCGAAGACCACGTCGGCGCCCTTCGACTGCACCTTGCGGATTTCCTCGTCGAACGCCGGAACGTCCATCGCGAACGCGTCCTGCGCGCCGAGCGACTTCGCCAGCTCCGCCCGTTTCGGGTCGAGGTCGCTCGCCAACACGATCGCGCCCTTCCCGCGACATACCTGCGCGACGAGCTGGCCGACGATTCCCAGCCCAACCACCGCGACCACGTCGCCCCGCTGGACCTGCGCCATCTGTTCGCCCTCGAGCGCAACGGCCACGAGCACCGTGTACGACGCGCCCGCGTCCGATACGTGCGACGGGGCCACTATGGGACGCGGCATGAACGCGTCCGCCTGTAGCGCCGGGACGATGGCGTGCGACACGTGGGCGACGCCGCAGCCCTCGTTGTACCCGTCGGGAAGCTCTCCCACGCCAACGAATATCCGGTCGCCGGGAGCGAGGTTCGTCACGCCGGCGCCAAGCTCCTCGACGATCCCGACCGACTGATACCCGACGAGGCACGGGTACTGCTGGAACGGGAATGTCCCAACGTTCACCAGATACTCCGTACCGACGCTGATGCCCGACGCAGTGATGCGTACAAGAACTTCGCCCGCGCCCGGCTTGCGGAGCGGGAATTCGCGCACCTCGGCATGCTTCGGTTCCGGGAACACTATTGCTCTGTAGCTGTCGGTCATGTCAGGTATCTCCATGTCGTGAACTCGCCGCGGACACGAATGTCCGCTCTCCCTCCGGTCGGTGGGCGGATTACGCTGCCTGCGCTGTCAACACTATTGGTGGCCGGGACACTCCTGTCCCGGCGCGGCTGCGGCGCCTACCAGTCCAGTATCACCTTGAATGCCTCGCGCTCGCGCAGGAGGCGGAATCCCTCGTCGATGTCGGCGAACGGCACACGATGGGTCATGAATGCCACGGGATCGACGCTGCCGTCGGCGACCATCTGGAAGAACTCGTCATGCACCTCCGCCTCGTCCGGAGCGATGTTCTTCACGCGTGGGTCGTCGGCGAGACGCGCCTTCTCCTGCGTGCTCTCGGGGACCCCGTACACGCCCAGGACGCCGCCGTCGGCGAGACACTGCAATCCCGTATCGATGATCGTGTTGTCGCCAACGCCCTCGATCACCCGGTCAACGCCGCCGGACGTCATCTCGCGCACGGCATCGACCACGTTGCCGTTCCCGATGTTGATCGTCGCATCAGGCGAGCACAGGGACGCGGCGCGTTTGATGCTCGTGTCGGTGCGTCCCGCGAGAATCACCTGCTCCGCGCCGGCCTGCCTCGCCCAGAGCGCGAAGGTCGCCCCAACCGGCCCCGTGCCAAACACGAGCACGCTCATTCCGGGTCCGATGCCGAAGCGGCGCGTCCACGAGAGCGTTTCTTTCAGCGTGATCGACATGACGCCCACCGCCGGGTCGACTCCCGCCGGCAATATCTGATGCGGGTTGTCGAAGTCGCCGCGCTCAGCGACGCCGTCCTCCCACTGCGCCCACTGGTCGACCACCTTGCCGTACTCGCCGAACGAGCCGAAGTACTCGCGGATGCCGTAGTCGCGCCCGGTGGGGTCGTCGCGGTACAACTGGTACGGTCGGATGACGAGGTCGCCGCGCTTGTAGTTGCGCACCTTCGCGCCGACCTCCAGCACCTCGCCGACGGCCTCGTGACCCAGCAACGCGGGGAAGTCGATGCATCCCGGGAACGTGCCCTCAAGCAGCTTCCGGTCGGTACTGTTGCAGATGCTCCCGCAAAGGAGTCGCGTCCGCGCATGGTAGTCGCCGAGCGGCGACTCCGGGATATCGCGTATCGCGAGCTTGTTCGCGGCTTCGATGAGAACTGCTTTCACAGAAAAGACTCCTCTCGCCGCGGTCAGACGCGCGGCAGCGTCCAGACGGCGACCTCAAGCGGCCCAAGCTCGATCTCAGCAACGACCCGCCCGTCCGAGCCCGGCGCATCGCGCGCACCGGCCTGCTCCACTCCGCCGCCGGATCTGTGCAACGATCCTTCAGCGCGAACATCGATCCCGTGCGCCTCTGGATCGAGCGAGACCAGCGCGGCAACGGCTTCACCGTGCGTCTCCGCGAGCACTACCGCGAGGCCCGCTTCCGACTCGTAGACGTACGCCGGCGCGAGGTCGGTATCGAGACCGATCGTGTCCCGGAAACGCCCGTGCGCGACGAACTCCGCCGTGCGATGCCGCAGCTCCGCGAGGCGCTTGACATGCTCGCCGAGTTCCGGGACGTCCGCCAGCGTGCCGTTCAGCTCGCCGGTCGTGAGCGCCATGAAGCTTCCGAACGCGAACGCGCGGTTCATGACCTCCGGCTGCCGGTCGACGATCCAGCACATGACCGTCTCCGGCAGGACGTACCGCATCACCTCAGGCGCCAGCGCCGCCCACATCCACACCCAGCTCACGTTGATGTGCTGCGCCACGAACACGTCGAGATTCTCCCCGACGAGATAGGTCTCCGGGCTCGTTTCGCGCACCTTCGCCGCCGCCTCGGCGACCCACTCGATGACGGCCGCGGGAGTATCCGAAGGCGATTCATGGCCGTGATCCGGCGCGAAGCAGGGATTCAGATCGAACGTCTGGTCGATGAAGAGCGACGTGAACCCGAGTTCCATCGTCTGCTCGGTCACCTCGTGCGCCATGCGACGGAACGCCGCTGACCGCTGGCAGATGGCGCGCGAATCGTACGTGAGATACTTCGTCCGGTGCGCCCCGTGCGTGTCGCTGATGTTGGACCAGTCCTCGACGATTGGCGTACCATGCAGGCCACGCTGAACGAGGTGATCCCCGACCTCTCGGTAGATCGACGAGTTCGCGCGCATGAGCCGGTAATTCACCAGCGTGGAGACGTTCGTCCCCATCCGCACCGCCTCGCCGATGCCCTCGCGCAGATGGTCCAGCGGCTCGCTATCGTCGAACTGCTCCCAGAATCCGCCATCGTCGGGGCGCGCATAGATCGCCCCGATGGGGTCCCACAGACTGAGGTCTTCCACGCCGTACTTCAGCCCCGTCTCTGCAATGTCCGGCACCTCGCGGAATCGGTAGTTGAGCCGACCCTCAAACGTGTGGAGCATCACTACCTGGAATCCGATGGCTGACTTGAGCCGCTCCGGCGCTGGAGGCTCGTGCCACCAGTCGGCCATGGAGTCGCGATAGCGGTCGGCCGTCGTGCGCCAGCTCCCGTCGTGCAGGGAGATGCCGACTTCCGGCGAACGCCATGTCTCTCCCGGATTCACGAATGGGATCGAGGCCCACGAGAACGCGTAGCTGTTGCCGTCGGGGCCGTCTTCGAGGTTTTCCGTCGTGAATCCACCCAGGATCGGCGAGCGGTGGTAGCTGATGTACGAGATGCCCGCGTCCGGCCCGGAGAGATCGAAGAACGGTAGCATGGCGATTTCCATGCCGTGGAAATCCCGCCGATTCGCGCCGCCGATGTTGTACGACAGCGTGCGGCCCTCCGGCGGATGCGGATCGAGCGACCTGCAACCGGCCAGAGCTTGATCGCTGCCGCGACCGCCGTAGCTCTCCCAGCCGCCGATCCACGGGAACCGTACCTCGTGGACGAGGTCGTCCCCATGGTTGGTCAGCTCCAGGCTGAATCGCGCCTCCGTGTCGTCCGCGGGCAGCGAGATATCCACCGTCACCTCGACGTCGATATCGCCCTCCGGAGTGGTGACTCGCGGATAGTGCATGCGTAGCGTTCCGTCGCCCTCGACGATCTCGGGAGGGGCGCAGTCCTGCGTATCGGCATGGCGCGAACGCCACGTAGCACTCGGGCAGACGACGCGGAACAGCCGTGCGCCGTCGAGACGGGTAAGGTGCGACCGGCCGGTGCGCTTGTCGAACAGCTCCGCGAGACAGCCCGTCGCCCGGTCGAAGCCGAACCGCACGAGGTCGTTCTCGAGATTGATTCGGTCGGACATATCAGCCTCAGGCGCCATGATATGGCGGCGCGTAGACGGTAACGATCCGATCCTTCAACGGGTGGTCGAACGGCAGGCCGATCTCGTGGTAGACGTTGTCACGATGCTCTCGCCATTGCGCTGCCGAGGCGGGGTCTTTGTCCGACCAGTCGGGATCGTTCGTGATGAACAGCCAGACGAGCCACGTCGGAACGTGACGTTTCTCGTGGAGGAAGTACAGATGCGCCAGCCGATTGCATACTTGATAGTGGTGATCTCGCCACGCCGAGATGTCACCTGATGCACCGAGATACTTGAGCGTTTCGGTCAATGCTCCTGCAATCATCTCGACGCTGCTCTCAGCCGTCGCGCCGGAAGCATCATCCGCACCCATCTCACTCAGGTGCGATTTCGCTTCGACGATAATCGCGCCATCACCAGAGCGAGTCTTAACTTTCGCCAGTGCATCCCAATGGGGGCCGCCACTCGGCCAGAAGCCTTTCAACGCATCTACGTGGTCGCCAAGGTCCAGTTTCTGGAGAAACGCGCCATCATGGTATTCGGCGTAGTCGTTCTTGGCCAACGGAGAGACCCACTCTATCCTGCCGTCAGTCTCGGCGAGAAGGGACGGACTCGCTGACAGAATCAGATGGTCGAACACCTTTCGATCGGAACACTGGTTCACATAGCACTGGATGTGCTTCTGGCTGCCCTTCGGTGCCTTGGTCATCGCGATGCGCCTCTCCTCTGCGCCAGTCGCTACTTCCGGCGGAACTTCACGTGAAACTCCTGCTTGCCCGCCTCGACGTTCATGCGGAGGAATAGCAACTCCTGCGAGATGATCTTGTGGCCGAGGATGCCCTCGCCGCCGTCGAAGAGGTACGGCCCAAAGTCCTCCCACATGGTGACGCCCATGGGCATCGCACGCGGCGACTCGATCTCCAGACCCAGGTCCAGGCCGTACGGCGTGCGATTGTGTCCGAGGAGCCGAACGCGCGGCACGATAGGCTCTGCGTAGTAGGGCTGCGTCGGAACGCCCGTCTCCCGGTCACGGAGCGCGTAGTTGCGGATCGTGCTGGGTTCGAACCCGCCGTCGACGAACATCATCTGGCACTCGTCGTCGCAGTAGAGGAACGTCTTCGGCCACGGCCCGCGCGGAGTCCCCCGGGCGTAGTCGAGGTTGTACGCGCCGACCGGGATGTCCTCCCACAGCATGTGCGAAGGCGACGTGCGATCGTAGCGCGAGCGATACTCCGCCGCGGCATCGCTGAGCGTCATCGGACGGACGCTGTCGTGCGCCGTGACGTAGGCCGCCAACTCGTCGAGCATCGCCTCGGCCTCGCGACAGTCTTCCTCGCTGTAGCAGCCGAACTCCGGCGTCATCTCGTGCGCTTCCTGATGCACCTGATACACCACGAGGTCGTTCCACGCGAGATTGCGCTCGTAGTTGTCGAACATATCGGTGAGGTATTCGACGTCGCGCCCCGAGCAAAGCCCGCCACGGGCGACGTCGTTCACATCGGTGCTCCAGATCGTCGGGTTGCCGGAATGGTACGACTTGAGCAGGTCGCGCGCGGTCCACTCCATGCCGATCAGGCCGCCCGGCTCGACGTTCGGCGCCGTCCTGGAGCGCGGATCGAGGTAGTAGAGGCCCCATGGGATGCCGCGGTCGGTGATGCCGTCGACTTCGATCTGCTCCCAGCAGAAACCCCATAACCCCGCGAATCCTGCGGATTCAAGAGCCTGAATCGCCGCATGATCCTGATGCGGGCCGTGGGCGATATCCGCCCGGGTCCACGGCAGCGCCTTGCGGATGCGGTCGCGCGATGCCTTCGCCGCCTCGACGAGCGCGTCGTGGTCGCCGTGCATCGCACCGAGGTTCACGCCCGTGTGATCGCGTCGAAGCCCCTCCGGCGCCACCGCCACGTCATCTCCGCACGCCTCATGCCATTCGGTGAGCTGGTCGGCGTGACGCTCGGCGATTTCCGGGCTGACGAGCCACGTGATCCGCACGCCGTACGGGTGCAGTACGTCGGCGAGCCGGTGCATGCCCTTAAGCGGCGTGAGGTCGCCCTCGGAGCGGGTGGCCATTGCGGCGAACGTGAAGATCATTTCGGACATGGATCGCGTCTCTCCTGTGTGATGCGGATTGTTGCCGCCTGCGTCACCCTCACCCGGAACGTTCGCCTGCGCGTCCCTCTCCCACCTGGGAGAGGGTGCCGAGCGCGGAGAGCGAAGCTCGCAGCCGAGGCGGGTGAGGGTTGCACCCGCCTGCCGCTACAACTCCACGCGAACCGTCGTCCCGGTCTCGGCCGACGTGTTCGCTGCGAGCGTAACGGCAAGCGTACGGACGCCCTCGGCGTAGTTGCTCCGTATCGCCGACGGGTCGCCGGACCGAACCGCGCGCAGGAATACGTCGTCGATGTTGCCCGCCGGGAACCGTTCGCGGGGCGGTAGCTCCGTCGTCGCGGGGAACGCCGCCAGCGTATCCATCTGCCAGTTCAGACGCGCGCCATCGAGCATGATGTTCAGGCCGATGTTCCACTCTTTGAGCATGCACGTCGTGGTGATCTGCCCGAGCGCGCCGTTCTCGAAACCGACACGCGCGGTGAAGACGTCGGGGATATCGACGTGGCTGTCCCAATCGCCGCGATGGGCCATGCGCGCGCCGACCTCGACGATCTCGCCGCCGAGATACCGCATGAGATCGACGATATGCGTCGCCTGTTCGACGATCTGCCCGCCGGATTTCTCGCGAATCGGCCACCATCCCGCGTCGATCATCGTGCTCCAGTAGTTCCCGACGATCATGCCGATTGTGCGGCCATCCAGGTAGGCCCGCGCCTGCTGGATGCCCGGCAGATAGCGGAGCTGATACCCCACCGACGTGATGAGCCCCTTCGCGACGACGGCGTCCCGGACGCGCCGGGCTGTATCGAGATCGAGCGCCACGGGCTTCTCGACGAGAAACGGAATGCCGCGCTCAATGATCGCCAACTCGATCTCACCGTGGACAAACGGTGGCGTGACGACGTACACCGCATCCAGCTTCGCGCCGGAAAGCATCTCCCCATAGTCGGTGTACGCGTTACCGCCGAACTTCGCGGACGCCTCGTCCGCGCGTGTGGCATCGAGATCGCAGATGGAGACGATCTCTGCATGGTCGAGCCCAGCGACAGACTCCATGTGAGCGTTTGCCATGCCTCCCGCGCCGATGAATCCGACCGATAGCTTGTCGCCGGCCATGGTGTAATCCTCCGCGAAGTCGGTGTACAGTGCTGACGGATCGTAGATGCAGAGAGAGTAGAGCGACCTCTCATTCGGGGCAACTGTGAGATCGCTCGTTCCGACCGAACGGAACCTGCTCCGGGTGATTCAGCGAGCCATGCGTCACGGCCGCACTATCGTTCGGATCACCGATCCTCGGGCTGGATCTCGGCGTTGAGCTGTTCGAGCACGCCGATGAGCCGGGGTCCGGGGCGCATGATCTCGTCACCCACGGTGACAACCCGCCCCTCGCGCACCGCGCGGAGAGAACGCCACCCCGGCAATTCGCGAAGCCGCTCTACGATGGCCTCTCGCTCCGGCGCGCCGATCATGTAGCTGATGACGAGTACGTCCGGGTCTCGCGCAACGAGCGTTTCCAGATCGACACGCGGCCACGACGTGCCGATATCCTCGAACACGTTTCGCCCACCGGCTCGGATGATGACGTCGTGGATGTACGATCCCGGCCCGACGCTGTAGATCGGCTCGTCCGTGCCGCCGAAGAACACGCGAGGCCGCGCCGATAGCGGAACCAGCGCGGCTCTTCTCTCGACGCTCCCGATGCGGGATCTCCACACTGCTGCGGCGCTGTCGGCGGCGTGGGAAGCTCCCAACAGGGCGCCGAGCGCCTCGGCCGCGTCGGCAAGGGCTGGAAGCGAGTCTATCCGAAACGTGAAGACGGGGATGCCCATTCGGCGCAGCGCTTCGAGGTCCTGCGGCTCATTACCCCGGTTGGAGACGATCAGCCCCGGGTTCGTCGCGACCACGGCCTCGAGATTCATGATGTTGAACCCCGCCACACGCGGCTTCTCGCTCGCCTCCGGCGGGTAGTCGCAGAACTCCGTCACGCCTACGAGGCGGTCCTGCTCGCCGATCGCGTAGATGATCTCCGTCAGATTCGGCGCGAGCGAAACGACGCGCTCCGGTGGATGCTCAAGGGTGATGGTATCCCCCAGGGCGTCGACGATAACCTCCCCACGCGCCGCCGAGCGTTCGCCGGGCTCTCCGCACGAGCAGACCGACGCGACCAGACATGCCGCGCCCGCCCAGATGAGTGCCCTACCACGACATCGTCGATACATACTTCATCAGTCCTGCAGAATCCGACGGCGCGGTTCTTCGCTGAACTCCCGCCAGTCAATGTCGTAGACCGATATCGGCTGACTCACCGTCCGGTCTCCCCCGAGACGACTCGGTCCTCCCGCGGCCGCTACCGATACCGGCGTCTCGGCTCGCCGCACCACGCGGAAGCCACGATACGTTGCCCCGTGCATGAACAGCTTCGCCGTGAGCCGGTCGGGATCGACGACGACGGCTTTCCCGCCAGGCGCTACGGTGCGTCCGAGCATGTTGACGACCGCGTCGGTCTGCCAGTTCTCGTAGAGCACATCGGCCGCCACGACAAGATCGAACCGTCCGATGTCAGTTGGGCGCATCCAGTCCATCTCCAGCGTGCCCGCCACGACTCCGTTCAGGGCGGCATTCGTCTCGAACAGACGCAGCGCATCCGGAACGTAGTCGCACGCGGTGACGTCCGCGCCCAAGCTCGCGGCGACGATACTCGGCAGACCGAGCCCGCAGCCGAGTTCCAGCATCCGCACGCCTTTGAGCGACCCGGTCCGCGCCAACAACCGGGCGAGTATTTCGCCGCTGGGCCAGAGGTCCGCCCAGTAGGGCATCATGTCCTCGTTGTCGCAGAACACGTCGAGGTCGATGTCCTCAACGCGGTGGAAGCGATACGTCTCCCCGTGGAACGTGCGCTCGTCGATGTGTGTCGGCTTGCCTCTGACAGAGGGGGCGTCGGGCACGTCAGGCTCCCAACCGGGCGAATTCGTCGAAGAACGTCGGATACGTCTTCGCAACGCATCCGGGATCGCGTATGACGATGCCGGGCTGTCTCAGGCCGGCGACGGCGAAGCTCATAGCGATACGGTGATCGTTGTACGTGTCTATCTCCGCGCCGTTGAGCCGGGCCGGATTCACCACCATGCCGTCAGGCAACTCGTCGATGTGAGCACCGAGCTTCCTCGCTTCAGTCGCCACAGCGGCGATCCGGTCGGACTCCTTCACGCGCACGTTGCCGATCCCGGTGATCCGCGTCGGGGAATCGGCGAACAGCGCCACCGCCGCGAGCGTCATGGCGGTATCCGATATGTGGCGCATATCGGTATCGATTCCTCGCAGCGGACCGCCGGTGACCTCGGTCCACGTCGAATCGCTCTTCACCGTGCAGCCCATCTCCGCGAGTATGTCGACGAACGCCATGTCGCCCTGGATCGACTGCGTGCCGAGGCCCTCGACGCGCACCGTGCCGCCGGTTACCGCCGCGGCGGCGAACCAATACGACGCGGCCGATGCGTCAGGTTCGACCGCATACTCGGCGCCACGGTAACGCTGTCCGGCAGCGATTCGATGGCGCTCGGGTCCGTCGCTCTCGCCGCTGACGCCGAAGTCGCCCATGACGCGCCGTGTCATCGCGACGTACGGCTCGGAGACAAGCCCGCCAACGACGTTCACCGTCACGTCGCCCTCGGCGTACGGCGCGGCCATAAGCAACGCGCTCACGTACTGGCTGCTGGTTCGACCGTCGATGCTGCACGTACCGCCCTTGAGCCCCACCGAGTCGATCACTACCGGCGGATACTTCCCATCACGGGCGGAAACGCCACCCCCGAGTTCCCGAAGGGCCTCGACGAGATCGCCGATTGGACGTTCGCGCATGCGAGGGTCGCCGTCGAGGCGATATTCCCCGCGCGACGCCGTCAGCGCCGCAGTGAGGAATCGCATCGCGGTGCCGGCATTGCCGACCGATAGCTCAGCCCGGCGAACCGGAAAACTGCCACCGCCGCCATCGACCGCGATCTCGGCGCCGTCCGGCGATTCGCTCACCGTGAGGCCGAGCGCCCGCAATGCGTCGATCATGTATCGCGTATCGTCGGAGGCGAGCGCGCCGGTGATCGTCGAACGCCCTGCCGCCAGCGCCGACACGAGCAGCGCGCGATTCGTCAGGCTCTTGGAGCCGGGCGGACGAATGGCGGCCTCGATCGGACCAGTCGGGGTGATCGCTCGAGCGGCGATTTCGGCGTGCGACATGGCGATATTCGTGTCCGGCGTTAACATGTTGACGTATCTTCGATCCGAGTATACCGCAAGCGGGAGTATGGACCCATCATCGGAGCGACGACATGGCTGCACCGGACACCGTATTCCGCTGGACTACCATCCCGACCACAGTGGGGAACGCGCTCATCGTCGCCGGACCGAACGGCGTCCGCGCTATCGTGCTGCGCTTCCGCGACGCGGCCGCCGAAGCGGCACGCGTCGCGCCGGGCTGCGTGCGAGATGACACCGGCCTGCGCCCGGTAGCGGAAGCGCTCACCGGTCTCATCGACGGGTCTCGTGCCGACTTCCCACACGCAATCGACCTCAACCAAGGCACGCCGTTTCAGCGTGCCGTGTGGAAGGCGCTCATGGACATTCGTCACGGCGAGACCATCACCTACGCCGAACTCGCCCGCCGCGTCGGCAGGCCGAAGGCGATTCGCGCGGTTGGACAGGCAAACGGCGCGAACCCGTTGCCGGTGGTGGTGCCGTGTCACCGCGTCGTGGCGGCGAACGGGAAGCTCGGCGGCTACACCGGCGGAGTCGACATCAAGGAGCATCTGCTCTTCGTGGAAGGGCTGCGGTAGCGGCCAGCGTATGCTGCGCAGCCGTCCGGCGTCCACCGCGTGGACGTGCGCGGACGTGCATCTACCAGTGCCAGACGACCGAAAGCGGCGTCACACCCCAGCCACTGCCGACGAAGCTGTGCGGCATTTCGGTATGGGTCCCAGCGCCGTCGGTTGAGACGCTCGTGCGCAGGAGCACGTAGGTCCACGCCGCCTCCGCGCCGAGCGAGAGCCGAGGAGTCAGCCGGTAGGCCGCGCCGACGCCCCCACCCGCCATCGGCCCGGTGAAGACCCAGTCGGGGTCGGGCTCGCCGGGGAACTGGTCGATGTTCACGTCCATGAAGCGCACGGTGAACATTCCACCGCGCACAAACGCCGTGACGTCGATCGCGCCAAGCGCCCGTCTGTGCACACCGTCGAACGCAAACCACGCCGTGCCGACCGACCCCGCGTCGCTTCCGTGCCGTGCGGCGCTCACCACGCCTCGTACAGCCCAGCGCTCCGTGAACGCATAGCCGAGCTGCGCCTCGATGCCGACGCCTGCGCCGGCACCCACACTCGCCACATCGATAGTGTCGTGGGCGGTCGTCTTGAAGGAGTTGCTCACCACGCGTACCACCGGCACGATCCAGGGCGACTCGTCGTAACCCGAACCGGTGAGCACGTGAACCCGTGGCGCCGCCCCAGCGAACCATCCAGTGCGTAGCGACGGATCGGCTTGGACGATCGAAGTCGAGACGAGCGTCAGCGCGACGGCCAAGGTGATGTGGGCGCGGATCATGATGAGAAGATACGCGGTGTCGGCGAACGCTTCAAGCGTTCGTCAGCGCCAGACGAGTACCGACACTCCGAGCAGCGTCGCGCTGACCTGCGGGCCGCCCCCGGATACGTCCACATCGAACGGCGCCGGTTGCCCGCCTCGCGAGTCGACGTGCATGTTGCCGATCCGCACGTACTCCGCCGCCACTTCTGCGTATGTTGCGAGCCGTGGGGAGACCCGGTACCGGAGGCCGCCGGCCATTCCGACGAGGGCGCCACGCCACGTGATGTCGCGCTCGATCCAGTTCTCGTTGGCATGCCGGATGGCGTCGACGCCGCTCCACGTTGTCCACTGCATGCCCATGCGAACGAGCAGGGAAAGGTCGAACGAGCGTCGCTGGAATCGCCGGATGAGATCGACTGTCACCGACTTCAGACTGGACGTGCCCTTGGAAACCCACTGCTTGCCGTATCCCAGCGTCGCGCGCCCGGCGAAAGCGCCTACGGGGGAATACTCGACTCCCAAGCGCCCACCGACGGCTCCGACGAAGTCCGGCCGATACGTACTGCCGACTCCGTCCAGAGAGCTCCGGTACGGATAGTCCGCAAGCTTCGCGCCGTCGAGAGCGAACGTTACCGCAGGGCCGGAGGGCTCAGCCACGCTCGCGGATGCGTCGGTTGTCGTGAGAAGGAATGCGAGCACGAGAGACGCGGCAGCTGCACGCATTACGGCAGACCTCGAAGAACAGGCGGTGGACAGGGCGTCGCTTCGCCTTCTAGGACTCCGACCCGCCGCGCGAGGTTCCGCGTCAGGCGGGATGGTGCGAATCCTATCTCACCGATGGGACCGGGGGGAATGCACCAGCGTTCTCCCGAATGAACTCGACAATACGGTCGAGTTCACGGCGCGCCCGCCGCGCTGACGAGCCGCCATACCGGCCACCAGTACACGCCGAACAGGATCGTCGGCACCAGCAGCACGCCGAGTATCGTCGTGTATAACGGTGATACTCGTACACAAACTGCCCCCTCCGGGGCAGTTTGCAGGAACATCCGCCGGATCACCCGCGCGTAGTAGTAGAGGGCAACGACGGTATTCAACGCAGCGACGACAGCGAGCCACACGAGGCCGTTCTGCTCGATGACGGCCCAGAAGAGGTAGAACTTGCCGATGAAGCCCGACGTCGGCGGGAGTCCGGCCAGTGCCACGAGGAAGATCGCCATGGCAACGGCGACGAACGGCGCGCGACTGCCAAGCCCGACGTACGCGTCGATGTCGTCCGAATCGATCTTCCCGGCAAGCGAGATCACGACGACAAACGCTCCGAGGTTCATGAAGAGGTACACGGCGAGGTAGAACATCATCGCGCTGATGCCCATGCGCGAGATCATCGCGACGCCCATGAGGATGTATCCCGCGTGCGCGATCGACGAATACGCCAGCAGCCGCTTCATGTTCGTCTGCCACACCGCCGCGAGGTTGCCGAGCGTCATCGTCGCCGCGCTGATGACGGCCACCACGATCTGCCAGTCAGCCAGCCCGACCGCCGCGTATCCCGCCCCCTGCGGCACGGACATCGCCTCGTAGAGGAATCGCGCGAGGAACGCCATGCCCGCCGCCTTCGGCCCAACGCTGAGCAGCGCCGCCACCGGCGCCGGAGCGCCTTCGTATGCGTCCGGACACCAGAAGTGGAACGGCACCGACGCGATCTTGTAGCCAATACCCGCGAGGATGAACAACACGGCGACCGCCGTCGCCAGCGACGCCTCACCCGACACGAGCGCCACGGCGATATCCCCAGCATGGAGCGACCCGGAGAGTCCGTACAGCAGCGACATGCCGTAGATCATCGTCGCGCTGGACGCGCCGCTGTAGATCACGTACTTCAGCGCACCCTCGCTGGAGCGGAGGTTATCCCGCAGGTGGGCGGTGAGCACGTAGGACGTCATGCTCACCAGTTCGAACGCAATGAACATGGCCAGCAGGTTCACCGACGACGCCAGCACAAACATGCCCATGCCCATGCCGACCATCATGGCGACGTACTCGGGGAACGCCGTCCAGTCGATATCCCGCGACTGCAGCGAGATCACTATGCCGATGATGACCGCCACCGCCGCGATGAGCTTGAAGAACACGGCGAACATGTCGTGCGCCAGCATGCCGTGAAACAGCGTCGTGGGCTCTCCCGGCAGCGACGCCAGCACAACAACGAGCGCGAGCGCCGTCCCGCCGATGCCGATGCCCGCCGACAACGCCGGACGCGGTCGTCCAAGCACCACGTCGGCGAGGATGACGGCCAGCAGCGTCGCCAGGAGTATGAGCTCGGGCACGAATGCGCCGAGGCTGGTCACGTTCTGTGCGAGTATTGGGTCCATGAATCACTCACTAGTGATGTTGGCGTAGAACGTCTATTTCGTCGACTTGACGCGCGTCTTCGACTGTTCTCTGGGACGGTTCGCGACTACGCGCCTTCGCGCGCAAACTCTTCCGGTGTCACTGCGACGTCCGGGAAGCTCCGCAGTATCTGCCTATCCGACGTGACCAGCGGCGCCCCGAGCGACTCTGCCACAGCCACGAATTCACAGTCGTATGCCGTGCACCCCGAGTCGGCGGCAAGCTGCAGAATGCGTCGGGACGGCACCACATGCTCTCGGCCGGCCAGCAGCCCTTCTGCTTTCTCCAGCAGGTCCAGCCCATGCTCGATGCCGAACTCGTCGCGGCACATATATGTCGCAACGATGTTCCGGAACTCGCTTCGCCACAGTGCCGGCGCCGCCCATTCAGGATCGCGCACCATCACCGCCCGCGCCGTCGCTGTTCTGTCACCGTCGATGAAGAGATACGCCACCAAGTTCGTGTCGGCGACGATCACGGCCTGCCCCGGTTCTTTGCTTCATTGATCGCCGCGTCGGTCAACGGAGTCGTCGCGACCCTGTTCCGCAGCTCGTCCACCTCCGCAAGCCAGGTCTCTGGATCAACCGCCGCCGTGCTCGACGCATCCTCCAAGCAGACGATCACCTCGCTGTTCAGGCTGCGTCGATTCCTCTGCGCGCGCTCTTTGAGACGGCGGTAGAGCCCATCGGGCACACCCTTGACGGTCATGTTCGGCATAGATCGGCCTCCATTGTGGCACCATTATGATACCATAATACCACCACGGTCCCGTGGCCGTCAATCGAACTGCCCTAGAGCCGGACGTCTCGCACTACGTCTGCCGCCATCACGCAACGTGCTTCTGCAGCATCTCCTCGATCTCATCGACCGTGAACTTGTTGAGCTGCACGATCTTCGCGTCGTGACGGAAAACGGGCGGCACGATCTGGCACGCTTCTTCCTTGCTATCGACCTCGACTACCATCAGCGCTCTGTGGTCGCCGTCGGAGCAGCCCCAATCGGCATGCGAGAGGAAGTGCGATCCTGTCTTCAGAAATACCTCTACAACGCGTGCGCAGATCAGCTCGTCTTCGTCGTGCGCGACCTCTATCAGAAACTTCGGCATTGCCCGTGATCTCCCTTGCCCGGCTAGGCCGTCTCGGCCCATGTCACCAGGTGGTCGGAACCGACCACGGACGCAATATACGGGCGCTCTGCTACTTGTCAAGTTTCAGTAGAATCAAGGCCATGCTCCGGCCGCTTCTTCGTGCCCTTCGCGTCCTTGCGTGAGGCCCTCTTCGCTCCCTACGGCATCGCCGTCACGACGACACCCGCCGCGGACTGCATGGTTACGAGCAGGTCGCCCAGCGACGCGCTGATCAGATCCAGCGCCGGTGCCGGATACACGCCCAGGAAGATCACGATCACGAGAAGCGGCACGAGCGCGACGATCTCCCGCGCGTTGATATCGCTCAGCGTCTCGTACTTGGGGTTCAGCTTGCCGAAGAACATGCGCTGGATCGTCAGGAGCAGGTATGCCGCTCCGAGCACGATGCCGAGCGTCCCGATGATCGCGTAGACGCGCCAACTCGCGAACGCGCCGACGAAGACGAGGAACTCGCTGATGAATCCGCTCAGCCCCGGCAGCCCGAGAGCGGCCATGAACGCCATCACCACGAAGCCGGTGAAGATCGGAACCTTCACCCACAACCCGCCGAAACCGTTGATCTCGCGATGGTGCGCTCGGTCGTAGATCACGCCCACGAGCAAGAACATCATGGCGGTAATCGTGCCGTGGTTGAACATCTGGAACATCGCGCCGTTGATGCCCGCCGCGCTGTGCCACGACACCATGCCGAGCATCACGTAGCCCATGTGGCTGATCGACGAATACGCCACGAGGCTCTTCAAGTCCTTCTGCGCCATGGCGCACAGCGCGCCGTATACGATGTTGATCACGCCGATGATGACGATCAGCTTCGCGAAGTACGCCGTCGTATCGGGCATCATCGGAAAGTTCACGCGGAAGATGCCGTACGTGCCCATCTTCAGCAGCACGCCGGCCAGAATCACGCTGATGGCCGTCGGCGCCTCGACGTGGGCGTCGGGCAGCCACGTATGGAACGGGAACGCCGGGATCTTGATCGCGAAGCCGATGAAGAACGCGAGCCAGACGAGCTGCTTCCCGGTGAACGAGAAGAACCACGTCGGCGCGCCCATGGCGAGCCACCCGTTCGGATCGTAGTTGGACTGGTCCATCATCGCGAGCATGCTGAACGTCGGCTCCGAGAGGTTGAAGTACAGCCCGAGAATCGCCAGCAGCATCAGCACACTGCCGAACAGCGTGTAGAGGAAGAACTTGATCGCCGCGTATTCCTTGCGCGGACCGCCCCAGATGCCGATAAGGAAGTACATCGGCAGGAGCATGACCTCCCAGAACACGTAGAACAGCACGAAGTCGAGCGCGCAGAAGACGCCGGTCATCCCTGTCTGCAGCAGCAGGTAGAGCGCGAAGTAGCCCTTCACCGCCTTCGGGATGCGCCACGACGCGATGACGCCGACCAGTCCGATGAGCTGCGTCAGGAGCACCATGAGGATGCTCACGCCGTCGACGCCCATGTGGTACCGGATGTTGAAGCCGGGTATCCACGT
>CAZEAI010000093.1:0-20979 GCA_964510105.1 uncultured bacterium
CACCTGCGGGATCTTCGGAAAGACGTCAGTGAGCTGCATGGGTTGCTCCTTCAAGCGGAGAACGGGTGCCGGCAAGTCGATTCGATGCGCGAACGGGTAGAACCTAGGTGGTACGGTCTCTGGGGGAAGGGAGGGCGATTCGGTGTCTGGTTTCCTTGCGCCTGCATGTGTGGTCCGACGTGTTTCCAGATGCACTGTCACCTGGCGCGTCAACGCCCCAGAACCACGCCAGGAGGCCGTCATTCCGAACGAAGTGAGGAATCTCTAACGTTCTGACAATGAAAGGATTCGTCATGCTCAGAATGACATAGAGCGTGCGTTACGAGGCAACTTGATGATGGCGCGTTCCCGTGCAAACATGCGTTAGATCGTCTCGTGCGGTCGTTCGTCGGACGGACCGTGTTCCCCGCGCCCCTTGAGCGAGACCGGCAGGAGCGCGATCAGGACGAGCGCTCCGATGAACGCAACGCCGGTGATTCCGCTTCCGATGACGAACGGGGCGGTGTAACCGAGACCGTGGTACACCCATCCGCCCCACGCCGGGCCGACGGATCGCGCGAGGCTGCTGAGCGCCTGCCCGATGCTCATCACGCCGCCCTGCATCGAGTCCGGGACGAGCTGCGACATAAGGCTGAACGCGTTCGGCCGGATGAGCGCGACGCCGAACGAGAGGAATGCAAGCGAGACGAGCAGCCACGTCAGCGTCGTCAGGAGCGGGAGCATGACCAGTCCGATCCCGATCAGCAGCAGCCCGGCCGCGATGAGCTTGCTCTCGCCGAACATGCGCACGAGACGTCCGAGCAGGCCGCCCTGGACGATCACCATGATGACGCCCGCGTACCCGAGCAGGTACCCCACGCGAAGGGCGAGTTCGGAGTGCGTGAGCCCGCGGTAGAACACGTCCTGTACGAGGAGCGCGAACGTCGCCTCCATTGCCGCGAAGGCGAACACGCTCACGAAGACGACCGAGAGTATCAGCAGAACCACCCGGCTGCGCAGGATGTACCCCAACGCATGAAGCGGCAACCACCGCTCCGACCTGACGTCCGGGTGGAGCGACTCACGGAGCGCGAAGTACGTCCAGACGGCGTTTGCGAGCGCGAGCCCAGCCGCTACGAACGCCGGTACGCCGTGTCCGAACGACTCCAGTGTCCCGCCGACCGCCGGTCCGATGACGAATCCAAGGCCGATCGCCGCGCCGAGCATGCCCAGCGCCTTTGCGCGGCCCTCCGGTTCCGTCACGTCCGCCGCGTAGGCCTGGGCGACGGGAATCGTCGACGCCATGATGCCTGCGAATATCCGCGCGGCGAACAGGAGCACGAGATTCTGCGCAACTCCGAAGACAGCCATTCCGATGGATGCGCCTACAAGGCCGACGATGAGCACCGGCTTGCGACCGATCCTGTCGGACACACTCCCCCAGACGGGTGAGAAGAAGAACTGCATGATTGAGTAGGACGCGAACAGCAGTCCGACGACCGTAGCAGACGCGCCGTACGCCTCGGCGTAGTAGGGCATCACCGGGATGATGATGCTGAAGCCCAGCATGTCGATGAATGCGGTGAGGGCGAGCACGGAGAGCGCCGAGCGATTCATGAGCAGTGATACCTCTGTTCGTCTGCGGGATGCGGGCGGGTGAACGCTACAGGAGCAGGTGGAGCCTGTCCAGCCGCTCGGCGGGCCATTGAGTGCGGACGAGCGCTTCGATTTCCTGTCGGCGGTAGCGCCGGCTGAAGTGCGTGAGCACCACGTGCGCCTCGCCGAACTGGTCGATCCGCTCGATCAGGTGCTGAATATGAAGGTGACCGCGCTCCTGGGCAAGGTTGAGGTGTTCGGGCTTCACGAACGTGCATTCCACCACGACGACCTCGCTCTGCCCCAGGTCTCCCAGCGAGTCGAACGTCACCGGGAGTGCGTCGCCGATGAACGTCACAAGGTGACGGTCCACGGGGTGTGTGATCTCGACGCCTTTCCGCCGCAGTTCGCCCAGCTCGCCGCCCGGTGTGCCGACGTACTGTTCCTTCAGCTTCGGCGTTCGCTCGATGACTGTATATCCCACCGACGGAAGTGTATGGGCGACGTCGAACGCGCGGGCGACGAGATTCCCTCGTAGCGCGATCTCCTCACCTGCGGCCACACCCACGAGGTCCACCTCCGGCGGCGTGCGACGTCCGTCTCCCTCGAGCTTCTGCCAGCAGTCGATGAGATCGCGCACGCGCCCGACGATCGGTTCCGGCAGAAGGACCCGAGGCGGGGACATACGTTGGAGTCGTCGCAGCCCGACGTAGCGCGTCAGGCCGAGGAGATGATCCTGGTGAGCATGTGTGATGAGCACGTTCTCGATGGGGAGCATCTCCTCGACGACGCTCCCCATGTCGAACACGATCTTCAGCTCCGGGCTGTACAGGAACGTGGTGTACGCCGAGATCGACGCGCCGACGAGAGACAGGCCGTCGAGTGCTATTCGCGCCGTCGTCGGTTGTCCTGCACGCCGTTCGGTTCTCACGTCACCCGGCATTCCCAGAGGCAGCCCGAGCGGACGCCGTTGTCCGTCTCGCCGACCCAGAGCGTACCGTCGTCGCCTACGGAAAGCGAATGGACGGCGGAGCACACGTCGCCGAAATCGGGATCGGATATGATGCCATGGTTCGTGAACTGCTTCGTCTCCCGGTCGAACGCGAAAATGCGCGTGTTTCGATCATCGCCGACCTGGCCGTAGAACGCGCCGGTTGCGATGTAGATCAGGCCGTCAGGCCCTTCGTCTATGCCACACAAGCGCATACCATTCGCGGGCTTGCCAAGCCATTCGACCTCCGCGGCATCCGGGTTCAGCCGCGAGAAACCGCCGCTCACGCTGCCCATGTAGATGAACCCGTCGCCGAGATTCACAATGTCGTCGATCTGCTTGTTGTCGGTCTGCCCGACACCGGGAAGTTGTGCATCGTGGAACGTCACCTTGTCGGTGTCCGGATCGTAGCTCATGAGATAGTCTTCGCCGGCCGATATGTCCGCCGACGGCGAGTAACCGGTCCACGCGCGCCCTTTGTCATCGACAGCCGTCTTGTGCGGAAGCGCTCCGATGAAGGTGTGATGGATCGTCTTGCGCGCCTTCAGATCGTAGACGAAGAAGAATGGCACGGGGTAGGTGCCGCCGTAGGCGAGCATACGGTCGAAGTCGACGGTGATGTGCTGAATGTAGTCGCCGGGCGACGGTATGCCGTAGACGTCGTATTCCTTCGTTTCCGGATCGAACGACCAGATCTGACCGCCCGGGACGCTCTCGCGCTCTCTCATGTTGATGAGTCCGGCGGATCCGCCGAACAGCTTCCCATCGGGCGCGAGTTCCAGCGACCTGTGGACCTTCACCTCACGATCGACGCGTATCGACTTGTAGTCGAGGCACTCCGACTTCCCCGTTCCGGGGTCGAACCGGTAGAGGATGTCGCCGCCCTGGTGTGTCAGGCCAAGGTACACCAGCCCGTCGTTTGGGTTGAACAGGGTTGTCGTCGTCGACAGCCACTGTTCGCTGTTGCTGGGGTCGTGGGTGATCGCGCGCAGATCAGCCACGGGACCGACGTTGTTCTCGATCACTTCCGGTATGGGATGTGCGGTGACTTTCATGACGCCTCCTCGGCGTGGTGGGAAGTGCACAGTTCGCCGAGAAGATAGCACGAACGCCGTGGCGTGGCCACGCGGCGAACGCTCACGTTGTTCGCGTTCGTTCAGGAGTTCGCTGCGTCGACGGAGGCGGGCAAGGGCCACTCGTGTACCACCGCCGGCCGGGAACTCCCGTTCGACGGCTTCTTTCGCGTGTAAGGGATTCCTCGACACGCCGTCTCCCACGGAGACGACGGCTCGGAATGACGGTGGTGAGGATCAGTGGCCGTTGCGCCAACGCGGTAGGGGCGATCCCCCCGTGGTCGCCCCAGAATGTGGCCAGGCGTTACGCATTATCGCAGACACGAATGTCCGCGCCACCGAAACGTGTAGGGGCGGTTCGCGAACCGCCCCAACAGCCAGCACCGCGGCGTCTAGCTGTGCCAGGGGTGGAGTTCGCAACGCGAACTCCTGAACGAACGCAAGCGTAGCGAGCGTTCGCCGGTCCCTACTCCAGCGGAATGTTGTCGGCGTGCTCCGCGAGCCAGTCGTCGAATGACTGCAGCTTGGGATTCAGCGCGCGCGAAGCGCCGATATCGCGAATGCCGCAGAAGTAGTCCTCGAAATCGTGCTTGAACTGGAACATGTTGCCGAGGTCCTCCGCGCCGGGGAACCCGAGCCCGCGATAGACGTCCGGCGGTACCGCAGCGTAATTCACCGGCCTACCGAGTGCCCCGGCGAGCGACTCCGCCATCTCAGTGCCCGTCGGATGCCCGCCGGAGATGCCGACCGTCTTGCCCGCGAACTCGCTGCCGCCTTTGAAGACGCCGTACGCGCACCGGCCGATATCCTCGGCTGCGATGCCTGGCAGCTTCTTCTCGCCCATGGGGAGCGCGAACGCCAGCGTGCCGTCCGGTCCCGGCTTCGGTCCCATGCCAAAGTAGATGAGGTTATCCCAGTAGAACGACGTGAGCAGGAACGTCGTTGGGACGCCCGCCGCACGGAAAACGTCGTCCGCCGCGCCCTTGGAGTCGAAATGCGGGACGTTGTACTTCTCCATGAGCGTCGGCATGCGGTCGTCGCTCAGCGGAACCCATTTCCTCGTATCCTCCAGCGTCGACCAGATGACGTGTTGCAGGCCGGTGGATTTCGCCGCGCCGGCCATGGTGGTGGCCTGAGCGAGTTCCTGATCGGGAGAGAAGTGCTCCCAGAAGAACGTGACGCAGTACGCACCGTACGCGCCGTCGAACGCCGCCTTCACGCTCGCCTCATCGCCCACATCCGCCGCCACGACCTCCGCGCCTGCTTCGGCAAGGGCCTTCGCCTTGTCCGAGTTCACATCCCGCGTGAGCGCGCGGACAGCGAATCCTCCATCGGGGTCGTCGAGGATCGCTCGGGCGAGTCCGCCGCCTTGCGCGCCGGTTGCGCCCGCTATCGCAATGATTTTCTTGTCTGCCATCGCTGGCTCCCTTCTGTGCCGTAACGTCTTCTCTCGTCGTTGATGACCACGCAGTCACTAACCCGGCGCGCGGGGATTCCAGTTCCATCCGTGGGGGAGCCTGCGGCGATCACTCCCAGCGCGCGGTCATTGGCTGACTCTCGCGGTTGCCCCGCGCTATCACGACGGCGCATGTTCAGTTGAGTCCGCGACTCCACACAACCTACTGCGAGGAGCGCCGCCATGGCAGCGTCGGAACGTTCGCCGAACATCCTGCTCGTCTGCGCCGATCACCTCCGCAACGATGCGCTGGGGTGCAACGGAAACCCGTTTGTTCACACGCCGAATATCGACCGGTTCGCGGCGAGCGGAGTGTCGTTCCGCAACTCGTTCACGCCGAACCCGATCTGCGTCCCGGCGCGGGCGAGCGTGACAACCGGCAACTACCCGCACCGCGCTACAGGCGAGACGTCGAACAGCGGCCGCATCCTCGACGATCAGCCGATCCTCGCGCATCATTTCAACGCGGCGGGGTACGCGACATACGCCGTCGGAAAGCTTCACTATGCGCCGTACAGCGCGCCGGGTGAGCCGCGGCTGGTGCACGGGTTCCAGTCGGTGGACATGACCGAAGAGGGGCGCGTCGTGAGCGGCCTTGCGCCGGACCCTCCGCGCGGGCTGGAGGAGTACTACGACTACCTGTGCGACGTGGGCTGGCCCGGCTACACCCGTGCGCACGGCACCGGCAACAACGACGTGCATCCGGCGCCCTCGCCGTTGCCCGCGGAGCACTATGTCGACCAGTGGGTGGCGGCCACGGCGATCAAACGTCTCGACGAGCACCGCGACCGGCGGGGTCACGAGCCGTGGCTTATGTGGATGTCGTTCCCGAAGCCTCATCCGCCGTACGACCCTCCGGAGCCGTACCATCGTCTCTACGATCCGCGCAGGATTCCCGCGCCGATTGGCAGCCCGGAGCTACTCGCCGACCGGTCGCCGAACCTTCGCCAGATGCGCGTTCGGTACAACTGGCCGCTCATGTCCCCGCAGGCGATACAAGTTGCCCGGGCGCACTACTTCGGACTCGTGACGTTCCAGGACTACTGCTTCGGGCAGATGCTCGATCACCTCGACGCGAGCGGCGAGCGCGATAACACGATCATCGTGTACCTCGCGGACCACGGGGACCTGCTCGGAGACTTCGGTTGCTTCTTCAAGTCGAACATGCTGAACGGTTCCGTCCGCGTGCCGCAGATCTGGAGCGGCCCGGGCGTCGAGCGCCAAACGGGGAACGACGCGCTTGTCGGACTGCAGGACATCTTCCCGACCATCGCGTCGATGGCTGGCGCGCCGCTCGACGAGACCGTGCACGGATGCGACCTCGCCGACGTTCTTGCCGGTAGTTCCAGCGGCGAACGGGACGTGTACGTGACGGAGCATGGCGGACCGGGATCGCGGCAGCTCATGGCGTGCGACGGCGACTGGAAGTACGTGTACGCCGAGGCGGGTGGCGTCGAGGAGCTGTACCATCTCGCCGAGGACCCGCATGAACTCGACAACGTCGTTGCGGAGCACGAGGGCGAGCGGAAGCGGCTTCGCGTGTACCTGGTGGATTGGTGTCGCGAGACGGAATTCGGCACGATGCTCGACGGCGACGACCTCGCGAAGGCGCCTACCGTCGAGCCCGAGCCGTTCCCGAGCGGAAGCTTCGGATGGCGCTGGTACTAGGCGCGCACTCGTCCCGCTTGCCGTGCCCTATCGCAGCAGCAACATACGGCGGGTCTGGCTACGCTCGCCCCGTTCAGCGGAAGCGTCGCTTCCGCCCGACACCATTAGGCGGTACACATACAGGCCGCTCGCGCAGGGACGACCCGCGTCGTCGTTCCCGTCCCACACAACGTCGTGCTCGCCTGCTCCGAGCGCATCGTCGACGAGCGTCCGTACGGCGCGGCCGGTGACGTCGTACACAGTGAGGCGGGCGCTGCCCTGATCCGGCAGCGAAAGCGCGATGCGCGTCGTCGGGTTGAACGGATTCGGGCGGTTCTGGGAGAGTGCGAATCGCGGCGGCACGGTCGTCTGTTCGACCGGCAAAGGCGGCCACTCCTCGCCGAACGGTATCGCGCCGATATCGCTCCGGGAGCCGTCGGGGTCGAGCTGCGTTGGGTCGCCTCTGTCGATGCACGGGGAGCGCGCCTGAAGGCGGAAGTCGCCGTTCTCCGGATCGACGAAGAGCGGGTCGGTGGTGAAGTTACCGGAGCCGCGCTCGCCGTATGGCGAGACGAGGTTGCACCGCAGCGCCTCGACGTAGTCGCTTCCACCGGTCCGGATCGCCTCCTGTGGGATGTTGGATGTATCGCCCCACACGATGGAACTATGGATACTCACGTCGCTGCCCTGCGCCATAACACCGACATTGTGCGTGGCGAATATGTCTGGGCTCTCTCGTCGGCGGGCTACGTTCCCGTAGAACGTGCAGTTCCGGATGTCGGTGATGGCGCCGCTCACGTAGACGACACCCGGTGCCGTGGGTGCGCCGACGAAGCGATATGCGCGCTGAACGTTCGCGTAGAGCACACATCGATCGAGGCGCAAGCGCCCGCCATTGAGGCTCGCGACCGCCACGCCGCCGCCTCCGGACCCGTTCTCGGTCAGGACGCTTCGCGAGATGCTAACGCTGGCGGAGGAGTCCACGCACACGGCGCCACCGAAACCGATGGTGTGCCCGCCGTAGTTCTGCATGATGTAGGCACTGGCGCTGTTTCCTCGGAATACGCAATCGTCAAACGTCACGGATGTCGCCGGGCCGGCCACGTAGGCGCCGCCTCCGCTCACGAGACTGATCGGGTAGGATCCGCCTGAGGCTCCACCCTTGCTCGCGCCCTCGATCACTGCGTGCGATACGTAGCTCGTATCGCCGCTGAACGTGAACCCGGCCCAGCCCCACTGACTCCCTCCGCCGAACCGGACCGGATCGCCCTCCGTGCCGTTGACGACCAGCTTCCCCCTGACGACGATAGCGCCGATCGCGGAGACGACAACGCCCGCCTCCACCGTCAGCGTTTCGCCTGGTGGAACAGTGCAGTGGACGCGGTACGGATTCAGGTCTGCCGTCCAGGTCTGCGTCGGTATCTCGCCGGAGATGGCCGTTCCCAGTACGCCTATCACGTATAGGCCTAGCAGCGGCGTCACCGGATCGCTGCTGGAAACGGTGATGGTTGCACCGGTCAGGTCCTCGGTGCCGACGAATTTCAACGGGATCTGAACCGTGTCGCGTGGCGCTACGTTGAGGTTTGCTGCCACGGGCGACGTGAACGCCGCCGGCAGCCCCAGCGGTCTGAGCAGAAGATCCGCGTTTCCCCGATTCACGATTTCTACGGAATCGTACCGCGTGGAAGATATGTAGCGAGTATTCATGACCTGGATCTGCGGCATGCCACTGATTGCCGGAATCGGTCCGGTACGGCCTGTCGGTCCCATGTCGCTGAGAGAACCGTCATCGTCTCGAGGCAGTGCGGGATCGCCGGAGTCAATGCACGGAGAACCAGGTGACAGGCTGTAGTCGCTCCTGCCAACAACCGCGAACAGCGGGTCCGCGGATATGTTCCCCACGCCGGGCCACGGCTGCCCGTGGATCAGGTGTTCGATATCGCAGTGTTCGGCCTGAATCGACGGCGCGTCTGGCGCTGCGCCGCCGTTGTCCCACCAGATCGTGCTGTTCAGCCGGATGCGTGTGCCATCCAGCGTGTGACCGGGCGGCCCGTAGCTGGTGGTCGGTGTGTGGTTCCCGGCGACGACGCAGTTGATCAGCGTTACGTCGCCACCCCACTGGCGGATAGCGGCACCTGATTCGTTCGCTCGATTTCGGATGAGGGCTGAGTTGTACAGTGTGACCGATGCGTCGTAGACTGCTATCGCACCACCGCACGCGATTGGCCTGAGGGGGTAGGGATAGCGGATGGGCCCCCAATGCGACGCGGATACCGAGTTCTCCTTGAAGATGCCGTAGCTGATCGTGACTCTTGCCCCGTTGAGGGCTGCGAGCCCGCCGCCATGAGGTTCGCCTCGTTCGTCGATCGGGTACTCGTCTATGTAGTGGTTCGCGGCTGACAGAGCGTTGCCGGCGATGACGACGTGACTCATGTCTACGCGCGTGTTGTCGATGAGGAAACCGCCGCCATTGCGTTGCACGCTCCCGTCCCTTCGGGAGACGCCGGTGATCTCGCACCAGGTGAACGAGCACGAATCCGCGTTCTCGATGCGGATGCCGCTCCATCCGTTGTACAACCCGATGAATCGGACGGTGTCCGCCGGGGCGCCCGTCGCGTGCAACGCACCGTGGACGACGAGTTCGGTCTGCGCGTAGAACCGCACGTCCACGCCCGCCTCGATGGTGAGTGTATTGCCCGCCGGTACTGTAATCGTGTCGGTCACGACGTATGGGCTGTTCGCCTTCGTCCACGTCGTCGTGGTGATGGTGCCGGAAACGCCCATGGCGTGAGAGGCCGGCGCGAGGGCGATAGCGGCGAGAGTCGCTGTGTATATGATCTGGCAGATTCGCATTGCGAATGCTCCTATCTCAGCAACGTCATGCGACGGGACACAGTACCGCCGGGCGTCGTCAGACGATACACATACAGGCCGCTCGCGCAGGGACGACCCGCGTCGTCGTTCCCGTCCCACACAACGTCGTGCTCGCCTGCTCCGAGCGCATCGTCGACGAGCGTCCGCACGGCGCGGCCGGTGACGTCGTACACAGTGAGGCGGGCTTCCGCCTCGTCGAATAGCACGAAGTCGATGTGGGTCAATGGGTTGAATGGGTTCGGACGGTTCTGGTGGAGGGTGAGGCGCGTTGGCAGCATCGTCTCATCGACCCTGGTCGGCGGCCACTCCTCGCCGAACGGAATAGCTCCGATATCGCTGCGGGAGCCGTCGGGATCGAGTTGCGCCGGATCGCCCGCATCGACGCATGGCGAGCCGGGCTGGAGGCGGAAGTCGCCGTTGGCCGGATCGACGAAGAGCGGGTCGGTGGAGATGTTGCCGGCACCGGTCCGGGGCAGCGCGAAATCGCTGTACGTGATGACCGTGCCCGCGACAGATTCGTCGTAGAGTGCAAGTTCTAGTCCGGCGCCGCGGTCCGAAACCTCCCAGACGACCGTGTTGGATATCTCGACTGTGGAGCTGCCCGCGGCCCGGATCGCTGCCCAGTCTCCTCTGTCGTAGATGTTCCTCGCGATGGTGCAGTTCCTCACCGCCAAGCGGGTGTCGCGCACGTGTACCGTCGTGGGTTCGACGCGCCACTCAGTCGCGCCGGCGTCGACGATGTTTTCCGTCAGAAGGCAGTATTCGAGAAGCAGGTCGGCGTTCGACGCCGTAAGAGCGCTTCCGCCCAGGCCAGCCATGTTGGCGCGTATCCAGCAGCCGCGGAGAAGGGCGCTCGCACCGTTGGTAACGAGAATACCGCCGCCCGAACCCCTCACGGTTATCCAACCTCCGTGATGGTTCCAGTAGCGGGCGCCATTGTCCTCGATGGTGCAGTTCAGAAATGTGGCGGTTGTCCCTTCGCCGCCGACGTACACTCCGCCGCCGGTGGGGTAGTACGCATCAGCGGCGATGTGGTTGTCCCGTATCGTGCAGTTCCGGAGCGTCGCGCTCCCGCCCGATGTGATCCGCATGCCGCCCCCGTGAGTCCGATGCCTCCCGCCTTCGATGGTCGTGTGACTCAGCTCTACGCTACCCGCGCCCGACACCGAGATGCCGGCCCAGTTCCAACTGGCGCCTTCGATCGCACACGGGCGCGAAGCTGTACCGTCTGCTGTCACGACGCCTTCCACAAACATGGAGTCGGATGTCACAAATCTGAGTCGCACTCCTGGCTCAAGGGCAAGAGTATCCCCAGCGGGCAAGTGAAACGACGATAAGACGTGGTAGGGAGACATCACCGCGGAGAGCGTCCGCGGCAACCGCTCACTTCCCAGAACGGTGCCGACCACACCGGACAGCGTGATTGATGTCGTGCCGGTTTCGCCAGAGTGGTTGACGCTGCACGCGCCGCTCGTCCAGTTCCGGCTGCCGGCGAACGTCACGCCGATTGCTTCGGTACCTCCCGGCGGTACGACGAACGGTACAGCAGCGTTCGAAGCGAAGTCCCCCGGGAGATGGATGGCGTGAACGACGAGCGGCTCGTCTCCCAGATTGCGGACGAACATCGTATCCGATCGTGTCGATGAGACGTAGAGCAGCGCTGGAGTCACCATCGCGACGGGACCGCCGCTTGGTGTCCGAGCACCGATGTCTGCGCGACTCCCATCGGCGTCGACGCGGGCGTCAGGGTCTCCCGCGTCGATGCATGGGGAGCCGGGCAGAAGCCTGTAGTTGCCGTTGGCCGAGTCCGCGAAGAGCGGATCGGCGGAGATGTTGCCGGTGCCCGCCAGCGGGATGCCGTCCCTGCTCTGCACGTTCGACCATGCGACGTTTTCCACGGGCCACCTGGTGCTGGGGTCGCCTCCGGCCCCCAACTCGGCTGGCGATAGATCCCAGATGATGCACGATTCGAGCGACACGCCGTCGTCATCCCCCACAGGGCCACCCAACAAAGGGGGCAGGCCGGCGCTTCCTTGGGCACGCTCCACGCGATTCCCGACGAGGGTGCAGTTCGATACCGTTGTCCGGCCGACGGAGTAGACGGCGGAGCCGGCGTAGTTCGCATAGTCGCGCAGTAGGTAGCTGTTCGTGATAGTAGCGGACGATCGGCTGTCGACGTAGACTCCTCCACCAAGGCCGAGGTCCACCACGCCGTAGATACCGCCCATGATCGCCGTCGCACTGACGACGTTGTCGCGTATCGTGCACTGGTCGATGGTTATGCTTCCCCCGCGCAGCACCGCGATACCGCCTCCGACGGCAAGCGGTTCTGATTGGTACTCGTACCGCTGGGTGACGTACTCGTTGTCGCGCACCAGGCATGAGATCAGATGGGCGCTGCCACCGGTAACAGCTACGCCCCCCATCGCCGATCCCTCGATCTCGGTGTGCATTAGCATATGCACGCTCGATCCGCGGAGCGTGACTCCATCCCAGCTACCGGGCCACGCACCACGAAATGCGATGGGTGCGTCGGCGTTGCCTGCCGAGAGCAGTTCGCCGTCGACGACAAGCTCGGCCCGTGAGCCGAACACCACCCGAACGCCCGCTTCGATCGTCAGCTTCTCCCCCGCCGGGACGGTCACCGTGCCGGTCACGGTGTAGGGACTGCCCGCCTTCGTCCACGTCGTCGTCGTGATCGTGCCGGAGATATCCGTGGCGTGGGCGGCGGTCGCGAGGGCGAGCAGTATGGGCAGTAGGACACGCACGACATGCCTCCTATCGCAGCAGCAACATACGCCGGGACACAGTACCGCCGGGCACCGCAAGGCGGTATACATACACGCCGCTCGCGCAGGAACGACCCGCGTCGTCGACGCCGTTCCAGACGACCTCGTGTGCGCCGGGCCGGAGTGCATCGCCGACAAGGGTCCGCACGACGCGACCGGCAACGTCGTACACCGTGAGGCGCGCGCCGCCCGGCTCCGGCAGCGAGAACGCTATGCGTGTCGTGGGGTTGAACGGGTTCGGCGCGTTCTGGGAGAGCGAGAATGGTGCGGGAGTTGCGGTTGCGCTCATGGCGACAGGCCACTCCTCTCCGAACGGGATCGCGCCGATATCGCGTCGGGATCCGTCGGGGTCGAGAAGCGCAGGGTCGCCCGCGTCGATGCATGGCGAGCCGGGTTGGAGGCGTAAGTCGCCGTTGGCGGGGTCCACGAACAGCGGGTCGGCCGGGATGTTGCCGGTGCCGGGGAACTCCGACGACATCGCGCACCAGTTCACGGTGGCATGGGCGTCAAGCTGGTTGTCAGCCGCGTCGAGAAGCACGATTGCATCGTGACTGCCGACGTCGGACGGGTTCCAGATGGCGCTGTTGGCTATCGTGGCGATGCTGCTCGTCCACAGGTACACGGCGGTGTTGCTCAGCGTCCATTGATCTACGTTGCGCCGAGCGGTGTTGTCGTAGATGGTGCAGTTCGTGACTTCGATCGCGCCTCTCCAGACTGAGATCGCCCCCGGCGCGCCTTTGGCTGATAGGTTCGAGAAGGCGTCCTCGCGATTCCCGGCGATGACGCACCGGTCGAATTCCGCTTGGGCTCCGTCTCCGACGTATGCGGCGACGCCTTTCCCACCAGCTCGGTTGCCCGTCAACGAGCAATGCAGCAGCTTCGCGGTGGCCGAATTCAGAACGGCGATCCCTCCGCCGGAGCCGCTCGACCATCGCTCGCCGCCATAGTCGTTGATCATCCAGGAACGGTTGTTGCGGATCGTACATCTGAAGAGGTGAGCGTGGGTACCCAGACCGGAGACTCGGATCCCGCCGCCATCGTAGGGAGTGTCTGCGCCCCCAATGATCGCGTGCGTGAGCGAGCTTGTGTGACCCCCGGATATCTCGATCCCGCCCCACGGTTCCTCGTCTCCCGCGTGGAACCTCACTGGCGCTTCCGCCGTGCCCTCCACGACAAGGCGCCCTCTGATCTCCAGGCGTCGCGTCTTCCGAGCCGGGCGCACGTCCACGCCCGCCTTCGTCCACGTTTGCGTTGCGATGGTGCCGGAGACGATAGCGGCGTCGGCAGGGACGCTCGCGATAGCGGTGAGTATCGCGGTAGATACGAATTGGCAGATTCGCATGGCTAAGACTCCGTCTCCTGGGGGGATCCCGGCATCTGCAGCAAGTGCTCTGCAATATCCCTGCCGATCTGCGCCGCGCACGATTCCGGGGCGCCTGGGATCACTCCCAGACGCCCCGTGGACGGGTGTCGTCCTACTCCGACCCGGCTCGCGCGGGGAGAACTCCAAACGTCGGCGTCAGCCGACGCCGTAAATCTCCCGCGACTCCTTGATTCGGCGCGGAATATCCGGATACTCAGCGACTTCGCGCATCTTCGTCAGCAACGGATTCGACGCGAGCGCGTCACGCAGCGCGGCGTTCTTCGCCAGCACATCGTCGATGACCGAGGCGATGTGCCCCTGCAGCCACCAGATCTGCATGTCGCCACGCTCACCCCGGTAATACGCCGCGCCGTAGCACTCGTCGGTCTCGATCTTCGTGCGGTAGAGGTGCTCCGCCTCCTCAAGGCTGGCGAGCATGTCGTCGATGCGCTTGGCGAGGTCCGGTTGATCGGCGTCGAGCGCGTGTGCCTGTTCAAGACTCTTTGACAGGAGGTACGCGAGCTTGTTGCCCGTCAACACGTACGAGATTCGGTCGCGGACCAGGTCGGATTTCGCCGCGGCGAGGGCCCGGTTGATCTGCTCCCACGCGGCGTCGCGAGCGTCGGCGGGAACTTGTTTGAGCTGCTCCGCCAGCCAGTCGAGGCCCTGGAACCACTTGCCCTCGCGCGGGTTCATCCATCCGCGTTCGAGTATGCGCCAGTACTCGCGCATCTCGTCGGCGGCCTCGTGGAACATCGCGCTGAACCAGCCGTCGAGCACTTCCTCGGCGTCGAGCGACGCATCCCACAGCAGGCGCGAGGCGAGGTAGAGTTGCGGCGCGATGTGCGGCCAGTACGGATACGTCTCGCAGTAGAAACCCTTCACGCTCACCGTCGGCAGATAGGGGATAGTCCGCGCGGCGACGTCGGTGTAGACCCGTGGCGGGAACCAGCCCAGGCCGTAGTAGCAGTAGATCGCGAGATGATGCGCGACCTTAGCCCAGGCCTCGAGCAACTCGTGGTCGCGTCGTTCGTATGCCTCGTCGAAGTACTGGCTCGTATCCTGCGTGAGGTACACGACGACATTCGGCTCCAGCCGCTTGATGTTCCTTGGCGGCAGCTCCGTCGTCCAGTACGCGTAGACGCCGACGTACCGGTCCGGGTGCGACTTTATGAGTTCCCGGGATACGGCCTCGATGTAGTGGAAGTAGCTGTCGGAATTCATCCGGCGGCCACGGTACTCCGGCATCCCATCGTCGAGAGCGAGGCAGCCTTCGCACTGACAGAAGTCGCCGCTGTCGTTCGGGCACAGGCTGTACGTGCTCACGTCGGGGTTCGCGTCGAAGAACTCGCGGACCGTCTCGATGGTGATCCGGATGACGTCCGGGTTCGATAGACACGGTTGGATGTGGGTGTGTCCGTCTTCCTCCGGCACGCGGCGCTCGAGTGGACCATCCTCGCCGCGCGGCGGGAGCAAAGCGTAGTATTCCGGATGATCGGCGCACTTGCTCGGCGGAACGACGTTGAACAGGTTGTGCCCGTGTCCGTAGTAGGGGAGCATCCGGCTGCCGTTGTCGACTCGATTGCGGCGGACGTAGTCAGGGTGATTCCCGCTCCATACACGGAATCCGAACGTCGGGATATCGGTGCGGTCCAGCGGCTCCACGGCCACCGTCGAGCGGGTCGGCACCTCCTCGAACCGCGAGTCGGCCATGCCCCACACGACGCCGAGCACGTCCGAGAGGAGCGTGTACACCGCGTGCGACGTACCGAGCGATGATGAGCCGGCGATGGCGAGCCGTGGCGCCGCGGCCGGACCCGTCGTGACGAGCCGGCTGGCGTTCACCGGCAGGTCGTCCGGAACGAGCCCCGACTCGCGCACAAATCGCGTCGGGCCGATGTGGATCTGCGTACCTGCGTCGCTGCCTTCGCCGTCGCGCACAACCGGCAGCGCCGCTCCGCTCATTTTCGCGATGACGCGGACCATGTCCTGCACTGCCGCGTCGACTATTCCGTCGCTGCCATCGGCCACGACGACTGTCGCCGCCGCCCTGCCATTCTCGACGAGCGTGAGGGGCTTAGTTGGCATTCGACCAGTCCTTCCGTTTGCTACTGCCATCGTCCGAACACCGGACGCGTCGATACTCGTTTCAGCCTGTCGTCCCTGCGCCATTCGCACCGCTGACGGTGAACGCATACGACCCGGATCCGACGTCGAACGCCAAGTACTCTCCCGACGCCTTGCCATAGCGGACGCCGACGACTCCGGTAATGAATGATCCGTCGCTCCAGATGCCCCGGCCACCCTCCTCGACGATGATGTCTGATATCCCGATCGTTGGTACATGTATTTCCGCCGTTGCGTTCGCGGGAATCGTTACGTCCATCACCAGGCCCGAGTTCGTCAACTTCCAGCTGGCGGCCACCGTCCCACGCACGGTCCCGACCGACGCCCGAGCGCATCTCAGATCGCCGACGACGTGCGGTTTGACGATGATATGGCTATACGCGGGCGCATCGGATCGGATTCCCGCAAGGGTCTCGTAGAAGAAGTTGTCGACGCCGCCGAACATCTTCATATCCAGACTCAGGTTGTGACCTTCGAAGCACTCCCATAGCGACGTAGCCCCGAGTGATATCGTGTATCCGTAGCTCGGGAATGTCCTCTTCGTGAGGATACCGTACATGACATCCGCATACCCGTAGTCGGGCAGCACGCGGGACAGCGCACCGGCGCCGATGATGCCCGTTGTCATGTGCCCGTCGTGTTTGTGCAGCACGTTATCGGCCACGTTCATCGCGACGCGCTGGCGCCGGTCCTCCGGTACCATCCCGAGCATGAGTGGCAGCGCGTTCGACGTCTGGCTTCCCGTGGAATACTGGCCGGACCCCTCGTCGAAGAACTCCTCATCGAATGCATCTCTGATAGTGTCCGCGAGCCGTGTGTAGTGCTCGACGTCGTCGGTCTTGCCCAGGATTCGTGCCGCACGGACCAGGATGATCGTGGTGATGTAGTAGTACGCGGTGGATGTGAGCGACGAGGGTGTGTGCTTCGGGGTGAACGAACTCGCTGGCGGGTCCGTACCGTACTGCGGTTCCATATGATCGCCGAGACCGTAGCGGACGATGTGCCCGTCGGCGTTGTCGTGGAAGTGCTCCACCAGCCGCCTGACGCCGTCGTAGTGCTCTGCGAGCACCCGCTCGTCACCAGAGTACTCATACAGATGCCACATGATGAGCGGGTAGGTGCAGTACCATGCGGGACACTTGTACCACAGCGCGTCCGTCGGCGAGTGGAACGGGCTGATCGTAGGTATCTGTCCGTCGGTCTTCTGGGTGTCCCGAATGTCGATGAGCCATTTCGACCAGAAGCTAGCGTCGCCGAAGTTGAGCATCAGGTCTCGGATGATGAACCCCGGATCACCCAGCCATGCCACTCGTTCGCAGCGATCGCCGGCATCCTGTGGGAGGCCCTGGTGGCTGTTGGAGAATGTCTGCACGATGACACCGTGGACGCGGTTGAGGAGTTCGTTCGAGCACTCGAAGTCACCTGATTGCTCTACCGCGGTGCGAACTACGCGACCCTCCAGCGTGTCGAGTGTGGGTACGCCGGGGTAGCCGGTGACCTCGACATACCGGAAGCCGTGGAAGATGAACCGCGGCTCCCGTATTTCCTCCCCGCCCCCGCGCAGGGTGTACATGTCCGTCTGTCGCGCCCGCCAGTTGTGCTTGGTATCCAGCGTACCGTTCTCGTGCAGCACCCCGGCGTGTCGCATCATGACGTACCGACCACGATCGCCGTTGACTTGAAGCCTTACCCAGCCCGTGAAGTGCTTCCCCATGTCGAAGATATACACGCCGTCCGCCGGTTTCGTCAGCGCGACCGGCTTGATCGTCTCGGTCACTTTGATCGGTGGCAGCATCTGGGCGGAAAGCACGCCGCCCGGCGGATCGACGACCGTCGCGGTATCCCAGCCGCTGTCGTCGTAACCCACGGTGGCCCAGCCGTCTTGTTCCAATCGCGCGTCGTAGTCCTCGCCGTGATAGATGTCGTTGGACGTGATGGGACTCGGCGCGGCTTTCCAAGTGCTACTCGTCACGAATCGCTCGTGGGTGCCGTCGGTGTACTCCACGTCAAGCTGCAACAGGAGAATCGGTCTGTCGCCATAGGCGCGTCGCCAGCCGGTCTCTGGATAGTCGTTCCCGTACCACCCGTTGCCGACCATGGCTCCAATGGCATTCGCGCCGGTCTGTAGCATGTCCGTAACGTCGTACGTGACGTAGAAAACGCGGCCCGGCGAGAGGATCGGCTGGTCGCAGTCGTTGTAGCTCGTGGAAGCCGGATCGAGAACGTGATCGCCGACTATCTCGCCGTTGATGTGGAGTTCGTAGTAGCCCAAACCCGACACATACGCTCTGGCTCGCGCAACCGCCTTCCCGAGCATGAATTCCTTTCGCAGCAGCGGAGCCGATATCGCTTCGTCCCCTCCGATCCAGGTCGCGTGCCAGTCGCCATCGCTTAGCAAGCCCATCTCGAACCAGGCCGGCTCACTGAACTCGCTGACGTTGCCTGCCTGGTCCCACACGCGGACCTTCCACCAGCGCCGCTCGGCGCTTCTGAGTTCGGCGCCTTCATATTCAATGGCAATAGAACGAATCGATGCGACCTTGCCGGTGTCCCATATGTCGCCGACGTCAGCACCGAGCGTCGCCTCGTTAGACGCGACGAGAACCTGATACGCCGACTGCGATACGCCCCGCGCGTCAGATTCGAGTACCCAGGAAAACCTCGGGCGTGCGACGTCGATGCCGATTGGGTCGTCGAGATACTCGCATCTCAGACGTGTCGGTACCATGTTGGCTCGGCTCCTATCTGCCCAAGTAACACTCCATCGGGGCAAGGGTTTCGGGATGCGCTTCGGCAAGGTGGGAACGAACCTCCCAGCACAACTCGCATTTCTGCACGTACGTTTCTTTCGGCTGGAAATCCGGTGCCATTTCCAGAAGACCAACGGGTCCCTTGTCGGCGAGCGTACGCAGAATGTCATTCCGTCGCCAACCGTCTCCAACGAGAATGTCGGCCAGCGATTCACGCGTGGCGTCGCCGACGATCAGCCCGCTGCAGTTCGACGCCATGACGCTGCCGTCGGGGTTGATGTGGATGTCGACCATGGCGTTCGGACTCGTTTCGTTTGCGCACCGCTCCGCGGCGAAATCCGCCAGCGGCTTCCGTGGGAGGTACTGCCTGAGGTCGCGGTACGCTCGCCCCATGAGCATGGGTGGGAACGCTGCAACGTACTTCGCGAGGTCCGGCCACGCGTGCCGGTTCTCGAAGTACTCGCGATTGTGGACTACTACCCCGTCCTCCCCGAATATCCCGACGCCGATCCGATGCGCCCTCTCAACGTTCTCGAACGGAACGTGCTCCTGGTGGTAGGGATCGGTGCTCAGCCAGATCCTGCCCGCGCCCAACTCCCTCAGGTCGGTCAGCCGATCTCTGACGACGTCATCCGTCGTGCACCAGAAGCAATTCGTCTCGATCCATGCCAGAGGGGTCATATCGAGCCGCGCGGCGATCGCCAGTATCTCCAGGACTCTGTCGGAACACAGGAACGCTTCTCCGCCTCCGAGGTGAATGTCGGAACCGTTCAGCCCGAGTCCCTTCGCCTGAAGTAGCAGGCGCTCCGCGAGGTCGGGCTCCAGGACCCCGCTCCTGCGCGGTCCGCAGTTGATGTAGCAGTGGCTGCACTCGATGTTGCAGCGATACGTCACGAGTATCCCTATGCGGAGTAATTCCACGAAGACATCCCTTCGCGATGGCCGCCGTGCCTACAGTCGGGCTGTTGGCTCCGACATCGTACATATGCCGTCCGTCCGGCACGCTTCGTCGTACGCGGCGAAGTGTTCGAGCGGCACCTCCGGGCTGATGGAGTGCGTGCCGATGATGTACCCCCCGCCTCTGCCGAGGTCGATCAGCCGGTGCGCTTCCTCGCGAATCGCTCCGACCGGGCCGTCGACAAGCAGGTGCGAGTTGTCCATGCCGCCGACCAGCACGAGCTTCGGATACCGCTCGCGTAGCGCGAACGGGTCCATGCCGGCGCGCCGCTCGAGGGGGTGCAATCCGTCGAATCCGGCGTCCACGAGCATGTCGAGTATCGGACGTACGTCGCCATCGGAGTGCAGAAACACGTATCGTGCCCCCGCCTGACGGTAGCGAGCGACCATCCGGCGATACGCGGGGAGCAGCACACGTTCGAACGACGCCGGGCTGAACAACGGTCCATCGTTGTACGCCATGTCGTCGTAGATCCAGATGCCCGTGTCGTACAGATTCCAGCGGCGCAACGATTCGATACCGACAGCCGTGATATGATCCGCCACGCGTTCCGCGATAGCAGCAGCCAGCGATGGGTCCGCCGCAATGTCGATGAGGAACTGCTCCTCGCCGCGTACGTACGTCGTTCGCAGGAACGGTCCGCCCGTCTTCGCGAAGACGCAGTGATCCTTCGACGACGATGGGAGAGCCGGATACCGCCCGTCCAGCGTCGGCGAGTCGAACGCGAGGGAATCGGGATCGGTGCCCGCGGGCAACGCGACGCCAAGTGTTTCGCGGAAATACGCGCCGGGCCGCCACCGCTGTTCGCGACCCCAGTCATCCCGGTCGTAGAACCACCCGCCGGATTCCTTCAGGCGCCGCGCCTGCGTTGGAAGTATCGTCTCGTCCGCCGCGGCGATCACGATGTCGGTCAGTGAGTCCGGCGACGCGAACCGGTCGCTCCAGGCTTCGGGGAACTCCCAGAAGTTGTCGAATCGAGGGATACGATCCGGCGGCTGGAATGCACATGCTGCCAGGACGCGTTCGCGCGACGTCATAGACGGCTCTCGTAGTCGTCGTGGAGACCGGTGGCGGTTGCCGTACAAACGAACGCGGAGCAGGTTCCGAGAACCCACCCTGCGAACGCTCACTTCGTTCGGTTCGTTCAGCGGAAACTGCGTTTCCGCCCCATATCCCCATACACGCAGCGCCGTCATCCTGCGAACGCTCAGCGATGCTCGCGTTCGTCTGGGAGTTCGCGTGGCGAACTCCCAGACGATATGTGGCGACGGGGGGGGGGCGGGGGCTTCGCCCTAGTGTTGGGGGTTGGGGGTGTTGTGGGGTCGGGGCGTAGTGGTGCTCCGCTCACCCCTCGCCAGCGAAGCGGCGTCATGCGG
>CAZEAI010000094.1:0-20266 GCA_964510105.1 uncultured bacterium
CGCGCCACGGAGCTGTTCGAGTTCACCGCGAATATGTCGGGCATCAGGAGCCTGGAACAACCGACAGCGAGTGTCGACTGGCTGGGGCTTGGGAAGATTCGAGAGCGCTCGCCATATCCCATCGCCATCGACGAGGGATGCTTCTCCGCGTACGATGTCGCGCGCATCGCGCGACTCGACGTAGCCGACCAGGTAGTGCTCAAGGTCTGCAAGTCGGGCGGTCTCCGACGAGCGCGGGAGAGCGCAAGCGTAGCGCGCGTGAACGGACTTGATCTGTTGGGGAGCGGTCTGACAGACTGCGGCATCGCGTTCGCCGCGGCGATTCACCTCTTCAGCACGCTCGAACTCTCCATGCCCGCCGAACTGAACGGACCGCAGTACGTCGATGACATGCTGCTAGAGGGACTGGAGATCTCCGATGCCCGCGTCCGCGTGCCCGATGGGCCGGGTTTGGGAATCGTGGTGGATGAAGAACGCATACGCGCCCTGGCGGTGGACGCGTAGCGCCTGGTCACTCGGCGTCGGTGACGAGATCCTGGAACGTATCGAGCCCCAGCGAGAGGAAGAACGGCGGATCGATTTCGAGAAGCCTGAGGTAGACTGAGAGTTTGCCGTTGTGGTAGTTCGTGTGGTCACGCATGATGACCAGTAGCTGCGCCGGGGAAGCGCCGAAGCCCCATGGCGTCGGCACGGGTATGGTCAGTCGGTGAGTGGAGATCGACCGTGCGAGCGAAACGACTTCGTCGCTCGTCTGCAGCACGAGATTCCAGAGCGCCGTACGTCCACGGAACTCCTTCGGATCGTACCCTTCCCGCTCGAATTCCCAGCCATGCCCCGCCGCTCCGAGGGACATCGCGCGTTCCACGGATGAGATGTGCACGATCTCATCGCTGATGGATCGAACACCTTGGGCGGGACGGTAGTCGAGATGCTCCTCCGGGACGGCCTCGACCATGCCCATCGTCACATCATGCACCATCTCGTAGAGGGGCAGGAACAGCCGGTCTACGAATTGCATCAACCCCCCTCGCCCTGGAGAAACCACCGCGCCAAGCATGCATCCGCGCGAAGACTCGTCGCGACGACGCCGTATACGCGCTCGTTCCGTTGGGTGGTACTATCCGCCGGCAGTCCGAACTTTGTCGTTGATCCCGGCGGGCCTGTATATTCACGTGATCGCGCCACGGCGCGGTCACAACAGCGCTGCACTCCCTGTGTCGGGAGTGTTCCTGAGACGTAAGAATATGACCTTGTGGATATGAGGGCAAGCGGTAACTCGCTCGTCCGACCCCGAGCGTGGGCGTCGGTATGGCGTCGACGCCATGCCGAAGGGAACATCGTGGCTGGCCCTGATCTGCCGGTGATATCATCTGACGAATCGCCTGCGCGAGCGCGGCAACGCCTCCCGGACTGGTTCAGAGTGCCGGCGCCCGGCAATCCGCGGTATGGCAGCCTGAAGAATCTCGTGCGGGAAAGCGGACTGCACACGGTCTGCGAGGAGGCGCGCTGCCCGAATATCGGCGAGTGCTGGGGCGACCACGGCACGGCAACCTTCATGATCCTCGGGGATGTCTGCACGAGAAGCTGCGGCTTCTGCGCCGTCAAGACGGGACGCCCGCCGGTGTATGACGAGGAAGAGCCGCTCCGCGTCGCCGAGGCAATCGCGAAACTCGGCTTGCGGCACGCGGTGGTTACGTCGGTCAATCGCGACGAGAGGACTGACGGCGGGTCCGTGATCTTCGCGGAGACGATCGCGCGCATCCACGAACTCTCGCCCAGCACGTCGGTCGAAGTGCTGATCCCGGATTTCAAGGGGAATAGCGAGGCGCTCGGCCGGGTGATCGACGCGGGGCCGGAGATCCTCAACCACAATATCGAGACGGCGCCTCGACTGTATCGCCGTGTGCGACCCCAAGCGGATTACGCGCAGTCACTCCTGGTACTGGAGCGCGCGAAGTCGCGCGGGATGGTAACGAAGACCGGCATCATGGTCGGCCTGGGAGAGGAGCCCGATGAGGTCCAGTCGGTCCTCCGCGACGTTGCGAACATAGGGTGCGACGTGATGACGATCGGGCAGTACCTCCAGCCGACGGCGCGACATCTCCCAATCGATCGATTCTACCATCCCGACGAGTTCGACGACCTGAAGCGCTCCGGCGAGGCCATGGGGATCGGCCTCGTTGAAAGCGGCCCGCTGGTGCGGAGTTCGTATCACGCCGCTGGTCAGGCGGATAGGTTCGAGCGCGCACCTCGCTGAGAGGATGTCCAGTATGTGGCGTTTCATGATGTGGTCACGCAGGACGCAAATCACCACCGCGGTAATGCTTGGAGCGCTATTCATCTTCGGCGGCTGCGGCGACGGCCGAAGAAGGCACACGGGCGGACATGTCTCGTCCGGCATTCGACGAGGCACGGGCGATGCACGTCGAGGGCATCGTGGCAACACCGCCTCGCAGCGGCCTGACGCCAACTCGGCCCACGGAGCGACCCACCGGTCGCAAGCTCATCCGAAACGCTCGGATGGCAGTCGAGGTACCGTCGGTTGTGGAAGCGCTCCGGGGTCTTTCCCGGCTCGCCGCGGACATGGGCGGCTACGTGTCAGAGCAGGAGCAGTCGGCACGCGGTGACGGCAGGGCTCGGGGCGCCATCGTTCTGCGTGTTCCCACGGATTCGCTCGACTCGGCGCGCGGTTCCATCCACACGCTCGGTCGGGTCCGGAGCGAGCGCGTGTGGACGAGCGACGTCACGGACGAGTACTATGACGTCGAGATACGCCTCGGGAACGCTCGCGACGAACGCGAGAAACTCCTGGAACTCCTCGAGCGCGCGGACGGGGTGAACCATCTCCTCGCCGTCCGGCGCGAGCTGAGCCGCGTCACGACAGAGATCGAACGCATGACCGGTCGCATGAGCCGTCTCACGAATCAGATCGATTACTCGACGATCTCGGTCGAGCTCTCCGAGCCCGTGCCGTTGGTTGAGCGGGGCGGAACAGCCGTCGGGAAGGTCTTGTCGGCCTTCCGCGACATGATCGACATCTTCTGGTCCACCGTGGCCGGGATCATCAGGTTCATCGGTTTCGTGACGCCGGTCGCGATGGCCCTGCTCGTCGGCATAGCGCTCCTCGCGTTCTGGGTTCGACGCCGCCGTGAGCGCAATCGGGGGAAAGCGGAAGGCGGCGACTGAGCCTGCGAGTGGACATCGATACCTCGGTACAACGAAGAACCGGGATCGAGCTGCGGCTCGGTCCCGGTTTCGTGCTTCCCGGTCAACCTGCTGGAACTTCGTACTCAGGTCAGAAGCTGTAGCTGCACGTTGCGCCACCGTAGATGACGACGCTGTCGTCGTTGACCAAGTCCTCAAGGATGAACGTCGCTGCCACGAAGGGCGAAATGCTGATCGGCCCGACCGGCATGCTCGTCGAAGCGCTCAAGTTCAGATCCTGCAAGCCGTCGAACGCATCGCTCGATCCATATCCGAGGCTTCCGCCGAGGTCCACGTCGAGCCCGGCGACGGGCAACGTGTGCGCTCCTGCAAGCGAAACGTAGATGCCGTCGGCTTCGTTCGCGCCGTCGTCCAGGAGCTTGCTGTCGTAGTAAACCGTCAGGCTCGGGCTACCGACCGCTGCATAGCTGGCACCGGCGTAGATCTCCGACGTCTTGGCCGCGCTGGCCTCCGGGAACGAGTAATAGATGAACCCGGCGGAGATGCTCAGCGCATCGGTGACGTCGGTGCTGTAGTCGATAGTGTAGTCGATCTCATCGCCGGCCTTGGTGTTATCGCGGTCCAAGAGCGCCCAGCTTCCCCACACGTTCACGGAAAGCCCGGAGGTGTGTCCAACCGTGACACTCGGCTGTAGCGGGAGTTGCACGCCGTCGAGCACGTCGAAACCGCGCCAGACGTAGTGGCTGCCCAGGGTAGCTTCGGCGTCGGCGGAGAAATCCGACGCCTGCGCGCCGGCCACCGCGCCAATCGACGCGGCCAGCGCCAGGCTCAGAATGCTCGTGGAGTTCATTCGCATGTTGCACTCCCCAATCGTGTGAACGGTGGTCGTCTTCGGCGATCTGCGCATGGATTTTCGCCGCCCACACGAATATGGCAAGGGCACATTGCACCGGCGTTTCGCGTACGTAAAATCGCAGTGAACTCTGGGGGGGTGAGGCTAGGCGTCGTTCAGGATCACCCGCCCGTCACTTCCACACGCCGAGCGTCACCGGGCCGAGCAGGCCCGCGGGAGCGGGCTCGCGGCCCTGCTTCGCGACGTCCCGGGCGTAGGTGTTCAGCCAGCCGCGCTTTTCCAAATCGCCCGTCACGTCCGGCGACCACATCAGGCGATGGATCGTGCTCGTCACACGCACGACCAGCTCGTTTTCACCGGCCTGCAAGGCGTCGGTGACGTCGAAGCGATAGGGCGACCATATGCGTTTCCCGACCAACGTGCCGTTCAGCGTCACTTCCGCCGCGACGCCGACGATGCCGAGATCCAGCGTCGCCCGGGCGGGAGCCTCGCTCACATCGAAGGTCGTTCGGTATTCCGCGGTACCGCATGCATCAGCATCGAATAGCTCGTCCCAGTGTTCGAGATCGCGCGTTTCCGATCCAGACGGGGCATCATCGACATCCTGATCCTCGCCGGCCAGGGCGAGCAGAGCATTCTGCATCTCGCCCGCGCTGAGCTGCTTCCGCTCTACGGACCCCGCTGAGACTTCGCCGCCATTATACGACCACCTTCGGACCATGCTGATCCGCCATGGCCCGTCGACGGCGAGCGTCCTGGAGGGTTTGGCGTCGTCCGTGGCGTCAGACACGTCCACGTCCCCGGCGCCAACAAAGATCGCCTTCGCGCTGGAGGGCGGCAGCGTCAGCCGAAGGGAGCCACCGGAGATCTCCGCCGCCACGACCGCACCCGAATCCACGTCGTAGACGTAGGCGGGGCCCTCCACCGGGAGCTTCGTGCGGATGCTCTGCTCGTTGTCGGTGGACTCGTTCACCACGAGGAACATCTCCGCATCGCCCGTGGTGCGACGGCTTACGCGGACGTCCGCGCTGCCGATACCGAGTCGCAGCGTGCGGGGCACCATGGCGAGCGCCACGTCGAAGTCGTCGCCTTTGCCGATGGAAACGGCGGACACTTCCAGCGCCGCGAGCAGATCCACGAGTTCGGCCGCGTCGCCGGCGCGGCAGGCGAGGCGCGGTTTCTCTCCGAGGAACGCCACTACGCCACCGCCGTCGGCGACCTGTTTCGCCAGGCGCATCACCTCAATCGAAACGGTGGTCGTGTCGGGAAACAGGAGCGCACTGTAGGTACACTTTCCGACGGTGAACGTCCCGTCGTCGCCCACGGATGCCGCGGCGAGCGAGTCGTCGCCGAGGTAGTCGAAGTCGATCTGCAAATCAAGCAGCCCGCGGCTGACCGTCTGCAGAAGGTTCTGGATACTCGTCGCGGACTGGAACCAGACGGATCGCACCGGATAGTAGAGCGCCGTCTCCACAACCGGCTCGCCAAGCGATGCCAGCGTCCCGAGGCGCCCTACGTAATCGGAGTATTCCCCGTAGTGCTGGAAGAGCGGACTCGTGAGGTACTGGTCCGACACCGTGCCGATCTTGCGCGGCCCACGAGCATCCGAGTAGAATGCGGAGGGCGAGATCGCGTTCACGCCGCGGACGTACTGGAAGTTCGTCGCCCATCGCATCTCGTCGAACGTGAGATCCCAGCCGCAGGACGCGAACGACTGGCTGATGACACGATCCTTCCCTTCGACGTGCGCCGCGGAGGAGGCGAATTTCGGGTAGTCGTTGGGCGAATCCGCGTCAGTCGCCGGATCGATCTGCCTCGCGGTCGCGTCCACGCAGGGCCAGTCGACGGCTCGCATCGCGCGGAAGAAATCGCCGCCGCTGGAAAGGTGCCCCAGGAGCGTGTCGTCGCCGTTCAGATGCCCGGCCAACTGGAGGCCGCGATCGGCGCACCAGACCTGAATCAGCTCCCACCAGTTCTCACGCCACATGTCGGTGACAACGTCGAGAAAGTCGCAGATGACCATCGCGCGCTTCTGCTCGTCGAGCGCGCGCGACGCCTTGAGTCCGAACAGGATCGCCAGCCCGAGGGAGATGTCGTAGCCCTTGCGCGCCTTGAACTCGTCGGGAAGTGTCGGCGTCCACGGTATCTCGGCGCCACCCACTCTCCCGGCGAATAGCGGCTCGTCGGTGAAGAAGCCGACGATCGTCTTGCCGAAATGATCGCCGACGGCCTCTGCATACGCCTCGTGCACCTGCGTGATGTAGGTCGCGGTCGCCTCCATGTTCAGCAGATCGACCGGAAAGCCACGCTCGAGGATCTCGACTTCACCCTCTTCGTTGTATCGCGCGACCTTGCCCTTGAGGTCGGGCCGATCGGCGACTACGCGCCCGCAGTTCACGCCAGAAGGCCAGCCGCCCTCGTCGTACAGCCAGACGCGCATGTCACGGTCTGCCGCCGCCGCCATGACTTTCTTGAGCACATCGAAGTACGGCTCTCCGAGATACTCCAGTTCGAGGCCGGCGCCGAAGTCCTCCGGGCGGAACTCCTGAGGCATTGGATGGATGACGAAGGCGCGGATGCGCTGCGCAAGCATGTCGTCGAGTTGGCCGGTGAGGTCGTCCGCGTCAAGCCGCCCATTCCAGACCCACTTGGGCATCGGGCGGGCAAGTGCATCCGGTTCGCGCAAGGCGCTAAGCACTTCGTTGACGTTCACAGGCGACTTCCCCCCCCCCGCACCTGACGGCGCATCGGACCAACCGGTGTCGGCAACGAACTGCATCCGGCGGAACGCTTTCGGCAACGCTGCGGACGGGTTAAATATCCGAGATTCGCGGCACTTCCGTCAAGGTTGACCCGTGATCGGAGCGAGGCAGGATCACGCGCCGATCGCGTCGCCGTCGCGCCCGCGAGCGGTGGCGCTGAGTTCCGCGGATCGGTGGCTCCGTACCGCTGCCCAAGTCGACGAACCACCGATGCCTATTCCACGGTAACGCTCTTCGCGAGGTTGCGGGGCTGATCCACGTTGCACCCGCGCGCGACGGCGATGTGGTACGCCAGAAGCTGAAGCGGCACGACGTTCAACAGCGGGCTGAGTTGCGGCATTGTCTCCGGGACCTCGATCACGTGGTGCGCGAGCCGTTCCACATCCCGGTTGCCGGCGGCTGTCACGGCGATGATCTCGCCCTTCCGGGCACGGATCTCCTCCATGTTGCTCCGCACCTTGTCGTACACGTGGTCGCGCGTGGCGAGGACTACGACGGGCATGTTCTCGTCGACGAGCGCGATCGGACCGTGTTTCATCTCCGCGGCGGGATAGCCCTCCGCATGGATGTAGCTGATCTCCTTGAGTTTGAGAGCGCCCTCCAGGGCAACCGGGTAGTTGTACGAACGCCCGAGGTACAGGAAGTTCGGTCGATCCGCGTAGCGCAGCGCAATCTCTCTGACAATGTCATCCAACCTGAGTAGCTGCTCGATCTGCTCCGGGATCCGGTCAAGCGCCTCCGCGACCTGGCGTCCAAGCTCGATCGGCATACGCCGCATCCTCCCGAGGTACATCGCGAGCATAGCAAGCACGGTGACCTGACTCGTGAAGGCTTTCGTGGACGCAACGCCGATCTCGGGTCCCGCGTGGAGATACACGCCGCCGTCGGTCTCCCTGGCTATCGTGCTGCCAACGGCGTTGCAGATACCGAGAGCGGTTGCGCCCTTCGTCCTCGCTTCCCGCAGCGCCGCGAGGGTGTCAGCTGTCTCGCCGGACTGGCTCAGGACGAACAGCAGCGCGTCGTGGGGGATGATCGGGTTGCGGTAGCGAAACTCCGACGCGTACTCGACCTCAACGGGAATACCGGCCAGCTCCTCGATGAGATACTCGCCGATCAGCGCGGCATGCCACGACGTACCGCACGCGGCGAACATGACTCTGCCCACGCGGCGCAACTCGTCGTGGTTCAGGTTAAGCCCGTCCAGACGCGCGCTGCCGGTTTCGGTCTCGACGCGCCCACGCATGGTGTTGATGAGGGCGTCCGGCTGCGCGTGGATTTCCTTGAGCATGAAGTGTGGATATCCGCCCTTTTCGATCTCTCCAAGATCCTCGTCGAGTGTCGTGATAGCGGGCGAAATCGTGCCGGCGCCACGCTCGCGGATGGTGTATCCGTCGGGCGCCATCGCTACGGATTGCCCATCTTCGAGGTAGGTCACGTCCCGCGTATGCTCTACGATGGCTGAAGCGTCGGAAGCCACGAGCATGCCGTGCGAGCATTGGCCGATCACGAGCGGGCTCCCCTGACGGGCCGCGACCAGCATCTCCGGCTGATCCGCGCATGCGATCGCGACGCCGTACGTCCCGACGACACGGGCGAGCGCGCTATGCACGGCGCCGAGCAGATCGCCTTCGTACGCCGCGTCGACAAGATGCGCCAGCACCTCGGTGTCGGTATCGGAGCGGAACTCGTACCCCTCCCGACCCAGGGCGATCCGAAGCTCGTCCGAATTCTCGATAATCCCGTTGTGGACGACAGCGATCGTGCCCGGCCCGTTCAGGTGTGGGTGCGCGTTTTCTAGCGTCGGCTCTCCGTGTGTCGCCCATCGCGTGTGCGCGACACCGAGCGTCGCGTCATCAGGCAGATCGCCCGCGACCTCCGCCAGGCCGGCAACGGCACCAATCGCCTTCCGCGTCTCCAGAGCGTCTCGCGACACCACGGCTATTCCCGCGGAGTCGTACCCACGGTACTCCAGTCGACGCAATCCGGCCAGGAGCACACGCGCCGCTGCCCGGTTCCCGAGATAGCCCACGATCCCACACATAGCTCCGTCCCCTTCCGGCGATCCTTGGCGCGGGCGCGATGCTGAAGCGGCGCACCTGCTATCGGCACGCGCTGCCCACACAGAACCACAAAATACACTCCACGGTCCGAAACCGTGAACGACCATAGACCGCGAACGGTTTCACTCTTGACAGGGCGATGGCGTGCAGCGTTATTTCTAGTGCTGTTAGCACTCGGTCGAAGAGAGTGCTAACAGAGCCATGCAACATCGTTCGCAGATCAGTGGTCTTGGTCCAGGTCAGTCCCTTTCAGGAGGAGACACGATCCATGAACATCAAACCCCTCGGTGACCGGGTTCTCGTAAAGCCCGTGGAAGAGGAAGAGCAGGTACGCGGCGGCATTATCATCCCGGATACCGCCAAAGAGAAGCCCATGCAGGGCACGGTCGTCGCGGTCGGACCGGGCAAGGTCACCGATGGCGGCGAGAACCTCGCGATGCATGTCGAGACCGGCCAGGTCGTGCTCTACGGCAAGTACGCCGGCACAGAGGTCAAGATCGAAGGCGATGAGTATCTCATCATGTCCGAGAATGACATCTTTGGAATCGTCGAGTAGTAACGCCAGGAAGGAATCATAACCATGCCGAAGCAGTTGCAGTTTGACATCGCAGCCCGCGACAGCCTTCGCAAGGGTGTGAACATCCTTGCGGACGCGGTAAAGGTGACGCTCGGCCCGAAGGGCCGCAACGTCGTGCTGGACAAAAAGTTCGGCGCGCCGACCGTAACCAAGGACGGCGTCACCGTCGCGAAGGAAATCGAACTCGACGATAAGTTCGAGAACATGGGCGCCCAGATGGTCAAGGAAGTGGCTTCCAAGACCTCCGACGTGGCCGGCGACGGCACGACGACCGCTACCGTCCTTGCGCAGGCCATCTTCAACCAGGGCCTCAAGAACGTGACCGCCGGCGCCAACCCGATGGATCTCAAGCGCGGCATCGACAAGGCCGTCGAAGCCGTCGTCGCGGACATCCACGGACGCAGCCGTCCGGTCTCGGGCAAGCAGGACATGGCGCAGGTCGCCACGATCAGCGCGAACAACGATCCGGAAATCGGCAACCTCATCGCGGACGCGATGGAGAAGGTCGGCAAGGACGGCGTCATCACCGTCGAAGAGGCGAAGAGCATCGAGACGACGCTGGACGTGGTCGAGGGCATGCAGTTCGACCGCGGCTATCAGTCGCCTTACTTCGTCACAAACCCGGAGTCGATGGAGTCCGAGCTCGAAGAAGCCTCGATCCTCATCTACGACAAGAAGATCTCCGCCATCCAGGACCTCCTGCCGCTCCTCACGAAGGTCGCGCAGACGGGCAAGCCGCTCCTGATCGTCTCGGAAGAGGTGGAAGGTGAGGCGCTGGCGACCCTCGTCGTGAACAAGCTCCGCGGCACGATCAAGGTTACCGCGGTGAAAGCTCCCGGATTCGGCGATCGCCGCAAGGCCATGCTCGAAGACATCGCCGTTCTCACGGGCGGCCGCGTCATCAGCGAAGAGGCCGGCTTCAAGCTCGAAGGCGTTGAGCTTGCTGACCTCGGCACGGCCCGTCGCGTTCTCGTCGACAAGGACAACACGACCATCATCGAAGGCGGCGGCGACGGTGAGGCGATCAACGGTCGCATCAAGCAGATCCGCAAGCAGATCGACGATACGACGAGCGACTACGACGGCGAGAAGCTGCAGGAGCGTCTGGCGAAGCTCGCCGGCGGTGTCGCGGTTATCAACGTTGGCGCGGCAACCGAGATCGAGATGAAAGAGAAGAAGGCTCGCGTCGAAGATGCGCTCCATGCGACTCGCGCCGCAGCGGAAGAGGGCATCGTTCCGGGCGGTGGCGTGGCGCTTGTTCGCGCTCAGAAGGCGCTTGACAGCGTCAAGCTCGATCGTGACGATCAGCAGATCGGCGTCGACATCATCCGGCGTTCGCTGGAAGATCCGCTCCGTTGGATCGCTGAGAATGCCGGCCACGAAGGTTCCATCGTGGTGCAGAAGGTTCGCGACAGCGAGGACTCGGTCGGCTTCAACGCGCAGACGGAAGACTACGGCGACATGATCGCAGCCGGCGTGCTTGATCCGGCGAAGGTCGTTCGCACGGCTATCGAGAACGCGTCGAGCGTGGCGGGCCTGTTGCTCACCACCGAGGCGACGATCACCGACATCCCCGAGGAAGAGGCTCCGGCCATGCCCCCGGGCGGTGGAATGTATTGAGATCGGGGACGCTCACCCAGCGTCATCCGATAGCGAAAGAAGAAACGCGGAGTCCCGATCGGGGCTCCGCGTTTCTCATGTACCGTGGTGACCTACGCCATCACCACATGTCGCCGTCAAGCTCGACGAACGTCTCGTCATCGTCGTCACCAACCGTGATGACCGTGTCTCCATCCAGGTGACGGGCATGTGACCGCGCGTCGCGGTCAACGGACCGCGCGGGACGCCGGATCGCGTCGTAGAGCCGGAACCGCCCATCGAAGTCGTCCGTGACAGCAATCTCCGTGTACAGCTCCTGCAGCGTCCGGGCGATGGGCACCGTCGGCGCGGTCACGAGCCAGAGGCGCCCCTTGCGACCGATGGCCTGCGCGGCCTCACGAGCGAAGCGATCGACGAGCCCCGCCTCCCGGCGTCCGGCGCGATGCACGGGCGGATTCGTCAGTACCACGTCGAACCGCTCCCCGCGAACGGCCTCGATGCCATCGCTCAGCAGGACCCGCGCGTTCGTCAGGCCGTTGAGGCGGATCCCCTCCTGCGCGCACGCCACGGACGCCACGTCGGCGTCGAGCATGGTAACCTCGGTGCCGGGTTTCTGTGAGGCGGCGAACAGCCCAAGCACACCCGGGCCGCACCCGAGGTCCAGTATGCGCCCCTTTTGCGGCAGTACGAGCGTCTCAAGCAGAAGCTCCGACGCCGGATCGAGCCCATCCATGCTGAACACGCCGGGAGCGGTCACCCAGCGAAACGGCTCGTCAGCCATGTCGAACACGTGTTCGAGCCGTTCCGCGGGCGTGGCCATCGCCGCCTCGGATCGGGGATTCCGGGCGATGATGACGCGACCATTCTTCGCGCCGAGCGCCGCCTCGATCTCGCCGAACAGCTCGTCGAGCAGTCGTTCGGACGTTCGCACGCCGCCCTGAACATCCCCACCCACCACGAGTTCGCCGTCCGGCGCAAGGCGAGTGATCGCCTGCCTGGTGAGCATTTCCGTGAGACGCCGCGACTGCTGCTGGTGGACCACTACGACATCGTATGCACCTTCCGGCGCGTCGAGCGGACCCTCGCCCACAATGAGCCGAGCATTCGCCGCCGGCTTGGCCTCCAGCGTGCGCGAGACGATGTTCGCGCCAACGGCGTCGCGCATGAGCAGCACGACTTCGTCCGCCCACCCGTGCTGAGCCGCCGCCAGTCCGGCGAGCCCCACGTCCGCGCCGACCTCAAGCAGCCGTTTTGGGGCCGCCTCGGCCAGCAGCGCGCCGAGTACGCTTTCGTAGGACTTCGCGATCCGCGACGGGGACATGGACTCGGGGAGCCAGACGGCCGCCTGCGCTTCGGCGATCCTCACGGCGGCAACGCCGCCGGCGCGGGCTTTCGATTGGCGCGAGCGCCCCTGTTCGTGCTGTTTGCGTTTCGAGCGGGCCATGCTTGGGATATCTCCGGGATGTCATCGATCGACAGAAGAAGTATGCCGGGCGACGCTCCCATCCGCAATCGTCGGACGCCGGCGAGGGAGTGGATGCGCCATGCCATAGGGACTACCTTCTGCCCTACGTGAAGTCGTCGCCTTGGAGACCATGCTCAGTGACACCGACGTTAACCGATCTGCTCAAGCGCCAGCGCACCCTCGTGATGGGGGTCGTAAACGCGACGCCCGATTCATTCTCGGACGGCGGCAGGTTCCTCGATCCGGCCGCGGCAATCGCTCACGGGCGCCGACTCGCGGACGAGGGAGCGGCGATACTCGACGTCGGAGGCGAAAGCACCGCGCCGGACAGTTCTCCCGTAAGCGCCGAGGAGGAATCCCGACGGATACTCCCCATCATCGAGGCACTCGCCGCGGACGGAGCGTATGTATCCGCGGACACCTATAAGGCCGGTGTCGCGCGAGAGGCGCTCGACGCGGGAGCCCGGATGGTCAACGACGTTACGGCTCTGCGCGGAGATGCAGCTCTCGCAGACGTGCTCGCGGAGGCCACGTGCGACGTGTGCATCATGTACGCGAAGGACGCCTCGCCTCGCACAACGCTGAGCGGACGCGAGTATGACGACGTGGTAGACCACATCCGCGCGTTCCTCACCGAGCGGATCGAGTTCGCACGTCAGCGTGGCATCGACGAAGACCGAATCGTCCTGGACCCGGGGATGGGAGCGTTCGTCAGCAGCGATTCGGCGCCAAGCCTGGAGCTACTCCGGCGGATGTCGGAGATCGCCGACCTCGGTCGACCGGTGCTCGTCGGCGCTTCGAGGAAGGGATTCATCGGCAAGGTGCTCGATCTCCCTGTCGCGGATCGGCTCGAAGGGTCGCTTGCGTGCGCGTGCGTGGCATCCTGGAACGGCGCGCGGATCATCCGGGCACACGACGTGCGGGAGACTGTCGGGGCCGTGCGCATGGTAGACGCGATCGCTACGGCGTCGGGAAGCTGACCCCGAGCATCGCCTCGACGTCGAACGGGTCGACGCCGTATTCGGCTCTCAGGCGTTCGTGAACAACTCCGTCGCTGTCGAAGTCGCCCTCGAGCGGCAAAGCGACTCGTGCGCCCGTCCGCGCCGAGACGCTTGCCGCCGCGTCCATCATGGTCGACATCACCGCATCGGCGGCATCGAACTCGCTCTCTCGGATGCCGCGCACAGCGAGCGAGAAATCGACCATGTGATCTGCTATCGCTGCACTGTAACCGTCGAAGGGGTGCTGCGCCTGGTTCTCCAGCCGGAGGGGATTCTCCCATTCGGCCCTGCCCGACGGCAATTCGACGTACGTTCGAGCCCACCGCCCATCCTCGTCGATCTCCGTGACAATCGGACAGACCACGTCCGCGCGCCCCGCACCGGTAGCGAGTGCCTCATCGCTGCAGATGCGCACCTCCCCACCACCGGTCCACTGCTCTACGGCCTGCCAGACGATGGTGCCTCGTTCGCCCTGCCATTCGGTGTGGCCGGGACGCGAGTGCCGTCCGAGGAATCCCTTGCAGTTCGCCGCGTGGTCGACCACAAGCAGGTTGCCGGGGAACCCGAAGAAGCGGGCTCGGTACGTCTCTGTCTCGTAGTGTCTCTCCGGTGTGTGACTGAATTCGGCCGTTGGGATCGTGTGCTCGAAGGCATGGACCCACTCGGGATGCTCACCGGCGTAGGCGATCCAGCGAGAGTTGTTGTGGTACCCCGTATGGTCCGCGTAACTGACAATACGCCCTACGCTCCCGACATCCCCCGCCTCCCGGATTCTGGATACGATCCGGTCGACCGGCATGCGAAAGAAGTTCTCGGCCACACGGATCAACGCGCCACCTTTCTTTCCCGCTTCGACCATCTCGCGGGCCATTGTCAGACTACTGGCAAAGGATGTCTCGATGAGCTGGTGTATGCCGTTCGCTGAGAGGAACACAGAGATTGAATGGTGCGACTGGACCGGCGTCACGACCAATGCGGCCTCGATGTCCGTGTCGCGCACGAGACGTCGAATGTCGGTGAACGCTTCAGCGTTCAGCGGCTCCGCGAGTTTCTTTGCATGGTCGTCGACAGGGTCGCAGACCGCAGCGATCTGAATCCACGGTGCAAGCGACGGGAGGATGGGAGCGTACTGCGTCGCGGAACGTCGCCCGGCGCCGATAAGGGCGATCCGTATTGGTTCGTCGGGTGTCGGAAGAGACATGCGTCATCCTCGGGGTGCACTCAAAGAGAAAGGGACGAGCATGATGATCCATGCCCGTCCCGCCCGAATCTATGGAGCTGGCGCCTACGCTATCTGCTCGGTATTAACGAGTTCGGCAAGCACGTGGTAGACGGCATGCTCGTTTCGCGGAAGCTCCTCGACCATCTGCGTGACAGTCATGCCCTTGCCGATGGAACTCCAGACCGCCTGCGCCAGGATCTTGTCATCCTGGCCGCCCTCGTCCTCGTCATCCCACACCAGCCCGTCGCCCTTGAGCGTGTACACGTAGTCGGGATCGGTGACGATGCCGTCCCTGATGGCGGACAGCTCATCCTGGAGACGCGCTGCCTCCATGAGCAGGCTCATGCCCGGGATCGCCATCTCCGCCTCTTCGACCTCGATATCTTCCTTGAAGAAGAAGGTGCCGCGACCCATATCGGCCTGGAAGAGCTGGTAGAACGCATCCTCGCCGCTGAGTCTCCCCATGCGGGCGCGCTTCACGGTGCCTTCGTCGACGAACAGCTCTGCGACGGTCTGCTGCTTGTCGTCGTTGACGTGAAGGATTCCCGTCCGCTGATCCGTCGAGAGGAGCGTCTGGATGACCGTCGCAAGGTCGAAGTATTCGAGGTTGCCCTCAAGCTGCCGCTGACGCTCTTCGTGCGTTCGCAGCGTCGAGACCGTGCCTTCGAGCTTGTGCGCGTACATCTCGATGAACAGCATCGCGAACTCGGGTACGAGCCCGAGCAGCTCAAGCCACTTGTCACGATGAAGCAGGAATATCTCGGCCGGTCCGGGTGCGCGAGCCAGCGACCGGTGCGGCGACTGCGTCACGATCCGGTTCTCGCCGATTGAGTCCGAGTTCGTGAAATACGCAACAGTCTTCATCTCGTTGGGATCGTCGACCGGTCGCGCGATCTCGATGACGCCGGTCTTGATGACCGCGAGCGCATCCGCCGCGCTGCCGATCTCGAACAGGCCCTCGCCGGATGACAACTTGCGCAGTTCGCCCTTGAAGTACAAGACACGAAGCGCGTCATCGCTGAGACCGCCGAAGACCTCGCTCTTCTTCAGGAACTCGAGATCGCCTATGGGGTACGCGGGTACATCCTTGCCAATTTCGAGCGTGGGCCTTGCAGCCTGCGCGCTTGACGAAACGCTGACGCCGCCGCCCTCCTCGAGCGCCTTGATGCGTTGGTCCTGGTCGCGGACCAGCCGCGTAAGGAGGATGTTGATCCGGCGCTGATCCTGCACGATCTGAGTGAGCGAACCGAGCACGTCGCCCGACTGATCTCCACTATCTGCTGCCATCGCGTCCGTTTCGGCGGTCATCGGAGTTCTCCCCTGACATGCTCTCTATGCGCGTTTATCCTCGGCCGTCGACACGGCTGATCCGCTGTCCGAATGGCTTCCGGCACCCATCGGAACGATAGCACATATCTCACGCGAATCAAAGTATGGCGATGGCGTTGCGCAACGACATCCGGTGTTCCCTGAGTTCACGGTACACGCCGAGGGCCGTGGCGCTCTCGGGCTCCGAGCCGTAGCATTGGTGACGAATGCGTGGAAGGCTCGCCCGGACTACAACAAGCGACGGAAAATGCTACACCTGAATCTACCTCACGGCGCCATGGAAGTCCGAGGACGATCCGCGGCGGAATGCTTGCAGATCGTCGACACCCGGCTGGCGGAGATCCGTCGAGGCGAACGCGCGCTCGTCCACGCCGATGCCGGGCGGCTCTACGGCCGGGTGCGCGGCGCCGGATTCAAGCTCTCCTACCGCCTGACGCATCTCGTCCACTCCGGCGCGGTCGTCCTCGTCGCAGATGTCACAGACTCCGCGGAGGGCTGCCTGATCACTTACCGATCGCGCATCCAGCGAGTGACGCTCGCGTTCTGGATCGTCTGGTCCGTCGCGCTCCTCGCGGTGATAGGGCTGAGCTTCGTAGCGCCCGACCCGGACATCGCCTCGCGCGTTACGCTCTCCGCCGCCATACTCGCGCTCGTACCGGTGATCGTCATCATGTCGTTCCGCAGGGGACAAACGGACGTCGAAGTGGCGATCAAGGAACTGCGGGGCTGGCTCGGGATGAAGGTGACGTAGAAGGATGCTCGTCGGGGCGCCGTGCGACGCCCCGACGCACCGCCGCTACCCCTCGAAATCGACCATCGCCGGGAGTTCCGCGTTCGGCCAGCGCTGACGGAGCATGTACGCCTCCAGCCAACCGCGGTTGTTCCTGGGGTCGTACGTCGACTCGATGAGCTTCTCGTGATCGAGCGAGTCGATGCGTTCGTTCATCGCCCGGAGCGCGTCGAAGCTGTTTTTCAACGCCTGAATCGCGGGCATCCGCTCGGGGTTCAGGTCCGGCCCGAAGTATCCTTCGTAGCCGTACATCTTCAGCGCGTAGAGCGAGGCTTCCGTCTGCTCCGGCGAGAGGACGCCGACGTTCAGGTCCTGGTCGTAGTTGCCCAGCGGCTGGCTGTTCCAATGGGTGTGGCCGAGCCGACCGTACTCCATGCACAGGCTGTAGCTGTAGGCCGGGTCCTCGAAGCCCATGAGGACGTGCCCCATCTCCGGGTTCATCGCGACCAGCGCGTGTCCATCGGCGATGAGCTTGCGGTTCTCGTCGTTCTCCAGCATCGACTCGACCTTCATGCCGAGCAGGATGCCCTCGTACGTCGAACCGTAGATGATGCGCCCGCGCGGTTCGTAGGGCTTCGGCTCCATGCAGACGCGCACGCCGGGAACGCGATCGAGCGCCGTCGCCATGTTCCGCGCGAAGCGGTCCCGCATGGCGAAGAAGTCCTGCGCGAAGTTGTTCTCCCAGCCGTCGATGCCCGGCCAGTGGATGATGTGCGGGGTGTCCGTATCCTTCGCGAACTGGAGCGCCCGAGCGAAGATGTCGATGGCCTCGGCCTGCACCTCCTCGTACGGCGACGAGAGCGCGCCCCACTCGAACTGCGCATCGTAGAACAGCCCGGGCCCGAACCCGACGAGCTTGATGCCGGTTTCCTTCGCGAGCTTCTCGTAGTGATGCCAGTTGTCCTCGTTCACCTCGCCGGGGTAGTGCGCCTCGACGCCCTTCAAGCCGTATTCGGCCAGCTCGCCCATCGCGTCGAGCTTTTCGGGGATCGTCATGTTCGGCGTGTAGCGGTCGTGGAACCGCCCGCCTCCCGGCGCAACGAGCCAGACTCCGGCGGAGAAGTTCAGTTCGAGCGAGAACTCGTTCAGATGCTTGATCAGCTCGTCTTTCGTGCGCCGCTTCGCCTGCGGACGGATGTCTACGACTGCCATGGGCGGGGAGTCCTTTCGTCAGTGTATCGTATCGTATTCGTTGTGGATCGGGAAAACGATAACACTGACGACGCGGAAAGGCACGGGTCTGGGCATCAAGCCGAAGCCTTGTGCTCGGTGAATGCATCGAACAGCTGTTGGAAAGAGGTGGGGTTGTAGGTCTCGAAACTTTCCTGATCCACGTACACGAAGTCGTAAGCCACGGCATCCTGCACACGATTCACGTCTTCGCACCATTGCCGTAGCCGCTGCATCTTCGGAGCGACGTCCGTGTCCACCTGCCCTTTCGTCTCTACGATGACCACTCGCCCGTCGGACAATTTGACGAGGAAATCTGGCGTGTAGTTTGAGATGTCACCTTCCGCCGTGACGTAGTCAAGTTTGAAGCCCACTGCGAAGTAGTTCTTCGCATGGGATATCACGTCTTCACAGTCGTCGAGAAACCGAGCGAAGCTGAGCTCGAAGGAGTTGTCGCCAACGATCCTGTTGAAGACGCTCTTGTCGGGGACGAGGTAGCCCTGGTCCTTCATCCCGAACGGCCGGGTCTGCCGGAGCTTGATCGTATCGCGGATCTCGGCGTCGCCTTTGTCTTGTACGGTGAGGGCGTTGATGGCTTTCTCGAAAGTGTCAACGAGGGTCTTGGTCGCAACCAGTTCCGATAGATTCCGTATCGTATTGGGGCTTTCGAGGTCCACTTGCTGGTCGAACAGATCGTCCTGCACGAAGGTCTTGACCTTGCCGTACAGCACGTCGTAGCCACTCACCAGTCGCAGATCCTTCATGATGGTCTGCGCGAAGTATCCGATCACACTCCGATAGTCAGCCACGCCCGCCGTATCCAGAAGTGTGGTGTGTTTCACCTCGCCGTCCGTGATATCCTTGAACACGATCTCCCGCTGTTCCTCCTCGCTGAAATGCAGGTACTCCACGCGCTGGTGTTCCAGAGCGCCGACGTCAAGTTCACTCAGGTTCTTGTACTCTCGGTACGTGCGGGGAGTAAGCACCGGAATCTCGATGTCCAGCGCGTCCAGATCCTTCTTCTCGTTCTCATGATCTACTTCGACAACCACCGGCGTTTTGCCCTTCACACCCTCGCCCATCGCCCTGCGTTCCAGCTCCACTCCTTCGGCCTGTATCGACTCCACGAACTCCATAAACGCATTGGTGCCCACGACGCTCACGTACTCTTCCCCACCATCGGGGTACATCTTGCGTAGACCACGCCCCAGGGTCTGCTCGGGGAGAATGTTGCTCTTCGCCGAATAGGCGCGTAGGCCGACGATCGTGGTAACGTTGCGGACGTCCCAGCCTTCCTTGAGCATCATGACGGATACTATGGCCTTATACGGGCTCTCTGAGCCGTCGATTGTATTGGCCTGCACACGCAGCTTCTCCAGCTCCTCCTTCGCCTTTCCCGACGCCGCTTCGGATATCTCTCCGTTGTTCTTCGTGTGAATGACCAGCACGGCATCCTTGAGATCCGGATAGTGGCCCTCCAGGAATTCCGCCACGTCGTCGCAGTTGCGGGTATCGTCGGTCATCACGAACAGGATGGCCTTCTTGCCCAGCTTATGGTGCTCATCGTAGGCTTTCCGCCACTCGATGACCCCAAGATTGAGGTAGTCGGCATACTTCTCGGTGTACTTCGCGCTCTGGCGTTCCGCCAGTTTGGCGCGACTGGGAGCGTCTGGCAGGACCGGATGCTTCACCACGTCCTGTCTGATCGCTTCCACCAGCGGGTAGTCGGCCACTGTCTGGACGAAGATCGCGCCATTGTTGTGTTTGGGTGTGGCGGTCGTATCGACCTGCAGCGAGAGTGCCGCACCTTTCTGCTTCAGCCGGTTGTGGATATCCAGAATCGACTTGAACCACGCCATGCGCGGATCATGGATATGGTGCGCCTCGTCGTTCAGGACCACCAGTTCGTCGACATCGCGCACGATCATACCCAGGTCCACTTTGGAGTCGGTCGTGGCGCCCGAAGGCCGCGTGCCCAGGAAGTAGTCACGGAGGTCGTCGTCATCGGGCGAAGGGGTAGTGTCGTTTCCAGCGTAGACGCGATGGATATTCGTCAGGAAGATGTTGCCGACAGGGCGGGTGATCCGTACTTCATCCTGCTTGTGCAGAGTCAGTTGAAAGTCGTCCCGCCAGTTGCGGCCATCCACACCATTGTCAGGTATGACGGGGTCCTCGAAGAAGATGCGGAGACCGTCGAAGTCCTTGAAGATGCGATCCAGTACGATGATGTTGGGGGTAATCACGAGGAAGTTCCGCGCCAACCCTGACTCCGG
>CAZEAI010000095.1:0-19735 GCA_964510105.1 uncultured bacterium
GTGCTTGCCGGTGATCGATATCGGATGGGGTTTGTTGTCGAGGTCGATATCGTACGTGCCGAACAGGTAGCGACCATATTCAGGCGCCATGCCATGAAGTCGCGCCTCGGCGTAGATCTCGTAGTCGCCGTCTAGCACCGGCTCCATGTCGTACGTCGAGAAGTTGGATGGGTCCTTCGGTGAGATCGCGGAGAACCCGGTCGACGGAGACGGGTAGAACCCGTACGGCACGCCGGCGGGTTTGGTGACGATCATGTCGTCGGCCATTGCCGGTACGAGGAACACTCTGGAGAGCAGTCCATCCACGCTCAAGCCCGCAACTCCGGTCGGGAACGTCAACGTGCCGTATACCGCTCCGGCTGGAACAGGCGGCCCGGTGGATATCGCGAGCTGCGGGGGCCGTGAGTCCCGAAGCTGCGAGACGGCGGCCACGGTGTAGATACCGGAGCTGTAGAACCCGGTAATCTCAAATGTGAAGGTCCGAGCGTCCGGCGATACTGCTGCGAGGTAGGCCATGCCGTAGTCCGGCCATTGGCTGCCGCCGAGAAGATAGTACTGAAGCTCCAGATCATGGTAGTCGACCCAAAGCCCTTCTCCGGACTCCCAATTCAGCGGTTTGTCGCTCCGAACCACGATCGAATCGCCCGGCGAGAGAACCGAACCGGTATCGGGGGAAAGGAACTCCAATCCAATCGGCCCCGGCTCCCGAGCGGCACCCAGCCAAACTCGTTCGCCCTCCGGAACCACCGATCCGGGACTGGTATGCTGCACGGTTACGGTGTTCCATTCCTCGGTGACGTCCGACGGGAGGACGGATACGCCTCCCACTTCCAGGCCGGAGTCCGCCAGCGCGACGGTCGCATCGGCAATCGACATGCCGACGACATCCGGTACAACGTGAGTCACGAGCGCGCTGGAAGCGCCCGCGGTCAGCATGACCGCGGCGAAGCCCGCGACTATCAGGCGTGCGGCACCACTCATCCAATGAATCATCGTAACCTCCTCGACCGCTCTGATGGCTTGGGGCGCGGATCGATTATCGTCTTCAACGAGATTTCTCGACTCTCCATAATGAAAGCGATTCCGTACGCGCGCAGTGTGACGTATGTCACGAAGGAACCGCCTGAATACTACAAAGCCTTCACAACTCCATGGCATGCACCGTATGTTGAGGTGACACGGCAGCACGCTGAACGGGCAGAATATCGTCGTCGTCAACGTATGCACAAACATACGTCGGCTTCGTTATTCGAACAACAAATTTCACCTGCAAACGATGCTACTCTACGCCGAGACCCACTACCCGAAGTACTGGCTCAGCCTCACGCGACGGCGCGAGCCCGAAATACTGGTCGACGTGCCGTGGCGCGTCGAACCAGGCCGGCCGGTACCCGTTCTGCTGGCCGTCCGTGACGCGCACCGCTACCCGGTGCGGCTCGACGCGGTGGAATTCGCGGCCTCGGCAGCCGGCGTCGTCGGCGCGGAGCACTCACAGGCGGAGTACGCACACCGCGTGCCACTCGACGTCGAGGTCACGGAACCGTGGTGGTGGCGGGTGTATCACCTAAAACCGTTGCCTCCGGGCCGGTACGACGTATCGCCGGTGATACGGTATACGACCACGGGGCGTGGCGGCCGGCGAGTCAGCAGGCGGACCGTCTCCGACAACTACCGCGGCACGCTCCACACGCCGTTCGAGCTGCTCGTTGCCTCCGACCCCTGGCCCGTGCCCGACGGGTGGATCGCCGGCGACGCGCATGTCCATACGGACTACACTCGCGACCAGGTCGAGTTCGGCCCTCCGGTGGCCGCCATCGATAGCATGTCGCGCGCGATGGGGATCGGGTGGGCGGCGCTGACGGACCATTCCTACGACCTCGACGACGCCGAGGACGACTACCTCGCGACCGACGAGAACCTTCCACGGTGGAAGGGCTTCGGCGAGGATATCGCGGCCGCCGGCACCGATGTCTTTCTGGTACGTGGCGAGGAAGTGTCCTGCGGCAACTCGCGGGGCGAGAACATCCATCTCCTCGCACTGGGGATCGATGAGTACATCCCGGGTTCAGGCGATGGGGGAGAGCGTGCCGCCGCCGTGCGCCCTGAACTCACACTCCCGCAGGCAATTGACGCCATCCACGAGCAGGGCGGCCTCGCGGTTGCCGCCCATACCGGGGCCCGACCTTCGTGGGTGGAACGGATCACGTTTCGCCGGGGCCGCTGGAACCGAGCGGACATCGCCGCGCCCGGGCTCGATGCGCTGCAAGTCTGGAACGGTGAGCGGGACGGGGAACTCGATGCCGCTCTGGCCGAGTGGGTTCGCCTGCTGCTCGCGGGGCGCCGGATACCCGTCGTTGCCGGCAACGACTCCCATGGCTCGTTCGGCAGGTCGCGGGCCGTCGTCTTACCATGGATATCGCTCCGAGACGATCGTTCGCACCTGTTCGGCCACGTCAGAACCGTCGCGCGCGCCGGGAGCACGTCTCCTCAGGACATACTCGAGGCAGTGCGATGCGGAGCGTGCTACCTCACGGACGGGCCGGAACTCCTCCTTTCCGCACGGGCCGACGAAGTGCAGCGCGGCATCGGAGACCGGTGCGGAGAGCTTCACGGCACCGTGTGCGCACGGGCCCGTTCCACGGACGAGTTTGGCGGCGTTGCGCGCATCGGGATCGGGTTCGGCTTCATCGGCGAGGCCCGTGAGCGTTGGACATGGAGCGAGGTGCCCGAGGCAGCTCTGCTGGCGGAATTCGAACTGCCGAGCCCGGCGTCGGTACCCGGCTACGTTCGCGCCGAGGTCCAGACGACGCTCGGACACAGCGCCATCAGCAACCCGATCTGGTTCACCGGAGCAGCGTGACCCGGGTGGTCACCGTGCGGAGGACGCCGGCGGCGCCGCGATACGTCGCGCGGGCCAGGTAGACGCCGCTACCAACGGGCCTCCCCGTTTCGTCGCGTCCATCCCAGACGACCCGAAGCCGTCCGGCGACAGCGTCGGAGACGGCCCACTCACGTATGACTCGCCCGGAGCAATCCATGATGCGGAGGGTGACTCTCCCCGCGCCGGGCAGATGCATCGCTACGACGGTCGATGCGTTGAAAGGGTTGGGCGAGGGTCGGACGACAAAGCCCACGTTCGCACCTGGTATCGTGACACTGACCTGACGTGCGGACAGCACGCGCCCATCCGCGTCAAGTGCCTCGATACGGTAGTCGAACACCCCGCCTGCCACGGACGAATAGTCCACGATCGCGAACCGGCCTTCGCTCGACGCGTTCCAGCCGGCCCACACAGTCGCAATGGTCACCGCGGAACGTGTATCCGCGCCGCTCCGAAGCCGCGATAGTCGGAATCGGTCAACGGCCACGGCACCCGTGCGGCCCCAGGTGAGCTTCACGGCGCCGGGCGCCTCCACGTCCGCGGCGAAGTATCCGAATAGGGACGCAGTGGGCGCTTCACCGAAGAATGCCACCCAGACCCCGCTCTTGCCGGTGGACGGGGATCTTCCGACAAACGGCGATATGAGCGCGCCTGTCGGTGTGGCGGAGAACGCCGAGCTGACGGTCGATTGATCCGGCTCGAATTGGACCGGCGCAAGCACGAGCGGCCCGATAACGTCGTTGCCCACTACCGACACCAGTCGCAGCGCCCCGGAGGCAGCGTCCGTCCACGTGACGCGGGGCACACCATCGCCGATGAACGCGACGGAAGGGTTGGTCGCGGGCTGGTTCGCAAGGGTCACGACCGGCGCAAAACCCCAGAGCGCGCCGCTGTCGAGCAACCCGTAGGAGTATTCGATCGCCCCGGCCGGTTCGCCATGCTGCCAGACGATGTGCGGCCTGCCGGCTGGGGAAACCGTGATGGATGGACGTCGGTCGTCGGCCCCGGATCGAATGACACGGGGCGCAACGCGAACGCCGTCGCCGTCCAGAGCGGCAACCCACGTCTCCGCGCCTGCTGACGCGTGAACCGTCCACACGACCCAGATCAGGCCGTCGATCCCGGCCACGATCCGTGGGCGGGTTGCCGGCGCATCATGGAACGAGAGCGACTGCCTCGGAGGGACTGTGTTGCCGACAATGACGGCGTAGTCGATCTCGTACCGGACGTCGTGCCGCTCCCAAACCAGGAACAGGCTGTCACCTTGCGCCGCGAGCGCCGGATTCGTGTCGGGGAACGCATCGCCCATGAGCTGTTTAGTGACGGATGATGGCGACAGTCGGTAGAAGATGTCCCACGCATCATCGCCGGCAGAAATCCGACGCGACCAGGCGATGGCGGGTCCACCGGTGGACGTCGCAACGGCGGCGACATCCCTGGCGCTGGAGGACTGCCTTGCCTGCACGAGCACCCGCGGAGGCGCCATCAGGCCGAGGCGCCCGCCTCGGTACATGAGGTCGCCGTCGGCATCGACCCAGATGGCGTGGTATCCCGAGGTGTCGTCGGCAACGACAGCCGCTCCGGCGACGTTACCATCCGAGGTGGCGAGATCGACCGGGATGGTGACGGAGTCGTTCCACTCGTTGCTCTGCCCCATGGACGGCACGCACGTCAGCCATGCGAGTGCGAATAGTCCGAGCATCGATACCAGTCGTCCGAGTTGTGAGTTCGAACCGCCACCAAGGATTTGGAGAGGGAGACGCGGGGTTTCTTTGAACGCCGCGTCGGGCTTACCCAATCTAATCCTCAGCACTGATGCAGTCCACGGGCCACGCGTGTTGTCGGGCGTCCAGTTGACGTTCGAGGCACCCGTCAGTACGCTTCTGATGTCTCGTCGTCGGCCACTGGCGTGGCAACGTTCCGGTCAGTGTCTGACGGAATGTACGATCAAGCGACCAGCAAGGGGGGGCTGATGGCCGGTTTTCGCATCGGCATCCTGTCCGACACCCACGATAACAAGTGGGCCATCCAGGCGATCTCCGAACGGTTCGAAGCGGCGGCCGTGGATCACGTGATACACGGCGGCGACTATGTATCGCCGTTCAACGCGAAGCATCTCAGCGCGTGGTCGGGGCGCTTCGATGGTGTGTCCGGGAACAATGACGGCGAGCGAATCGGCCTCTCGAAGTTCTTCTCCGACATCGGCCCCATTCACGTCGGTCCGCACCCGGTGCGGCTCGGGGCACGCAGGTTGCTGGTGATGCACGAGCCGGCGGCTCTCGATGCACTTGGTCGCTCCGGCGATTTCGACGCAGTCGTGTACGGCCACACGCACGCAGTGGATCTCCACACGGTGCCGCACGCCTCAGGAACCGGAGAGACACTCATCGTGAATCCGGGTGAGGGTGGTGGCTGGGTCCATGATCGTGCGACCGCGGTGATCCTCGATCTGGAAACGATGGACTACGAGCTTCTGGACGTGCCGACCTACCCTGGAGAGGAGAAGTGATGAAGTTCGCGATCTGTAATGAAATGTTCGAGGACTGGAAGATCGAGGACGTGTTCCAGTACGCAGCGGAAGTCGGTTACGACGGGGTCGAAGTGGCCCCATTCACCATCGCCGATAGAGTTGGCGAAGTGGACGCCGCAGGGCGCGCCGCGATCCGCCGGGCGGCATCGGACGCGGGCGTGGATGTCGTCGGCACGCACTGGCTGCTGGTGAGCCCGCCGGGCATGTATCTGACCCACCCGGATGCCGAGATCCGGGATCGCACCCGCGCCTATTTCGTGGAACTCATCGATTTCACCGCCGACATCGGTGGTAATCGGATGATTCTAGGATCGCCGAAGCAGCGAGATGTCATGGACGGCGTGACGTATGAGGAAGCATGGAGCTACGCGCGGGAACTCTTCTGCAGCATCGCGCCAACGGCCGAAGAACGAGACGTAGTGCTGTGCATTGAGCCGCTCGCACCGGTGGAGACGAACTTCATCCAGACCGCCGAAGACGCGATCTCCATGGCTCGGGAGGTTGACAGCCCGAACGTAAAGATCATTCTTGATGCTAAGGCTATGTCGAGCGAGGGGAAGGAAATACCGCAGATCATCCGCGATAGCGCCGAATGGGTCGGCCACGTGCATGCCAACGACCCGAACCTGCGGGGCCCCGGATTCGGCGATCTCGCGTTCGAGCCCATAGCCGATGCGCTAAGAGATATCGGTTACGCGGATTGGGTCTCGGTCGAGGTATTCGATTTCGAGGTGGACCCAAAGCTCACGGCAACGCGGAGCATCGAGTACCTGCGCGCATCATTCGGTGTCCAGGCGGGCTGAAGCGCTGACACGCGCTTGCGCCCGCACGATGCCGGCCATAACGGTCTCCCGATCGAGGCAAGGAACGGATCGATGGATGAGACGAACGTTTCGCTGACGAAATTCGAGTACCCCGCGCTGTTGTTGGGCTCGCCCGCACTCGCCGCGGAACTCGAAGAGGCTATCCAGTCCGAAGAGGTGCAGGGGCACGTGCAGCGCGCGTTCTACCTGGACAGCATCGACGCGGCAAACGATGCCGGCATCTCCAGCGTCATAGCCGGATATCTTGACGCGCGCTACCAGATAGTTCTCATCGACGCCACGTCACCCGGAACCGTCGACGACCGGATCAAATGTATCCAGCAGACGCGAGAGAGTTGCCCGTCGAGCGAAGTCGTGGTCGTCATCAGCAAGGAGACAGAGGGCAGGCTGGTCGAGCTGCTTCAGGCGGGAGCGTGGTATTTTCTGCGTCAGCCGATCGCAACCGATCAACTCGCGCTCATACTCGTCCGCGTCGTGTCGTTCCACGAAGCCGACAAGCTGATTCGCGTCGACGGACTGACCGGACTGTACAACCGGGCGTTCTTCGAGGACGCGCTCCGCGACCAGATAGCGCGCCTGAACCACGATGTCGGTGGACAGCGGCAATCGAACCCTCCACCGGTCAGCCTCATCGTAGGGGATCTCGACGGATTCGCCGAGGCGTTCGGAGAGCGTCACTAACAGCGCGAGGAGTTCCTCCGCGAGGTGGGCAGCCATTGCAGGAAGGTGTTCCGCGTGACGGACGTCGTCGCCCGCGTCGGTGGGGACGACTTCGCGGCGCTGCTCGTCGGGGTAAACTACACGCTTGCGCTCATGCGTGGTGAGATTATGCGCAAGAAGGTCGCATCGGTCGCCGTGCCCGACGATGTGACGCCCCACCCAACCATGTCGGTCGGCGTGGTCACGTTCCCATCGTTCCTCGACGATCCGAAGCAGATCCACCGGCACGCCCGCAAAGCGCTCAGTCGGTCAAAGGCGGAAGGCGGAGACCTGGTGTACGGGTTCGACCCGCATGGCACGCCGTTGCCGTTCTCGGAACTCGGGGGATAGTTCGGGCCGAGCGTGCAGAGCGAATCCATCATCGTTCGAGTCGGAACGTCGGGCTACAGCTTCCGTGACTGGACGCCCGGGTTCTATCCGCTTACCTTGCCGGAATCCCAGTGGCTGAGGTTCTACGCCCATCGCTTCTCGACGCTTGAGCTGAACACCTCCTACTACGGAATCCCGAAACCGACCACCATCAGGCGTCTCGTCGATGAGACTCCGCCGGGTTTCCGCGTCATGGTGAAAGCGAACCAGCGCACGACACACGAGCGCGCGGATGCCGCGGTCGCCAGCGAACTCCGGGAAGCGATCGAACCGCTGGTCGCTAACGGCATGCTCGCCGGAGTACTCGCGCAATTCCCGTGGAGCTTCCGGAACACTGCCGCGAATCGCGACTACCTCGTCGAGATCGCCCAGCGCACACCGGACGTCGACTGGTTCGTCGAATTCAGGCATCGCGGGTGGATCGTTCCGGTGGTGGGCGACCTGCTCCGCGAGCATGGCGTCGGATATGTATCCGTGGACGAGCCGGACCTGCCCGGGCTCGTGCCGCCTGTCGCGAAAGCCACCACTCCCGTTGCCTACATACGGCTGCACGGGCGGAACGCAGACGCCTGGTGGGGTGGAGATGCGAGCCGGTACGACTATCTCTATACACGGGAGGAACTCGCGCCGTGGGCGGAGAAGATCGTCGGACTGGCTGGATCCGTTCGAGAGGCGTACGTGTTCTTCAACAACTGCCATGACTCGAAGGCGCCCACAAACGCGGCCCTCTTGCGGGAGCTGATCATGGCGCTTCCAGGCGCGACGGTCATATGACACCGGCGCCCCTGGTGAGCCGCTCGGCGAATGTCGCCGCATCGGCGTATGGTAACGGGTCCGCGGCACTCCGGCGGAGAAAATCACGCACTGCCAATGTGACGAAATGATGAAACGAACGATCATGTTCATAGCCACCACGGCGGCAACGTTGGCGACCCTGTCCTGCGAGGGCAAGGCAACACTGGGCGACATGTACCTGCGAATGGGCAAGTTCCAGCGTGCCGCGGAGGCCTACCGCGAGCACCTCGAGAACAATCCGCGGGATCTCGGCACCCTTCGCCACCTCGCACAGGTCGAGTGCTACAAACTCGGCGAACTGACGCCTTGCGCCCGACACGCCGACTCGCTTCTGAACGCCAGACCGGTCGATACCGCCGGTGTGGCCGTAGGGACGTACGCCTACACCCTGCTCGCCCGGGATGCCGCGGCGCTGGACGATACCACCACCGCGCGACGCCACCTGGAACGCGTCGTGGAGATCCATCGCTGGTCGGGATACTGGAACTACAGGAGCGAGGATTACCACCTCGCGGCGCGCAATTTCCAGCAGCTCATCCTCCTCCAACCAGACTCCGCCTACGGGTACCTGCGTATGGGGCTCGTGATGTGGAATCGCAATCTCGACGACTCGTCGCTCGTGTGGTTCCGACGGGCCGAAGAGGTCGCCCCCTACAATGAGGACGCGCTCATCAACCAGGTCGTGGTCCTGCGCGGGCTGCACAGAATCGAGGACGCTCTCGCGGTGGTCGACCGGCTGGACGAAGTGCGCGCGGAACTCTACCCCGACAGCGTGTTCCACCGCCCGCCCGACACTGTGAGGTTCCCTCCGATGAGCCTCGATTTCCGGGACGATACGACCCGTTGGTCGGTGCAGGAGCAGCACCAGTACGGCACGGGGTTCTAGCACCCCGGCGCGCGGGCGTTCCCGTTTGTTGACCCGGTCCGACCCGGGCGTCACGCTCTGGTATCATCCCCAAGCACTTGAAACACCCACGACTATACCCCGGACGGACGGAGGGACAGATGCATCGCATCATGTACGGCTTGGCATTGGCAATCACTGCTATCCTGGCAACAGGAGCGGTCGCGCAGACGCCGGTTGAAGGGCCGCAATCAGGCATCTGGACTCTCGCGGGCTCTCCGTACCAGACCACCGGAGGCATCACGGTAGCGCCCGGCTCCACGCTGACCATCGAGGCGGGTGTCGAGGTGTTGTTCGACGCCTACAGTGCGATCGGGGTTGAGGGCAGCATACACGCGCAGGGCACGGACGGCAGCCCAGTCGTGTTCGCGCCCGGCACCAGCCCCGATTGGAACGGCATCCAGATCTCGGGCGGCGACTCAAGCTCTTTCACGTACACGAACATCTCCGGATCAGTGAGAGGCGACGAGGCGAGTATGGCGAATGGTGGAGCGCTCTTCGTGACCGGGGATGGCACCCGTGTGACGGTGACATCCTGCAGCCTCACCGACAACAGTGTCGACGGCGCCGGCGGCGCTATCTCCGCAGAAGAGGGCGCGTGGGTATCCATCAGTGATTCAGAGTTCCTCCGCAACAACGCCGATGGAGAAGCCGCGGACGGTGGCGGCGCGGTGTTCGTAGCCTACTACGCGTTCGCTTCGATCGCCGAGTGTTCGTTCTCAGGCAACTCCTCCGGCGGACGCGGCGGCGCGGTTCGCGTACGCGATTTCGCTCGCGCCGAGATTGCCGACTGCGACATCCGCAACAACCATGGATGGCACGGCGGCGGGATATCCGTGCATGAAGCCGAGGGGCTCGTCGCACGCACGTTCATCGTCGACAACGATGCGGTCTCGGGCGGTGGAGGCGTTCATGGCTACAACGCGAGCAGTCTCGTGCTCGAGAATGTGACTGTGGCGGGCAACATATCGAGCTGGGCAGGCGGTGTCGGTGTATCGGGTACTGTCAACGTGATCAGCTCCATTGTATGGGATAACGCACCCTCCATCGGAACGTCAGCTCCCACACCCGTGGAGTATTCCGACTGGCAGCGGGGCGGTGATGTCTGGCCGGGCGAGGGAAACATCTACGCCGACCCGCTCTTCGCCGATCCGGCCGGAGGCAACTACGCGCTCCTGCCGGGCTCGCCGTGCATCGACGCGGGCAGCCCTTACGGCGCGCTTGACGCAGATGGTTCACGTGCCGACATGGGAGCTACGGGCGGCGACGGCGCGGATCAGAGCCTGCCGAGAATCGCTTTGCCGCCGTACATCGTGATAGGCGAAGGTCAGTCGACGAACCTGCCGGTCCAGAACACCGGCGAGTCCGCGCTGACCATCGACGCCACGATCTCCGGCCCATTCAGCACTGCCGCTGAGTTCCCGATGGAAATTCAGCCCGGCGGCGAAGCGCTCATCCCTGTCACGTTCGACGGGACCGGCGATGTCGGCGGTGTCGTGGAGATCAGCCACGACGATCCGCACAGGCCGACGCCACAGGTCGTGGACGTCCATGGAGTCACGGGAGAAGTAGTCTCCGGCGAGGTTTCCGGTGGGTGGTCAGCCGCCAACGGCGTACATCACGTAACCGGCCCGATTGTGATCCCGGCGGAACAGGCGCTGACAATCGAGCCGGGGGTCGAGGTCGTCTTCGACGCGGACGTCGAATTCCTGATCTACGGCTCGCTGCAGGCGATCGGCCACGTCGAGGGCGGCGACATCATGTTCCATCCCGGCCTCGCCGCATCCTGGGGAGGGCTGCGTTTCGCGGGAGGGTCGAGCACTCTCGAATACGTCGAGGTGACCGGCGCACAGGTAGGCGGCCAGGTCAGCCACTGGCAGGAAGCCGGCGGCGGCATCGCCGTCTATAGCCCCGGCACAGAACTCACAATACGCAACTCTCGCATCCACGATAACAACGCCTCGTCGTACGGCGGTGCCGTAATCGTGCAGGATGGGGCGTTCCTCCTCGCCGAGGATACGTGGTTCTGGGGCAACTCCGCGTGGCAGTGCGCGGCCGTGGACATCACCAACTCCGACGCGGTGTTCGAGCGATGTGTATTCGTGGGCAACCACTCGTTCGGCTCGAAGCCGGGAATCACGGTGTGGCAATCGGGGACCACGCAGATCCGCAACTCACTCATCACAGATTCCCATTTCTCGGGCGAGCAGCCGGACGGTCCGCTTGGCGCGCTCTACATATACGGCGGAGCGGCATTGCACGTTGAGAGTTCGATCGTCTGGGGCAACGAAGGCGACGAGACCATCGTGTTCGACGGCGATCTCAGCGGTACGCTCATGGCGTCCCACTCCATCGTCGAGGGTGGGTGGAACGGCCCGGGCGTCATCGACGCGGACCCGATGTGGGTTGCGCCCGTCGAATGGGGATTCGAGCTGATGTCGGGTTCGCCCGCCATCGACAACGGGAGCCCGCTCTCGCCGCCCGACGCCGACGGGACTCAGTCCGACATGGGACCGCTCCCGGCATTCCACACCGTCACGCCGGAACTTGCCATCGCCGACGTACAGACAATCCCGGATCGCACTGTGCATGTGCCGGTGATCGCGACGATCACCGAAGCTTACAATCTCGACATCGCGATCCTGTTCGATCCGACGCTCGTCTTCCCCAGCGAGAATGCGATCGCCTGGTCAGTCGTCGATGGACAGCCGAATGCGCTGGCGTCGTCGAACGTCGTGGGAGACACGCTGTTCGTGACCATCGCCAACAACGTTCCATTCACGCTCACGGGTAACGCGGCCCTCGCGCTGAACTTCGACACCGACGTGGATGCTCCCATTAGCAGCAGCACGGGCCTCGTCTGGGTGCCGGAATTCACGAACTACAACGACATGACTCCGCCGCTCACCGACGGATCGATAATGTTCGAGTCGATCCTGTTCGGTGACGTGAGCGCCGACGGGGAGGTCACGTCGTACGATGCATCCCTCATCCTGCAGTACGTCGTGCACGTCGTGCGGGAGATCGATTTCGCGCGGGCGGACGTGACCGGCAACGCCGAGGTCACCGGATACGACGCGGCGTGGGTCCTGCGCAAGATCGTCGATCCCGGGCTTGTGCTGCCGATAGAGATGCCCGTCTTCAAGCCCGGCGGCTTCGCACCAGTCACACTCACGTGGCAACGTGACGGGAACATCTGGGCGCTGATCGCAAGCGATGCGGCGGGAGTACTCGGCGGAGAGCTGGCCGTGAGAGCTCCGACGGCGTCAAACGCGTCGGTGACAGGACCGGGCATGGTCGTCAGTGGGCGTTCCGACGATCTCATCAACATCGGCTTCGCGCGCCCGAACGAGTCGAGCGCCGAGATCGTACGTATCGCCGGCCTGGGTGACACGCCACCGGAGATCGTCGCGGCGTCGCTGAACGAGGGCGCGATACCGGTTGTGGAACCGCGTCCGCTCGTGTTCGAGCTTGAGCAGAACGTGCCGAATCCGTTCAATCCGACCACGTCGCTGCGATTCTCCGTACCGGAAGCTGGTGCGGCGAGTCTTTCGATCTGGTCGGCGACCGGACAGCACGTCCGCACGCTCGTGGATGCCGACCTGGCCGCCGGAACGCATGAAGTCGTGTGGGATGGCCGCGACGCGTCCGGGCGGAACGCTGCAAGCGGCGTCTACATCGCGCGGCTGACGGTTACGGGCGAATCGCAGGCAACCTCGAACGACGTGAAGCTTCGGAGACTGACGCTCGTTCGGTAGCAGTTCGCGGCACGAGAAACGGGACCCGGAGACAACCGGCGTATCGTAGCACGGCAACGACGCGTCGGTTGTTTCGCGTACAGTAGCGTACCGGTCGGGCGGCGAGTCGCATCGCGACTCGTGAACGAACTCGAACAACGTGAGGGTTCGCTGACCTATGTCTCCACGGCAGAATCCCACTCGGCGAGTCGCATCGCGACTCGTGAACGAACTCGAACAACGTGAGAGTTCGCCGGGCGTTGAATCGTAGTTCGACCGTCATCCGTCATACCCGACCGGGATCCCGATGTTGACGTCGTCTGGCTCGGCTGCCAGCGGCGCATTGGACCGCGTATCCGTTCCCAGCATTTCCTCGAGTCGCCGCTTCGCCTCGGCGTATGCCTTCGGATCGACGCGCATGGCTTTCGCCACTGCGGACTTCATCACTGCGACGTACCCGTTCCGGATCGACGAGAACAGCGCGATGTTGGTCAGGTTCACGCTCGACCGCGCACTTTCCTTGTACGTTTCGATCAGAGACTCGCATAGTGCGGCATAGATGGGATCGCCGGTGAGATCGTACGCGAGGCCGCACGCCGTCGCCACCGGACCGCCGCCATTGCGTCGAATCACGTGGTCCGCCTCGGCTATGATTGTCTCCCGCAGAAGTTCGCTGTCGAACTGGCGCAACGCCTCGAAGTAGATCGGATAGACGATTCCGGCGTGGTGCAGCGGCTCTTCGGTCGTTTCGATCAGTGCTTCGTCACCTCGGTGCCCGCGATTGTAGATGCTTATTGGGAAGACGCCGGGAGTGGGTTGGGACAGGAGCCACCAGTTCAGGCTGCGCCGGGCAAGGTCGCCGTATCTGGCCGCCCACGTAGCGACGTATGCCTCGATAACGCAGACAAGCGGTCCGGTGAACTCCCGATTCAATCTGCCCTTCCGGTTCGAGATGACACCCGCGAGTTCCTGGTTCCGCACGGCGTTGTCAGCCATCGTCAGCCCGATCTCCAGCATGCGCCGGTCGCCGGTCAGGTAGTAGTGGAGGAGTGGCGCCGTATTGAGCGTGTGCGAGTGACTGTGACCGCCGGTCCACTGATGGCCGCTGTGGTAATGAGTGAGACCGATGACCTCCGGCCTCGACGGGTGCGCGTGCGTCGTGCCGACGTCGCCCATGGCGCGGCTGTAGCCGGCGGCGATACGGAAATGCCGCGGGCAGCCGGTCCGCAGAAAATTCGTCCAGAGTCCCCAGCATGGGTCGTCGGCTTCGTTGTTGTACGGCCCGACGAAACGCAGGCCCTTCGCCGGATCGGTGGCGTGGTACGCCTGATACGCCAGCACCGGACCGGCTGCGCGCGAGCAGCACATGTTGCCGAACCGCCAGAAGCCCCACAGGCGAGCCAGTTCCATCGGCTCGTAGGCGACCCGTTCGACGATTCCGTCGAGCAATTCGTCGAGTTCCCGGAACTGCTCGTCGGTGCCGCCGTAGACGTACCGCGTCGCGCCGGTGGAGGCCAAGTATGCCGGGTCCGCCGGCGCGATGACCGGTTCCTGTAGACATGCGCAGAGCGCATCGGCCCGCGCGTCGGAGATTGGCTCGGCCGAGAAGCTCAGCAGCAGCTCGTGCGTCTTCGCCGCACCGGTGCCGTCGGAAGGTATGTCGATGTCGTTGTGCGTCGCGGGCCGATCCGGTGCGTACTTGTCAACCATCTCCTCGATCCAGAGGACGTCTTCGATGTTCTGAGGAGCGAAGCTCTTGAGGTTGAGCGGCGCGGTGGGTTTCTCGGCGAGGAGCCGTCTCACCTCTTCCTCGTCCCGCGTTGCGTTGAAGAAGACCGGACGTTCCTTCCACGGCGTCGAGTAGACGAGCGGCTTCCCACTCGTCTCAGGCCAGAGCTGCACGTCGATGCCCTCGGGCGTGAGCCCAATCCCCTTCGGGTACTGTTGCCACCAGTCTTTCACCGCGACGAACGTCGACGCCTCTCTTCCGCACACGCTCGCCCATCCGCGGGCCTTCTCGCCGGAACCATACGGAGCACCGTCGCGCGTGATTTCGTGCGCGATGTCCGATGTCTGGAGGAGTGACGCGCGTGTCCATCGAGATGCCCACCGCGCGCCCGTCTCGCCACCGAACGCGACGCGTGCTTCGTCGCCCACGTCGACTGGAAACCGCAGACCGACACCGCGGAATTCCAGTTCGTCGGGGTTCTGGTCGAACACGAACGTGTGAAACAGCCGTACGAGGTTCTGTCCGGCGTAGAGATGAAGGCGCAACGTATACGGGCAGAGACCGATACCAGTCGGAGCCGCGTGGAAGCCCTTGATTGCCACGCAGGCATGTAGCGGCCCCGGTTCCTCGATCTCGATCCGTGGCGGCCGCGCGGAGGTGATCGAGTCGTATTGCGTGCCGTCCGAGCCAACGAGGTAAAGGAAGGGACCGGGCGCGCCGCGCAGCACATTCCGCCACCCGTCGCTGCCGGGGACCAGGAGGGCGGCAACGAAGTCCGCCGAATCGTGGCGAAGATCGAGGCGCAGTTCGCCGGTGTCGATCCGGGTCCGGTTGCCGGCGTGCGACACTGTCACGGGCGAGGTGGGCTGTGGCGACTCTACCCTTTCTCCGTATTCAAGGCGAAGGTCGCGCGTCTCGTTCGCCGAAAGATCACACTGGAAGTCCACGAGCAACCACTTCACCCACGCGAAATCGGGGTCCCATGTGGTGAGAGCGATGGACTGCGTCGGCAGGCGCGTTCCATCCTCGTCGACCACGCACACCGCCGCGCCGCACGGCAGCTCACCGTCGGGGAACGGGACGCCCTGCGTGACCGGCCACCCCTTCCGGTCCACCCCTCCTGTCTCGTACGCCCGTAGCGGAATCGATTTCTCATTGCCCATGGATGCACCACTCCTCTCCGGTCGTCAGCAGTGTCGCTGCATACCGAATCTCGTGTGGCTCCGGCCCTTCCTCATTCGGGGGCGAATGCGTCGCCCATCGGCTCGACTATTTCCCCCGCGACGGCGGCATTGGCGGCTTCGATGAGATGGCAGTGATCGAGGTACACAGTCGAGTCGTGTCCCGCCAGCACGTTGGAGATGTCGTGGAATTGCGTAAGATCCCGCGCGCGCAGTATCTCGCGGACCCGGGGATACAGATACCGCAGGTCCGCGTTTGCGAGTTCTGGGTACGAGCGCTCTTCATCGGTGAGCGTCGCCTCGGTGTACAGCGACGGCTGCCAGAAGCAGGCGAATGTGAAGTCGTAGGCCCGCGCCAGCGCCTCAACCTGCCGGTAGGACCGCTCGTAACTATCCGCGGTGGCAAGAGCGATGGAGTCGAGGTAGGGTCGGTCGTGATGCGAGAATGTGTCAGCGGCGCCGCCGCTCCGGACGAGGCTTCGGGCCACGGCGGTGTACGCGTCGAACAGATGCGAGTGGTTCTGCAAACCGTTGTAGATAGCGTCCACCAGGAGCGGAATCGTTCGCTCCGCCTCGATGCGCGACTCCATGCGCCGATAGTGTTGCACCGTCTCCGTATCGCCGTCATCCCACGCGCTGTAGACGTCGTTCACGCCATCGTAGAAAATCACGACGCGCGGGCGCGTACCGCTCCGAAGCAGCGTCGTGAGGTACACGAGTTCTTGCGGTGTGTGGTATGCGCTTTCGCCGCAATTCACGACATCGTAGTTCCCGCGGTCCGCCAACTGCTTCGCGATGTGCGACGGGATCGTGTGGTCATCGCGCGCGCCGGAGCCCCAGACGGTCGATCCGCCGAACACGAGCACGGTATCCCGCGTGTCGTCCGAGCTTGCGCTCGGTCTCCACGTCTTACGGAACCCGCCAGGCAGGATGTTGACGTACTCCCCGCGGAACGGTTCCCGCCGCCACATGACGAATTGCTCGAAATCGGGCTTGGCTTCGGCGAATTCGCGGAAGTACTGCTCCGCCCACGGGGCTTTCCGGTAGGGCGAGAGGTAGAATCGGCGATCCATCGCGGTGTTGTCGAAATCGACGATCGCGCCCGCCGCCTGGAGCATCAGCTCCACAGCGACGACGACAGCGGAGACCTTCGCGACGAACCACGCTGCGTCGCGAACCGGGCCTACACGTCCGCGCGCTAGGAAATATCCCGCCAGCAGTAGCGCGTAGAGCGCGACGATCACGGCGGCGAACTTGCGCACGAGGAACTGCTCCGTAGACGCCCACATCCCACCTGTGGAGGCGAGCGCGCCAATCGCCACGAGGACGAGCAGCGCTGCGACTAGTATCGGCGGGCGCAGGAATCGCGCGACCATGGGTGCTCCCGGAGCGGCGTTGGATACGTCGGCGGTCGTGTGGAAGATAGGTGTGTGGAGGCGGGCCTATCAACGCGGGACGTGATCGGGGCCATCGCGGAGGCGCACAGTGCAGCGAACGAAGCGAGCGCCCGCCATCAGGCGGGCGTCTCTGTCGCAGTCAGCGTCGCGATCCGGAGGAAACGCACCTCTACCGGTCCCAGCATGCCGGACACGGTGTGCCCCGCGTGGACCCGCTGCGACGGATAGCTGCTCATGTGGTTGCCGAGGGTGTTGGCGACCTTCACCTCCACCGCGTTGCGGCCGGCCGTAACCAGATCGGTGATGTCGAAGCGATATGGCCTCGCCATCCGGACGCCCGCCGGTTTGCCGTTCACCGACACTTCCGCCACGACGGCCGCACGTCCGAGATCCAGGATGATCTTCGTCTCAGGATCGATCTGGTCCAGAGTCAGCGACCTGGTGTAGATCAAAGCGCCGGAGTACGCCTCTAGACCCTGATCGCACCAGTCGCCGGCCTCGATCTCGCCCGGTTGACAATCGAACACGACCGGCTCATCGAAGACGGCCCCTCCGTAGCAGCCGGGAACCGTCTCGACACGGAGGGATACTTGCGAGCATCGCGCAATCGGAGTCGACAGCTGGATCTCGACGTCGGCGGAGCGCTTATCCGGTGGTGAACACTCGATGATCTGATCGTGAACCGATTCGCCGTCTACCCACACCCGGACCCTCTTGCCGAACAGCTTCGTCCGCATCGACGCGAGCCCGGGCGGGGCGTCAAACCGGAACCACCCGACGCGCTCGATGCCGGGCGTCACGTCGTGAGTGAGAACCGGCGACTCGCGGAACCACCTCAGCAGCGGCACGTAGGGATCGAAGTCCGGAACGGCGTCTGGATCCACGAAGGCGGCGCGAGCGCTGACCGTCTCCCCTCGTGGCTGGACTATACGCAGCAGAACCGCGTTCAACCCCTTCCGCAGAGTCACCGGCACCGGCTCCTGCGGATCGGCGGCGGCGGCTGAGACGACCTGTTCGCTGTTGATCCAGGCGCTGCGCGCAAACGGTTCGGCTCCCACGGACCTGTGATAGTCGTCCAACAGCCGACCGAATTCGAACAGCCGTTTGGCTTCCTCCGGCGCGTCGACGTAGGTGAAGAGGTAGCGCACGACGTCGCCGCCGCCCAACACGGCTGGGCAGGTGATGAATTCGTCCCGGACTCCCTCCATGCCACCCCAGGAGATATCGGGAGTCTGCGAGCCATGTTTGAGCGAGAACACCAGCGGTTCCCACACGGCCTGTCGTCCGGCCGCATGCACGGGCGCGCACGGATCGAAGCCGCCCGCGATCGTGTCCTGAAGCACCTGCTGCGGCTCGTGGCCCTCGCGAAACGGTCCGAGCGTCCACCAGTAGGGACCATAGCCCCACGTAACCCGCTCCCACGCCGAGTCATCGAGAGTGCGCTCATGCCAATCCGGCGAAGCGCCGGACGAACCGTCCTCCTCGGCATATCGAAACTGCCGAGCTTCGGGACCGATCGTCGTTTCCTCTGGTGGGTGACGGTAGTCTCCCCAGCGATTATCCATGGTGGGTTCGAGACGAACGTCCCATGCGCCATCGAGCGGAATGGAGTCGGGCGGCGCATCGACATCGGCCTCCGCGCTGTACTCGTGGCCATTGGAAAGCAGCCGAACCGTCTTCATGCCGCCGCTCCCACACAGCCCGATCACGTCGAAGCTGCGATCCATCGGAACGACGCCGGTGACCGAATCGAGGCTGTCGGCGACAACCATCGGACCCGCCCGGGCCTGCGAGAAGACCAGCACGACGCCCTCGTAGACCTCCATATCCAGATCTACGATCGTCCTGTCCCCTCGTCGCTCGTATCGGTATGCCGGCTTGACGTCCCCCGTGGCCGCATCCCAGATTTCCGGTCGGCCGGAGCCCCGCACATCGACGGCTATGCGCCGTGCGTCGGGTCTGGCGTTGACCAGGAAGTAGGTATCCGAATCGCCCGCGCGCTGATGAGTGTGGAATACGTCGGGCTGCGACGGGACGAAGTCTCGATCGACGGCCCTGGTGATCTGCGTCGCGACCTCCTCGGAATCGCCCGGAACGAAGACCGCCTTCCCGCCACGCGGGCTCTCGTTCACCGCGACGACCGACGGGGGGTCGGCGACGTCGACTCCGAACATCTCGTCGACCAGTGCCCGAATGTTCGGGTCGCATCGACCCGATTCCGGTGACGCGTCGGGCAGCCGACCGGCGACGACGACTACGCCGCCCGCCGCGTGGAAATCACGAAGCGCTCGCAACGTCTCGGTGCGTATCGTAGTGAGCGACGGCAGGACGACAGCTTGGAACTCGATGCCCGCTATACGCAGAATGCTCCCGTCACACTCGGCTCGAAGAAGAGACGCATCGTCGATGAAATCGAAGTCGACGCCGCTCCGGTAGACGCTCTTCGCAAGGTCCATCACCGAAGAGGCGGCGGCACGGGCCGCGTCGCTGAACATCTCCCCGCCTGCCCAGCCGGCGTGCATCGTCGTGAGCGGGTAGAGGATTGCCGCATCGGCGACGTGCGTGCCCTGAGCCATCACGTAGCTCAGGCGACGGACGTGATCGGTGAAGTGCCGCCAGTATTGCCAGTATGGTTGGTGGAAATGGACCGCGGGAGGTACCCACTCGT
>CAZEAI010000096.1:0-19705 GCA_964510105.1 uncultured bacterium
AGCGATCGGCCGGTATCAGCTCGACGGTGCGCGCCTCTTCGTCCCACACCGGGTGGACCCAGTCCTTCAGCACGTTATTCGTCGGGAGGAGATGGTTGATGTGGCACGTCTCGCAGGCGAGGCGGTTCACGTGGCCGTTGAGCACGACGCGCGTGAGCGGATTCCGAACGTGCGGGGCGTTCGTGTGACACATCTCGCAGTCGACGGCGACGCCCGGCAGGTCGTTCGCGACGAGGTCGGTGCCCTTGTTGCCGCGCGGAATCTTGTGTCCGACAGGGCGGTGGCAATCGATGCACTGCAAACCGGCGCGCACGTGGACGTCGTGCTCCGGGCTGTACGGGTTGCCACGCTTCGACGCGGCGTGCAGGAGGCGCTGATTCATCACGCCGAGCGACTGCGACGCCTTGTTGTAGTCGTACGTGTCGCCACCCATGTTGTGCTGGTGGCAGTTCAGGCACCCGTCGTTGCCGGGGCGTCCCACCGTAATCGCCGCGCGGATCGAGCGATCCTGGTTCCAGCGCATGTGGCCGTGCTCATCCTCGATGACGTAGCGCTGATTCATGTCGTACTCGGCGGCATGGCAAATCAGGCAGTCAAGCCCCTTCTCGGCGACGGTGGGCGTCGGGATCACGCCCGGCGGCATCATGTTCTCCGTTGCCGGATGGAAGCCTCCACCGATGTGACACTGGCCGCAGCCCTCGCTCCGCGTTACGATCTCGCCGCCGGCGTGCTCCGGCTTCGTCTCGATGAGAGCGGCCCATCCGGTCCATGAGAAACTGCCCGGGACGCCGCACGCGCGGTCGATCTTCCCGACAGGTATCGGGCGGGAGTCGGTGTTCACCTGGCGGCCGTCGTAGCCGTAGGTCGTGAATCCGCCCTCCATGCTCTGGAACTTGTAGTGCACGGTGTTCATCACGTCGGCGATGGTATTCACTTCCTCGACGCGGCCGTTTGCGTGCTGGACGGTCATCGTTTCGTGGCACTGGGCGCACGTTTGCGGACCCTCGTACTGCCTGATCCCGGCCTCGCGGAAGTAGCGTATGTGCGGATACTCCGCCTCCCGTCGGAACGACGGCGTCTGCGTGATCATCTGGATGCGCGTCTGACGGGTGAACGAGTCGGTCTCCGTCGCCGTGCTCGACATCGCGCGGGCGAACAGCGCGTCGTGGATCAGCTCCGCGGCGATGGCCTCGAATTCGTTCGGGGTCACCGGCACGCTGTTGGGGTAGGTGAGTTCCTCGTTCACGACGCCGGTGTACTGCTCGAACCCCCACGGAACGACGATGCGGTGGATGACGCCGCCCAGGAGGAGCACGGCGACTGCCACGGCCGTGATGACCAGGAAACGACGGCGCTTCCAGAATGGCGTGGGGTTGGGAGATGCTGAATCGTTCATGTGCTGGCTCCTTCGTCGGCGATCGCGCCGGACGGGGTATCGTCGTTCTCGCCGCTGGGCGTTCGAGCGGAATCGAGGGGCACTTGTTCGTCGCTGACGTGTGCTTGGCTGTGCCAACCCGAAAGCATCGCGCGGACGTTCGCTTCCGGTGTCTCGCCCGTCGTCGTGAGGTACACGTGCCCGATGGCGAATGCCACCAGCAGATATGCGATCACGGTATGCAGCACCGCGATCGGCCACACGCCGCCCGCGTCGAGGATTTCCTTGGGCGCCAGCTCAGGGAAGTGCAGCATGGCCCCGGTGACGATCACGGCGGGGATGGCGAGCGCAACGATCTTCAGATACGTGATCTGCTGTAGCGCGTTGAACTTTCGCTCGGGCGTGGGATGCTCGGGATGCGCCTCGCCGCGGAATATGCCGCGGGCGTAGAACCGGGCCTGCTTGACCATCGTCCGCGCGAAATCGGGTCGGAAGATGAGGTACTGTCGCCACTGTCCGGACATGGCGAGTCCGACGACGTAGGCCACGTAGTTCGCGACGACGAGCCAGCCGGTCACGTCGTGGACGACACGGGCTACGCTGAATGAGACGACCTGCCCGGCCGCTCCGGAGAAGTGCATGCTGAATCCGGTCACGATGAGTGCGAGGAACAGGAGCGCGTTCAGCCAGTGCCACGCGCGCACCCATACCGGGTGCAGGTATTCCTCGTCGAGGGCGGTGTCGTGTGCGTCTGTCATCTAATTCCCATCATCGCGAGCATCAATCGTCGCGCCGGCGCGCGGCGCCGCGTAGAACGCCATGCAGTACCACACCGAGGAGCGCTCCGCCAACCACGATGAGGCCGACGACGTCCAGCACCGTGTTGCGGGTGGCTCCGATCACGTAGGAGTCATTGAACAGCGCGGCATTGGCGAACCCCGATCGCTCCAGTTCCTCTGCATGCCGGTGGCGATACAGTTTGTCCAGCAGGACGGAGTTCTGTGAATGGCAATCCTCACACTTCTGCACCGCGGATTTCGCCGCCAGGACAAGGTGCGACCGATTCGGCGGGTCGTAGCTCGTGTGGCAATCGAGGCAGCGCACGTGTTCCCAGTGAAGCGCGCGGTTCGGAAGCCACTGGTGCGCCGCGTCGAGGTCGGGGCGTGGACGCTCCGTCAGCGTGGTGAAGCGAACGTCGCTGCCGTGGCACGTGAGACAGATGCCGTTCTGCGCGGATATCGTCTGCAGCGACGGGTCTTCGGATTTGCGGAACTGGTGTGGATTGTGGCACGAGAAACAGGTGAATTCGTCGCCGAGCCGTCGCTTGTGGATGCTTCGCTCGAATTCCTGTCCGATCTCCGCGAAGTGCATCGCGGCGAGCGGATTATCCCGCGTCAGGGCATGGTCCGGCCGCGCGTGACATTCGGTACACGTGACGGCCATGGCGGCGCCTTCGCCGTGCGGATATCGCGTGGCGTCGTCGTTGTGACAGTCGACGCAGTCCAGGCGACGATGGTTCGATTGCGAGAACGCGTGTGCCGCTACCGCGAGATTGCGTATAGCGCCGTCCTCCCGCCGGACCGCGAGCGTGGACATCCCGTGACATCGGAGACACCAGTCGTCGGAGTCTCCTCGGGAAACGACTTCGGGGCGTTCGGCTTGCGCGATCGGTGACATCAACAGGGCGAGCGCGATGCTCGTGATCATCCGGCGACTCCGTGGTTGACGTGATTGGCAGGCATATGCAATCGGCGTACCGAGTCGCATGTCAGGAAGGGAATTCCGCCGGATGTCCGCCGATATGGGCATTCGGCGGTTCGCAGTGTGCAGGGGAGGCTCGCAGGTGCGTTACGTGAAACGCCGATGGGCTGTTTCTGTAACACGCGTGCAACGGATTCGCACGTGGTCGTGTTTCGTGACTAGGCCGTTCCGCTACACTGTGCCGTCCCGCGACGATCGCACAGAATCGTCGTGCTCCATGCCGAGCTGATCGTAGAGCGCCCGGCGCCCCGCTTTGTCGGCTTCGAGTTCGGCGCGGGCGATCTCGGCGACGCTCAGCGCGAGATCCTGCGGAACGACAACGACACCGTCGCCGTCCGCGACGACTATGTCGCCCGGTTGAACCAGCACGCCGCCGACGCTCACCGGCATGTCGTGCGACTCGTAGCGGAGGCGGCCCTCCACTCGGGCCTGCGCGATTGACGCCGACCAGAACGGGATGCCCTCGAGGATCACCTCGTCCGTGTCGCGCACGCCGCCATCGCTCACGTATCCGCGCGCGCCCTGCTGGATGCCGTACAGGCTGTTGTTCGAGCCCATGAGGCCCACGTTCAGGCCGCTCTGGTCGATCACAACGAAGTCGCCGTCTTCGAGTTCCTCGAGCCACGGCCACGTGCACACCTCGCGATCATACCAGGCGATCCATTCCCTGGCTTCGGCGGGCGTCATGTTTGGGACCGGCCCCTCGAACGGGACGTAGCGCGTCGTCTTGGCAATGCCGCACGTAACCGTGCGGAAGAGTGGCCGAATGTCCGGCGCCATCGACCCGTAGCCGTGAAGCATGTGCCAGTCGAGGCCGTCGCGCACGTCGGCGACACGCAGGCCGGCGAATGCGTCCAGCAGTTCGCGGCGTTCCTCGGGTGTCGGTAGGCTCATGTCGATCTCCTCTTCCCTATGCAGCCTGCGTGGCTACCCAGTCCCGCACGGCGCGGATGGTTTCCGGCTTGCACGCGGGAGGCATGACTCCGCCGGAGGTTATCACGACGCCGCGTTGATGCGGCAGCGCGCTCAGGTCGCGCGCAATCGTCTCGATGATGCGGTTGGCGGGCTCCAGCCAGAGCGTCGCGTTCGTGCCTCCGACAAGGCACCGATTCGGCATGTGGGTGCGTCCATCCAGGAGCGACGTATCGCCCACCGGGGCGGACGTGAACGCTTCGTTCGCCTGTGCCGGCAGCGAGCCGATGTCGTCGAGCAGGTCGCCAAGCTTGCCGCACATGTGGAGCATGTGGGTTTTCCCGGCGCCGGTGACGATGTCGCCGTATTCCGTCAACGCCGGCATGCAGTAGCTGCGGAACATGTCAGGCGAGATGAGTGTGGTGGATGTGTTTTCGACGGAATAGACGACCGGGAACGGGTGGTATTCGGCGATGATTTCCGCGCGTCGCAACAGCACGCGGTGCATCTCGCGGAACAGGCCCTCGACTAGATCCGGGTGGTCGTAGAGCAGGTACGTGCCGTTCTGGACGCCCGCGAGATGCTGGAGCCAGTCCATAAGCGGCGAGATGCCGATTCCCGTCGCACAGACACCGCGTTCGCCGAACTCTTTCTGGATGGTCGCTGCTTCCCCGAGTTTCTCGTGGTCCGGTTCGACCTGGAGATCCGCGAACACTTCTGTGAGCGTCGCGATGTCTTCCGGCGTCTTCACCGGAAACTCGATGGGATGGTAGGACCATGACGCCTCGTCGAAGCCCTGCACGCACGTCAGTGTCCGGTTGGGCGTGCCGTACGTGGTGACGTGGTGGCCGTTCTGCTTGCTTGTCTCAACCGATGTGTGCGTGCGTAACTCGCGGATGCCGTCCGGGCCGCCTTCATGGAGGTCCGACCCGAGCCACTCTTGCAGCTCACGGTTCGTCATCGCACGGAATTCCGGCGCCTGATGGCGAGGGTACGCCGTGTCGATTTTCGGCCAGAAGGGGATTCGGTCGACTTCCTCGCCGGCAAGAGCTGCCAGCCAACGTTCGCGGGAAGACATTGTATGGCGCATGGCGACCCTCCTTTGCGGCCTCAGACGGACTCGTACATGCTTTTGATCGATTCGTCGGTTCCGATCACGAGGAGCGTATCACTCGGTTTCAGGACGAAATCCGCCCGCGGCATGACAGTCTCTTCCGGGATGAGTTGATGGATGAGCACGACTTGCACGCCATACTTGTTCGGCAGGTCCAGTTCCCCCAGCGACCGGCCTTCGAATTCGGATGGTAGTACCGTCTCAGCGAGGGTGAAGCCTTTGGATACCGCGATGGACCGCAGCACGTTCAGGTCGGAGATCGCGTGGGCCAGGTCCTCCGCCGCTTCCCGTTCCGGGAAAATGACGCGCGATACCCCGAACTGCTCAAGAACGCGCGAGTGGTCCTCTTCGGCGGCTTTAACTACAACATCCCGCGCCCTGAGATCGCGAAGGTGCAGGCAGGTGAGTATGCTCATGTCGAGTCGGTCGCCGAGGCTTACGACCACATAGTCGAAGTCGTGGACACTCAACTCACGAAGTGCGTCCAGCTGCGTCGCGTCCCCGACCATCGGTGCTTGGACGAACGATTTGACGGCGTCGACCTTGCTCGCGTCCGAGTCGATCGCGGTGATGTAGAAATCGCTCTCGCTCAGCGTTTTCACGAGGTGGTAGCCGAACGATCCGAGGCCTATCATAAGTAAAGAGGGCATGTCCTCATCCAATCATCACGTCTTCCTCGGGGTAGTGCAAACGGGGTCGCGCACTCTTCCCGAGGAGGATCGCCGCGAGCGTAAGCGGACCGACGCGGCCGATGAACATGAGTACGATGATAACGATGCGCCCGCCGGTTGACAGGGTGGGTGTCACTCCCGTGCTGAGCCCCGTCGTCGCCAACGCGGACGTCGCCTCGAAGAGAAAGTCGAGAAACCATTCCCGGGCCGCGGCTGGTGGATGCCCCCAGAACTCGGTGACCTGCAGCAGAAGAGTGCTCGCCATAATGAGGGCGACGGCACCGGTCATGAGCGTCGCGGCGCGCGTGATCGTGTCGTACGGTATGCTTCTGTTGAATACCCTCGCGCGCTTCGTCGACTTGTACCTCGATACCATCGAGAGCACGAGCACGGCAACGGTCGTCATCTTGACGCCACCCGCGGTTGAGCCGGGTGCGCCACCAATCAGCATCAGCAGGATGAATAGCAGGAGCGATGGGTTCGTCAGGGCACTGAAGTCGATCGTGCTGAACCCGGCCGTTCGCGAGGCCATCGCTTGGAAGAAGGATGTCAGGATGCGGTTCTTGAGCGGCATGCCGGCGTGGATATGGTTCACCTCGAAGAGCACGAAACACGCCAGGCCGCCAAGGAAGAGCAGCACGGTCGTGTAGAGTATGATCTTCGTCTGAGCGAGGAGCTTGAACCACCGCCGCTGCCCTGTCAACGAGCGCCAGACCTCGAACGTGACAACGAATCCCGACGCCCCGATCACGACGAGTATGCAGACGATGAGGTTGACGCTCACGCTGCCCTGGTATCCCGTCAGGCTCGCTGAGTAGAGGGAGAAGCCGGCATTGCAGAACGCACTCACCCCGTGGAAGACGGCATGGTACAGCGCGGTCAGCGGCTCGAAATGGAAGAGCATCACGCAGAACAGGGCAGCGATGCCCAAGCCTTCCACAACCAGCGTCGACTTCACGATCCACCCAACCATCCGCTCCGGTGGGAGCTTGCGATCCTTCGTGAAGACGTTCGCGAGCCACTCGGTCTGCTCGGGTGAGCCCTGGCGCTGTACGAAACCTACCAGCGCAAGCGAATAGGTCATGATCCCGAGAGCACCGACCTGAAACAGAACAAGCAGGACGATCTGACCGAAAACGCTCAGGTCAGTGCCGACAGTGATTGTCGTCAAACCGGTTATGCACACAGCGCTCGCGGACTGAAACAGAGCATCGATAATCGGGAGCGGCTGGGAACGTGACGCGACAGGGAGGCTCAGGAGAACGGTCCCTACCAGGATCGTACCGATGAAGCTCACGACGAACAGCATCGGCGACGACCATGATATCCTGTATTTGCAGGTTGACAGGCGTCGAGGCATAGCGCTCTAGTCGCAGACCGACCCAACCGGGATCATCACGCACCGGACACGGGAATTGCGCTTCGAAAATACCTCGCGAGGCGAAGCCCGGCAAGCACGGCGCTGCGGTGCGGGTCCAGTTCGCGAGCGTGAGACGGTACTAGTCCGTGTCGATGACGAGCACCTTCGCGAACCGTTCGTCGAGTTCCTCGCCCGGTCCCGTGGCGACGAAGTGGATTTCCGGCGCTTCGGCGAGGAACTCGTTCACCGCGTCCTGCCACGAGTCGTGCATACCACTCGGGATGATGACGAAGTGCATCGCCACCTCCTCGATCTTCGGCATGGTCGAGAGCGTTTCCAGGATGCGGCGCGAGTTCAGCCCCGGTATCGACAGGTAGCGCGTGGCGGAGTCGTGCGGGTCGAACACCGATACGCGTTCCGCGGCCTCGGTAACATGCAGGACTACCAGATGTGGATACTGCTGCATCGCGGCGAATTCGAGCATGTGGAGAACGCGCTCGCGCGCCCGGTACCCTCCGACGCAAACCGCTACCGCGCGTTCCCGATCGAGATTCAGCGCGCCTCGGTGCTCCAGCAGGATCTGGTCCTTGTAGTTGTGCCACTTGCGCAGCCACACCGGGTGCGCGTAGTAGGCGATTACAATAGCGACCAGCACGAGCAGGTAGGTCAGCAACTCGCCCAGTCGCTCAACGTCCGGCTGCGCGGACAGGTGCAGGGAGAACAGCGCCCCACCGATCACCACGAATCCGACAAACGCGCCCAGAGGCACGCTGATGCCCGCGACGTTCACATCGAACGGAGCACGATAAGGTCTCGGAGCGTCCGGCAGGAATTTGCGGAGCAGCACGATGCCGATCACGCCCGAGAGCAGCACGAGTCCGAATGTGCCACCGTACCAGTGCCCGAGCACTTCGATATCCGACTGCGCTCCGAGCGCGAGGAGCGCGATGCCGAAGAGGAACACGATGTGGATGTTCTTGTGCGTGCCAAGTTCGGAGTCGGTGCGCAGGAAGAACCGTGGCATGAGGTGGTCCTTCGCCATCGTTACCCACAGGCCTCGGATACCGGCGAACGACGTGTTCGTCGCGCCGATCAGCGTGAGCGCGGCATCGACTACGATAATGGTTCCGAAAGTCACACCCAGCGTCGGCGATCCCGTTATGCCCTCCATCGCCTTGCGACCCGCCATCGATACCAGGAAATCGCGGCCCTCAAGCAGCTCCGCCGGATCGAGGACGAAGAAGATCATCAACGTGACGAGCCCGCCGAAGCCGAGCAGAATACTGAGCATCCAGTTGTAGATTTTCGGCACCGCGACCTTGGGGTCCTCAAGCTCCTCCGGGATCTGCATCACGCTTTCCACGCCCGATGCGCCGAGTATCGCGTTACCGAGCCCGGCGATCACCAACGCAAGCGTGAGCCCGTCGATGCCGGGCAGGTTCGGAGTGCCGTTCATCACGAGATCGAAGTCGAATCCGTGTCCCACGGCATAGATCACGCCCGCCACGATGAACACCGCCATTATCCCGAGATGAAACACGAAGATGATTCGGCTGACGGCGACGGATTCGCGCAGGCCCTGGTTGTTCAGCGTGAAGAGCAGGATGATCGGGTTGAGCATCACCACGACGGCGCGCGGCAGCAGCGGGCTGAGCACGATACCGACGACCGTCGTCAAGAGCACGGTGCGGACGACCGTCCAGCGCTGGGACCACATCACCCACAGGCCGAATCCAAGTGATGGAATCGCTGAGTACAGCACGCCGAGAGGCACGCGGAACGAGTCGACCCACTCCGTCAGCGCGAGGAGGTAGTAGCTGAACGATAGCTGGCTGACGATCGCCGTGGCGAGATAGCTCACGGACGTTATGACGCCCACTATGGCGGAGGTGGACATCGCGGCGAATGGGCGGCGCTGAAGCGCGGTACGCACCATGTTGTACGTGCCACCATTCGACAGCGTCATGAGTACCGCTTCGACATACAGCGGCGCCAGGAGGAAAAGCAGCGCGTAGAGTCCGATAATGAACAGCGGGCTCGCGTAGCCGACGCCGGCGGCGAGCAACAGCCCTGAGGCGTAGAACAGGCTCGTCAGCGGGTCCGGGCCGACGAGGAACAGTCCGCCGCGCCACGATATCTTCTGAGGTGCTTCCGGGTTCGAGGGGTCGGCCATATGGCGGCTCCGTAAGTCGTTCAACATGGGCCGGAAACGGCCTGAGAGGCGCGAAATCGGCCTCTATTAGGTATACGATTCGGGCTCCGTCGGTCAAAGGCACGAGGCGACGGCAGCCCATGACGGCGCATCCGGGGCCGGCGCTCCACTGGATGACGATTCGCGCGGACGCACTAATTCGCCTCTAACTGCACCCTTGGTGGGTGGCGCGTCCGAGCACGATTGTCATATATTACGGGCTCTGATCAGCGAGTCATTTCCGCTCGCCGGGACGGCGCAGGTCCACGCGTCTCGCGAAGGCCGCGGGATTCACGAATTTGAGAGAGATCCTTCATGGCTGTGGCAGAGAACCGGCTCCTCCTCGACCAGTGCCTGATTCCCGACGTACACAAGCTCGACGTGGCCCGGAAGCACGGTTACTACTCCGCGCTTGAGAAGGCCATCAAGGAGCTTTCTCCCGACGATGTGGTCTCCACGGTCACCGACTCCGGCCTCCAAGGACGCGGCGGGGCCTGGTTCAGCGCGGGCATGAAGTGGTCGTTCATGCCCAAGGAACCGGATCCCGAACGCTACTCGATTCTCGCGGTGAACTGTGACGAGAGCGAGCCCGGAACGTGCAAGGACCGGTACCTGCTCGAGAAGAACCCGCACATGCTTCTTGAGGGCATCATTCTCTCGGCGTTCGCGATCCGCGCGCGAGTCGCGTACGTGTACATCCGTGGTGAGATGTGGGAAGGCATCGAGCTGATGGACCGAGCCATCGCGGAAGCGTACGAGGCCGGGCTCCTTGGTGAGAACATCCTGGGATCGGGCGTCGATATCGACGTCTACACCCATCCGGGCGCAGGCGCGTACATCTGCGGCGAAGAGACCGCGTTGATGGAATCGACCGAGGGCAAGCGGGGATACCCGCGCAACAAGCCGCCGTTCCCGGCCGCTTACGGCATATTCGGACATCCGACCACGATCAACAATATCGGTACGCTGGGCTACGTCCCGTGGATCATCAACAACGGCGCCGAGGCATTCAAGAGCATCGGTGATCCCAGTTTCCCCGGAACGCTTATCTACCAGGTGAGCGGCCACGTGAACAAGCCCGGTCTCTACGAATGCGATACGACGATCACACTCGACGAGCTTATCGGGCTGGCTGGAGGGGTTCGGGAAGGGCGCGCGATCAAAGGCGTGATCCCGGGCGGCAGTTCGATGCCGATCCTCACTCCGGACGAGACGGGCGTCGTTATGTCGCCGGCGTCGTTCATGCCGCGCGGGGACATCCAGAGCGGGCTTGGCTCGGCGGCGGTGATCGTCCTCGACGAGACGACCGACATCGTCGACACGGCGCTCAACCTCATGACGTTCTACCGGCATGAGTCATGTGGCCAGTGTACGCCGTGCCGCGAGGGCGCGAAGTGGGTGTGGGACATACTCGACCGGCTGCACCATCGGAAGGCGCGCCCGGGCGACGTCGACATGCTGGAAGATATTCTCGTGAACGTCGGCGATATCGACCGATTCGAGTCGAACAAGACGATCTGTCTGTTCGGCGTCTCGTTCGGTTGGCCGCTCACGATGATGATACGGAAGTACCGTGAAGACTTCATGACAGCGGAACGGGAGAGCGAGGCGCCTCCGTTGCCGCGTCCGACGCCGCTCCCTATCATTGCAGCGGGCCATCTCGGCTGATGATCCGGAGGCTCCGTCGGCGGCGCTGACGGGTCCGATGGATGCACGCAGAGGAACACATGCCAACTCTCACAATAGACGGCCGCGAGATCACGGTCGATGCGGGCAGGAATCTCATACAGGCTGCGTCCGCGGCGGGCTCGAAGGTCCCCCACTACTGTTTCCACCCCTCGCTGAAGATCGTGGCGAGCTGCCGCATCTGTTTCGTCGAGGTGACGCAGGAGGTTCGGGGCAAAGCCCGCACGGGGCTGTTGCCGGCGTGCAACACTCTCGCCGCGGACGGGATGATCGTCAGCACCACGTCGGACGCCGTCAAGAACGCGCAGGCCGACATCATGGAATTTCTGCTCGTCAACCACCCGGTGGATTGTCCGGTGTGCGATCAGGCGGGCGAGTGCAACCTCCAGAACTACGCGTACACCTACGGGTTGCAGAACAGCCGCATGGCCGAGCCGAAGCGCTTCAAGCCCGCGAAGAAGCTCGGATCGGGAATCCGCTTATACACGAATCGCTGCATCCTGTGCGACCGGTGCGTGCGCTTCCTGCGTGACTACGTCGGGACGGGCGAGCTGACGATTCGGAACATGGGTAACGCGAACGAGATCGACATCATGCCGGGCTATCCCATCGACAACCCGCTCGCCACCAATATCGTCGACTTATGTCCCGTGGGAGCGTTGCTCACGGAGGATGTCCTGTTCAAGGCGCGTGCCTGGAATCTCAAGACGATGCCGTCCATCGATCCGAGCGATTCGCTCGGCGCCAACACATTCCTCGACGTCATGAACAACGAGGTTCAGCGAACGCGTCCGAAGCCAAACACGAAGGTGAACGCCTACTTCGTCAGCGACGAGGGGCGGTTCATGTATCACCGGATTCGCTCCGAGGATCGGCTCGCGACGCCTGTGCAGCCGGACCCGTCGTCGGGCGAGCTGTTGGCTGCGCCGTGGGAGGCAGCGCTCGACTTCATCGATGAGAAGATGCGCGCGGCCGGGCCGGACGGAGTCGTGCTCGTCTCAACCCATGCGACCCAGGAAGAGATCGAGGCGGCGAAAGCTTACGCCGAGGCGCTCGGCGGCGCGCGCGTTGCGCGTATCCCGAACGCGCTCGTGACCGAGGACCAGACGTTCCCGGGTGGCTTCGTTATCCCCGGCGACAAGTCGCCGAACACTGCCGGTGCGACGCAACTCGTTCCGGCGGCACTGGAAGAGACCGATATCTCGGAGTCGACTCCGGTGGTACTCGTACTGAATTCATCGGTGCGCGCGGAGAACATCTCGCCGGAGAACCTCGACAAGATGCTCGCCGCCGACTACGTGTTCGCCATCGACGTGCTGAACAGTCCGCTCGTGCAGCGCGCGTTCCTGTCGCTCGCGGGTCGGATGTGGGCGGAGAAATCCGGCACTTACGTGAACCGCGACGGGATCGCTCAGACGTTTGATCCGGCCGTCGTCGGCCCGCTGCAATCCAGGGACGAACGGGACATTCTGCGCGAGCTGACGCGCCGAGCGGCTGTCGTCGACCAGGCGTTCGCGACGCCGGAACCCGCGGGAGCCGCTACGTGATCTCACAGGAACAACTCATCGTTTCGCTCGCACTCGGGCTCGTGATGCTCGTGGGCATACTTGCCACGGGCGGTCTGTACACGTTCTACGAGCGCAAAGTGGCTGCGTGGTCGCAGAATCGCTATGGGCCGAATCGCGTGGGTCCCAAGGGGTATCTGCAGTTCATGGCCGATGGGGTGAAGTTCTTCACGAAGGAAGACCTCATCCCGGCCAACGCCAACAAGCCGATATTCCTGCTCGCGCCGGTGATGATCATCGTGCCTGCGCTCATACTCTACGCGGCGATTCCCGTTGCGATGCCGGTCGCGATCAACGAGCAGATCGTGCAACTCCGGATCACCGACCTGAACGTCGGCATTCTCTACGTGCTCGCCGTGAGCGGGATGGGCATCTACGGCATCGTGCTCGGAGCGTGGGCCTCGAACAGCAAGTTCCCGTTGTTCGGCGGGTTGCGGGCGTCGGCGCAGATGATCAGCTACGAGCTGGCGATGGGGCTGTCGATCGTGACCGTCGTACTGATCGGCGGAAGCGCATCGGCGAACAGCCTGAGCCTGTCGGCGATCATCGGTCACCAGACGGAGTACTGGTTCGGGATCATCCCGAAATGGAACGTGTTCGCGAACCCGCTTGCGTTCCTGATATTCCTCATCTGCACGTACGCGGAGACGAACCGCCTCCCGTTCGACTTCGCCGAGGCGGAGCAGGAACTTGTGGGCGGCTATCACACGGAATACGGTTCGATGAAATTCGCGATGTTCATGTTGAGCGAGTATCTCAACATGATCACCATGTCGATGCTCATCGTGGTGCTGTTCCTTGGCGGGTGGCACTTCCCGGGCGTCGAGCGGATCGATCCGTCGTGGCTTGCGAGTCTGGCGAGCTTCGCTGCGTTCGCGCTGAAGACGCTCTTCTTCATGTTCCTGTTCCTCTGGGTTCGCTGGACGTTGCCGCGGCTACGATACGATACCCTCATGGGGATCAGTTGGAAGATCCTGCTGCCGATCGCGTTCGTGAATGTGCTTATTACGGCTGTTTGGCTGGCGTTCGTATAGATACTGGACTGAGTGCGGTCCGAGTACGATAGAGGTCTTGATGGCGGTCAGAACGGTGAAAGTCAGACGCCCCGAGAAGTTGTCGCTCATGGAGCGGCTCTACTTCCCGGCGATTCTGCAAGGAATGCGTCTGACGCTCAAGCACATCTTCGGCGAGCGCGCGACGCTCGAATACCCCGACGAGGAACAGTCGTTCCCGAGGGTCTACCGCGGCGTCCACCGACTCAACAAGGACGAGCATGGCCGCGTGAAGTGCGTCGCCTGCGAGATGTGCGCGGCAGCCTGCCCGGCGCATTGTATTACGATCAAGGCCGGCGAGGTAGACTGGGAAGACCGCGACAAGGTGCCGAAGGTATTCGAGATCGACGAGCTGAAGTGCATCTTCTGCGGCTACTGCGTGGAGGCATGTCCCGAGGACGCGATCCACATGACGCAGCACTACCGGCTCCTCGCCCGGAAGCGCGAGGACATGGTCTTCGGCTTGGATAAGCTGCTCTCGATTTACGATGAGACGAAGGATGTTCCGGCTCTGCGCGGCGTCGATTTCGGCGATTTCCGGCAAGGCGCCAAGCGCGAACACGGCACAGACGCAGAGAGTCTGGACGACGTGCAGAAGATGGCATATCCCGTCGTCGGCGTCGTGACGCGAGATGGGGAGGAGTCGACGTGACCGCGACGCTCGCGTTATTCTACCTCTTCGGAGCGATGGCGCTTGGTGGCGCTCTGGCCATGGTGCTCGCCCGCAATCCCGTCTATGGAGCCATCTTCCTCATCACCACGCTCATCGCGGTCGCGGGCGAGTTCCTGCTGATGGGTTCTCCGCTGCTGGCAGTGCTTCAGATACTCGTCTACGCCGGCGCGATCATGGTGCTCTATCTCTTCGTGATCATGCTGCTGAACCTTGGGGCGAGCCCTGACTGGCGCTGGTGGAAAAGCTGGCGCACCTACGTTGGCTTCGGCGTCGTGGCGGTGATCGCGGGCGTTACGCTGGCGAGTGTCGGGAGCGACGCGCCCGTGGCGGCCGCCGACGCATTCACCAGCGCGGACGTTAAGAGCGTCGCGCGCCTGCTGTTTTCCGACCCGACGATGATCTTCCTGATGCAGACGCTCGGAGTACTCCTTCTCATAGCTGTCGTGACGGCGATCTATATCGGTCGGCACCTGACCGACAAGGAGAAGGCGGACCTGGAGGCGCATGAATCCGACAGCGGAATGGGTAGCGTTCCGCGCGTCGACACGGAGAGGACGGCGACATGATACCGACCGACCACGTCGTCATACTGAGCACCGTGCTCTTCGTCATCGGCGTTGCCGGGATGATGTTCCGTCGCAACGCCATAGTGATGCTCATGTCGGTCGAACTCATGCTCAACGCCGCGAATCTGGCGCTGGTTGGCTTCGCGCGGGCTCATGGCGATCTGAACGGGCAGCTCTACGTCATCTTCATCATGACGGTTGCCGCTGCCGAGGTGGCCGTCGGCCTTGGCATCCTTGTGATGATATTCCGACTCAAGCGTACGATCGATACGGACAAGATTGACCTGCTGCGCTGGTAGTCGCGCGCCGAACCGGCTCGAGGGGTTCTGATGCACACGCTTATCGCGTTGATCCCGGTGCTACCGCTCATCGGGTTCACGATCAACATCTTCTTCGGCAAACGTCTGCGCGGCGCCAGCGCCTATCTCGCGATCGGCGCGCTTGCGATGTCGTTCGCGCTGAGCGTGGCCCTGTTCCTCCGCATTGCCGACGATCCGACGCCGATTACCGTATCGCTGTATTCCTGGATACCGACGGGTGACCTGCAGATCCCCATCGCGTTCCTTGTGGACCGGCTGACAGCCGTCTACCTGCTGGTCGTCACCGGCGTCGGTTCGCTCATCCACGTCTACAGCGTCGGCTACATGCACGGCGACGACCGCTACAGCAGATTCTTCGCCTATCTGAACCTGTTCGCCGCGATGATGCTCATCCTCGTGCTCGGGGACAACTTCATCGTCATGTTCCTCGGCTGGGAGGGCGTGGGCCTCTGCTCGTATCTGCTGATCGGATTCTGGTTCGAGAAGCCGTTCGACAACGCCACGACCAACGACGCGGCGCGGAAAGCGTTCGTCGTGAATCGCATCGGCGACTTCGGCTTCCTCATCGGAGTGTTCCTCATCTGGACAACCGTCGGGAGCGTGCAGTTCAGCGCCGTGCAGGCCGCGACAGCGAACGGAGCGTTCATCGCGGGCGGCGTTCTCATCACGGCGATCACGCTGCTGCTGTTTGTCGGTGCGACAGGTAAGTCGGCGCAGATACCGTTGTTCGTCTGGCTTCCCGACGCCATGGCCGGCCCGACTCCGGTCAGCGCGCTGATCCACGCGGCGACCATGGTCACCGCGGGCGTGTACATGGTCGCGCGGACGCATTTCCTGTTTGATCTCGCGCCGTTCTCGCAGAACGTCGTGCTCTGGATCGGCGCGGCGACGGCGTTGTTCGCGGCATCCATGGGCGTCGCGCAGAACGACATCAAGAAGATTCTGGCGTACTCGACAATCTCGCAGCTTGGCTACATGTTCATGGGCGCAGGATCCGGTGCATACGCCGCCGGCGTGTTCCACGTCATGACGCACGCGTTCTTCAAGGCGCTGCTCTTCCTTGGCGCCGGAGCGATCATTCATGCTCTGCACGAGGAGCAGGACATCACTCGCATGGGTGGCCTGAAGGACAAGATGCCGGGCGTTTACTGGACGTTCCTCATGGGTGCCGTTGCCCTGGCAGGACTCCCACTCACCGGCGGCTTCTTCTCGAAGGACCTCATCCTCGCGAGCGTCTTCGCGGACGGACATTTCTACGCGTGGGCGGTCGGAGTCATCACCGCCGGATTGACGGCGTTCTACACGTTCCGCCTTGTCTTCCTGACGTTCTTCGGCCCGTACCGTGGCCATGGCGACCCGCATCACACGGCATCGTCGATGCTCGTCCCGCTGGCTGTGCTGGCCGTTCTGAGCATCGTGGGCGGTTATGTCGAGATACCGCTGCACATCTTCTCGGGCTTCTCGCACTTCCTCGCACCGGCGGTGGGCGAGCTTCATCTGCACCTGAGCGTCGGCACGGAAGTGATGCTCATGGTGGTAACGCTCGCGCTGATCGCCGCTGGCATCATCGGAGCGTGGTGGTTGTACGTAAGGCAGCCCGTCACCGAGGCCCGCGCTGCGGAGATCCAGGCCGTGCCGGCGGGCTTCATGGGGCTGCTGCGAAACAAGTGGTACGTCGACGAGCTGTACGGATTCCTCATCGTCGAGCCGCTGAAGTACGGGTCTCGCACGATACTCTGGCGCGTCGTGGACGACTGGGTGATTCAGGGATTCTTCGTTCAGGTCGTCGGTGGGCTGTCATGGAAAGCGATTGGGTTCGTATTGAGCTTCTGGCATACCGGTCGCGTCGGAACGTACGCGTTCGGTATTGTGCTTGGCGTGCTGACGCTGATGTGGCTGTTCCTGTGAGCCGCGAATCGATGGGATTGGAGACGGAAAGCCGCAGATGACTTTGACGATTCTGATATTCGCCCCGGTCGTGGCGGCGCTGATACTCGGGCTTCTTCCAGAGAAGAACCGGGATCTTGTGCGCAACGTGGCGGTGGTGCTTTCGCTCACGGTGTTCGGATTCTCCGTCGGGATCTTCCTGCGATTCGAGTCCGCCAGCCCGATGCTGCAATTCGTTGAGAACGTCGATTGGATTTCCCAGCTCGGCATTCACTATCACCTCGGCGTGGACGGCTTCAGCATCTGGCTCATCCTGCTGACGACGTTCCTGACGCCGATCTCGATTCTCGCTTCATACAACGGGATATCCGAGCGCGTGCGCCTGTTCAACGCCATGCTGCTCCTGCTCGAAGCGGGTATGCTCGGCGTGTTCCTCGCGCAGGACCTGATCCTGTTCTACATGTTCTGGGAGCTGATGCTCGTCCCGATGTACTTCATTATCGGGATCTGGGGCTATCAGGATCGCATCAAGGCGACCATCGTCTTCGTGCTCTACACCATCGTCGGGTCGCTTCTCATGCTTGTGGCGATGGTGTCGCTGGCGATCACGAACGCGCGGAATCTCGCGCAGGCTACCGGCCAGTCCGCGGCGTCGCTGATATCGTTCGACCTGGCGGACATCCACGTATCTCTGCTCACGCCGGATCAGCAGGTCTGGCTGTTTCTGGCGTTCTTCTTCGCTTTCATGATCAAGGTCCCGCTGTTCCCGGTGCATACGTGGCTGCCGCTTGCACACGTGCAGGCGCCGACGGCCGGATCGGTCATCCTGGCGGGTGTGCTGCTGAAAACGGGTGCGTACGCGATCATCCGATTCTGCCTGGGCCTGTTCCCGGTGGCGGCGATGCAGTTCGCGCCGTGGATCAACACGCTCGCGGTGATAGGAATCGTATACGGGGCTCTCCTGTCGTTTGTGCAGGATGATTTCAAGAAGCTCGTAGCGTATTCGTCGGTGAGTCATATGGGCTTCATCGTGCTGGGCATCTTCTCCTTCACGGTGGAGGGCATGACCGGCGGCGTGATCCAGATGGTGAATCACGGCATCTCCACCGGAGGGCTGTTCCTCTGCGTCGGGATGCTGTATGAGCGGAGTCACACGCGGAAGTTCAGCGAGCTTGGCGGCGTGGCGACGGCGATGCCGGTGTACGCGGGCATGTTCCTGGTCATCACACTGTCGAGCGTCGCGCTGCCGGGCCTGAACGGCTTCGTTGGTGAGTTTCTGACGCTCGCGGGCGCGTTTAAGAATGTCGCGACCCGGTGGTGGGCCATCGTCGGTGCGACCGGCATGATCCTGGCCGCCGTATACCTGCTCTGGATGTTCCAGCAGGCGATCTACACGACGAAGCCGGGGCAATGGGTCCAACGGACGTGGTCGGACCTGAGCCTGCGCGAGGTGGCCGTTCTTGCTCCCATCGTCGCAGCGACGATCTGGATCGGCGTCTACCCGAAGCCGTTGCTCGGCCCGATGGAGATATCCAGCCAGAGCTTGCTCGGACGAATGGACGCTCAGCGTGCGGCAGTAGAACATGTGACACCCGATGCGATCGTGGATGCGCGGCACCGGGTTGAGACTGCGTTGGCGCAGGACGAGGAGGCATCGCGATGATCGGCCCACAGGACTTCGCGGTGGTGCTTCCGGAGCTCATCCTCGTGGGGGGAGCGATCCTCCTGCTGCTCCTCGACGCGTTCTTCCCTTCGCTGATGCGGCGTTTCAGCTTCGATACCGCTACCGCCGTCATCATGGTGGCGCTGTTCGCGCTGTGGCGCAGCGACAAGCTGCTGCCTCCGGCGTTCGGCGTGCTATACAACGATGCGTTCAGCGTGTTCGTAGGACTCGTGATTCTGCTTTCAGCGTTGCTTGTCGTGATGCTTTCATGGGGGTACATGGAGGAGCGACGACTTCCGCCGGCTGAATACCTGGCCGGTTTGCTGATCTGCACGGCGGGCATGCTCCTGATGACTCGCTCCAGCAACCTCATCATGATCTTCGTCGCGCTGGAGGTGCTGTCGCTCAGCTTGTACCTCATGATCGGCTACGACCGCGCCAATACCGACGGGGCCGAATCCGCGATGAAGTATTTCATCCTCGGATCGTTCGCGTCGGCAATATTCATATTCGGCGCCGTGCTCGTCTACGGGCAGACCGGGTCGATGACCATGGTGCCGATGTCCAACCTGCTTCAGGGACGTATCGGCGTCATCGGGCTCGTGCTGCTGGTGACGGGCATGGGGTTCAAGATATCCATGGCGCCGTTTCACCTCTGGACGCCGGATGTGTATCAAGGCGCTCCGGCGCCGGTCGCCGCGTTTCTCGCGTCTGCATCGAAGGTCGCCGCGGTAGCCACGTTGCTGCGAATCGTCTACCCGGCGTTCGCCCTGAGCGGGGAGATGTGGTTAAGCGTCTGGCCGTGGCTCGCGGGGCTCACGATGTTCCTCGGGAACATCGTGGCGCTCTCGCAGGAAGACGTAAAGCGCATTCTCGATGTCTATCGCGTCAGTGGCAGATTTGCTGCGA
>CAZEAI010000097.1:0-19641 GCA_964510105.1 uncultured bacterium
GCGGGACGCGTTCGTGGTTCGGGAACTGCATGAGGAATTGCCGCAACGTGCGTATCGCGGAGTCGAGTCGCTGAACGAATTCGTACGAACGAGCCAGTTGCCACATCGCCTCGGACGCGAACCTGCTGGACATACCCATTTCCAGTGTTCGCGCATACTCCGCCGCAGCCTGCTCGTAGAATCGAGTGCCGAAATACGCGTTCGCGAGTTCGAACGCCGCTTCCTGACGCAACGTGCTTTCCGGATACTCGCGCAACAGCTTCTCGAACGCCACCACCGCAGGCTCTATTCGTCCGCTCCGGGCAGCCGCGCGCCCCTGTGCGAGCAGCGCGTCGTCTGCCCACTGACTCTCCGGGTTCTCTTGCGCCACCCGAGCGAAAGCTTCGATCGCTCCGAGGAAATCCCGCGCGCGGAAGAGCGCATGCCCCTCTTCGAGCGAGAGCCGAATTTCATCCTCGGTGGAGAGCGTGGTCGCGTCGCGCAAGGTCCGTTCGCGGGGTCGGGCCTCGTCCGCGCGCCCCAGCCGGTAGAGCGTGATCACCTCGCCGAGCCGGGCCTCTTCATCGCGCTCGTCCGCCTGAAGAACGCGCCGGTAGCTTGCTAGCGCCTCCTCATACGACTCAAGATCGAGCTGCACGTTCGCCAGCATCCGCCAGGCGACCGGTACGTATCGGCTTCGCGGAAAGCGCCGCTCGAAGCCCGTCAACGTCGTCATGATCCGGCTCGGATGGTTCAGTTCGCCCAGCAATCTGGCCCGCAGGATGGTCAAGCTGTCGGCATCCGCGGCATTGGGACGGGCCGCGACCTCATCCGCCAGCGCGCTTACCGCTTCTTCCAGCCTGCGCAGCTGTATGAGCGCGCCGGCGAGCGAGCGCGCACCGAACGCCGAGGCGTCGCTATCCTGCGATTCGGTCATCTGCCGGGCGACCGGGACAATATCCCCGTACGAGCCGGACGCGTCATATGCGGTGATGAGCTTTCGCCGGATGTGGTCCAGATCGCGAGATATTTCGCCTGAGTGCAGGAGCTTCTGCAGCTCTCGCGCGGCGGCGCGTGAACGTCCCTGATCGGAGTGGATCAGCGCTATCTGATACCGTGACTCCGGTACGAGTCGGCTCAGGGGGCGTTCAGCGATGAGCCGTCCGAGACGAACGAGTGACTCGTCCGTCCGGCCTTGCCCCTTCAGGATCAGCGCGGAGCCGAACAGAGCGCGGTCGAGCACGTCCCCGTCGGGAGCGTACGCAAGCGCCTCCTCGAACTGCCGTAACGCGGCGGTGGGCGTTCCGACTCCAACTGCCGCGCCGGCCACCGCGCTCTCGGCAAGTCGCACAAGCACGAAATCACGCCGGTCGCTGGCCGGGTATCGCGTCAGGAACTCCCGGTAGACCTCCGCCACCGCCGCCGGATCTGCGTCGGAGCGCGCGTCCAGCCCCGCTTCGGTCGTCTCGATGAACGCGTCGTCGGCAAGTTCGCTATCGGGGTAACGCTCCGCCAGACGCGCCAGCGCCGCCAGCGCATGCTCGCGCGCGGACGCTTCAGCTTCGAGGTTGCCCGTGAGTTTCGCTCGGGTCGCCAGGCGCAGATGGCACTGTGCGAGCAGGTGTTCACCAACCTCCGGACTCTCCGGGTTCTCGTCCGCCAGGTAAGATTCCAGCAGAACGATCGACCCGCTGTACTCCTTCAGGTGCTCGATGCGAATTCGCGCAAGACCGAGTTTGCGCTCTCGCAGCCGGTCCGCGTCGCTCGACTCAGAAATGAGCTGGGCGGCGTCGAGAGAGATCATCGCCACCATCGCGCCCGGTAGGTCCGGCCGCAGGAAGTGCCGAATCATCGTCAGGCTGTCGCGCGCTGCTGTCGCCAACTCATGGCCGGGAAATCTACGAGCGACCTGGCTGTACGCCTCCTCCGCGTTGTCAAGATCGCCGGTTCGCCGCTCCATACGCGCCAGGCCAAACAGGGCTTCCGCCGCCATGGCCCCCTTGCCGGTCGAAAGCTCTCGGTAGATGGCGCGCGCCTCGTCCGTCTCGTCGAGTTGCTCGGCGCGTATCGCGGCGATCTCCAGCCGTCTCTTCCGGCGCTCGTCCCCTGCGGGCATATCTTCGATTTGCTGCTCGAAGTATGAGATCGCACTTGCCCCGTCGCCTCTTCGCAGGTAGTTCTCACCAAGTTCTCCCAGCGCCTGGTTGGACTCCGACGAGTCGGGATACGTGCTCAGGAGTTCCTCGAATGCGAACACGCCCTCCCGCTCGTTTCCGGCTGCAAGATGGGCGCGGCCGAGGCCAAGCATCGCCTTGGGGCGCAGGGGGCTGACGGGATACCGCCGTAGGAAGTCCTCCCAGTTGCTCAAGGCAAGCGACGCAGACCCCTGTAGCTCCCGGACGCGCGCGAGGTCGAACAGGGCTCGCTCCGTGGATGCGGCGGTCGTGCCCCTGCGAGAGGTCTCCCGGAAGATATCCGCCGCCTGGTTCAGCAGCTCCATCTCCCCAGAAGTCTCCCCGGCATGGAGCAGGTTCCGCCCCAGGGCCATCCGCGCGCGCCAGGTGCGAGCGTCGCCGGGAGCCTGCGCCACAAGACGGTCGCTCAAGCGGCGACCCTCGGCGGTCTTCCCCTGTGCGATGGCTACACGGACTCCGAGTTCGAGGCCGTCGGCGACATGGTCTGTGAGCGTGCGGTTGGAGAGCACCGAGCGGATGGCCTGCTCCGCGCCGGCGGCATCGCCACGTGCGAGGAGCACTTGTCCGAGCAACACGCGTGCCGGCGCCGCGGAGTTCCCATCTGGGTAGCGCGTCAGGAGGCGAGTCAGCGAACGCTCGGCGCGTTCACCCTCTTCAATGCTGACGAGCGCTCCAGCGGCCCCCAACAGGGCGTCGTCCGCGAAGTCGCTCTCCGGGTATGCGTCGGCAAGCTGGAGGTAGTCACGCGCCGCGGCGGCGTACTGCCCGGCCCGGGACCGCAGTCCGGCCTGCTTACCCCACAAGTCGCGCACGCGGACGTCTTGCGGGTACTTGATGATGAATCCCTGATACGTGTCAGCGGCGCGCGCGAAGCCTCCGCTTTCGACGTACGCGTCGGCGAGGAGGAGGAACGCATCTGGTGTGCGAGGACTGTCGGGATGGTTCTCAATGTAGAGCTGAAGCTGACTGCTCGCGAGATCATACATACCGTCTCGGAGCAGATGTTCGGCGAAGGAGAAATCGCCGTCCTCGTCCGCGTGGGAGACAGCGGCACTGCCTATCAGGCACAGAGCGGCACCTGCGCACAGAGTGCTTCGCAGCAGTGCGTGCATGCTTCCTCCCGTGTCGACGGCTTTCCCAGGTTGTGCGGAGTCGGACTGTATCGCCGCGCGGGGCTTGCGGTCAGCGGCGATGCGCTCTCAAGCCAGATTGGCAGACCGAATGTACGACAACTTGCTGCGTCGGGTCAATCGCGCGGCGCGCGGGAGGTCGGCAGACGCGCCGAACTCAACGCGCCAGGAGCATCCGCCGCACGCCGCTGAACGTCGGAGTAGTGAGACGCGCGAAATACACGCCCGCTCCGGCGGACCGGCCATCGTGCGCCATACCGTCCCACGTGAAGGTGTAACCTCCGGCGGCGTAAGCTCCCGACGCTAGAGTCGTCACATACCTTCCGGCGGCATCGAACACCGTCAGATCGATGGCGCCCGGCTGCACGAGCGTCACGGGAATCGTCGTGCTCGGGTTGAAGGGGTTGGGGAAGTTCAAGCCGAGCCGGTATGCGACCGGTGCGGCGTCGGTGAGGGCGACGGACGTGATGCCCGCATCGTACTTGACCTCGACCGAGAAGGAAACCTCGCCGCCGGAAGTGAGCCCATTTGCCGCTACGACGACGATGTCCTCAGCGTCGGTCCAGTTCGATCCGGCGACCGCAACGGTCCAGACGGTGTCCGACGGTTCCGGCTGCGGGAGTACGATTATCTCATCGGACTTCCGCACCGCAACGCGCCACGACCAGTCGTTCTGGTGGTCCGTGTCGTTTCGCGCGAGGTCGCGCAGCGTGAGCAGGAATCCGCCTGGAGATCCGTCGGGCACGATGCGCAGCAGCACGGCTCCGAGGGGTGCCGCACTGCCCGTGTCTGGTACCGTTTTGCTCGAAACATCCGAGATCGTGTTGGCTGCCCTGGCCGCCGCGTACAATGGCGAATCTAGGGGCGCTGGCCAGTAGCCCACTGCTTCTTCGAAACCGTAGCTGAGTCCTTCTGCACGGTCGCCCGTGAAGTAGCTCCACGTCCAGAACTCCGCGAGCATCTCGTCGATGGGCCTCGCGAGGTGGGACTCAAGCGCGCTTACGACGGCGGCGGAGTTTCCCGCCGGATTGTCATCGTACGTGTCGCGTATGGCGGCGATGATTCCGGCGCGTCCGTAGCGCTCATCGAGGAAGATCGGGAAAACGGCTCCGCCATACGGATACACGCCGCCAAACGGGAAGTAGTCTATGCCCTCTCCTGGCGCCTCGTAGATGGTCACGGAATCCCAGTAGCCGGGGTTCAGGTACTGGTAGTAGTCGTTCACGGGATCGTACATCACCTCCTCCATGAACGTCGCCGTCATCTCCATCCACCATGTCGGTCCCGATGTCACGTACTGGAATTGCACGGAATGAAACAGCTCATGGGCGATGGTCACGCGGAGGCCCGCTTCACCGTGCGATTCGAAGTTAGTGTCCGCGAAGTCGTCGTCGATCTCCATTCTGCCCGATGAAAAGGTGACTCCGTAAACGTAGGTGTACCCTCCCGGACGCTCTACGAGCGCGATTGGATACCTGGCGGCGCCTGTCCTGAGGTGCGTGTCATATCCCATCGCGGCGTATTCTGCCAGCACGGAATCTGCCACGTGCGCGACAAGTTCGACCCAGTCCGGTGTTCCGCTCAGATCCAGATCCGCCAATGGAACGGCGTTATCGCCAGTCGTGTCGTACTGGACAACGAACTTGCCGCCAGGCGAATCGTAGGAGAGCGCCAGCGCTTCCTTCGCGGTGCGCGATGCGTATCCATCGTCCTGGAGGTGCAAGATGGACGGACACATGTCTGAGCCTCGGGCAGGTTTGGCCTGAGGATCGCCGATGAGCAGGGCGCAGCTGAGCGCGGTGATGGCAGTCAGGGTAGCAAGGTTCATCGTATTCCCTATCGGAGGAGTACCATGCGGACGGTCTCGGCATCGCCCCGCGCGCTGATGCGGGCTACGTACAGGCCGGCTCCGGCCCGAGTTGCGGCGTCGGTAGTGCCATCCCAATGGACAGTGTGATCGCCACTGCCGTACGAACCGCGGTCGATCACCGTTCGTACGAGTCTTCCAGTAACGTCATAGACGCGCAGTGTGATGTCGGCGTCTTCGCTGAGGGTGAACGGTATCGCGGTGCTCGGGTCGAATGGATTCGGCCTGTTCTGCGCGATTTCGATCTTCACCGGCCGCGCCGGTCTTCCGATGAGATCCGTATCGTACTCAGCCTGGTAATCGAACGTGAGTTCCGACCCGGACGTAGCGCCGTTCGCTCCGATGAGCACCACGTCCGTCGCGGAATCCCAACTGCCGATCTCGAACAGGTCGTTGTACGGTTCCAGAATGCGAATAGTGTCCTGCTCGGCGACGGCGACGCGCCAGACCCATTTCCCGCGTCCGTCCGAGTCGGTGTAGACCTCGATTCGTATGCCACCCTCGCTACCATCCGGAACGAACCGCGTGATCGAAGCGCCAAGATACTCCGCGCGACCCGTGCCGGCTTCGACGCCCCGGGTCGATAGCCGGTCGACCGTCCAGGCGTCTTCGAGGATGCCGTTTGGTGGTGGATGCCTGTATCCGGCGGCGTCGCGGAAGAACATGCCGTCCACCGTGCGATCTCCGGAGAAATAGCTCCAGACCCAGAATGTCGCCAGCATCTCTCCCATGGATGCGCCGATACGTTCTTCCAGCGCGTCGACGATCACTGCCAGCGCGTTTGAGGATGTGGCGGCCTGCCGCTCAAACGTGTACAGAATCGCGTCATGTCCTTTCGCCGGCTCGCTCTGGTCGAGGTAATGACAGAATACCGCCGCGCCATATGGATGGACGTCCATCGGACTGAAGGTGAAGTACGGGAGCGGTAGTGACGGGTCCTCGAATAGCGTTGCGGAGTAGTATGTCGGACTGAGGTATTGCCAGTAGTCGTTGATATCGGGATACAGCACGTCTTCCATGAAGGTGGCCGTGGCCTCCTGCCACCAGCGAGCGTTTCGGTCCCCGGTCCAGTAGGTGAACTGAACCGCGTGGAATAGCTCGTGGGCGACGGTGACCCGCAGCGCCGTGTTGCCTCGCGTGTCGTAGACTGAATCGGTGAAATTGTTATCGATCTGGAGATAGCCGTTGGTGCCGGACCAGGTGAATCCGTACGCGTGCTGCGGCGCGAGGTCCAACACGTAGATGTCGTATTCGGTGCCGCCGCCGTTGAATACACCGCCCTCGTCTACGACGTCACGGACGTACCCCAGGTCGAAGAAGACGCGGCGGGCAGAATCGGCGACGTGGGCGGCAAGCTCGATCCAATCCGGCACGCCCGACCCGTCCGTGTCTGTGGGATCGACGGCGCTGTCCCCCGACACGTCGTAGTGGATGCGAAACCATCCCTCGGGAGATACGTGGTTGCGCTGCGTAGCGATTCGCGCAGCCGGCTTGTCTAGATGGAAGTCCGATCGCACGAGCCCGCAGCCCGGCGCGTGAGAACCGTCCGGCATAGCGATGCTGAGAGCGCCGGCCTCGCTGGCGACCATAAGCAGCGCGGTCACAACGAGCAGCAACGTACTCGCTCTTCCGGCAGTGAGTTTGCTCGTGGCAGCCATCGACTCTCCGCGGTTGGCGCTGATCCTGGCTCAAAGATACGCACGTACGCGTGTGTAGGGAGTGACCGGGGTCACCGCCGCCGAGTCGCACACGCCTTGTCGGTACGCTCATACGCTCAGGACGGCGCTGTCGTTCCCATGCCGACGAAGGTTCGCGGGTTCCGGCGACGCCTCGCCCGTGGACTTTCTCGGCTCCGCGGAGTATATTGCAGAGTCCCTCACCAGCGAGGGACGCATCTGGTAACCCCAATCGACGTAGCGAGACTCTGGAGGCAACGACCGTGTACAAGATCGCCGTTTTGCCCGGTGATGGCACCGGACCGGAAGTAGTAGCAGAGGGCCTGAAGTGCATCCGCGCACTGGCGGACAAGTATGGCTTCTCATTCGAGACGCAGGAATTCGACTACGGCGGCGATCGCTACCTCCGGACGGGCGAGGTGCTCCCAGAGGGCGCCGGTGACGAACTCCGACAGTTCGACGCCATCTACCTCGGTGCCATCGGGCACCCGGACGTGAAGCCGGGCATCCTGGAGAAGGGCATCCTGCTCCATCTGCGCTTCGAGCTTGACCAGTACATCAATCTTCGCCCGGTGAAGCTCTACCCGAACGTGCCGACGCCCATTGCCGGCAAGGGGCCGGCGGACATCGATTTCGTCGTTGTTCGTGAGAACACGGAAGGTCTGTACGCCGGCACCGGCGGATTTCTCAAGAAGGGCACGCCGGACGAGGTCGCCATTCAGACGTCGGTCAACACGCGCAAGGGCGCCGAGCGGTGCGTGCGGTTCGCCTACGACTACGCACGGAAGCGCAACAAGGACAAGACGCTCACGCTCTGCGGCAAGACCAACGTTCTGACCTTTGCGTGGGATATGTGGGAGCGCGCATTCAACGAGGTCGGCGAGAGCGACTATCCCGACATCAAGCGCGACTACGCTCACGTCGACGCCATCACGATGTGGATGGTGAAGAACCCGGAATGGTTTGATGTGATCGTTACAGACAACATGTTCGGCGACATCATCACGGACCTCGGCGCGATGGTGCAGGGCGGTATGGGTGTCGCCGCGGGTGGCAACATCAACCCCGAAGGCGTCTCCATGTTCGAGCCCATCGGTGGGAGCGCGCCGAAGTACACCGGGCAGGGCGTGATCAACCCCATCGCGGCCATCGCCGCCGCGCAGATGATGATGGAGATCCTCGGTGAGGACGAGGCAGCCGCCGCGTTCGATCGCGCGATCGTTCACGTCGTCGGCACGAAGATGGAAAGCATGGCGGCCGGGCGCATGGGCCACTCGACGAGCGGCGTCGGCGACCTCGTCGCCGATGCGATCGCTCAGGGCGTGTAGGGACTAGGGCGCATCCATCGGCGCAGACAGGAATGTCCGCGCCACCGAGCATGGCGTTGCATTCATCGCGAAGCAGGGGCGGCCGTCGGTCGCCCCTGCGTGTGTACGGTGCCGCCCCAGCGGGTTTCCGCCTATCCGACTTCGCTTTGCGGAGCCACCTTCCCCCCGGTGGGGGGAAGGATAGATGGTTCGCGATCCGCCCGACGTCGTACCAACCGCAAGCCCTCTCCCCCGGGGGAGGGCAGCGGCGCAGCCGTGGGTGGGGGAGCAGCGAGGGTGGACCGGCGCGTCGCGGTGCTACCCCGCCCACATCTCCGCGCATTCGTGCATCATTCGGACGACCGCCTCGATGTTCTCGTACGGCGTCGGCGGGTACACCCCCCACACGAACGTTAGGCCACCCGTCGGCGAGCCAAGCGTTTCAGCGCAGCGGCGGATGTGCGTTGCTACCTCCTCCGCGGTGCCGTATGGCGTGATCGCCTGCCGGTCTATGTCCAGGTCGATGCAGACGCGGCCCTTCGCGACGCGTTGGAGCACGTCGAGTCCGTTCACCAGGTCCTGTGGGTTCAGGATGTCCAGGCCGGCGTCGATGAGGTCGTCAATGATGGGGACGACGTAGCCGTCGGTGTGCAGGAACGTCTTCACCCCATGTTGGTGACACAGGCCGAACATTCGCTCATACACTGGAATGACGATCCTGCGCCACGCGTCTGGGCTCATGGGCAGACGGTCTTGGAGGCCGAGATCGTCGGCGAAGGCAATGAGATCGGCTCCCGCGTCGATGTAGCGCTGAACTACTTCGGTCCAGTAGCCTTCGACGATCTCGATCAGCCGGTCGAGTTCAGGCGGGTGCTCGACGACGTCGATCATGAACTGCTCGAAGCCGCGCAAGTAGGTGAGCCGCAGGAATATGAATCCGTGCTCTACATCCCCGGATGCCGGTTCGCCGCGAGCGTGCGCTTCCGCGAAATCCTTCTCGACCTGTCGCCAGTCGGTCCAGTCGTCGGGGTCCGGCGGCGTGTAGTCGGCGAGTGCGCGCCAGTCGCTCAGCGGGTGAGTCTTCACCTGCCCGGCGAGGTCCTCCAGCGGATACTGCCACTCACAGCCGAAGATGTCGGTCTGGCGCTGTCCTTTGCGCCACTCGGGTTCGCGCATGACGTGAGCGTCGACGTACGGTGAGAACGATTCCACCCATGCGAGCCGGTCGCCGTATTCCTCCCACAGCGCGTGCCTGATGCGCAGGTGAGACCGGATGGCACCGTCGCTGAGCCCGGAGCTGTCGCGCAGCCACTGCCCGGTGCGCGTCACCCGCGCTGCTCCGTCCAGTACATCGCGTACTTGTCCATCGCCCGGACGCACGCCTCGATGTTCTCGTACGGCGTCGGCGGGTACACTCCCCACGTGAGCTTGAGGCCGCCACGCGGCGACCCGAGGGTCTTGATGCAGTTCAGGATGTGCGTGTCGATCTCTTCGGGCGTGCCGTAGGGCGTGATGTGCTGGCGATCGATGTCGAGGTCGATGTAGACCTTTCCCTTGGCCAGCTCCTCGAGGTTTCCGAGGCCGTTCACGAGTTCCTGCGGATTGAGGGTGCTGACTCCGCACTCGATGAGATCGGGGATGATGTCCACGATGTACCCGTCGGTGTGCAGGAACACGTGGGCTCCGCGGCTGCGGCAGTACGACATTATCCGCTGGTAGGGCGGCTTGATGACGCGACGCCACGCCACCGGGCTCATGGGTAGTCGGTCCTGCAAGCCGAGATCGTCGCCGAACGAAATCTGGTCCGCGCCAAGGTCGACCCAGCGGCGCGCGATTTCCATCCAGAAGTCCTCGACGATCTTCACGAGCTGCGCGAGTTCCGGCGGGTCCTCCACGACGTCCATCATGAATTCGCGGTAACTGCGCAGGTACGTCAGGCGCAGGAATATGCCACCATGGTCCGTGCCGCCGGTGTACACGCGACCTTCGTCGTGGGCGCGCTGGATGTCTTCGGCTGCCTTGTCCCAATCGGTGAAGGCGTCGGGGTCGGGCGGCACGTAGGATTCGAGTGCGCTCCAGTCCTCAAGGGGGTGCTCGATGACAATGCCGTCGAGCGCGGAGATAAGATAGCGCCAGCGGCAGCCCCATATGTCCGACCATTCATGACCCGGTTCTTCACCAGGGCTGCGTCCGATACCGACGCTCACATGATTGGAGAACGACTCCATCCAGTCGACACGATCGCCGATATCCTTCCACACCGGGTAACCGATGCCGACTCCGGCGCGCACGATGCCGTCGCCGCCTCCTGACCGCTCCATCTGGAATCGCTCTCGCTCTGTCACGTTTCGCACTCCGGCTGCAGGTGAGTCCTCCGCAATGGCGATCATGATACAGCCTGCGTCGGTTGGGGGCCAGCCTGTTTGGTTCGGCATCGCGTCGCGCCTATGCTAAAATTCCGACACCGAGCACCACCCCTGACACGCTGGAAGACTACCATGGCCGGAACATTCACGGCTCCCGATTGGGAAGCCTATCGCATGGACTACAAAGACCCACACCTCGAACTGGAGCCGCCCGAGGCCGAGCGCGCCGTCGTCGGCGAGTGCCTCGACATGCTCGTGTCGGCGGGGATCATACCGCACACGGAGTACGATGAAGAGCGGTTCGTCACGTTCCGTCGCGCCGTCGCCGAGTCGTTCGAGATTCCCTGGACCGCGATTACGCCGCGCATGCAGCGCCTCATCTGGGCGATCAGCGCCATCCACCAGCCGGATCGTGGCATCTCCGCCGGCATCTTCTGCGGAAACACGTTCATCTCCAACGCGGGTGCCGCGGTCGGGCCGGGAGCGGTATATACCGCGACGGACTACCTCGGCATCGAGATCATCCCGGAAGAGGCCGAGCGCGCCGAGCGGAATGTTCGGCGCATCGACCCCACCGGTGTCGCGCATATTGTTGCGGCGGACGCCATCGATATATGCCGCGACTACGACGGGTCGATCGATCTGCTCTACCTCGATGCCGATGGTGCTGGCGGCAAGGGCAAGGGCGTCTACCTTGAGATACTTGAAGCAGCGTTCGACAAGATGCCTGACGGCGCCGTGGTCATGGCGCACAACAGCGTGAACTCCGCTGAGCGGCTGGAATACTACCTCGCTCACGTCCGAAGCAGTGCGATGCGTGGAAGCATCAACTGCGTCGTCGATGGCGAGGGGCTCGAAGTTTCGGTGAAGTAGCAGCGCCGCACCGTGCGTTTCGGAGGGATCTCGACATGGGTGATTTCGCGATCAGCTATTGGCATGGTATACCGCCCGACCGGGCAAGACGAGAGGATTACGAACTCATCGCCGCCGCTGGGTTCTCTGTTGCGCAGGTCAGTGGCAGCCCGGAGCAGATACGAGAGACGCTCGAGTGGTGCGCGAGTCTCGGGATCACTGCGATGGTGATGGATTCGCGCATGCCGACCTCGCGGCAGCCGCTACCGGACGACTGGAGGGACAGTCTGGCCGGTATCGTGGAAGACTACCGTGACAGCGCCGCACTGTGGGGGTACTACATCACAGACGAGCCATCGACGGTAGAGTACGAACGGCTGCGGACGGTTACAGACGAACTACGGCGCCTCGACCCCGATCGACCGTCCTACATCAATCTCTACCCCAACTACGCGGATGAAGAGCAGCTCGGCTGCGCCACGTACGACGAGCATGTGCGCAGGTATGTGGACGAAGTGCAACCGCCGCTGGTGAGCTACGACCACTACTGCTTCTTCCAGGACGGGGTCCACCGGGAGGCGTTCTTCGCCAATCTCCGTACCGTGCGGGATCATTCCGTGCGTGCGGGTCTCGATTTCTGGCAGATCATCTTGTCGTCGCAGCTCTTCGATTGGCCGGATCTGAGTGAAGCCGATCTCCGCTGGCAGGTATGGACGAGTCTTGCATACGGCGCCCGCGGTATCAGCTACTTCGTGTATGCGCCCATCGACGGCGTCGTGCAGATGTGGAACGCCATCGTCGATCCATACGGCTATCCGACGGAGCGCTACCCGGTGATTCGAAGGATCAACCTTGGTCTCGCGGCCGTGGGCGAGGATCTGATGTCGATTCGATCGGTGGGAGTTTCCCACGGTTCGGGCACACAGGCACAGACCTTCGGCGAGGGCGGCATTCTCGCCGGCCCGCCGCCCGACCGGCTGATCGTGGGCGAGTTCGTGAGGGACGATGGTGGGGCGGCGATAATCGTGGTGAACGACGACCTGGAAGTCGGGTCGCGCGACGTGCTGAAGGTGGACAAGCGCTTCACGGCGTGGCGCTACGTGGATCGCGTGTCCGGGAATCCCAGCGGAGCGCAGGCGGCCATTCTCGACGGCGACGCCGGCACTATTCAGGTGGGGCTGGCCCCGGGCGACGGTGCGCTGATCTTTCTGGAGGAGGGATGAGACGTGGAGACGTTAGCTTTCGCCATCGCATTCTGGTGCGGCGTACCAGCGGAGTTCGCGTCGCGGGAACGGTACCAGGAGATCGCCGACGCCGGATTCACCGTCGCACAGATCTCTGGAGGGTCGGAGGAGATCCTGCGCGCTTTGGACTGGTGCGCGGAATTCGGGATCACCGGCCTGGTGGAGGATGCGCGAATGCCTCGCCCGGGTCGGATGGACGAGGCCGTGTGGCGGGACGGGATGAGGGCCGTAGTCGCCGATTACCACGATCATCCCGCGCTCTGGGGCTACTTCATCACCGACGAGCCCTCGGCCGACGAGTTTACAGCCTTGGCGGAGATCGTGACGGAACTGCGGCGTCTGGACCCAAAGCACCCGGCGTACATCAACCTCTACCCGAACTATGCGGAGCCGTGGCGATTCGGCGCGGAGCGATACCCCGACTACCTGGACCAGTACATCGAAACCGTGCAACCGTCCTTCCTGTGCTACGACCATTACGCGCTGATGGAAGAAGGCGTCACGCGACCCGAGTACTTCCCGAACCTCGCGACGGTTCGCGGCAAATGCGTGGAAGCGGGGATCGACTTCTGGCAGGTCATCCTCGTCACACCGTTCGGTTCCTATCGCGATCCGACGGACGCGGACCTTCGCTGGCAGGTCTGGACGACGCTGGCGTACGGCGCGAAGGGGATCAGCTATTACACCTATTGGACGCCGATGTGGAAGAACTACCACGACGCCGTCATCGACGAGTTCGGCGAGCGGACCCACCACTACCCGCTCGTGCAGCGCATCAATCGACAGGTCGGACAAGTGGGGCCAACGCTCGCCGGGCTACACTCACTCGGCGTGGTTCACGGGTCAGGGCAGGCGGGCGCCGCAGAGGACTACGAGCCCCGCCTCATGGGCAAGCGTCCGGACCAGCCGCTGATCGTAGGCGAGTTTGAGGGAACCGACGGCCAGGCGGCGATAATCGTCGTGAACTGCGACCTTCGGAGGAGCACGTACGCATCGCTCACTTTCAAGCCGGAGTTCAGGTCCATGCGGATCGTCAGCCGGAGAACCGGAAGGGTCGGTCGGGAGGACGTTCTAGAGGCGACCGGGCGTGGCCCGCAGGGCAATATCTGGCTATCGCCGGGCGACGGGGCGCTACTGCTCCTGGAACGAAACGCCGGTCAATGATCGAAGCAGGTTCGTGGCAAGGAGAAACGATGAAGATCAGCAAGCTCGAGACGATCGTCTGCCAGGCGGGCGGGCGGAACTGGGTATTCGTCAAGGTCACCACCGACGACGGCATCTATGGCATCGGTGAGGGGTCGCTGTACGGCAAGGAACATGCCATGCAGGCGGCGATCTGGGAGCTTGAGCGCGAGATCCTGGGCGAGGATCCTTTCCGCATCGAGCACCTGTTCCAGAAAATGTATCGTCAGGCGTTCTGGCGCGGCGGCCCGGTGCTGACGAGTGCCATCAGCGGCATCGAGATGGCGCTGTGGGACATCAAGGGCAAGGCGCTGGGCGTGCCCGTGTACGAGCTTATCGGCGGCTACGTTCGCGACGAGGTGCGGTTCTACTGCAACCTCGGCGACGGCACGCCTGAGACACTCACCACCCGCGCGAAGAGATGGGTGGCCGAGGGCATCGACGCGTTCAAGATCTACCCGTTCCCCATCGTCGACCTGGTGGACAGCTTGCGTCCGCTGCGTGAAGCCGAGGAGAAGATCGGCGCCGTACGCGATCTCGTGGGGAACGACGTCGACATCATGATCGATTTCCACGGTCGCCTCAGCCCGACGATGGCGATACAGGCCGAGGAGATGATGAGGCCGTACGACCCGCTCTTCATCGAGGAGCCGGTGCTGCCGGAGAACGTCGACGGGCTGGCGCGCGTGTCGCGCAACGCGAAGATTCCCATCGCAACCGGCGAGCGCCTCTACACGCGCTGGGGGCTGCGTCCGCACATCGAGCAGGAGATCGTGTCGGTCGTCCAGCCGGACCTGTGCCACTGCGGTGGCATATTCGAGGGCAGGAAGATCGCCGCCATGGCCGAGGCGCACTTCATGGCCTGCGCGCCGCACAATCCGTACGGCCCGGTGGCGACGGCCGCGTGCGTGCAGCTCGACTTCGCGCTGCCGAACTTCCTGATCCAGGAGCATGTTTTCGAGGACATGCCGTGGCGCGACCTGGTGTACACGCCGGTGCTTGAGCTGGAGAACGGCAGGCTCAAACGTCCGACGCTGCCGGGACTGGGCATCGACCTGGTGATGGATGAGATCGAGCGTCACCCTTACGAACCCCAGGACCAGGTGAAGTGGTACCATGACGGCGGCGCCGTCGCCGACTACTGACAGGACAACGCCGAGGCGCGGAGACTACCATGCGCAAGATCACGGCAGCGGAAATCGCCTCCTTCGACGAGCAAGGCTACGTCATCTGCCGGGGCGTGCTCGCGGAGGATGAGCTGGAGCACTGCCGATCCGAGTCGTACCGGCTCATCAACGAGATTCTCGCCGGTGGACTGCCGGACACGCGGTGCTCGCGCGGGCCGGAGGGCGTGCCATACTACCTCCACTACCTGCACGCTAATGCGAACTCGTTCTCGCTGCGACTGCTGGCCCACCCGTTCGTCGGAGATGCGCTGAACCGGATGGTCGGCCCGGATTTCGTTCCGTGCTGGGAATCGCTTGTGTTCAAGCTGGCGTCGACCGGTTCGTCGGTACCGTGGCATCGCGATGACAAGTCCGTGGACGGCGACGAGCGCGTCTTCAATATCGACTTCTACTTCGACAAATCGAGCTCGGCGAACGGCGGGGTGTGGGTCGTCCCGGGCAGTCATCTCCTCCCGGCGGACGAAGCGAACGCGCTGATTGAGCGTGGCCATCGGGATTTCAGGCTGCCCGGCGCTATCCCGGCCGAGGTCGAACCGGGCGACGTGATCCTCCACCACGTGAAGGTGCTTCACGGCAGCGCGGCAAATAGGAGCGACCAGCTCCGACGCGTTGTGTACTTCGACAGCCGAGCCGTTTCGTGGAATCGGAAGTACCGATGGTTCGCCGAGGAGGTCATGCGGGAGCGGTGCCGGATGTACCAGTTCGCGCTCTACCAGCGCAGCGTGGCACCGTATGAGTCCGACGACGAGACGTTCGCGTACTCACCGCCCGCCGACATGCCGGCATGGGCATGGGGAGAGCCCGTCGACCTGCTCGGCGAACGAGTTCCGTGGGAGGGGTGAGCGCGGCTACAACGTGCCCCAGCAGAGCTTCACGACGTATCTGAACTGCACCAGTCCGTTCACCTGATGTAGCTCGAAGAGCGCGCGTAGATCCTCGATCTCGCGAGCGCCGTTCGGCGTATCGGGCAGTGGCACGTACGAAGTCGATACGTACGCGTCGAGGCTGCGCTCCCAGGTCTCCGCGATCTCGCGATCGAAGGTGGTTTCGGAGCGTTCCGGAAGCAGAACACCGAGCACTTCCGTGCGATTATACCGCGCTTGCACGTTGCCCGCGTACTGTTCGCTCCAGCGTCCGAAGAGCGCACCGGATTCCTGCATCCACGGTGTATCGCCTTTCGGCTGATACCAGACGAACGCCAGATGCCCGCCCGGCTTCAGGATTCGCTGAAACTCTCGTCTCGTGGGTTCCGGGTCGAACCAGGTCAGCGCCTGCGCGCCCGTGACGAGGTCCATCGAGGAATCGGGCAGCGAGGTGCTCTCGGCGGTGCCGGCGACGCTTGTGAATCGGGGGTAGTCCTTGAGAAGGCGCTCCGCGGTCGTACGCATACCCTCGCCGGGCTCGACGCCGTACACCTCGTTGCCGTTCTCCAGGAACAGCTTCGCGAACGGGCCGTGGCCGGACCCGACGTCGGCGACGACGTGCGACGGTTTGAGTCCGGTCCCTCGCCTCAGCGCGTCGATGGTTTCGACCGGGTAACCGGGACGGCTTCGCGCGTAGGCTTCGGCGCGGAGATCGTACGCATCCGGGGTCTCTGCGTCTGTCACGCGCCTGACTGCTTCTGCCGGAACTCCTTGATCTTCGCGGCGACGGCGTCGTCGGATTGTGCGATGATCTGCGCCGCGAGTATCGCCGCGTTCTTGTGGGCGCCGATCCCGACGGTGGCCACCGGCACGCCGGGCGGCATCTGCACGATGCTGTACAGGCTGTCGACGCCGTTGAGCGCGCCGGACGCCAGCGGAACGCCGATCACCGGCAGCGACGTGTGCGCGGCCATGACTCCGGGCAACGCGGCGGCGAGGCCGGCTCCCGCGACGATCACTCGGATTCCCCGTTCACGTGCGCCACGCGCCAGTTCCGACGTGCGATCAGGATTGCGGTGGGCCGACGATATCACGGTCTCGTGCGTGATACCGAATTCGTCGAGCTGAGCCGCCACCTTCTCCATGATCGGTAGGTCCGAGGGGCTGCCCATGATGATGAGAACGCGGGGCGGTGTGTCGGTCATGCGTATCTCCGTGGTGGCGGTCTACGTCAGACGAGCAAGCGCGCGATGGCCGATGTCTCGACGGTAGTGCATCCCCTCGAATGAGATGTCGTCGACGGCGTTGTACGCGCGGTCGATGGCCGTGGCGATGTCGTCCGCCGTGGCGGTGACTCCCAGGACTCGCCCGCCGTTCGTCACGTACGCGTCGCCGTCGCGTGCGGTGCCCGAATGGAACAGCGTCACGCCGGGGTGCTCCGCCGCCGCGTCCAGGCCCGTGATTGGTAGTCCTTTCGGGTAGGAATCGGGATATCCGCCCGACGCAAGCATCACGACCACTGCGGCCTGCTGGCGCTCGCGAATCGTGGTCTTGTCCAGCGTGCCGTCAATGGACGCGACCATGAGGTTGTACATGTCCGTCTCAAGGAGAGGCACGAGCACCTGCGCCTCGGGATCGCCCCAGCGGCTGTTGATCTCAACCACGCGCGGCCCTTCGGGGCCGATCATCAGGCCGACGTAGAGCACGCCCTTGTATGGGCACCCGTCGGCGGCGAGAGCCGCGAGCGTCGGCTCGATCACACGCTCCGAGGCTTCGGCTATCAGCTCGGGAGTCATCACCGGCGCCGGAACGTATGCGCCCATGCCACCGGTATTCGGCCCGGTGTCGCCGTCGAAGACCGGCTTGTGATCCTGCGCCGGCACGAGCGCGTGGTAGTGGGTACCGTCGCAGATGGCGAACAGCGACGCCTCCTCGCCCTCCATGAACTCCTCGACAACGACTTCATCGCCCGCGGCGCCGAACGCTCGGTCGACCATGATCTGCTGGATCGCCGCGATCGCTTCATCCTTTGATTCGGGCACGATCGCGCCTTTGCCGGCCGCGAGCCCGGACGCTTTGACCACGACGCGGTGTGGCGCCGAGCGGACGTAGTCGGTCGCGTCGGAAGCGTCGCTGAATACGCGGAAAGCCGCTGTTGGGACCCCGGCCTGCGCCATGAGATTCTTCGCGTACGATTTGCTGCTCTCGATGCGCGCGGCTCGCGCTGTCGGTCCGAATGCGGGAAAGCCCGCCTCCTCCATGCGATCGACGAGGCCAAGCGCCAGAGGGTCGTCGGGTGCGACCAGCACAAGGTCGGGCCGCTCTCTGCGCGCGAGTTCGATCTGGCCGTCAAGGTCGGTCGCCGCGACGTCGTGGCATTCGGCGATCTGGGAGATGCCGGCGTTTCCCGGCGCGACGATGATTCGGCCTGCCGTATCCTGGTTGGCGAGTATCCACGCCAGAGCGTGTTCTCGTCCGCCCTGGCCGACGATCTGCACGGTGGGTCCGCTGGACATACTTCTCCGTTCGGTCACTGGAACATGGTGAGTCGCGCGCCGAGGCGGTCGCGCAGCGTCAGAGCATCTGCCGGCGCGCTCAGCGCCACCAGACCATATCGCGAAGTTCTTGTATTCGACGGGTTAGGAATGCCTTGGCGACGCCTGCGCGGGAGACGAGTGCGCCATGCGCCTCCCGGTCCTTGCCTGCAATGCGTTCAAGGCACTGCTCGCAACGCGCGAGAGCGGACATCGCGCGCCGACAGAGCGCAATGTTGCCGCAGAGCGTCTCTTCTTCGTAGCCGATATCGTGTCCCGCGGCGATGTAATCCTGCACGAGGTAGCTTTCGTGGCACAATGTGCGCAGGACATACTCGCGCGGGCCGCCCTCCTGGCCCTGGCATATCGGAGCAACGTACTCGTAGGCGTAGTTGCCGAACTCGACGGCTGCGCGCCACGAGGGTATCTCGTTCAGCTCGCGCTCAAGCCAATCCTCGTTACGGGGGTCGTCGCTGGGTGCGCCATCCGCGAGAAGAGGGGGGTCAGTATCGGCATCGTCGGCGCCCAGGGGGCATTCGTCGGGATGACCGGCCGAGTCGCGTGCATCGTCGGAGAGCTGGTACTGCCGGTCCTGCTCACCGAAATAGTACTCCCAGTCGTCTTCCGACCACTCCCGCGTGAATGGAGGCAGCTCCTGCCACATGGACCCAAGGTCCTCCCCGGTGCGCGTACTCGCGACGACGACATCACGTCGCGAAACGGGCGACATGGTCACGTTGCCGAATTTAGACGCCCCGACGGGGACACGTCAACCTCTCAACGGGACCTTTTCCGAGGGGTCGGCCCTATGCACCGGAACGAGGCGAACGCTACCTTCTAGCCTCGTCGGAAGTTGTGAAGATTAACGAGCATCGCCTCGCGAAACGAGCGCCTCGCGGCGAGCCCTGGACACTGACCGGTAAATCCCGATGAAGCGTGAAGACATCTTGCGGAATATACTCGACGGTGGCATCGTTGCCGTCGTGCGGACTTCCTCGCCCGAAGGTGCCGAGCGAGCGGTAGAAGCCGTGCTCAACGGTGGCATTCGCGTCGTCGAGGTTACGTTCACCGTACCCGGCGCGACAGACGTGATCCAGCGCCTGGCAGGCACCATCGGTGACGACGTGGTGCTCGGCGCGGGAACGGTCACCAACGAGGAGCGTGCGAGGGCCGCCATCGACGCCGGCGCAACGTTCATCGTCGCGCCCAACACCGACGCGGAGACTATCCGCACCGCCGTGAACATGGACGCGGTGGCG
>CAZEAI010000098.1:0-19583 GCA_964510105.1 uncultured bacterium
CCGCGGTCTCTCGACTCAGATACGTGTAGATGGCCGTATCGTATCCCGCGGTGTGATGGAACGCCTTCACCGCGAGTCGCCCGCGAAGACTTCCGCCCACATCGCCGCCGTTGCTCGACATGTCCGCAAGCACCACGTCGTAGTCCACCGGATCGGTCACCACCGCAACCCACTTGTGGTTCTTGGCCGAAGACCGAATCATCGTTGGGCCGCCGATGTCGATCTGCTCGATAGCTTCGTCAAGCTGCACCGCGGGGTTCGCGACGGTCTCCCGGAATGGATACAGATTGACAGCCACGAGATCGATGGGGCGGACGCTGCCGCTCTCGATGAGCGTCAGGTCGTCGGCGTTGTCCCGTCGACACAGGATGCCGCCGTGGACGGCCGGATGGAGCGTCTTCACGCGACCATCCATGATCTCGGGACTACCGGTGAATGCGGCAACTTCGGTGACCGCTACTCCCGCTTCGCTGAGCGCCCGTGCGGTGCCGCCGGTTGAAAGGACTTCGACTGCGAATTCGTCGACGAGCCGCCGCGCGAAATCCACGACGCCGGACTTGTCGGAGACGCTGATGAGGGCGCGCTGGACAGACACGTGCTAGACCCCCTCGTGTTCGTGTGAGGCGCCAACGAGGCGATCGTGGGCTTCCTGGTATTTCGCCAGCGTCTGCTCGACGATCTCAGGCGGTAGCACCGGCCCGGGAGGTGTCTTGTCCCAATCTTCGAGGGTATCCAGATAGTCGCGCACGAACTGCTTGTCGAAACTGTCCTGCGAACGGCCGGGTTCATACTCGCTCTTCGGCCAGAACCGCGATGAATCTGGGGAAAGCGCTTCGTCGATAAGGGTAAGGCGGTTGTCGATCCAACCGAATTCGAACTTCGTATCGGCGATGATGATGCCGCGGCCATCGGCGTATGCGCGACCGCGCTCGTAGAGGGCGATGCTCAGTCGTTCCAGGTCGGTAGCGATTTCCTCGCCTACCAGCTCCGCTGCCTCTTCGCGGGAGACGTTCTCGTCGTGCCCCGACTCAGCCTTGGTCGATGGAGTGAATATCGTATTCGGCAGACGATCGCTTTCGCGAAGCCCCGCCGGAAGGTCGTGTCCGCACACAGCGCCGGTCGTCTGGTAGTCCTTCCAGCCGGACCCCGCGAGGTAACCGCGCACGACGCACTCGATGTCAACGCGATCTGCCTTGCGTACGATCATCGACCGCCCTTCGAGCTGGTCCGCGTGGTCCTGCAGGCGCGCGGGATACTGGGTGACTTCGGCGGTCACAAGATGGTTCGCCACGATGTCGTCCATCAGCTTGAACCAGAACAACGACATCTGCGTCAGTATCACACCGCGGCCGGGCACCGGCGTAGGCATGACCACGTCGAACGCGCTGACGCGATCGGTGGCGACGATGAGGAGGTTATTACCGAGGTCGTACACATCGCGGACTTTGCCGCGCGCGTAGAGTTCGACGCCCGGAAGATCGGTTTCCTGAACAGCCTTGTACGTCATACAACCATCGGAGCGACGAGGGGACGAATCATACCCATGCGATACAGTTATCCAAGGTAGCACCGGAGCGGCGTCCGATGCAACGTATTGCCGTTGCCGCCTACTCGATCACCACACTGGGAAGTCCGCCCTCAACGACCAATCGCCCATCCGCCAGCGCCTGGATCGCGTCGGCGTACACCTCGTGTTCCACAGCGAGAACGCGCTTCTGGAGCACCTCGGGAGTGTCTCCCGGGAGAACGGGAACACGCTTTCGTGCGAGGGGCGGCCCCGCGTCGTAGTCCTCGGTAACGAGGTGAACCGTCGCGCCCGATTCGGTCTCACCCGCCGCCAGCACCGCCGTGTGGACGTGCATCCCGTACATGCCCTTGCCGCCGAACTTCGGCAGGAGCGCGGGATGGATGTTCAGTATCCGACCCCGAAACGCATCCAACACCACGGGCCCGAGCTGCCGCATGTACCCCGCCAGAACGACCCAGTCCGCCTCGTGGCGACGAAACGTGTTGGCGATTGCGGAGTCGAGGTCGTGGGGGTCCGGATGCGTGAGGCGGCTCGCGTGCACCGCGGGGATGCCATGCCTGCGAGCCCGTGCAAGCGCGCCGGAACCGGAGTTGTTGCTGATCACGACAGATACGCGCGCATCGAGCGACCCCTCGGCGCCGCGGTCGATGATCGCCTGCATGTTCGACCCGCCTCCCGACGCGAGTACGCCCAGAGAAAGTACCTGCTTGCGATCCATCGGCGACATCCGGGTTGAGGTCCGCTGTTCGAGGTGCGATCCACTTCATTGGTGAAGATACCGCGGCTCCCTCCGCGACGCCAGACGTGCCTCTCCGGGAGTGGACCCGACCAGTACCGGCGTCTATTGTGCAGAGGTCGGATCGGCTCGCTGGAGGAACACGGACATGACTTCGGATACGCGTCCCAACGTCTTGCTCATCGTCACCGATCAGCAACGCGGGGACATGCTCGGGTGCGCGGGATACCCGGTTCGGACCCCCAACATCGATGCTCTGGCCGAGTCGGGGGTTCGCTACCGGAACGGATTCACGACGCACCCAACGTGCACACCCTCCCGCTCGACGATGCTCACCGGTCGGTATCCGTCCTCCCACGGCGCGCGGATGACCGGTATGATCCTTCGGGAGACGGAGGTTACGCTACCGACGGTCCTGTCGGCGGCGGGCTACGAAACCGCGTCCTTCGGGAAGCTGCACCTGGCTCCGTTCGGGCCGTCGCCGGATGAGAACTGCCCCAGCAGGGAACTCCATTGGCTGTGGGATGACGCGGATGAGCCGCCCATCGCCGGCGACTACTACGGCTTCCAAAAGGTCGCGTTCGCCGGCGGACACGGTAACGGCGTGTGGGGAGGGTATCGCGACTGGCTGCGCGAGCGTGGGGCACTCGAACGGTTGCGGGAACGTCCGCCTCAGTACCCTGACGGCTCCTCCGACATGTTCCCGTACCCGCTTCCCGCGGAACTCCACCACTCCACGTGGCTCGGCGAGATCACCGAGGACTACTTGCGCGAACCCAGCGACCGCCCATTCTTCGCGATGGTATCCTTCCCGGATCCCCATCACCCCTTCTGCCCACCGGCCGAGTACGCCGGCAGGTATGACCCCGCTGACATGCCGGCCCCGATTCCCGCGGACGACGACGATTTCGCGGATTGGCCCCCGCACTACCAACGCGCCTTCCACGGCGAGATAGAGCGGTACAGCGGAGGCGGTACCATCGACCTGTCATCGCTGCCGGCGGCGCTCTTCCGTCGCGGTCGAGCCCTCACCGCCGCGATGATCGAGCTTATCGACAACGCGGTGGGACGCATCACGGCGGCTCTGGACGACACCGGATTACGGGAGAACACGATCGTCATATACTGCGCGGACCATGGCGATTTCCTCGGCGACCACGGGTTCATGTACAAAGGGCCGTTTCATTGGAACGGGCTGCTCAACGTGCCGTACGTCTGGAGCCACCCAGGCAACATATGTCCCCGCGACATCGAGGGTGAAGTAGGATCAACCATCGACATCGCTCCCACGGTCCTGGACATGTGCGGCGTGGAGCAACCTGACGGCGTGGAGGGGGGTCTCGATTCGCGACTTCCTCCGCGATGCAGGCCCGAATCCGCGCACCGCGGCATTGACCGAGAATGATGACGACTACGTTTCCGAACGTCTCCGGACGCTCACCACCGCTGAGCACCGGCTCACCGCTTATGCGGGGCGCGACTGCGGCGAGCTTTACGATCGGCGCAACGACCCGGACGAAACGCGAAACCTCTGGAACGACCCCGGTTCCCGTGGGATCCGCGACGAGTTGCGCCTTCAGTTGCTCGGTACGCTCATGGCTACACAGGACCGGCTGCCGGTTCAGCGCTGGTACGCGTGAGGACTTCTACGATGAAGACGCCGCGAATCGTGGTAGTGGGAAGCTCGAACACCGATCTGGTAGTCTCCTCGCCACGCATACCCGCCCCAGGCGAAACAATCATCGGCGGCGAATTCTCCGTTGCACCTGGTGGCAAGGGCGCGAATCAGGCCGTAGCCGCGGCTCGACTGGGTGGCGACGTATCCTTTGTCGGCTGCATCGGACGGGACGAATTCGGCGACGCCGCCATCGCAGGGCTTCGGGCCGACGGCATCGAGATCGGGAACGTACGGCGAGTGGACGGCGCGCACGCGGGAGTCGCTCTCATCGTCGTGGCCGACGACGGTGAAAATGCGATCGTGGTTGCGCCGGGCTCGAACTCGCTTCTTACGGGCGAAGACATTGACGCGGCGAGCGAGGCGATTCGGAACGCGGACGTGCAGGTCATGCAACTGGAGGTACCGCTCGACGCGGTGTGGCGGGCGCTTGAGATCGCCCACGAAGCCGGCGTTACAACGCTGCTGAATCCCGCCCCCGCACAGGAACTCGACCGCGGCCTCCTTCAGCACGTCGATTGGATCACTCCCAACGAAACCGAGGCGGCGCAACTCGCAGGTCTGGACATCGCATCGGAAGGAGGTCGGCTCGATGCAGCCGACGCGCTGAGGCGACTCGGCGTGAAGAACGTCGTCATCACCTGCGGCTCTGACGGTGCGCTGTATTTCGCCGAGGGCCGGTCAGTTAATGTTGTTGCGATTCCTGTCGATCCGATCGACACTGTTGGCGCGGGAGATGTCTTCAGCGGTGCACTCGCCGTCGCGCTGGGAGAGTGTCGAGATGTGACCGAGGCACTGCGCTTCGCCAACGCCGCCGCCGCGATCAGCGTCACAAGGCGAGGCGCCCAACCGTCGGCGCCCAGTCGCCTGGAAGTGGAATCGTTTCTGGCCGAGCGTCGCTGAGTTCCACGCTCCCGCCGAATCGCGCACCGTGCAGACCGCGTTTCCCTCGGGGTATATTCCGTGAGTCGCGCCCACCCAACGTATCGCTACTGCACGACTACGCGAGGAGTTTCCATGCACGCACGCTCATCCATCACCGCACTCGTCAGCGCGGTGCTTCTGCCGCTGGCGCTGCTAGGTGCGTCGTGTGAGAACCGCGCCGCGGAGCCCAACGTGGACCCCGACGCGGACCTCGGTGAGATCACCGTCGACGTCATCGGCGAACTCGTGAACTATCACAGCATGGCGTTTTCGTGGGAGTCGACCCTTCAGGACAGCACGATCGCGTACCGCTACCTCGTCGGCATCGCCGATACAGACACACTGACGATTCTCACTGCACCGGTGTTCGAAGTCGACGCCGGAAGCCAGGGCGCGGTGATACCCTTCACGGGCTTCCCTTCGGATCAGACGTTCTGGATCTGGATGGCCGCGATTCGCATCGACGGAACGAGCCTGGTCGTAGCCCATGAGAGCCCGAAGTTGTCGTTTACGACGTGCCCGTCCCCATATGCGACGGAGGAACGCACACCAAGAACGCTGACGGGTGTGCGGCTGGCCTCCGCGGGTGATCTCGTGTACGCCGCCTGGCCCGACGGCGTTTTCGAGCAGTACGATCCAGGCGCCTCGCAGTGGTCGACACTTGCGCCGATGCCGAGTGTCCGGGCGGACTTCGCGATGGTCGGCTCCGGCGGCGTGGTGTATGCCATGGGCGGAGAGGGAAGCGACGCTGTCGATGTCTACGATCCAGGCACCGGCGCGTGGGCGAGTGCGGGCACCGTGCCCGCGGGCGTAGCGATCCATTCAGCAGTCGCGTTGGGCGACACCGTCTACGCGTTCTCCAGCCTCGACCGGATCGATCCGGCACGCGATTGGACGTCATACCCCACGGACCGGAGAATGCTGGCGTATGACACGTCCACGGGCGAATGGCTCGAACGCGCCTCTCGTCCGGGCGGCGATGTGATGGGGCCGCTTGCTGTGCTTGGCGACACGCTGTTCATGTTCGGCAGCTTCAGCGCCGGGCGGGTAGACTACGGTTTCGTGAACGCGACCGCGCATGACAGCGTCTACGCCTATATCCCTTCGAAAGATCGCTGGCTCGCGCTAGGGGAGCTGGTGCCGGCGGAGTCGATCTCGACGGTTCCGGATAGTCGCGCGGGATTCGACGCAGTGACCGTAGGGGACCGTATCTACCTGGTCGGCGGAACGCTGGAGCGTCCCGACGATTCGACGGCAGTCATCTGGAGCGTCCCGCAAGTGATGGCGTTCGATGGCGACTCGCAACCGTGGGCGCTGAGAACCGTGCCCGGCTCGCCGCTCGACTTCGGTGCCGACGGGGCCGCGATCGCCAGCGGCGAAGTGATCTACTTCGTCAACGGCGGCAACCGCTGGCCGACGCTTGTCGGCGCTTACGCTCCGGTGCTGGACAAGTGTGGCTTCGACCTCACGCCGTGGGATACGCCCGTCCCGTACGCTATCGCCTATACGGGCAACGGAAAGCCAGGCAGAGAGCCCTCTACGCCACACATCAGGATGGGGGCGCCCCGACCGAGGTAGCCGCCGCGTTCCACGCCGCCGAGAACTCGTCGCGCGCCACATCGCCGACCAGCTCCACCGCGCCGATGCGACGGGGCAGCACGAACACGACGGAACCGTCGCGCGCCTTTTTGTCGGAAAGCATCGCGTCCCAAACGTCCGCAGCATCCATACCGGTGGGCCAGGGCTGCCGGAGGATTCTGCAGAGCAGCGCGCACTGCCGTGCTCGGAACTCGTCGTCAGCTATTCTGCGGGCGTACGCGAGTTCTCCGGCGACTATCATGCCGAACAGTACCGCCTCGCCGTGCCGGTATCGCTCGAAGCCACCCAGTACCTCGATGCCATGCCCGGCTGTGTGGCCGTAGTTCAGTATGGCCCGCAGCCCGGTTTCGCGCTCGTCCTGCGAAACGACTTCAGCCTTGATCTCGCAGTTGCGCGTCATGAGCTGGACCCACGCATCCGCGTTCGTTCGCCGCATGGCGAACGAGTCGATCTCGCGCTCCAGCAGTTCGAACAGGTCGGGATCGCGGATCACCGCGTGCTTCACGACTTCCGCCAGGCCTGCTAGCAACTCGCGTTCGGGCAGCGTGTCGAGGGTCGCGACGTCGATGAAGACAAGGGAGGGCTGATGGAAGGCGCCTATGAGGTTCTTCCCACGACGGTGGTCCACGCCCGTCTTGCCGCCCACGCTCGCGTCGACCTGCGCCACGACGGTAGTGGGAACTTGCACAACGCGCACCCCGCGCAGGAGGATGGCCGCCGCGAATCCCGCCATGTCGCCAAGGACCCCGCCCCCCAACGCGACAACGACGCAGTTGCGGTCGGACCGGGCGTCGAGAAGCGCGTCGAGGATCGTCTCGATCGTGTCGAGGGTTTTGTATCGCTCTCCCGCCTGGACGACGACCTCAAACGTCTCGTACCCCGCCCGCTCGAGGCTCGCCCGCACCCTTGCACCGTACAACGGAGCGACGGTGTCGTCGGACACCACCGCGGCGCGGCTCCCCGGTGCGACTGCCTGGACGCGTTCGCCGAGGTCGTCCAGCGCGTCGTTCGCTATGACGATCGGATACGTTCGCTCACCGAGGTCGATGCTCACTACTTTGTGCTGGTCCATCGTGCGAGTTCCGATGTGGATGTGTCGTGAGTTCGTCGGGCAACCGGTGCGGCCATGAGAGTACCGAGCGCCGCTCATGGTCGCAAGGATTGGCGCGTAACGGCAATTTCCGGGTGGCGGGCGCGCACACGCGGCGATACGTTATCTCCAACGCTCACTTGACGGAGGCTGTAAGAGATGGCGGATGATACATACAACAGGATGGCACGTGCCATCGCCTACCTGCGCGACAATCGCGAGCGCAACCCGACCCTCTCCGAAGTGGCGGGGCACATCGGGATGAGCCGGTTCCACTTCCAGCGGACATTCACCGCATGGGCCGGAGTCGGGCCGAAGCGATTCCTCCAAGCGCTCAACGTCCAGCGCGCGAAGCTGGCGATGTCCGGAAGCGGCTCGCTGCTGGATGCAACGTTCGAGACCGGCCTTTCGGGCCTGGGCCGTCTTCACGACCTGTTCGTGACCATCGAAGCGATGACGCCCGGTGAGCACCGCGCCGGAGGAGCCGGCCTCGACATCGCCTACGGGTTCCACAAAACGCCGTTCGGGCAGGGCCTCATATGCACGACGCCCAGGGGCATCTGCGGGCTGTCATTCGTCGACGCTGAACCCGACGACGCACTGAACGAGGCGCGAGAGCGGTTCCCCAACGCGCGGTTCCTGGAGGCGCGCCACGAAACCGGGGGAATGATGTCTCGCCTATTCGACGCGCCGTTCGACGGGTCGTGCGGACCGCTGCGGGTGCTGGTGGGTGGGACGAACTTCCACGTCCAGGTTTGGCGAGCGCTGCTATCCGTTCCGCCTGGAGCGGCGGTGGGCTATGGGGATGTCGCGCGCAAGATCGGTCGACCGGGGTCCGCCCGCGCAGTCGGCGGTGCCGTGGCGCGGAATGCCGTCGCATTCCTCATCCCCTGCCACCGCGTGGTGCGGGAATCCGGCGCCATAGGCGGTTACCGCTGGGGCAGCGAACGCAAATCGGCGATGCAGTCGTGGGAGGCCGTGCGGGCCTCCCACTGAGTGGTCTCTACCAGTAGATGTACCGCGTGAACGCCTTCCGTTCCTCGGATCTGAGCAACCGTAGATCGGGAATTATGTAGCGGTTGTCGTCGGTATCCAGGATAACGCGGCCGTGCTCGCTGTACTCTTGCACGCGGTTGTACTCATAGCGCACCGCGAACTTCCGGTACCCCTTGCTCGTCTCCGCCTCGAAGTAGAGGAAGCCGTACTTCTCCTTGACGCCCACGATCTTGTGTACGACGTGGAGGAAATAGCGTTTGCTCAGCTCGCGTTCGACGAGCTGACGCTGCTCCCCAGAGAGTTCGCCGAGATCGCGAATCATGCCGATCTCTGTCTCTTCGCCCTTCGTCGCGCCGACGCGCAGGCTGACATTGCGTTCTGGATCGGTAATCGGCTGCGCGAGCGACGCGCGGACCCCTTCGTAACGCTGCTCGCCGACGGCGATATCCAGCCCCGATAACTGGGACTCCTCGATGGCGATGCTCTGCGTATCGATAAAATCGATCCCGCCATACTCCTCGCGCACGGGTGCTTCGACACTTGTTGTCACTGGGAATACCTCATCTAGGCGTTTGCCGTTTCAAGTTCCAGCCGCTCAACCGTCGGCTCGGACGTGAGTTCCGTCTGGATCTTCACGAGTCGATGGTATGTCCCGCCAAGATCCATGAGTTCATGGTGTGTGCCAACTTCCACGATCCGCCCGTCGTTCATCACTACGATGCGGTCGGAGTTCTTGAGCGTGGACAGACGGTGCGCGATGGCTATCGTCGTGCGACCCTTCGTCACCACGGAGAGGGCTTCCTGTATGCTCTTCTCCGATTCCGTGTCCACGCTGGACGTTGCCTCGTCGAGTACCAGAATCGCAGGATCGTAGAGAAGCGCGCGAGCGATGCTGACGCGCTGTCGCTCGCCCCCGGAAAGCCCGGCGCCGTACTCGCCGAGCTTCGTATCGTAGCCGTCCGACATGCCCATCACGAACTCGTGGGCGTTGGCCGCCTTCGCCGCGCGCATGACGTCCTCGATTGCGGCGTCGGGTCTTCCGTACGCGATATTTTCCATGACGGTGCCGCGGAAGAGAAACGGTTCCTGCAGCACGAGGCCGATATTCCTTCGCACGTCGTCTTTGTGAAGCTCGCGAATGTCGACGCCGTCGATGAGAACGCCGCCCTGATCGGGCTCGTAGAATCTGCACAGCAAATTCACAAGCGTCGTCTTCCCAGAGCCTGACCGCCCGACGACGCCTATCATCTCGCCGGGCTGGATCTCCAGCGAGACGTCCCGGATCACCGGATTGTGGCGATCATACCCGAATGTCAGATCGCGGAATTCGATGCCCCCGCTGCACATATGCATGTGCTGAGCAGTCGGCGCCTCTGTGATTTCGGGCTCCGTGTCCAGCACCTCGAAGATGCGCTGCGACGCGGTCATGAAGGACGTGAGCCACGACGAGATGTATGTCAGGTTGCTCAGCGGCCCGTAGAACATGCCGAGGTATGACGTGAATGCCGTCAGCGTGCCGAGCGTCATGCCGTAGCGCTGCTCGAGCACGTATCGACCGCCGACAAACCAAACGATCAACCCGCCAAGCCCGAAGATGAAGCCGACGATGGGATAGAACGTCCCGGTCGCCATATCGACCTGTCGCCGCGCTGACCGGAGATTTCCACTGAGGGTATCGAAGCGGTTCGTCTCGCGTTGCTCCTGCGCGAACGCCTTTACGACGCGAACTCCGCTCAGCGCGCTGTTGAGCATGCCGGCGAGCTTCGACTGGCCATCCCAGAACTTGTAGTACCGGGGGTAGATGTGCTCGTAGAAGTAGTACGTCGACACGATCACGAACGGCGCGGGAATCAGCACGTACAGCGTGAGTTCGACGTTCATGCGGAACAGCGCTACGCCGATGAATACCGGCAGCAGGATGTTCACCAGGAATCCCTGCGTGGACTGCGTGATGAATCCGTGCAGTGCCTCGGTATCGCTGGTGACTCGCGTCATGAGGATGCCGACCTGGTGGCGGTCGTAGTACTTCACGGAAAGCTCGGAGAGCCGCGCGAAGAGCCGATGGCGCAAGTCGTACGTGATCTTGGTCCCGACCATCACCGATAGCCGGGTGATGAATATGTTCACGACGATGCGAAGTAGCTGTACGCCGGCCATGCCGAGGAAGACCACCCAGAAGAGCATCGCGATCGGGCTCGTGCCGATGATGTCTGTCGCCCACGTGGGCATCAGCAAGCCGCGTTCCGCATCGCGGACAAAGACGTCGTCCATGAGGATGCGGGACAACTGTGGCGGGATCAGGTCCAGCCCGATGCCCGCGAACACCAGCGCGAGGACTGCCGCCGCCCACGGCCAGTACGGCTTCATCATCCGTATGAGTCTGCCGAACACGCGGTGCTTGTTGATGCAGCGCGGGCACACGTCGGTCGCGCTGTGGAGCAGCAGGCCGCACGTCGGGCAGCGATTCTGCTCCTCTTCGTCCTCCGGAGTCAGGAAGAACTCCCCCGTCTCCGTCAGGCGCGTGATCTTCGCGGCGATGCGCTCGAACCACGTCGCTCGGGCGTTTGAGAAACGCGCGACCTCAGCCCACGCGCCCGCCACTTTCACCTGGAGGAAACCGCTGCCCACGCGCGGATCGACGCGGGCCTCCTCTATATCCGCCATCGGGTATTCGCGCGCGATCTCGACTGCGCCGTCGCGCTCTCGGATCATCAGGACGGCGTCGCGTGTTACGACGACCCAGCGCTCGGCGTAGGCGCCTTCGAATGTGATATCGTTCGGCGACGACAGCAGGATATCGTCCTGCGTCACGCCTTTCTCTTCGAGCCACGCCGCGACGTACGCGGGGAGTGGTTGGCGAAGCATGTGGCATACTCCGGCCCACTATGGGCTTTGCGTTGTGGGAGTTATTGGGTTGATGTGTCCCGGCCTCGGGAAGTGAGCGATGTAGACCGAGAAAGCACCCTCGGGGATGGGCGGTCGTGGTGCGCGGTCCAGTGGGTCAGGACCTACTGCTACTAAATGTAGAGATGCAATTCGCCGGAAACATAGTGCTATTGAGCATGCCGGCATCTTTTTTTTCGCGGGTGGATTATCCGACCCGTGCCGCGCTGCGTAACACTATATTGTCAGGCGGCTTGTGCGCCTAGGGCCCCAGGATGTCGAAATCGCTCACGGCGTTGATGCCGCCGAATATGCACCAGATGCTGTCGTCGCACGGTAGGCGGCTACCGCCCACTACGAACAAACGGCCATCCGATGCGGCGCCACATGGGTCCCATCGCCCTCGTTCGAGCGGCGGCCCTTCGGACCACGTGTCGTAGACGGGATCGTAGATGTAGACCGAGTTCGGACCGGTGCCTCCGTAATCGCCAAGCACGTAGAACATGCCACCGATCGCGGCTGCCACCGGCACTCTCAGATGGCTGGCCGGCATCGACGCACCGACCGTCCAGGCGTTTGTGCGCAGATCATAGACGTGTAGCGAATCGGTATCCCCGCCCACAACGTATATCCGAGAGCCAATGCTGGCTCCGACTGCCTGCCCCCTGGGCGAAGGTAACGGCGCACCGTCCGTCCAGGTCGCTGATGCTGGATAGTAGACTTCAACAGCCGAAACGGGGTTCTCTCCGTTCGCGCCGCCGGTGCCACCTATGGCGTAGATTCTACCGCTCGCCTCGACCACAGCCATCCCGTGACGTGGCGTCGGCATCGGAGCCGTCGTGGTCCACGTACCCGGTCCTGGATCGAACACCTCCATAGTGCCGACCGGGCGAGTACCATCGTGTCCGCCGACGGCATACAGCACGCCATCGACGGCCGCTGCGCCCAGCGAACGGCGCGCGCTGGACATGGGCGGTCCGACCAGCCAGAAGTTCCACGGCGCCACGTACACTTCGAGCGAATTGAGGATCCCGTTTCCGCGCGTGCCGCCGCCGACGACGTACAGCCAGCCGTCGATGGTTGCCGCGCCGGCGAACTCCCTCGCCGTCGGCAGGAGTGGGGCGGAGGTCCACGTCTCCGGCGGCGCGATGGGTGGCGTGCCCGAGGCCACGGGGACGCGGATGCTGCTACTGCCCTGGTTGCCGTCGTTGTCCAGGGCGCGGACTGTAACCGTATAGGAACCGGTCTCGGCGAACGTGTGCGTAGTTGAGGACGGCGCGTCGGTGACGCTCGTGCCGTCGCCGAAATCCCATGCAAGGCCGGTGATTGATCCCGGGCCCAGCCCTGCCGGATTCGGGTCGCTGGCATCCACCGAGAAGTCCTGTGGCATTCCGACCAGGGCAGCTACCTGCGGCTCGTGCAGCGTGACGACCGGCGAGTTGAGAGGATCGAGCGGGTCTCTGACTTCGTGACCGACGTAGTCCGTGCCCTGATCGTCGGCGGGGTTGTTCATGATGTGCTGGTCTTTTCTCGAGCATGCGTTCATCGCTATGGCAGTACAGCACAACGCGAGCGTTGCAGCGCGGAGCGTCATCGCCCACCTCCTTCCGGCTCACCACCAGATCCAGAGAGCGAGACCGACGCCGATTCCCGCCAAAGCTGCTCCTGAAGCCACATTGCGCCGCAGTATCGCCGCGTCTCCACGGCGCTCCGCCGCATCGTGCAGATCCCGCCAGTGCCGGACGTTCTCGCTCGTGTACGCTCCCTGATATCTGACGTAAGCGTCGTTGCGGTCATCATACTCAGCTCGGGCGTCAACGTCGAACTTGCACGCCAGGCTGGCGGAGATCAGTCCGGCCGCCAGCGATACCCACGCGCCGTTGCGGGCCGCCGTGCCGTCCGAGGCATCTCCATTCTGCGGGCGCCTCGCGGAGAGACGCAGGTAGGGTGCGCGCGTTTGGTTAGCGGTGGATTCCATCCGAGGGGCGTGAGCAAGCCATGCTGCTGTCGGTCCCAGTCGGGGCGACTGGGCGGGCGTTGCTTGAGACAGGAGGGCACCGGTCAACAGCGCCCACGCGAGTGCGTGTCGTCTTCCCAGCATCGTACACCTCCCGATCAGTTCGCGGTACGTTGTTGCATCGGGCTCGTGTGTACGTACAACCTGGTAGGCAAACATGACGATGCGATGAAGGACGCGTGAACATCCTGCGATGTTCAGCGAGATCCCGGGCGATGGGCGTTCGCGCGGGTGTGAACGGGGCGAGAGTGAGGGGCATGATCGCTAGCCGACCGGACCTGCATGGTCCGGTCGGCTAGCGTGGGCACTAATCCAGCGATATCACCTGGCACGCTCCGGGAGCGGCCGGGACGCTGACCGTCCTGCCGTCGACGGAGATGGTCACGTCGCGCGCGGCATCGTCGAAATCGGTCCGCCTGACGAGCACTCGGTTGCCCAGGCGCAGCCCGGAGACAACGGAGCCCTGCTCACGCGGGACCTCGAACGAGACGGGAGTTCCGTACTCGATCCACTCGTTGTGCTCCAGCGACGCGTCGTATACCTCCTGGATGAGCCGGATCTCCTCGGCAAGCTCGTCCATCGGCGTCCACGAGTAGAAAATGTCGTGGCCGCGCAGGAGCAGATGCCACAGCAGCTCCTGATACGCTTCGCTGCTCATCTGCGGCACGTTCGGCGATTCGGCCGGCGGCGCGGTGGTGTGCCAGTGGACGAACGTCGCTATGGGGATTCCCGGCGGCGTCGACGCGGCGGCGTTACTCCCGACGAGGAGCATGTTGTAGAACCAGCGATAGTCGGAGTTCGTGAACTCCGGATACGAGTCGTGGATGTTGTACCACGTGTAGACGACCGGCATTGCCAGCGTCAAGCCGCTCTCGAAGAAGTCGTTGTACCACGGGCGGTGACGATCGGCCTGGTCCATCTTGTGCGGAAGTTCGGGCTGCTGGTACTCGAAGTAGTCGTACCAGTAGCGCCATCCGTCGTTGGGGTACACGGCGTAGTTCGTCACGAGAGCGTCGGGAAACCGGTGCAGGATCGGCGCGACGTAGCACTCCCGCAGAAGCTGTCCGCGAAGCTGTCGCATCGCCGCCTGGAACGCCGCGAAGTCGTCGATGTTCGGCATGTTCGACCGGCAGCGCGCGCACCGTTTCGAGTGCTCCCACGCCTCGTTCCACTCGTGCGGACCGTCGATCTCCCAATCCGCTGTGACGATGTCCAGCGGAACGCCCGCTGCATGATACGCTTCGGCATAGGCCGCCACGCGCGCGAGGATCACCGGCATGCGGTGGCCAAGGGCGAACGGACATCCCATCTTCGAACCCGCGAAGGATTCGTCCCAGAACGGCTCTCCCGCCTCATCGACGTGCGCGGTGCCGGTATCGCCGTCGTAGAAACGATGCAGGATGCTGTTCGCGTCCGTGGCGACGGTGAGCCCGAGCGACTCCTGTATCTCGGCGATGCGGATGCCCTCGGCGACCACGGCGTCCAGATTCGCGCCCGGCTGCCAGTTCGTGATGACGCCGATGCCACGTTTCGCGAGTTCGGCGACGACCCACATCGCGTCTTCCTCGCTCAGCTCGCTCAGGTTGCCGACTGAATACTGGTAGACGAGTTCCCGGTCGCCGCGTTCGTTCGCCAGCGGCGTCAACGCGTCCAGAACGGTGCGGATGTTGTCGGGGATATTGCTGGGTACGGACATGGTAGCGCTCTCCACGGCTGAAACGGGCCGGCAAAGTGTCAGGGCGATAAGCAGAATCAGGCGGATCATAGTGCGTTCGGCGTCTCGGGTGGCTATGGGAATCGGCTGCGTTGGACACGAGCAATATGGCGGTGGGCGGAGCGGGTCGCAACGGGGTGGTGTGGGGGAGCCCGTTCTTTCCCATCCAGACAAGCGTCCACGCTATCAAAGCTAGATGTGGTCTTTCATCAGGTTGTCCACACGGGGCGTTCGAGCGATGCTATGGGTTGGAATAAGAAACACGGCATCGCAAGGAGCCCCGCATGGACATCCATAAGAATGCACGATTAGCTCCCGCAGGTCGAGAGGGTATGGTTCGGTGCGTGATCGAACAGGGTCGCAGTCTTCGGTCGGTGGCCGGGCAGTTCGGTGTCACGGTCACGGCAGACGTACATCCAACGCCGCTATTCATTACATTCGATCCTGCCAGTGAAGCGTGTGCGAGACCAGCGGCGTGTTCACAACAGAGTCCGAACCCGACCGCATGCTGATCCTCTTGCACCTGATGCGGTCACCATCAGGTCGCTGGTAAAGCTACGCCAGTTGGTTGCAGCCTCGCCAGAACAGAGCCGCTTGACAGGAGTGCCGTATGACAATGGATTCGCGTGAGGAGTGCCATAGCATGCCAACGAAGGACCGCGTTCTCAGTGTGGTATTTCGCGTCATCGACAGCGTCAATCACACGCTCCCGGACGAGCACAAACTGTCGAAATCAGAGAGTACCGTGTTGCTTGGCGATGGTGGCACTCTGGATTCGCTCGGACTGGTGATGTTCGTCGTCAGAACTGAGCAGGAAATCCAAGACGACTTCGAATCCAACATCTCGCTGACCGATGGACGGGCGATGTCGCAGCGGAATAGCCCATTCCGAACCGTCGGAACTCTTGTTGACTACATCGAAGGCGCTCTCGAGAGGAAACTCGATGGTGAATGAACGCACTATGGTCATCACCGGAGCACGGAAGGGCATCGGACGGTACCTGGCCGAGTACTACTGCTCACTTGGCTATCAAGTGATAGGTTGCAGCCGAGGCGAATCTGATTTCACCGCTCCGAACTACATGCATTGCTGCTTCGATATCGCTGACGAGCAACCTGTTGTGGAAATGTACAGCATGGTTCGGAAACGGTTCGGGAGGCTCGATGTTCTCATCAACAACGCCGGCATCGCTTCGATGAACCACGTTCTACTCACTCCTTTAGACACTGCCGAGGCTATCCTGCGAACGAACGTGCTCGGAACGTTCCTCTCCTGCCGTGAAGCGGCGAAGGTCATGCAGATGAACGGGCAAGGTCGGATCGTCAACTTCGCGACAGTTGCGGCGCCACTCCGGCTCGAAGGAGAGGCGATCTATGCCGCATCGAAGGCCGCTGTCGTGAATCTGACAGAGATACTGGCCCGTGAGCTTGCGGACATGGGCATAACTGTGAACGCGGTCGGTCCCACACCTGTGAAGACGGACCTGGTTCGCTCAGTCTCGGAGGCGAAGATGAACGCACTGATTGATAGACAGGCGATACGGCGCTACGGGGATTTCCCCGACATTTCGAATATCATCGACTTCTTTGTCGCTCCAGAGAGCGACTTTGTCACGGGGCAAGTTGTCTATCTCGGGGGTATACAGTGATCATGGACTTCCTAGTCGATGCGTTCCGGGAGCAGCCCGAACGACCGGCCATTGTCTGGCATGACCATGAATACACATACGGCGATCTGGCGCGACGAATCGACGATACTCTGGAGACCCTGCATGCGCACCGCGTCCCAGTGGGAGCGGCTGTGGCGCTGGAGGCCGGCTACTCGCCGGCCGGTGTAGCTTCGTTGCTTGCACTCGCTGAGCACGGATGTATTGCCGTGCCGCTAGCAATCGAAAACGAACAGAAGAAGGAAGAGTACCGAGAGCTTTCCTCTGCCGAGTTTGCTCTCGTGGTCGACGGGATGGATGAGTGGCGCATCGTATCGACGGGTCGCACCGCCACGCACGACCTCTATACTCGCTTGCGCGAAGCAGGGCATCCCGGACTCGTCCTCTACTCCTCGGGCAGCACAGGGAAGAGCAAGGCTGCGGTACATGATTTCGTCCGCCTGCTCGCCAAATTCCGGAAGCGCCGCAAGGACTTCCGGACACTGGCATTTCTCATGTTTGATCACATCGGCGGCATCGATGCGCTTTTCTACGCGCTTTCCAACATGAGCTGCGTGGTGACCGTCGCACAACGGACGCCCGATGCCATCTGCGCCGCGATAGAGCGCCACGGAGTACAGGTTCTACCTACGACGCCTACATTCATGAATCTCCTGGCGTTGAGTGAGGCGTACCGCAGGCACGATACCTCGTCCGTGAAGTACGTTGCCTACGGCTCGGAGGTGATGACGAGCACCACGCTGGCTAGAACGAGGGAGATGTTTCCGAACGCGATCCTGCAGCAGAAATTCGGAACGACTGAAACCGGGGCGCTTCGCTCGAAGTCGCGTGACTCAGAATCCAACTGGGTGAAACTCGGCGGCGATGAGCATGCTATCCGGGTTGTCGACGGTATCCTGCAGATAAAGGCGGAGTCTGCGATGCTAGGCTACCTGAACGCGCCGAACCCCTTCACGGATGATGGATGGTTTATCACGGGTGATGCTGTCGAAACCGATGGAGACTATGTTCGGATCGTTGGGCGGCGCTCCGATATCGTGAACATCGGAGGCGAGAAAGTGTACCCCGCTGAGGTCGAGTCCACCATTCAGGAACTCGCTAACATCGAGGACGTAACTGTCCACGGAGAGCCGAATGCATTCGCCGGGAGCATTCTCGTGGCGAGAGTTCGCCTCTCGACGCCCGAAAGCTTAGCTTCAGTCACGCAGCGCATCCAGTTGCACTGCCTATCCAGGCTACAACGGTACAAGGTGCCGGCAAAGGTTATCCTCGATGGGCAACACCGGCATGGTGAACGATTCAAGAAATCGCGCCTGACAACACCCAACACCGATGGGATAGCGGATCGTGGCTGATGTAGACCCGATCGTACCTGCAGACTACGGCGACTTGGCAGAGCTCCTCGCTTGTTTCCCGGGCCTGGCCTCCCGCAGAGCGCCAACTGAGTGGCAACGTCGTTTCCTCCACTGGTGGGACACGAACCCATTCATGTGCCGCGACGATGAGCGCGGATGGATACTCAGAAGCGACGGGCAGATCGTCGGTGTGCTGGGGGTCGTGCGTACACCATTCCAGCTCGCGGGCAGCGAGACACGAGCGGCGAATGCCACGACATGGTACGTCTTGCCCGACTTCAGAGCACACAGCCTCGCGCTTCTCTCCAAGCTGCTCGCCTTGGCCAGCGATTCAGTCATCTTCGACACAACGCCAACCGAAAGCGTGGTACAACTGCTGGAGCAGATGCACTTCAGGCATTTCCCCCGGCGCCGTCAGCGTGCTCGCGTGACGCTGTACCTCCAGCATCCGGCTCGCGTGTTCGCGCGCAGGTTTCGGGACCATCCGGCCCTGCGATTCGTGGCCCGATACTCTGCACCAGTCGTCATTGCGCTGCAGCATGTCCGTCGCTGGAGGGCGAAAGCCGATCATCGCCTGGTGACACGCGTCATCGCTCGGGCCGATGATGGCTTCGACACGTTGTGGCAACGAACTCGCCACCTGTATGCGCACACAAACATCCGGACAAGCCGATTCATCAATTGGTACTGCTCGGATGCGGCCCTGCAACCGAAGCAACTACTTGGGTGTTTCCGGAACGGCGATCCGGTCGGCTTCGCGATCCTTCATGTGGAGACTGCAGGCGGTACAACGCTCGGCCCACAAGTCAAGTGCGTTGATATTTGGCATGATCCGTCAGTCCCGCATGTCGTTGACACGCTGGCGGAGTACATGATACGGTGCGCACGTGAACTGAATGCAGACACGGTCATCCTTCCGCACTTCACGTCAACACTGGCCTCGGTATTCGGACGAACGGCACTGATTGGCACCACACTGGACCGCGCCGAGCTCTACAGGTCCTCTACTAAGCTCTCTGATCGCGATGCGTATCTAACTGATGCACAGGGCGATTATCTTCTCTGAAAAGCGCGCCCCAGGAATGTTCCATATGGCAGTGATCGCAATCCGCCAAATGCGTATGATGCGGCAGGAGTTCTCTACTGTCACGTTCTCTCAGATGCGAGACTCCACTTCCCGCCCCGCCTCGACGAGCGCGACGATGTTCTCCGCCGGGACGTCCTCCTGAATCGACTGCGCCGGCGCCAGGATGTATCCGCCGTTTTCCGACATGAGCCTGCGCACCTCGCGGACCTCCTGCTTGACCTCGTCCGGTGTGCCGAACGGCAGCGTCTGCTGCGTGCTGATGCCGCCCCAGAACGCTAGCTTGTCTCCATGCTGCGCTTTCAGATCGGCCAG
>CAZEAI010000099.1:0-12741 GCA_964510105.1 uncultured bacterium
CGACAACCGTACGATCAACGTGACTCCGGCGTTCGGCGACATCGTGAAAGACCGCCCCGGTCTCGAATTCGCGGTGACTGGCGGCGAATCGGGCCAGGTGTTTTGTCTGGGGACGCCCGCGTCGGTCGATGCCGCCGCCGAGTGGCGCACGTACCGCGGCAACAACCGCATGACCGGCGCGTGGCTCGGGTCGGCCGGTTCGGACGAGCTACGCATGGCGCCGGAGAACCTCGGCTGGGATAATGTCCTCACCGGTGGCGAGGTCGCCTTCCGAATCGCGAACCCGAATCCGGGCGATGCGCCGCTTGGGGCCGAGGCCGTCTGCGTGCGCCCGGACGGTTCGCGGCAGGCCGCCGTGGGCAAAGTCGTCGGCAGGCGCGGCGTGCTGCAGATGCCGCTATCGATCACGGCGCCGGGCGTCTACCGCTTCGAGTGGGCGCTGATGGACCCTTCGGGCAACAGGCTCCTGAACGGCTCGCGCGAGCTGACCCTCCAGCCGTACATGAACGACCAGGCGCTGGCGCAACGGGCCGTGCTCGCGCTCCGAGAGGCCATGGCGGACGCAGAAGTCGCGGAAGGAGACAGGGGTCTCCGGGCCGCCATGTACAGGGAGTCGGAAAGCATCGAACAAGAGGCCGCCGCTCTTGCGTCTCTGCAGACCGGTGCGCCCGGCGCTTCACCGGCATTCCGTGAGCGACTCGACACGCGGACCGACGCGCTGAATGCACGGGCGAAACGAGCGCTGGCCCTTGCGAGCGCCTCAGGACCGATCCTTGCCAGTGGCTCGGAAAGCCCCATTGTAGCGTTCGAGGGCGTGACGTGGGAAAACCGGGACGTGGACAGGCAACTGCCGACCGAAGCCGCCATTCCGCTCCGCATCGGCCGTCGCTCTGTCCCCGGCGAGCACGAACCGGTCTCCATCAAGCTGCTGAACGTGACGCTGGAGGCGGTGAGCGTGGCGTGCGCGGTGGAAGCCGATCCGGCCGCGGCCAGGGTCACTGCATACGAGGTGAAGTCGGTGCCGACGAACCTCAACACAGTCGCGTGGGACCCGATCGTGCCGCTCGGCAGCGACGAGCTGGCGATTCCGTCGCTCGAAACGCGCGAAATCTGGCTGGACGTCGACCTGACGGACGCGACGCCCGGCGCGCATAACGTCAACGTCGTGTTGACGGCCGGATCGGCCCAGACACGAGTGGAGATCGAGCTTGAAGTGCTGCCGTTCGAGATGGCCGGGTTCGGCGCGATGCGGTTCTGCAACTGGGCGAGCTACAGCGACGAGTCCGTTAGGGATCTGCTGGCCCACGGGAACAACGTGTTTATCGTGGGGCTGCCCCCGGCGACCGTCACCGAAGGCGATACGCCGAGCATCGAGATCGATTTCACGAATCTGGACACCTTCACGGCGCGGCTGGCGGGTCACGACGTTTTCCTGTTGATGAGCGGAATCCCGTCGCTGGGCGTGCCGATGGAGGACGAGGCCTACGTGCCGCGTCTTGCCGACTTCCTCGATCAGTTGATGACGCACCTGGCGGCCCGAGGCATTCCCGAGCAGAATGTGGCTCTCTACCCTCGCGACGAACCGGCCGGCCACGGCTGGGATGCGGTCAATCACTACGTCGCCTTTGGGCGGCAGGGGCTTAAGGCGCGGTCCGGCCTGAAGTTCTACGTCAACGGCGGCAACGATCTGCCGATGTTCGAGGCGCTCAACGAGGTCGCGTCGATATGGTGTCCGGGATACCCCATGCTGGCCGAGAACACTCCCCAGATGGGATTCCTGAGAGAGAGCGGCAAGACGATCTGGTCGTACGATTGCGGCTACGGCTACGCGCGTCCTATCGGCGCGAACACGAAGACGATCAACGTGGTCGCACAATTCCGCATGCCGGCGGTCTTCGGGTTCAGCTTCGGCGCCACGGGTATAGGCTTCTTCTCCTACGACCAGGGCCCATCGATGTGGGAGCCCATCCGGGACGAATACGCACTTGTGTACGTCAACCCCGACGGCTCGCATACCTCTTCCCGGCGTTGGGAGGCGGTCCGCGAGGGCATGGAGGACACGCGCATCCTGATCGCCCTGCAAGAGAAGCTCGCCGACGACTCGGTGGGCGACGCGGCAAAGGCGAAGATCAGGCACCTGATCGACGAGACGGTGTCGGGGCTTGCCGGCCAGTCCCTGGGTGAGGCAAGACTCGGCGCGGCGCGCTACGTGATCGACGCGTCGAACAACGACGACGTCGTGAATCGTTTCCGAAACGAGCTGCTTGATTGCGTTGCGTTGGTCGCGAACTAACGGCGCTTGGGCAGCCGAGTGATTCATCGAGCGAAACAATGTTCGCGTGGCCGCGATCTGCGATCGCTGAAGCTGTAGAAGGTCCGTGGCCGCGCTCGACACGGTGCGGGGAATCGATGCGACCGCTGAGTTATTCGCCTGCGATCGCGGGTATCGCGTATCTGAAGCGGAAGGGCGTCGCGGTGGAGCCCCTGTCGCTCAGAGGCGGCAACGTTATGTTCCGAAGGACGCTCTCGAACGCATCGTGCGCGATCTCGACGAACTACGCGAGCGATATAGCGATGCCCGCTGGTGGGAGACACCCGGCGGGTGATCCTCAACCCGCGTTGAGGATCAATATGATCGACCACGTATCCCGGAATTGGACACAGAGGAGGAGGCACACATGGCAGCTCTCGAACTGAGCTGGGTGCTCGCGACCGTTCTGGTTGCCGGCAATCCTGCCGTGATGACGACGAACGAGGGTACGCGAATCATCGTCGGCACGTCTGACAGCTGTATCGTCGCGCTGGCTGGCGACGGCGGCGAGGTGTGGAGAACACCCGTCGGTGGCATCGTATCGATCTGGCCGACTGTCGACGACGTACCCGGTCTCGGTCGAAGCATTCTCGCCGCCACGGATGACGGCAACGTGGTTTGCCTGTCGCCCACCGGTGAGGTACGCTGGACTACGCGTCTCGTCGAATCGTTCTCGTCGTTCAACAGCGTCTCCGTCGTTCGCGGCAACACCAGCACGGCTATCATGGTAACGGGGCGACGAGGATTCGTGACCGGGCTAACGGCCGACGGCGCAGTTGTCTGGCGGTTCCGGACTAGACCGAGTGTGAATCATAACTGGGGGAACAGCGGCGTCGGTCCGGCCGCCGTCGGAGACATCGATGGCGATGGTCGGGATGACGTGTTCTTCTCAACAGCAGACGGACATGTCTACTGCGTTGATTCGGACGGGGCGTTTCGCTGGAACGTATATGTCGGGAGCAATTCGCAGTGGTCCGGACCTGTACTGGCGGACCTTGGTTCCGGTCCATGCTTGCTAGCGGGCGGAACAGACGACCTGGTGCATTGCATAGATCCTCACGGCAGGATTCTGTGGACGCAGCGAGGAGCAGGAGCGGGCTATATCGAGGTCGGGATATCCCTCGGCGATCTGAACGGCGACGGTTCGACGGAGATCGTTTTCGTTCACCAGGGAAGAGCCTTACAGGCCATCGACGACAAAGGCGAGATGCTCTGGTCGACGCTTGACTATGTGGGAGGCGACCAGCCGTTCGGACCGTCTATCGGCGACGTCAATGGCGACGACATTCCGGAGATACTCCTTGCGCAGCGTGAAGGCTCGACGCTTTTCATCATTGACAATGGTGGATCGCTGTTGGAGGAGCACGATATCCCAGGTGGCATGGTGGGAGCGCCAGTCATCGCCGATGTGGACGATGACGGTCTGCTGGAGGTACTTGTCGTTGCCCAACGCGATGGCGCTCTGACCTGCTACAACACCCACGCACCGGCTACTCCTAACTCGATTCAATGGGCCACTAGCCGTGGTGACTTCGACGGGCGGGCGAACCGACTCGCTTCGGTCGAACATCCGACTCCGCGACCGCCATCGCGGATCGGCGACACGGATTTACGTCGCGTATCGCCGCCATCCGTGCGGCTGGGTACGAATGAGATAGTCTATACACCGGAGGAGCGTTCCTTGCGGACCGGATACGCCATCGAGGTAGGCGCGACCGGACCCGACGGTGTACCGATACGGGAGGTTATCGACAACGAGCGACGATGTAGCGTGGATCTGGAGATATTGGAGCCCGGCGATTACACGGTTTCGGCGACTCTCATCGACACCGGTTCGGGAGAGAGGCTTGGAATGCGAGAAGAGCAGATCGCAGTCGGATTGTTCGCCGAAGAACGTGACGAAGTGGAGAGCCTCCTGATCGAACTCGCTCGTGTGGCAGAACGGAGCGGCGATCAGCGTGGTGAGGTTACACAAATCCATCGACTGTTACGGCTGCGCTGGATGGGCGCAGAGGAGCAGTTCGATTCCTATGAATCCTTGTCAGACGTCGAACGTCGACAACTCATCGACGAAGTCGGTGAGGTCGTCTTGATGTTTCGTCGCGAGATCGCGTGTCAGGAGGCGCGTATCTCATTGGCGGCAAGACTTGACAAGCCGGTCGAATTCGTGCCATGGCAACTGGAGCATCCGTGGATGGAGTTCGCGCCGGAATCCGATTGTCCACCGGAATCGCTCTTGACGGAGATGCGAATTCGGACAGACGGTCGCGGCCATGACGCACTCGCCGTGCAAATCGCGAATGTTCATGCGGACCCGCTCGATGTGCGAGCATGGCTCGATCCCCTCACCGACGAGAACGGACAGACATTCCACGCTACCGATCACTTGGAACTGCGTCAGGTAACATGGATCCCGACTCCGGGAGGCAGCGGCTATGGATCCCATAGGCGGGGTGGGATGGGCGCCGATGCGTTGCCGGGACTCGGCGATGCCGGGATCGTCCGGCTGGCAGCATCGTCGAGCGAGCGCCTATGGATCGACATACTCACAAAGGACTTGCCGGCGGGCGACTACGCGACAACGCTTCACATGCGCGCGCTGACGCAGACCGGCGCTACGTGGGATGCGTCCGTGTACTGGACGGTGGAGCCAGTCGCGTTGCCGGAGGTGATGCCGCTGAAGTTCTGCAACTGGGACGGCCACAGGAGGCACTTTGCTCACGCCCAAGATGCCGCGCTCAAGGACCTTCAGGACCACCACACCAGCGTGTTCTACGGCAGTCCGACGATACGCGTCATGTATGACGCTGAAGGCAATCTGGTGGAAGACACAGGATGGAACGAGCAGGACAGCTTCCTAGCAAAGATGCGCCCTGGGAACGTCCTCCTGTATCACGGGCTTCCGATAGCGCCTGTCGAGGGAGCGCCCGGGGCATACTCCGACGCATGGAAGAAGGCGTATGCCACGTTCATGCCACGATGGGTCGAGCACCTGAGGCAACAGGGATTCGGGTACGAGAGCTGGGCGTTCTACCCCGTCGATGAACCTGGTATCCGAGGCGGCGTGCTGATCGAGAGGCTGGAGCGGATCGCGCGATTCGTGAAGAGCCTGGATCGTAACGTGCAGTTCTATACCGATCCATTCCGGGGCATGACTGTCGCCGACCACGAGCGGCTGGTCGACGTGCTCGACATCGTGCAGCCGACGCAGTACGGCGTCGTGCTGGCGGAGAACACCGACCGTATCGATTATCTCAGGACCACCGATCAGACGCACTGGATCTACGAAGCGCGTGCGAGGGTCAAGGAGGATGTCGCACCCACCTACTACTGGGAGCAGATCTGGACTGCGTGGGAGATCGGCTTCACCGGCATCGGCTACTGGACGTACTGCAGTACCGGTTTCGATCTCTGGGAGGCAGCCGCTGACTACGCGCTGGTCTACCAGGGGGCGAAACGTCCGGTACCGAGCCGTCGCTGGCAGGCGGTCCGCATCGGCATCGAGGACTACGCACGCATGGCGCTGCTCCGCGATGCGGCTGCGACGGCAAGGGACGCAGGGAACTCCGAAGCAGCCGATCGTGCTGAACAGCGACTCGACGAGATGGTCGCCGAGGCGAAGGCAGCGCGCTGGGATCCGGGCGTGGTGGCGCGGATCAGACACGAGATCATCGACTTGACACTGGAATTGAAGAACTAGGGCGTGGTGTGCCACGTGTATCCGTTGGAGTTCCTTGCGTGTAGTGCGTCGGCTCCAGGAATCGACGAGGGAAATCAAAGGCAGAGGGTGTAGGCAGCCATGACTCCAAAGCAGTTGAGGTGCGAGTATCTCAAGAACCCGCTCGGAATCGGTACCGTCGAGCCAAGATTCTCCTGGATACTCGAATCTGACGCGCGGGGCGTCTCTCAGTCCTCATATCAGATCCTCGTTGCCGACAGCGAAGAGAAGCTGGACGATGATGTGGGCAACAAGTGGGATAGCTGTAGGGTCGAGTCAGACAATACGGTGCATGCCGCGCACGACGGTGTTGAACTCACCAGTACGGAGAGGTGTTGGTGGAAGGTCCGCGCGTGGGATCAGGAAGGGAACGTCGGCGAGTTCAGCGAGCCCGCCTGGTTCGAAATGGGTCTGTTGAAGAACGACGACTGGAGCGCTACGTGGATAGGAGCTGACGAAGAGATATCGGCTCCGCTGCTGCGGAAGGAATTCTCGCTCGGAAAGGCAGTCGATCGAGCTCGAGCGTACGTCTCGGGTCTGGGTTACTATGAACTTCACATCAACGACGAAAGAGTCGGCGATCACGTCCTCGATCCGGCTTCCACGAGCTACAACGATTGCGACCAGCCAATCGTCTCAAAGGGCCGCGTTCTGTACGTCACGCATGACGTCACAGACATGTTGAGGACAGGAGCAAACGCCATCGGAGCAATGGTCGGTAACGGCTGGTACGGGAACGACTACCCGGAGACGGGCTGGCGCCGCGCTTACGGAGACAGACCGATTCTCCTGTTGCAGCTCAATGTAGAGTACGCCGACGGCACGCACGAGCGCATCGTGAGCGACGGTACCTGGAAAGCCTCACCCGGTCCCATTACGTCGAATGACATCTACCACGGCGAGGAGTACGACGCGCGACTGGAGAAAGATGGTTGGACCAGTCCGGGATACGACGACAGCGACTGGGATTCCGCAACGGCAGTTGATCCACCCGGCGGTGTACTCTCTGCACAGATGCTGCCGCCGATCAAGGTGATGGAGACGATCAAGCCGGTCGCGCTGACGAAGCCGGCGGACGGCGTGTACATCTTCGACATGGGAAAGCACTTCACCGGCTGGGTGAGGCTTCGAGTCAGCGGAGATCGTGGCCTGTATGTCATGATGCGGCATGCCGGCGTGTTGCACGAGAACGGTACGCTGGATACCAAGCACAACTGGCGGGCGCGACAGACGGACATGTACACCTTGCGCGGCGGCGGGGAAGAGGTGTGGGAACCACGGTTCATTTTCCACGGCTTCCGGTATGTCGAGATCACCGGCTACCCCGGCGTACCCACGCTCGACAGCATCAAGGGCCGCGTGGTTCGCACCGCAGTGGAGCAATCGGGTCACTTCGAGTGCTCGAACGATCTCGTCAACCGCGTCCACGGCATCATTGTCCAGACGTTTGCCAACAGCCACCAGGGCCTCCCACAGGATGCGGGCGATCGGTGCGAACGCGTCGCATGGCTGGGCGATCCGGGATTTATCATCCGGGACCTGATGCTCAATTTCGGCGACGCCAGCTTCTGGTCGAAATGGCTCATCGACATTCGGGACACGCAGAAGACGGACGGACAGATACCGACGATCAGCCCGTTCCACTCGCCAACAGACGCGTTGTGGTACAAGTGTCCCGCATGGTACTGCACCTACCCGCTCATCATGTGGCACCTGTATGAGTACTCCGGTGACGAGCAGGTGCTCGGTGAACATTACGACGGCGTCCGAAGGCTTGTCGAGCACTTCAATGACAACGCCAACGAGCACATCGTCCGCTACGGCCTCGGCGATCACATGGAGCCACAGTACGGCTCCGACCCGCCCACGAGCTCGTTCAGCCCGCAGCACACACCCGCATCACTGACGTCTACCGCGTACTACTACATCGACACCGTCATCCTGGTTCGTGCTGCCCAGATTCTCGGCAAGCTGGACGACGCCGAGCGCTACGACGGCCTCGCGGAAAGCATCAGAGACGCATTCGACAAGGAATTCTTCGACGAAGAGACCGGTCAGTACGCTACGGGAAGTCAGACCTCCAACGCGCTGCCGCTCCTGCTCGGGATGGTACCAGAGGATAGGCGCGAGAGTGTCGCGAAGAACGTAGCCGATGACGTGCTGCTCAAGCACGACGGACATATGACGACCGGTATCATCGGCACCAGTGCGCTGGCTCGCGTGCTACCGAGCTATGGGTACGCGGACGTCATGTACGGTATCCTGACGAAGACGACGTTTCCAAGTTACGGATACACGATATCCCTCGGGGCAACGTCTCTGTGGGAGTGCTTCGAAGGTCACAACCTGAGTCTGGATATGAAGATGTTCGGCGGCGTCGACAACTTCTTTTACAAGAGCCTGGCAGGAATACGATCCGGTGCGCCCGGCTATCGCCACGTCATCGTCGAGCCACACGTCGTCGGTGATCTGAGCTACGCGCGTGCTTCGATCGGCACGGTGCGCGGCGTCGTGGCCGCCGGCTGGGAGTTGAAGGACACGGGGTTCGTCATGAACGTCATTATTCCCACAAATACAACGGCGGAGATACACGTCCCGACGAGGGAAATGGAGAGCATCGTCGTCGAGGAGAGTGGTCAAGCTGTCTGGAAAGACGGCTCATACATGCCAGGAGTAGACGGAATCCGCGATGGCAAGGAGTCGGGGGAATATGTGACGTTTTACATTGGGTCCGGGTCGTACGCGTTCGCATTAAACTATGCATAATTCGCTTCTGAGAAGCAGTCACAAGACTACTCCACGGATGTGGCAGCAATTCCGTCTTGTCTCCTTGTGCGTGTAATCCAAGGTGGATATTCGTGGCACACTCATGGCACACTTCGCCACAAATGACGGCGATAGATGGCAACCAGAAACAAATCATGGACCGGTCATAAGCTATTCAGACCATGTGTTTTAGATTGTCGCAATCTGTTGCCTGTTGTCGCCACCGATATGCTTCCAGCTCACTCGTAATGAGCGGGTCGTCGGACGGGGCCCTCCGCATCCCTGGCAGGATCGTTGGGACCTCGTCAGCGGCGTCTGAGACTTCCCTGGTCATGGTGCATATTTGGTGCACTCCAGGACGACACGACACCAAGGACCACAACAGACTGCGGCGATGAGCCAGCTCATAAGACCAGTACTGCAAATGTTATATTCGGTCGCATTGTGTTGTGGCTTGCGGCTGCGAGATGGCTCGTAGATAACTTGGAAACAGATACCTCGACCCGCTCTACGTCGATCCGGCATCGGGAGATTTCGGCGTGCTGCCCGAATCGCCCACATTCGACGGCGGCGATCCGTACCGCCTCGATGCTGATGGTTCCCGTGCCGACATCGGCTACCTCGGGGGCTCGGGCGGGCCGGCGGTGGTTCCCAGGATCGTGCTCGCAGCGTCTCGGCTCTGCATCGGGACCACGCGGCCCGAATATCTCGTCGTATCGAATGAGGGCGGGGCAGAACTCGTGCTGGCCGACCTGGAATTGCTACCGCCGTATACGACCACTGAGACGTTTCCCCTGGCGATACCTCCCGGAGAGGCCGCGCAGGTGCCGATATCGTTCACCGGCACACAGGACGACGCCACCGGTCTCGTGCGCATCACCCACAACGACCCCGGCCGCCCGGATATCGAGCTGCCTGTCACCGGTCTGGTTGGCACGGCGATATCGGGCGATGTCACGGGCGACTTCGTGAGCTCGGAGAGCCCGTACCGGATCGTCGGGCTGTGTGAGGTCCCGTCCGGTGCGACGCTTTCGATCGGACCAGGCGTGGACGTGCTGGGCGACGCCGACGTTCCGTTCGTGATCAAGGGCTCGCTACAGGCGATCGGCGAATCCGGCGCGGTGGTCCGGTTCCTGCGCGGATCGAGCGAATGGAGAGGGCTGTACTTCCTGAGCTGCGATCCGAGCGTTCTGACGCATGTGAGCATAGAGGGCGCCGCTGTCGATAACACGTGGGATGATGTAGGCGAGACGGGGCGGCTCAGGTCTCCGCTCAGTGGGGGCGCGCTCTACGTAGCGGATGCCACTCTGGCCATGGCGAACACCGTTGTCACTGGGAACTACGCGGATCGTGGCGGCGCCATGTCAGCTATGGCCGGGGCGCGGGTGACGATCGAGGGTTGTTTGATCGAGAGCAACATCGCGGGGTCGGGCGGGGGGTTCTGGATCGAGCGAGACGGCAGCGTCGAGATGTTCAGATCCACGATACGAGATCATCACGTCGCGGACCCGGGGCACTACGGCGGCGCGGTCTGGGTGCTCGGCGGCGAGTTCATCGCCCGCGAATGTGACATATCGAACAACTCCGCGCAGCGTGGTGGCGGTGCGATCGCCGGGAGTGGCACCATCGAGCTCACGAACTGCCTCATGGTCGATAACTGGTCTCTGGAGGGCGACTGCGTATCCCTCTCCGGCGGGGAAGCCCTCATCAAGAACTGCACGATCGACGCAGGCGTTTCCTCTGATACGTCGCAGGGCTACTTCGCCCCGGGCCCGGAGGGTGTGTACGTCGAGCGGGGAAGCGTGGACATCATAAGCAGTATCGTGACGCAAGGCATCGTGGTCGTGGAGGGAATGGAGAGCCACGCTGCAGTGTCATACAGCAACATCGGTGGCGGATACCACGGCATCGGGAACATCGACGCGGATCCCATGTTCCTCGATGCGCCTGCCGGCGACTACGCACTGTCGCCGGGCTCGCCCTGCGTCGACACGGGAGACCCGTACCGGCTCGATGGTGACGGCTCGCGTTCGGACATGGGATACACGGGGGGCAAGGGCGGTGCGATCGGCATACCTCGCGTCCGTGTCGAGCCCGATACGCTCCTCGTGAGCAACAGCCGTCCAGAAATACTGCGTGTCTACAACGACGGCGGCAACGATCTCACGCTCCACGGCGTCGACGCTCCCAGCCCCCTCAGCGCTCCGAGTATCCTGGATGTGGTCATCGAGCCCGGTGGCAGCGCGGACGTGGCGATCATATTCTCCGGCGCATCCGACGGTTCGCCTACCGGTCTCGTCGTTCGTAGCAGCGATCCTGCTCGTCCCGAGGTCCGTACCGTAGTGATCGGGGTGGCAGGAACAGCTATCTCCGGCATAGTCAGCGGCATCCTCACACGGGCGGACAGCCCGTACCGTGTGCTCGACACGCTGGAGGTATCAGCCGGCGACACGCTTTCGATAGAGCCGGGGGTGGAACTCATCATGGACGCGCGAACGCGGCTGAACGTGTTCGGCCGTCTCGACGCGCGCGGTACTGTGGAAGATACGATTCGCTTCCGACCGGGCGTTCTCGGGAGCTGGCGAGGCATGCTCATTGCGGGCGACGATTCGAGCACGATACGCTTCGCGGAGGTTACCGGCGCTCTGGCGTATTGGCCGGATCCGGGCAGCGGGATGTGGGTGCGCGGTGGTCGCCTCGGGCTGGCCGACAGTCGTATCCACGACAACAGGTGGCATAATCAGGGCGGCGGGCTGCAGCTCAACGGGGGCGCGTTCGCTACCGCCGAACGGTGCCTGTTCAGTCGAAGCGGAGTGTCCGTCGATGACAGCTCCAACGCCCGCTTCTACGACTGCGCCATCACCGACTGCGATCGCCCGCTGGAGGCTTATGTCGGCAGCCACCTATCCCTCACGCGGTGTACTATCCGGAACAACGGGCTCGGGTCGGACGATGGCGTGGCAGTGAAGGCCTATCTCGAGTCGGTGCTGACAATAGATTCGTGCCTGATCCAGGCGAACGACCTGCGCAGCGCCATCATGGTCGGCAGGACATCGTCGGCACGGATCACCCGGACCGCCATCGTGAAGAACGTCATCAGGAACGCGGCGGTGATGGTGAGGACGGACGGACACGCAGATCTGATACACTGCACCATCGCGAACAACACTGGTCCCCGTCCCGCCGTCGGAGTGTTGCTCCAACGCGGCACGTTTGAACTCGTCAACTCGATTATCTGGCGCAACGAGTTCCCATCGCTGGACCGCGAGATTTCAAGCGCCACTCTGAAGGCGGCGGTCCGGTTCTGCAACATCGACGGCATTACGGAGGGCGTGGGCAACATCGACATCGCCCCCCTGTTCGTGGACCCGGACCATGGCGACTACGGGCTCCTCCCGGATTCCCCATGCCTGGATGCTGGAGATCCGTCGATGCCGCCGGATCCCGACGGTTCGCCGCCCGACATCGGCGCCTACAAGGTGGGCAAGCTCACTGCCGTGAAGGGCCGAGGGCGCCCTGGCGAATTCCGGCTGCTGCCGAGCCGGCCGAATCCGTTCAACCCGACGACCTCCATTGGCTTCTCGCTGCCGCACCCAGGCCCCGTGTACGTGACAGTCCATGCTGTGACGGGCCAGCGCGTCCGCACTCTCGTCGACAGAACACTTGCGGCGGGAGCGCACGTGGTTGCGTGGGATGGCACGGACTCGGCGGGTCGTCCCGTCGGGAGCGGCATCTACGTCATACGCCTCGCGACGCCGACGCAGACCATTGCCCGTCGCGCGACGCTCCTTCGCTAGTTGTGCCGAGCCGGGCCGTCGCGCGACCGCGCCGCCCCAGCCGCCAGCGGGCAGAATGCGTGAGCATTCTGCTGAACGAGTCCGACCGCAGGGAGACCGCGCCGCCCCAGCCGCCAGCGGGCAGAATGCGTGAGCATTCTGCTGAACGA
>CAZEAI010000099.1:12841-19402 GCA_964510105.1 uncultured bacterium
GTCCGACCGCAGGGAGGACTCGACGGGTGGAACCGCTCCGGCGTACCTTCCGTATTCTCTGACGAACCATGAAGGCACGCTCGCCACTCAAGGCCGAATGGAGTCGCATGTCGCGAAACGAGTTCGAGCGACGTGGGAACTCGTCGCACGACGCGGCACCTCATACATCCCTCGCGGAGGCACAATGTCCGGCGCACCGAACGATCCCAACACAGAGACGAACATCACCGAACAGCAGATACTCGAAGCCCTCGGCACCGTGCAGGAGCCGGAGCTCCACAAGGACCTCGTGACGCTCAACATGGTGCGTGACATCACGATCTGCGGCGGCGCGGTGAAGTTCACCATCGTGCTGACGACCATGGCATGCCCGCTGAAATCGAAGATCACCGGCGACTGCGAAGCGGCGGTCCGCAAGGTGCCCGGCGTCGAGCAGGTGAGCATCGATCTGACGTCGGATACGCCGTCGCACGTGGCGCCGCAGCGCGGGCAGCAGTCGGGGCAGGTGGTTCTGCAGGACCTGCTGCCGACGGTGCGTAACGTCGTCGCGGTCGCATCGGGCAAGGGCGGCGTCGGCAAGAGCACGGTAGCGACGAACGTGGCCGCGGCGATTGCCCGCGATGGCGCATCGGTCGGGCTGCTCGACGCGGACATCTACGGTCCGAGCGTGCCGATGATGTTGGGCATCGAGGAGCAGCCGCGGGTCACGTCCGACGAGCGGATCATCCCGATTGAGAAGCACGGCATGCAGATCATGTCGATCGGCTTCATCATCGAGGAGGGTCAGTCGGTTATCTGGCGCGGCCCGATGGCGGCGAAGATGCTCCAGCAGTTCCTCAGCGGTGTGGTGTGGGGCGATCTCGACTACCTCGTGATCGACCTGCCGCCCGGCACCGGCGACATCCAGCTCACGCTCACGCAGAGCGTGCCCCTCGCCGGTGGGTTGATCGTGTCGACGCCGCAGGCCGTGGCGCTGGCGGATGTTCGGCGCGGCGTTGCCATGTTCGAGAAGGTCGACGTGCCGATTCTCGGCGTCGTGGAGAACATGAGCACGTTCATCTGTCCGAACTGCGGCCACGCGGAGCACATCTTCGACACGGGCGGTGCGCGAAGCGAGGCGGAGAGCCACGGCGTGCCGTTCCTTGGCGAAATCCCCATCGATCCGGCGATCCGGGAGAGCGGCGACGCAGGCGTACCGGTCGTCGTCGGCGATCCGGACGGGCCGGTTGCGCAGGCCTTCCACACGATCGCCCGGGAAATGGCGGCGAAGATCAGCGTGCAGAACATTCAGAAGCGGCGTGAAGAGCGCTCAGAGCCGGCAAGCGCTGCAGGCGGCAAGGAACTGCCGTTGATCAAGTAAGTGCGTATCCCGATTCGTAGGGGTGGTTCGCGAACCGCCCCTACGTCGCCCAGCCGTACCACCTACCGAATCAGGTCATCCTCCGAGAAGAGCGTCCCGAATATCGCGCGCGGCGTCGGCTCCGATATATCGTCGGTCGAGTGCCCGTAGTACGTGCAGAATATCTCGCCTCCCGGAAGCTGCGTGCATACCGGGTATCCCATATCGCCGCCGGTATCGAACCGGTGAAGCGTTGTCAGCGTGGAGATGTCCCACGTCCGGCACGCGTCGGTGCTGAGAACCGCGCGCACCTCCAACGGCGGACGCCTGTGGCCATATACCATCAGGACGTTCCCGCTCTGCAACTTCAGGCAGTACGGCGGATGCCCCCACATCGGCAGTTGGACCGGCTCGGACCAGGTAGCGCCGTGGTCGAGCGATTCCGACTGATAGATGAAGTAGCCGTACCCGTCGCGCTTCGTGCCGTTGCCGTTCACCTCCGCGGGGAGCTCGTCCATCGGCGATCCGACCCAGTCGGTCCTCATGGTGCACACCACACGTCCGTCACCGGTGTCGAGGATGGACGACTCGGTGAAATCGAAGCGGTTGCCATTCGGAGCCTGAGAGAGATACGACCATTCACGGCCATCGGGAGTGCCTCTGAGGAACACGACGGTGTTGGGATTCACGCCGGTCGACTCCCACACTCGCGTGCCATCGTCGTCCTCAGACGATCCGCCGTGGTTTCCCGCCAGCAACAACGAGCCATCTTCCAGCCGGGCCACGTCGAACGGGTAGAACATTTCGAACGGACCGACTTCGGTGATTTCGAACGGCTCCCCAACAGGTGCTGATCCCTCATACACATAGCCCATCAGCGCCGCCGGCGTCGTACTGCCAGGCTCATATCCCTTCACCAGTACGAGAACGCTGCCGTCGTCGAGAGCGTGGCATACGCCGTGACCGCCGCGAGTCGCGTGCTCGATCGGTACGATGTTCGGCGGCGTCCGCGTTCGCGACCAGGAGCGGCCGCCGTCGTCCGACTGCGCGTACCAAAGCTCCGCCACGGGCTGGTAGTGCGCGTGCACGCCGATCGCGCGAAGCTTGTCGAGCCGCTGGTTCGTGTAGGAGACCAGGATCGTGTTCGATGATCTCAGCAGACCGGGGAACGAGGAGTACAGATCGGGCGACGAATGAACGACGGAGTCGTGTTTCATGTGGACACTCCTTGCAGGCGGTTCTGCCGCGCCCGGTGCAGTTGGCGAGTGAGGCGGCTCGCGAATCGCTCCTACACGGCGCTACCCGCTGGCCAGCAAATCCTCGGTGAACAACGTCCCGTAGATGGCGTGAGGCGACTTCCCCCCTACATCGTTCGTCGAGTATCCGTAGAACGTGCAGAAGACCTCCCCGTTCGGAAGCTGTGTGCACAGGGGATATCCGATGTCGATTCCGCTCGGGTCGAACCGGTGGAGCGTGGTCAGCGTCGACGTGTCCCACGTCCTGCACCCGTCGGTGCTGAGAATCGCACGTATCTCGAACGGTGGACGCCGGTGTCCGTAGACCATCAGCACGCTTCCGCTTCGAAGTTTCAGGCAGTACGGCGGATGTCCCCATATCGGTAGTTGAACCGGCTCGGACCAGGTCACGCCATAGTCGAGCGACTCCGACTGATACATGAAGTAGCCGTACCCGTCCCGGTTTGCGCCGTTGCCGCCTGCCTCCATCGGGAGCTTCTCATCGGGCACACCGACCCAGTCGGTTCTCATCACGCACACCACGCGACCGCCACCGGCGTCGACAAGGCTCGACTCGGTGAGGCAGAACGGATCAGTGTTCCGTACGTGAGAGCAGTACGACCACTCGCGTCCGTCAGGAGTGCCTCTAAGGAACAGCACGGTGTTGGGATTCACTCCCGTCGCTTCCCATTCGCTGGTGCCGTCGCCGTCGATGTACCCCGCGTGGTAACCCGCAAGCAGCAGGGAGCCGTCTCCGAGCGTCTCGGTGTCGAATGGGTAGAACGTCTCGAACGGCCCGAAGTCGCTGATCTCGAAGGGCTGTCCAACCGGACTGGAACCGGAGTATATGTTCCCCGTAAGCGCCGTTGGCGTCGTGGTACCGGGCACGTAGCCCCGCATCAGCGAGACAACGCCCCCGCCGCCGAAAGCGTGGCTTACGCCGTGACCGCCACGCGTCGCATGCTCGACCGGTCCGATGCCGGGCGGCGTCCCGCTGATTGACCACGTGCGGCCGCCGTCCTCCGACAACCCGTACGACGGCAGCGCCACCGGCGCGTAGTGCGGATGCACGTCGCTCGCGCGGAGCCTGTCGAGCTGCTGGTTCGTGTATGAGACGAGTATCGTGTCCGAAGAACGCTGCAATCCGGGGAACGACGAATACTGGTCGTCCGACGAGTGGATGATGACGTCGTGTTTCACGAGTGTCCTCCGCCAGATGGGTACGCGATGGGTATGCGCGTGAAGAATCGCCTACCGATAGTACCACGCACAGCGCCCGTTCAAAGGCCGGGCGTTGCTCGATTCATCGGACGTACCGCGCCGTTGCGCCCGACGAGAGGGCAGTCTAGAGTATGGTGGTCGATACGACCCGTATCCATGCAGTGGAGGTAGAACCGATGCGCCCATTGCTGGTGATCCCCGTCATCGCGGTTCTCGTCGCCTGTTCGTCGCCGTCGCCGCCGTTGGTCCTGACGAATCGAGGCGTCGGGCAGGCAACCATCGTCATCGCGGCCGACGCGACTCCCGCTGTCATCGAAACCGCAAGCGATCTCTCGGACATTCTGCGCAGGATTTCCGGCGCCGACGTTCCCGTGGCAACGGAACTCCCGTCAGGAGTCGCGCTGGTACTCGGCGTCCAGCAACGGGATAGCGAGCTTGAGCCGCTGGCGTATCACGTCTGGCGAGAAGACAGCACAATCTACTTCTCCGGCGGCTCGGAACGGGGGGCGATCAATGGCGTGTACGCCTTCCTTGAGGAGGAGCTTGGCTGTCGCTGGTACGTTCCGGGTCCTCTCGGCGAGTATCTCCCGAAGCGAGAGGCCATCACAGTCGGCGACGTAGACATGCAGGACGCGCCTGACTTCAAGAGCGTCACCGGCTACCAGAGGCATCGCGACCCGGAGATTGGTAACCGGTGGCAACGCCGCGTACGCCTCGTCGGCTTTCCGTGGCAGATGCCAAGCCACAACTGGCAGAACATCGTTCCCTGGAACCAGATCGACGAACATCCGGAATGGTTCGCTCAACTAGGCAGCGGGCGCACCCCGCTCCAGATGTGTACCACCCATCCGGACGTGCTGGACACGACGATAGCCAAAGCGCGCCGTTTCCTCGACGAGCACCCCGACCGCCCCAGCTACTCGCTGAGCCCGGCCGACAACATGAGTTTCTGCCAGTGTGGAAACTGCCTCGCGCTCGACTCCGAGCTGGGCGTCGATCCGTTTGTGCTTGACGGCTCGATCACCGATCGCCTCGTGTACTTCTTCAACCAGGTCGCCGTCGAGGTTGTGAAGACGCACCCCGATCGGCGTCTCTCGTTTTTCGCCTACCTGAATCACACCGAGCCGCCGAAGGTCGTGAAGCCGCATCCAATGCTGCTGCCGTTCCTCGTCCACACGCCGTGGGACTACTGCATGCACCATCCTATCGACGACCCCGACTGTGAGCGCAACCGGCCATTTGCCGAAGCGGTCGTGGGGTGGCACGAACTCACGCCGGAGCTCTACGTCTACGACTATTGGGGCCACTATCACCTGTGCGGCCACCACGGCGTCGTCCATAACATCAAGCGCGATTTGCCGTGGCTGTACGACCACGGCGTCGTCGGCTTCTACGGCGAGATGCACCCACAGTGGTGGACGCAGCCCCTCAACTTCTACGTGCCCGTGAGACTTGCGTGGGACATTCATGCCGACGTGGATGCCATCGTCGCCGAGTTCTACGAGAACATGTTCGGCCCTGCCGCACCCGCGGTCGCTGAGTTCGCTCAGATGTTCGAGGATGTGATGTCAGGCGTCCCGAAAGACCGTGAACACGACTACGAGCGCGCGTTCGTGCATGGAATGACGCCCGACTTCTTCGCGCGGGCCACCGCCTCGTTGGATCGCGCTGACGAGGCGCTACAGGGCAGCGGTCTGGAAGCCGGCGAGCGACAACGCGTCGGCGAGCGCCTCAGGCGCTATCGGTACGGGATGCGCATGGCGGAGCAGTTGGCCTTCGTGAAGCGGAGTCGTTTCGCGGGCAGAATGCTGCTCGTGCGCGACCACCTGACCGAGCTGTCCGCGATCCTGGAGGAAGTCGCCGCCGATCCTGGGTTGATCGACATGATCGAGCTCCCGGCGGCCACGCGCCAGGCTTGGGAGGAACGAGAGCGCCTGCCGCCCTACGGTCTGATATGGGAGCGGGCCGTCCCGTCGCAGGAACGCCGCGCCGAGCTGCACCGCAAACTCGACCAGGGGCACACGCGCGAGATCGCGCGAGCGCTGGGCTACTGGAGCGACTGGCATATCGTCGGGCTCTGGCCGAACCCGGGCGGCGATCCGGCGGACACGTACCTCCCACCCGAGGATGGTGTCGACCTCGACGCGACGTACGACGGCAGGAGCGGCGAGATCGGGTGGCGGCTCCATGAGTGCGAGAGCCCGTACGGCATCGTGGACCTGCGCAAGTACTACAGCCCGGAGGATTCCGAATACACGTTGGCGTACGCGTACGCCGAAATCGAGATGCGCGACGTCGCGGATGTGCGTCTGGAGATGACCCGCGACGACGATCTGATGCTCTGGGTGAACGACGGACTCGTCTACTCGAACTGGACGAACGATTCACTCAAAGTCGACGTCAGGTTCGACAAGGGCAGGAACCGCATTCTCGCCAAGATTCTCAACAAACCGCACGGCTTCAAGTTCTCGGTGCGAATCGCCGATGGGAATGGTCGACCGCACGATGCGGTCGTGTGGGAGTGACCCACGCGGCACGTGGTAGAAGTCCAATGTTGCCGCGGGGAAGACCGGAAGGGGCAGCGTGTTCCATCTGGAGAGGCCGCCGCCAAGCCTTCCGCCGCCAGGGGCAGCACCAACGGCCAGCCGAACGAGCTGGCATAGACGATGGGAAGGATACACAGCGTGAACGGCAAACGACCGAATATCATCCTGATCAACTGCGATGACCTAGGCTACGGCGACCTCGGATGCTACGGCTCCGAGA
>CAZEAI010000100.1:0-19046 GCA_964510105.1 uncultured bacterium
TCCGCCCTGATTCCCACACGAGCCCCACGACGGCGAACTTCGGCGTAGCTGCGCCAGTCCGTTCGGCGCATGCTGACGCATCCGCTCGGCGCTTTTCCCCAGGCTACACCCAACGTACCGCCAGGCGACGAGTTGTCGCTTAATCGCGGCAACTCGCAAGGCGGATGCCCCCGCATACGCCCAGCCCCTTCCTCTCGCAGAACCCAGTGTGTATATTAGGTATGGCACCCATCGAACATCCTGCCGAGCTGCCGTCGTCATACATACCGATTTTCCCCATTGGAGGAGCTGTATGCATCCGCTCAAGCGGCTGCTGATCTACGCGAAACCCTACTGGCCCTACATCGCCGGCACCGCGCTCTTCGGAATCGTGAAGTTCGTGATGCCCATCGCGGTACCCCTCACCATCAAGACAATCATCGACGACATCATCGGCGGCGCGGAGTCCCTCGCCATCCGCGCGGAGCACCTCCGCACTATCATCTTCGTGCTGACCGGAATCATGGTCACGCAGGCCGTGGCGATCTACTTCCGCACGTACCTCATACGCTACGCCGGGACCCACATCATCTTCGACCTGCGATGCGCGCTCTACGAGCACCTCCAGCGCCTCAGTCTGCGCTTCTTCGAGGAGCAGCGGACCGGCGCGATCGTCTCGCGCCTGCTCAGCGACATCAACGCCGCGCAGCAATTCATCAACGGCGCGCTCGTGAACATCACGATGGATGTCACGCTCATGACGGTGATCCTCGTGATCCTGTTCGGCATGAACGCGCAGCTCGCGCTCTGGGCGATTGCACTGCTGCCGATCTACCTGTTCGTCTACAAGTACATCAACCCGCGCGTCCGGGCGGCGACGAAGGATGCGCAGAACGAACTCGCCGAGATGTCGGGCGACGTCACGGAGCGGCTGGCGGCCATGATGGTCGTGCAGGCGTTCACGCAGGAGCGGCGCGAGGCGAAGTCGTTCCGCAAGCGCAATCGCGACTACACAGGCTACGTCCTCGACCGCGTGAAGCTCTCGGCGAGCCTCGGCGCGGTGACGACGTTCGTGACGGAATTCTCGCCGATCATCGTGCTGTGGGTCGGCGCGACGATGGCGCTGCGGAGCGAAATCACGGCCGGTGAACTCGTGGCGTTCACGGGTCTGCTCGGGATGCTGTACTCCCCCATCCGGCGGCTGTCGGACGTTAACGTCATCATCCAGACCGCCACGGCCGCGCTGGAGCGGGTATTCGAGTTCTTCGACGAAACGCCGGACGTGAAGTCCGATCCGGGCGCGGCTGCGATCGGACCGATAGAGGGCCACGTGGCGTTCGACGGCGTGCATTTCTCGTACGACGGCGTCACGACGGTGATCAAGAACGTCTCGTTCGATGTCGAGCCGGGTCAGGCCGTCGCGCTCGTCGGGCCGAGCGGATCCGGGAAGAGCACCGTCGTCAAGCTTGTCACGCGATTCTACGACGTGCTCGGCGGGAGTATCGAGATCGACGGCACGGACATCCGCGATGTGACGATGGACTCGATCCGCAAGCAGGTCGGCATCGTCCCGCAGCGAGCGGTCCTGTTCCGGGGCTCGATCAGCGAGAACATCCTGTATGGTCGGCGAAAGGCGCCACACGAGGAAGTCGTCGAGGCGGCCAAAGCGGCGAACGCGCACGATTTCATCATGGAGCTTGAGGATGAGTACGAGACGCAGGTCGGCGACCACGGCGATCTGCTCTCAGGTGGCCAGGCGCAACGCATAGCCTTGGCGCGGACGTTCCTGAAGAACCCGCGAATCCTCATTCTCGACGAAGCTACGTCGTCGCTGGATTCCCTCTCCGAAAACGCGATTCAGGACGCGCTGCGAGCACTCATGCGAGGGCGCACGACGTTCATCATCGCACACCGGCTGTCGACGATCATCGACGCCGACCGCATACTCGTCCTGCGCGACGGGCATCTCGTCGAAGACGGTACACACGCGGAGCTTCTCAGCCAGGGCGGCGTGTATTCGGACTTGTGCGAGCAGCAGTTCGGGCCCATGCTGCGGATCGCCGAGGATGGCCGACTCGGGGGTATCGCGGCGCACTGAACGTCAGCATGCCGCCACCGAACAATCAGACCGAGGCCACTGAGTACACGTCCCCATCGCTGACGGAGATCCGCAAGCCGATCGACCTTCCGTTCAGCCTTGAAACATCCGGCGACCCGTTCCACGTGACCTCGCGCGCGATGTCGTCCCCGAACAGCTCGTCGCAATCGCCGCCGGCGAAGCCCGGGATGGGCGCCTCGCGTTCGTCGAGGAGTTCCACCACCACGCCACCCGCCGCAGATGTCGACATGTTCAGCACGATAGAATCCCCGTCGACGTGCAACGGCACGCTTGTCATCGATCCACCGGCGGACCCGGCGCGCAGGCTGGCGAACCCGTCGACGCGCATGGTGCCGCGTCGAACGTAGTGGTCGTGGTGCCGGAAGTGCTCCGACCAGTACATCGAATATTCCGTCGGCGACGTGCGCACCATTCCGGGCGCGAACATGATGTTACGCTCGGTCCAATTCCGCCGATCCAGACCCGGCCGAACGAATGCCTCGCGAAACCGCCGCGGGAAACGCAGCCCGTCGCGGCTGGCGATCATGACGGCGTCCGAGATGCCCGGTTCTGGGTGCTCCGCATGGCGCGTGCGAAACGGCATCAGCCGTTTGGGGAACCCGAGATACAACCCGGGGTCGCGGTCGTACGGCCGGATCGCGTTCGTGTAGAACTGCTCCAGCGACGGGTCGCCCGGCCCCTCCCCGAAGTCGAGCATCTCGTGCTCGCGCCACGTCAGGAAGTCGTCCGACAGCGCACGCGCCACGGACCGTACGCCGTCGGAGGCGGCGCGGTCTCTCCAGGCCCACTTGCGGTAGTAGACGACGTAGCATCCGAGTTCGGTATCCCAGAACGACGTGTTCAGGCTGTCGAACTCGCCGTCGGTCATCACCGGCTCGTCGCTCAGCAGACGCCAGGCATACCCGTCGGGCGAGCCGAGCGCGTACAGGCCGCCGGCCTCGGGCACACCGGCGAGCGCCTTGAACCGGGCATCGGGCTGCGCGTGGGGGCTCGCATCCAGAAACGGACCGATGTTCTGCGAGAGGTCGTCGCTGCTCATCCAGATGATGTTGTTGGCGCGCGATCCCGCGAATTCATACTTCCACAGGTTCGGCCGCCACCACTCGATGCCGTCGTCGCTCTCGGCGACGCAGGTGACGCCGGGTAGCTCCGGGGACCAGTGCGCTCCGGCTCGGTAGTACATGAGGTAGCGATCGCCAGCGTCGACGACGGTGAAATACGCGCCGATGGGTCCCTCCCACGGAGCGTCGAATCGCAGCGCAACGTCAGCTCGCACAGGGGAGTGCAGCCTGAGTTCTGTGCCGTCGTGGCGTGCGACGAGGGACTCGTCCACGAAGAGGTACGGTCGCCCGGTGATGTGGAGCATCCTGCGTCCCTTCCAACACGGCGTCGACGCGTGATCGCCGTGATCCCCAATCAGGTCCCAGGTCGGACGAGACGTTCGCCCCGGATCGCAATGAGCACGCCGACCGTCGCGAGGATGAGCAACGCGATCGAGACGGGCGTAAGCGCCGACGGACGTTCAGGCCCGCCCGGTGCACCGGCGCGTATCTCCGGACGCAGGAGGTAGGGAGGCTGATTCGGGTCGCCCTGCACGTCGCGCGTGCGGAGCAATTCGGCGGTCATACCGAGCCACATGAGACGCAGCGGATCGTTCGCGTCAGCCCATCCCGGCAGCCAAACGTCCGCCCAGTGGGCCAGCGGCGTCCAGCGCCCCACGTCGTTCGCGGTCCGAACGTCCCCGGGCATCGGCATGAGTTCGATCCAGCTTTCGGCGGACTCGCCCGCCGGCTTGATAATCGCCATCCGGTGTCCGGTGTGAGCGTCCTCCAGGAACACCAGCTCCTCCGGCAGGTCTCGGCGGCTTCCGTCGTGGAAGACCACGGGGCGCTCGATGTGTAGCGTGTCGCGCACGTTCCACGCACCGGTAAGCTCGACGCGCCGGCACGGGCCTACCGGAGTGAGGTAGAGATGGGCGATCGTCGACTTGAGTACCGGCAGCGCGGAGACCTCGTCGTACCACGCCCGCGCTTCCCACTCCGATATCTCGCCAAGTTGCTCGTCCACGCTCCGTGCGATCAGCATCGCACACGCGAGTGATACGGCCACTGCGGCTATTCTCGCTGCCTTAATCATCCTGTCGCGCGAACGGCGGGGCACGACCGGAGTCCGTGTCCCTGCCGACTCGCCTCCTCAGCCTTCGCTATCCGCGAGAAAGTGCTGCGCGTCGATGGCTGCCATGCAGCCGCTACCGGCCGCGGTGATCGCCTGTCGGTAGTAGGCATCCTGCACGTCACCGCAGGCGAAGACGCCGGGAACGCTCGTGGCCGTAGCGGGGATCGCGCCCTTCTCCGAATGCGGATGGGTGACGATGTAGCCCTTGTCGTCCATGGCGAGCTTGCCGGCGAACACGTCTGTATTCGGCTGATGCCCGATGGCCACAAAACAGCCTTCGACGGGCACACGATGAGACTCGTTCGTCTTCACGTTCCGGACGCTGACTGCCTTGAGGCCCTCCTCGCGAGTGCCGAGCATCTCATCGATGACGGAATCCCAGATGACCTTGATCTTCGGGTTGTCGAGCACCCGCTTCTGCATGATGTGCGACGCGCGGAATTCGTCGCGACGGTGGATGATGGTCACGGTCTTCGCGAATTTCGTCAGGAAGCTGGCTTCTTCCATGGCCGAGTCGCCCCCGCCCATCACTGCGACGTCTTGCTCGCGGAAGAACGCGCCATCGCACGTTGCGCACGCCGAGACGCCGTAGCCCATGAGCTCGCTCTCACCCGGCACGCCCAGCAGACGAGCCGACGCGCCCGAAGCGATGATGAAGGCGTCCGCGGTGTAGGCGGTGCCCTCGACGTCGATCTTGAACGGTCGGCTTGAGAAATCCACCTCCGTGATCGCGCCGTAGATGAACTTCGTGCCAACACGCTCCGCCTGACGGTGAGTCACCTCCATAAGCTCCGGGCCCATGATCCCCTCGGCGAAGCCCGGGTAGTTCTCGACTTCCGTGGTGATCGTTAGCTGACCGCCCGGCTGTCCGCCTTCGACGACGAGCGGCTCAAGATCCGCCCGCGCCGCATAGATCGCGGCCGTAAGCCCGGCCGGACCCGATCCCATTATCATGACTTTCACGTGGTTGTTCGACTCACTCACGGCGGTTCCCTTTCCGATATCGTGCTGCCGGGCCGACGCGGTCCGACGATGGGTCTTGCCGCGTCATCTCGTGCGCTTGGCGGCGACGAAAGAGCGGAATTCATCTACTGTAAACGTATTCAGCACGTCCTTTGATTCCAGCCAGCCCTTCCGCGCAACGGCGACGCCGATATCCAGGTCATCCAGCCCGTCGATGGAATGGGCGTCGGTATTCACGGCGATGGCCGCTCCGAGTTCCCGCGCTCTCCGGCACCAGCGCCAGTCGAGGTCCAACCGGTGCGGCGATGCGTTGAGCTCAATCGCCACCCCTCGCTCGGCGGCGAACGCGATGACGGTCTCGTAGTCTATCGCATAGCCCTCGCGTGCAAGGAGCAGGCGTCCCGTCGGATGCCCGAGGATCGTGGTCGCGGGGTGATCCATCGCGCGGAGCAGCCGCTCGCCGGCCTCCTGCTCGTTCATACCGAGGCGGCTATGCACACTCGCCACGACGAAATCGAATCCGTCGAGCAGAGCGTCATCGTAGTCGAGGCTGCCGTCGGCGCGGATATCGCTCTCGATGCCCTTCAGCACCGTGATGCCGTCGAGGCGCTCGTTGAGTTCATCGATCGCGTCCCACTGCGCTTGCACATCGTCGGGCGTCAGGCCACCGGCGTACACCGCGGACTGGCTGTGGTCGCAGATGCCCAGATACGTCGCGCCACGCTCCATCGCCGCCGCGGCGAGCTGTTCGAGCGTGTTGGCGCCGTCGGACGCCTGCGTATGCACGTGGAGCATGCCGAGTATGTCGGATCGCTCGATGAGGCGAGGAAGCCCGTCCGCCTCGGCTGCCTCGATTTCACCGAGGTCTTCGCGCAACTCCGGCTCAACATACGATAGCTCCAGCGCCTCGTAGAGAGCCGCCTCGTCCGCGCAGGCGACATCCTCGCCGTCTTCGCGGTGGAGACCGTACTCGTTCAGGCGGAACCCCCGCCTTTTCGCGCGGGAACGGAGCGCCGTGTTGTGCTCCTTCGACCCGGTGAAGTATGCCAACGCGAATGGATACTCCTCGTCGCTGACGATGCGCAGGTCCGCGGCGATGCCGCTCCTAAGTCTGACGCTCGATTTCGTCTCACCGCGCGCTACGATGTCCGCGACCTCCGCGTGCCCGGTGAACGCTGTCATGATCGCGCCTCGAGCATCGTCGGCAGCGCTCGCCAGGACATCGAGATCGCCGATTGTCTCGCGATGCCGTCGCAGGCTTCCCGCCACCTCGCATCGCAACACCCCGGGGCACGATGAGACCAGAGCCACCAAATCGTCGGCGGCTTCTCGCGCCCGGTGGTAGAGGTGTCGGTCGCTGCCCTGGACGTAGAACTCAATCGCTTTCAGGACATTCACCTGCGTCTTCTCGCCGAACCCGGCAAGCGCGGCGAGGCGGTTTTCGCGGCACGCGTACTCAAGTTCGCCGATGTTCGTGACCTCGAGGTCCTCGTAGATCGTCTTCACCCGCTTCGGGCCGAGGCCCGGCAGCTTCACGATGTCGAGCAGTCCGGCAGGCGTTTTCGCCTTGAGTTCGTCGTGATCGACGAGCTTCCCCGTCTCGACAAGCTCGCTGATGTTCGCGGCGAGCCCGGCGCCGATGCCCTTGATTTCCGAGAGCTGCCCCTCCCGGGCAAGCACGGCGACGTCCTGCGTCAGGTTCTTCACGATGCGAGCGGCATTCCCGTACGCGCGGGCTCTGTACGGATTCGCCCCAGTGATCTCCAGTAGCACCGCCACCTCATCGAGGATTGCGCTGATCTCGCGCGCTTTCATCGCCATTCAGATACCGCAGCCGGGGAACACGGTCACGAACCTTCGTCGTCCGGATTCGCAAGACGGGAGAGTTCCGCTTCAAGGTCAAACATCAGCTCATCGTTGACGTACGTCGTGGTCTTCAGCTCTTCGTGCTCCGCCATCTCCTTCAGCGCGCGCAGCACGACGAGCATTTTGCGCGCCTCTGTCTGACAGATTTGCTTCAGCTTCCGCGCGTCGTCGGTGCGCTCCGGGTCGATGACGCTGGCGGCCGCGTGAATCGAGATCAAGCTGTTGTTCAGGTGGTGCGTAAGCGTAATCACGGTCTGACCAAGGGTCTGCCGGCGGGCGGTGTCCAGCTCACGCTCAACCGCTTCGGTGTTGCGCGTGCGCGCGGCCACGAGCGCCTCGATCCGCGCTTTCAGAATCCGAGGATCGCCGCCCTTCGCTACGTATGCATCGGCGCCCGCACTTGTTCCCGCCACCTCGGCTTCCGCGTCGGTGTGGCTCGTAAACATGAGAACCGGGATATCCTGCGTTCCGGGGTCGGATTTGATGCTGCGACAAAGCTCCACGCCGTCCATCACCGGCATCGCCAGATCGGTCAGGACCAGGTCCGGGTCAAACCCGTGGAGGATATCCAGCGCGACCGCTCCGTTCTCGGCCTCCGCGACTTCGAACTCCAGTCGCTCCAACCAAAGCTTGGCCACGTGCCTGACGTCGGCCTGATCCTCTACCAGAAGTATTCGCGTCGACATGTCCTCTACGATCTCCGCGCCAGCGCAACGCCGATGGCTTCAGTCCACGATGTCCCACGAATCGGTATTCGCACCCATCTCCGCCTCATCGCGCCGCAACGCCTCGAACGTCGGCCAGCGGAGATCGCCCCTACGGAATATCACTCGGATCGCTCGCGGCTGCAGCGCAGCGATGCCGTGCTCGGCGAACGACCACTCGAATACCGCCGACCTGCCACGCAGCCTTCCGCCCGGTGTGGAGATAATCGGCGTGGGCATCTCGATTGAGTACCTCACGCAGTAGGTCCGGAGCGCACGCCGCAGTGCCAGCGGGTCACCGGAGGCGATCGCAACATCCGACGTGTCCGCGTCGCCCTTTCCGGAATCGGTTGTGCGATCGGCTTCCGGAGCGCCGGAGGCCACGACCATCGTCAACTCGTACACGCCATCCTCGACTTCAGTCATGGCGACATCGCGCCCTGCGTTTCGCGTCCGCCTGAAAGCTTCGAGATCCTCGAACCCGTAGTCGGCGAGAACCACGATCCCGCTGTCGGTACCGACGCGTTCGAGACGGTCGATGCTTACGCCCTCGACGCGCAGGCGATCTTCGAGTTGCCGTTCGTTGAGGAGGTTCAGCATGTCCGGCCCCGAAGCGACCGAATCGGTCCGTAGCGCGGCAAGCGTCTCCACGGGAACGTAAAGGCGCATGGCCACCGACCCGGACCCATCCGCATGGAACTCGATGGTTTCCTCGTACTGTACACACCCAACGGCGACCAGCGCCGCGAGAGCGACGGCAAGCAACGTGCTGGGAACAGGGATGCGCATGCCGTACATGTCCTCCAATTGACCGACTGGACGACCGCGGCATAAGATACCGACGCAGCCACGACATGAACAGGCGTTGCTTGGACGCGGGAGGCGCGCCGGATATATTCTGGTAACCGACACGACGGGATACACGACCGAGTGTTCCAGGTCGGAATGCGGAAGCGAAATCAAGGAGACAATCTGATGCGAGTGCGCGCTAGCACGATGCTGGTTCTGACGATTGGTGTGATCATCGCGGGATGCGGTGGCAATTCCGAGCGAGAGGCTCGAATTGCGGCAATGAGCCCGCGCGAGCAATTCGTGAACGACGTCATCGAACGCAGGTGCATCAAGTGCCACATCCCGCCGAATCCGACCGGTAAGGCGGTCATCACCGAACCCGCCCACCTCGTGAAGTTCATCGACAGCGAGCAGATATTCGACGACATTGCCCTCTACAACTCCATCATGGGCGGCCCGGACATCCCCGAGCACGACCGCATAGAATTCAAACCCACTCAGTCTGAGATGGATTCCATTCGGACGTGGGTGCTCGACGAGTACGAGCGAATGTTCCCCGACAGCATTCTGTACCGGGCGGCAAACGACGGCATCAGCCTCCGCTGACGTGCCGGCCCACTGCTCTGCCGGATGGCCGGGATATGTCGACATGGGGACGATGTGACGAGCGATTTGGAGAGCGTCAGGCGGCTGCTTGACGAATGCAGCCGCGACCGCGCGCGGCTTGAGGCGTTTCTGCGTGTGAGCCGCCTCATGAACGCCGAGGTCGACCGCGCGCGCCTGATCGAGAAGATCAACGAAGAAGTGCGCGACTACCTCGCGGCGGATCGGTTCACCGTCTTCTTCCACGACACCGACACCGACGAACTCTACAGCTTCATCGCCACCGGCGTACACCGCGGCGAGATTAGCATTCCCTCCGACCAGGGCGTTGCCGGGCACGTGTACCAATCCGGCGAGACTATGTGCGTCGCCGACGCGTACGAAGACCCTCGGTTCAACCCCGACGTCGACAAGCGCACCGGGTACCGCACCCGGAGCCTGCTCTCCATGCCCATCGTGAACCGCCGCGGGATGAAAATCGGTGTTGTTCAGGCGCTCAATAAGAAGACGGGCGACGGGGCATTCACGCCGGACGACGTAGAATTTCTCACCCAACTCGTCGAACAGGTGAGCGATCTGCTGGATCTGCTGCTCCGCAAGGAGGAACTAGCCCGCAAGAACGCCGCGATTCAGGAGGCGATGTCCCGACTGGCGGTGTACGATTATCTCATCGGCGAGAAGACGGTCACCAAGGTCGCCGTGCGCTGGTCGCGCAAGGTGCATATCTGGGCGAGCATCGTCGGCGCGATCTTCCTGCTCGTGATGGCAGTCAGCGGCATCGCGGTGGAACACATTCACGCACCAATCGAGAACGCCCTCTGGTACAACATCCACACGGGCGCCATCGCGCTCGGGCTCAAGAACTGGGTCTACAGCGACACGGTCGGACTGGTCCTCGCCGCGGCAACCGTGACCGGCGTTGTGCTGTGGCTCTACCCGATCGTCACCAAGTGGGCGCGAGCGCGAATCAAACGCAAGGCGCGATAGGCCGGTACGCCGCGAAGGGAGCCCAATGAACCTGCAAGCCGGCCTGATCGGCTGCTGGCCACTTGACGGCTCGTGCGTCGACACGTCTGGATCGGAGAGCCACGGCATCAGTCGTGGCGCGGATCTCAGCGCCCGGGGGCCTGCCGGAAGAGGAGCCGCCGCGCTGGACGGGCGCGGCGCATTCGTGGAGATACCAAACGCCCCCGCACTCGCGCTCGGGGCTGACGAGTTCACCCTCTCCGCGTGGATCCACACCGAACGCTCTCTCGACGACGTGGTCGGCGATATCGCGTCGGCATTCGACGCGCGCGGCCGCCGCGGATTCACGCTCGGCATACTGGACTTCCCCGGCTCCGTCTACTCCACACCCAACAGCCGAACACTTGCGTTCGGTATCGATCGCGATCGCGTGGAGCAGGACTGGACCGACTGTGGCCGACCCGGGAACGCCATGCACGTGTTCGCCCTGTGCAACCACGATGGGTACCTCTACGCGGGTACGTTCGAGTCGGGACGGGACGAGGCGGGGTACGTATGGCGTTATGCCGGCGGCGACGAATGGATCGACTGCGGAAGCCCGGACGGCAGCAACACCATCATGAGCCTGTGCGTCCACGACGGCGAACTCTACTGCGGAACGGGTCGCTACAAGGCAGGTGGCAGCGCGCTGCCGGATTCCGAGAACGATACCCCCGGCGGGCACGTGTATCGCTACGTCGGCGGCACGGAGTGGCAGGATTGCGGTCGCATCGCTCCCGATGCGGCCGAAGCGCACTCGCTCACGGTATTCCGCGGAAATCTCTACGCGATTCCGAGCTACACGAAGGGCGTCTACCGTTGGGATGGCGGCACAAGCTGGACCCCGTGCGGCGCACCGGGCGACTGCCGCTGCATGACGCTCGGCATCCACGACGGCCACCTCTACTCCGGCGGCAACGAGTACGCCGGTGTCTGGCGGTACGAGGGCGGCACCGAGTGGACCTCGTGCGGCACGCAGGTCGGCGCTGATTCCGGCAAGCCTGACTACCCAGTCGAGTCGCAGATCTACTCGTTCATGACCTACGAAGGGCAGTTGCACGTCGGCACGTGGCCAAGCGGCTCCGTGTTCCGGTACGAAGGCGGGGCCGGCGAGGGCACCGGCCAGGGAGAGCAGGCTGAGTGGACGTTCTGCGGCCGCCTCGGCGAGGAGCGGGAGGTCATGGGGCTGGCGATGCTGAACGGCTCCTTCTACGCCGGGACGCTGCCCCTCGCGCAAGTCTACCGCTACGACGGCGGCACTGACGAAGACGCCCGGTGGAAGCTCACCGGCCGGCTCGATCACACCCCCGACGTGACGTACCGTCGCGCGTGGTCGATGGCCGTGTTCGACGGCGCGCTGTGGTGCGGCACGCTCCCGTCCGGGCACGTCTGGATGTACCGGCCCGGAGTCGGCGTCACGCATGACCACTGGCTGACGCCCGGCTGGCATCACGTCGTGGCGATGCGAGCAGGAGATCGGCTTCGCCTGGCACTGGACGGCGGCATCGTAGCCGAGTCGCCCACCTTCGATCCGACGCACTACGACCTCTCGTCCGGTGTGCCGCTGCGCATCGGCGCCGGTCCGCACGATTCGTTCTCCGGCAGGATCGCCGACGTGCGGCTATACGGACGCGCGCTGGACGATGGGGAGATCGCCGCGCTGGCGGACAGGCCGTAGCGATGCGGTCCGTCACTACCGAAAAACGCTCATATGTCGGAAAGGCTGCTTGATGCCCGGAATCCTCACCGACAAGCCGCGACTCTTCGTCGACCTGCGCGACGTGGAATCCCGCGAAAACGTCACGCGCACGTTTCACTCGGCCCAACGCCATGGCAGGCATCCCGTGCTGGAGCAGGACGCGCCGTGGGAGAAACATCCCGGCATGACGGGGTCCGTCATCTATGACCCGTCTGACGAGCTGTTCAAGTGCTGGTACATGGCGGGCTTCTACGACCCGCCGACGCACCAGCACGTGCAGTGCCTCGCTACGTCGCGCGACGGCATTCACTGGGAGCGTCCCGAGCTCGGCCTCCACGAGGCTCCGGACGCGCAGGGCGGCACGTCCACGCAGAACAACATCGTGATCCCGTCCTCGTATCACGACGGGCAGGACCACTGGGAGACGATGCTGCGCGATCCGCTCGACGCCGACGATTCGCGACGCTACAAGGCGGTTGGCTGGTCGAGCTACGATTGGGATGGGCCGCTCTCCGGCATCTACACCGCGTGGTCGCCCGACGGCATAGACTGGTCGCACAGCCCGGACCCGATCTTCCGGCACCATCCGCGCCCCGGCACCGACGACTATCCTATCGGCGACGCGCAGGCATTCATGGTCGACACGCTGCGAAATCGCTACGTCGCGTTCCTGCGCGACGGGCACTACCGCAGCGTGAGCGTCAGCGAAGACTTCGTCGCCTGGTCGCGACCACGTCGCTTCATGGAAGGGCTCAACGACGAGGAGACGCTGTACAACAACAGCGGGTTCGTCTACGGCGAGCAGTATCTTGGCATCCTCACGCACTTCGACCGGCGCGCTCACACGCAGACACAGTCGCTGAAACTCATCGCCAGCCGCGACGGCGATACCTGGTCGCGCCCGACCATGGGACCGGCGGAAGTCACGTCGCTCGTCGAGCCGGGAGAGATCGGCTCGTGGGATCGGTTCCAGATCATGCTCACCGGCGCGCCACCGATCCCCGTCGGCGACAAGCTGTACATCTACTACCGGGGCACTCCGAGGCGTCACAACAAGGTCGTCGGCGAGTTCGAACCGCGCATCGACCTGGACCAGCGCCGCGATTACATGGCCATCGGCCTGGCGACGCTCCGGCTGGACGGCTTCGTGAGCATTGCGGCGAGCTACGACGGCGGCGCCATCACCACTCGACCTCTCGAACTCGACGGCGACACGCTTGTGGCGAATGCCACGTCCGACTACGGCGAGCTGCGTGTCGAGGTCCTCGACGAGAGCGGGAAGCCGGTACCGCACTACACCGAACAGGACTGCGTGCCGGTCGTCGCCGACGACGTAGCGGCCATTGCCGAGTGGCGAGATCGACGCTCGCTCGCGGAGCTACAGGGGCGGCCCGTGAGACTGCGATTCGTGCTCCGCAACGCGCGGTTGTATTCGTATCGGTGCGTGTAGCGGCGGCGATCCGGCGCGAGCAGCGGCGGCGATCCGGCGCGAGCAGCGGCGGCGGGCTCCTTCCCGTTGGCGATGCCATTCCGCGCCGCTGATATTCACACGGTCGACGGCGCAACATAGCCCGGCGGCAATACGACGCACCACGGCATCAGCCATCGCCTGACCAGAAAGGTCCTACATGCGGAAGAAGAGCCTTGCGTTCCTGAAATCCATGCTGGCCGCCCCGAGCCCATCTGGATATGAGCAGCCCGTCCAGAGGCTGTGGCGGAAATACGTCGGCGAGTTCGCGGACGAGGTCACCACCGATCTCCACGGAAACGTTATCGCGGCGCTGAATCCAGGCGGTTCGCCCCGGATCATGCTCGCCGGTCACTGCGACGAACTCGGATTCCAGATAAACTACATCGGCAAGCAGGGCTTCCTGCATTTCAACGCGATCGGCGGACACGATCTCGGAATCGTACCGGGGCGTAGAGTGGTGATCCACACGAGCAACGGTCCGGTGAAGGGCGTGATCGGCAAACGCGCGATACATCTGATCACACCCGAGGAACGTTCGAAGCCGAAGAAGCCGGAGATCGAGAAATACTGGATCGACATCGCGGCGAAGGACGAGAACGAGGCGAACGAACTCGTTACGGTCGGCGATCCGGTCACGTACGACGTCGAGTTCGACGAACTCCGGAACGGCCTCGCCACGTCTCGCGCATTCGATGACAAAGCCGGTGCATTCGTCGTCGCGGAAACGTTGCGAGCCCTCGCGGCGGATCGCGACTCGCTCTCCGCCGCGGTGTACGCTGTCAGCACGGTTCAGGAAGAGGTCGGGCTGCGCGGCGCCCATACGTCAGCCTACGGAATCGACCCCACCGTCGGCATCGCCGTGGACGTGACACACGCGACCGACTCGCCCGACATGGACAAGCGCAAGTCGGGCGACATCAAACTCGGCGGCGGACCAGTCATCACGCGCGGAGCGAACGTAAACGCTGTTGTGTATGACCAGCTCCTCGCCGCGGCGTCGGGCGGAGACGGAACCAAGCCCGTCGCGCACCAGCTTGACGCGTCTCCGCGCGGAACGGGGACCGACGCCAACGCGATACAGCTCACGCGCGCCGGGGTCGCCGCCGGGCTGGTGTGCCTGCCGTTGCGCTACATGCACACAACGGTTGAGATGATCGCTCTGTCCGATATCGAGAACTCCGCCGAACTGCTTGCACGGTTCTGCCGTGGCGCGGACGGCGAGACGAGTTTCATCCCGAAATGATCTGAACGAGTCGTGGGGACGCCGGCCACGGTGTCCCCGCGACTCGCGGGAGGTACACGAATGCCGGACACCCTCACGTGGGGGCTCATCAGCACGGCCCGCATCAATCGCAAGCTCATTCCCGCCATCCAGACGCTGCCGGGCTGCACGCTCATGGCGGTAGCCAGCCGGTCGCAGGAACGCGCCGACGACTTTGCCACCGAGCTGGGCATACCGAAAGCGTACGGCTCGTACGACGATCTCATCGCCGACCCGAAGATCGATTGCGTCTACAACCCGCTGCCGAACTCCCTGCACGCCGAGTGGACGATCAAGGCAGTCGAGGCGGGGAAGCACGTCCTGTGCGAGAAGCCGTTCACCATGGATGCTCAGGAAGCGACGGCCGTTGCCGATGCGGCGGGAGCTTCGGGCAAAGTCGTCATGGAAGCGTTCATGTACCGGTTCCACCCGCAGTGGGAACGCGTCCGCCAGCTCGTGGATAACGGCGATATCGGCGAACTGAAGTTCATCCGCGCGCAGATGGGCGGTCGCATGGACCGGCTCGACGACATCCGTATGAAGCCCGAGTTCGGCGGCGGCGCGCTGATGGATATCGGGTGCTACTGTCTGAACGCATGCCGTCAGATCACCGGCGCTGAGCCGGAATGGGTCTCGGCGACGGCGAACTACGAGAACGACGTCGATGTGATGCTGGCCGCCGTCATGCGATTCCCCGGCGACGTTCTCACCGAATTCAACTGTGGATTCCGCAGCAACCCGCACAACGACGTGGACATCATCGGCACCGACGCCTCCATCCACATCGCCCACCCATGGGGGCCGGGACCGGATGAGGAGGTCACGCTCGTCATCAACCGGGATAACCGCATCGAGAGGATATCGGTCCCACCAGCGGACGAATACGAGGTGCAGGTCCGCAGCTTCGCCGAGGCGGCTCGCGGCAACGCGCAACTCCGCTGGGGCGTAGAGGATGCCGTGGCCCAGATGCGAGCTCTCGACGTAATTCGAGAGAGCGCTCGACTCAACGAACCCGTCGCCGTCGAAATCTGACAGACCGCCGAAGAGGACACCACCCATGAGCGAAGCACAAATGAAGCCGCGCGCGTTCGACCCCATGGACTACCTGCGGGCGCAGTACGACGCCACGACGCCCGCGCTCTCGTACGACGCCACAACGCCCGACGAGCATCGCGCATGGGAATCGCGGACGCGAGCGAAGATCATCGAACTCCTCGGCGGCTTCCCGGACGAGAAGTCTCCTCTCGATCCCGAGATCGTCGAGACGGTGGAGTTCGACGACTACATCCGCGAGCGCGTCATATTCAACACGAGACCGGGCATGAGCATCCCAACGTATCTGCTGCTGCCGAAGAATCGCTCAGGCAAGATCCCCGGCATCGTCTGTCTGCCCGGACACGGACCGGGGAAGGACACGATCGTCGGCTACACCGACGAGGGCGAGCCACGCGGCGAGATCGGCGGATACCAGAACGACTTCGCCATCCAGGCGGCGCGGAAAGGATACGCGGCGCTGGCAATCGAGCAGGCGGCATTCGGCGAGCGAAACGCGGTCGACGAACGCCAGAGTGGGTGCAACGTCCCGACGTTGAACGCGCTCATGCTCGGCGCGACGATGATCGGCATACGCACATGGGATGCGATCCGCTCGCTGGACTACCTGCTCACGCGCGATGAAGTCGATGGCGACCGTATCGGCGTCATGGGAATCTCCGGCGGCGGCACGACCACGTTGTTTAGCGCGGCGACTGAGCCGAGATTTCGCGCGGCATTCGTGAGCGGCTACCTGTGCTCGTTCCGGCACAGCATCATGGATATGCACCATTGCGTCGACAACTTCGTGCCCGGCATCATCCAGTGGGCGGAGATGTACGACATCGCGGCGCTCATAGCTCCGCGTGCGCTATTCGCGGAGAGCGGCACACTCGACTCGATATTCCCGATCGACGCGGCTAGGAACGCCGTGGCAAAGGCACGTCGCGCATGGGAAACCCTCGGCGTGCCGGAGAAGATCGGACACGAGGTATTCGAGGGCGAGCACCAGTTCCACGGCGTCGGCGGGTTCGAGTTCTTCGCTACACACCTGAAGGGTGCGTAACGGCGCGAACCGGGCGCACACAGGGCAGAGCCACGCGGGAGGGCACTTCCATGGGTCGCATCGTAGCCATACTGGCATTCGTCATGGCGTTGGCAATCGCCGGCGGCGCGGAGTTGATCGCGACGGACACGGCGCCGCACTTCACGCTCACCGACGTGGAGGATCAGGAGTTCTCCACAGAGACGCCGAGGGCGACGCCGCTCATCGTCATTCTGACAACGAAGGACCTGGGCGACCTCAGCCTGGCGTGGCGCGATAGCCTCGAATCGCGGGAACTCGATGCGGGAATCGTCACGGTTCTCGACTTGAACGACGTATCGAGATTCCTCAGGCCGATCGCGCGCCTCAAGATCAGCGCAAAGGGGTCAAAGGCTTTTCTCGACTGGGACGGAGAGGTCTCCGAAGCCTGGCGCGGCGAGGACAACTCGCAGGTCGTCGTGATGGTGGTCGCACCGGATAACACGGTGCGAACGGTGGTGAAGGGAACGGGGACATCGGAGAACATCGCCGAGATCGTCGCTGCAACACAACCTCCCGGAGAATAGTCCAAGAGAGCACACCCGCCTCCGACAGGGCACTCCCCAAACGTCGGTCCGAGGGCGGAACTGCCGTATTGGTGCGGTGACACAGCGGGAGGGTAGGATCTACTCCCTGAAGCTCCTCCCGCTGTTGTCCGGGATCGTCATGAGCGCCGCCGCGCACGCCGACGTTTCGGTCGGCGACGTCGCGCCTCACTTCACGCTAAGCCGCATCAACGGCGACGAGTTCTCCACTCGGACGCCCCGGACCGGGCCGCTCATCGTGTTCTTCTCCGTCGCGGGCCTCGGTAAGACCCCGTGGGGCTGGCGCGACAGTCTCCGCACGCACAGAGCCGAGTTCGAGTACGTGTGGGTGGGCGACCTCGGCGCCATTCCGTGGTTTCTCCGGCCGCTCGTCCGGCGCGAACTCAGGAGCGAGAACGATACTCGCTCGCTGCTCGACTGGAACGGCGACGTGTCCGAGGCGTGGCGAGGGAAGGACCGCACGCAGCTCGTTGCTGTAGTGGTCGCGCCGGACAATCGCGTGAAAGCGATCGAACGCGGCTACGCGACAGCGGGGGGTGTCCGGGCCGTGGTTGAGGCCATCGGCGCGCGGGAGTAGAGGCGCCGGGACATGAGTGTCCCGCCCACTGATACCGTGCTTTGGTGGTGCCGCCGACACTCCTGTCGGCGCGGAGTCGTGGTGCGATCCGCCGGGACAAGAGTGTCCCGGCCACCAGCTGAGCGAAGTCGCGCGCATTCGCCCCCGTCGTAGGGGCGATCCCCCCGTGGTCGCCCCGGACACGTCGCCCCGTCAACGTGAAACGAAACGCCTCAGCCACATTCGCCGGGACAAGAGTGTCCCGCCCACCGGGAAGTTGGTGGGGCCGACACTCCTGTCGGCGCGAAACATCAGAGCGCCATCCAGCAGGAGAACGGTGTCCCGCCCACCGGGAAGTTGGTGGGGCCGACACTCCTGTCGGCGCGAAGCATCAGAGCGCCATCCAGCAGGAGAACGGTGTCCCGCCCACCGGAGAGTTCGTGGGGCACGAACGCTCAGCGTTCGCGGGACATTCCTGTCGGCGCACCGCAAGCACTCCTACCGGGTGAGCACAGCCCTGCGAATCGCCATGTGCTCGGCCGACACGATCCGGTACAAGTACACTCCGCTCGCAACCGGACGTCCCATGTCGTCCGTCGCGTCCCACGTCACCGTGTGCTCCCCGACGCGACGATAGTCGTCTACCAGTCTCCGCACCATCTGCCCGGTTGCGCTCCAGATTTCGAGGGTCACGCGTCCGTCCGTCGCGAGGATGAAGCTGATATCCGTCGACGGGTTGAACGGATTGGGCGCGTTCTGTTCGAGGGAGAACGGCGTGGGCTCCCTCATAGACGTGAAGGTCGTCCCGACGGGCACGAAGGGGTACTCGTCGACGCGTGCGATGGTCGCGTCGCGGACCAGGTCTGCGGCTGCCGCCGACTGCAATATGAGTTTAACGATCTCACCGTCGCCCACGGGAGAGAAATCCGCGAACGCTATCCGGAGCGTGTCCCCGTACACTCCCGAGGTCAGTCCGCCGTTGATGATTTCGCCGGCGGCTGGCGTTATCGTGCCCTGTCCGGCCCCTATACCAACGTGCACCTGAAATGCGAGTGCCTGCGAGCCGCCGCTCAGGAGCAGCGGCAATACCCACGTGCCGTCGCCGCGATCCACCAGGGGACCCCATGTGAAGAGCGTGGTCTTGACCGCGGGGCGCGCCAACGCGCCGGGGAACTCGTCGATCTGGCCGACG
>CAZEAI010000101.1:0-16772 GCA_964510105.1 uncultured bacterium
ACTTCGGCGGCGAGTTCTCGCTCGGTGACGCCGACGCGGGCGACTCCGAGTAGCTCGTCGAAGACGCAGTCGGTGATCCGCGCGGCCTTGGCTATCGCGCCGATTTCGACGCTATCCTTCCGCGCCATGGCGTTCTCGACGACGCGATTCGTCCCGACCCACTCGACGGCCGGAGGAGGAGGCGCGTCAGCGGCGTCTTCCAGCGCCCCATTCGTGAGCTGGTCGTAGTCGCGCATCGTGAGATGCGCCGACTCGTAGCCAACGCGGGCTCCGGACCACTCCCGCCCCATCTCGCGCAGGCCCCGGTGCACACCCCGCTTGACGACCTCGATACGCCAACCCGGCGCCTGCTCTTCGGCCTGCTCGCGGTACCGGAAATCGGTTATCAACACCGCTTCGTCCCGACCGACGACCGCCCATCCGCTCGACCCCGAGAATCCGCTCAGGTAGCGGACGTTCTCGCGACTCGTGACAACGAGCCTGTCGATGCTCTGTTCCGCCAGCGAGGCGCGAACCACCGTGAGGCGCTCGACACTTCCCGGCTGCGGGTCGACCATGGATGCTCCAATCGGGTTCCGGTTCGCCTGTACACCGGAGGCGAACACAGTCGAGAAAAGATACGAACGCCGTCGAAACCGGTCAATCGAACGCCCTGGGCTCGTTGGCCGGTACCCCAATCGCGTGAGGAAATGGTACCTTCGTGGAAACGAGGAGGTGCCGGCCATGTATCGCTCAGTTGTTTTCCCGCTACTGGCGGTAGCGCTGTGCTCAGGTGCGTGCGACGCGGGGGACCGTCCTCCGTCGGCCGAAGATACGCGGCAGCCGTGGAAGACGGAGCCCGTCCTTGCCCACGCGCGCCAACGCATGCTCGACATGCACCTGCGCAGACGCGGGGTGAGCGAGCGCGTCGTCCAGGCGATGGCGCGGGTGCCGCGCGAGGAATTCGTCCCCGAGGAGTTGCGCTACAACGCGTACGCCGACTCCCCGCTACCCATCGGTCAGAACCAGACGATCAGCCAGCCGTATATCGTGGGCTTCATGACCGACGCCGTAAGCCCGAAGCCGGGCGACCGAGTGCTCGAAATCGGCACGGGCTCCGGCTATCAGGCGTGCGTACTCGCGGAGCTTGCCGACACAGTGTACACCGTCGAGATCGTCCCCGAACTTGCCGACCAGGCGGCGGCGACGCTCACCCGGCTCGGATATTACAACGTCGTCCCGGCGTTGCGCGACGGATATCGCGGATGGCCTGAACATGCCCCGTTCGACGTGATCGTTGTTACGGCGGCGCCGGACCATGTGCCGCAGCCACTCATCGACCAGTTGGCTCCGGGCGGCCGAATGGTGATCCCGGTGGGAGCCTTCTACCAGCAACTTCGGCTCATCCGCAAGAGCGCCGACGGCGAGGTCGAGTCGCGAGACGTTCTGGACGTCCGATTCGTGCCGATGACGGGCGAAGCGCTTGATACGCCCAACTGACGGTGATTCTGCCGTTGTTTGACCGTTTCCGGCGCTCTCGTATCTTTGAAGAGATGTGTGCATTTCTCGGAACTCGGGGTATCGAGTGAACGTCCGTGGCTGGTTCAGCGCTCCCACCGATCGGTTCTTGACGATAAAGGTCATCACCGATACGGGTGCGACAACGCGAAATCTTGTCGTCAGCCTGCGCACTGTGGCTCGGGCAAAGATCGCGAGCGTCACCGCGGCCGCGCTACTGGTGATCGGAACGTTCGCCATCGTCGACGCGGTGATTGCGCATCGTCGGATCGGCGTACTCGAATCGCACAACTTGCAGCTTCGAGAAGCCACGGGACAGATGGCGGACCTGCGGCGCGAGCTGGCGGACATCTGGATCATCAATGAGCGATTGCAGCGGCTGCTCGGCGCGTCGAGGGTCGAGCCCGTAACCAGATCAGACACGCGCCCCATCCCCTGGGGGGCTCCTCTTGCGCGATGGGCGGGCGTACCGTTTGGGATTGTCCCGACGGATCGTCCGGACCGAGGTGTTCAGCTGGCGACGGAACCAGGTGCGCTGGTACTGGCGACAGCGGCGGGAGTCGTCCGAGACATCCGGTGGAGTGCGGATCTCGGGAACGTGATGTACATCGACCATGGCGACGGGATACAGTCGGTCTACGCACGAGACATGACGATGTTCGCCAGACCCGGCGATCGGGTCCGGCGGGGCCAGACTATCGGGGCAATCCACGCCACCGGCGCCGCGCACACACCAGCGCTGTTCTACCGCATCGTCGTAGATGGCAATCCGGTGAACCCGCTCGTGGCGATGACTGAGGTTTCCAACTCTCCGGCCTATCCGGACTAGCGACAGGTGTTCTCTGAGAGGTAACGATCGAATGGTGAAGCGAGAGAATGGCGCGAACAGCTCGATGAACACTATCATCGGCGAGAGTTCCAGCTTGAACGGCGATTTCGTGATCGTCGGCAGCGTGAAGGTGGAGGGCTCGCTTGAGGGCTCGCTCAAGGCGACCGAGCGACTCGTCGTCGGCCAGGGAGGCGTCGTGAAGGCGCGCATAACCGTGCGCGACGCCATTATCGGTGGAGAGTTCACGGGAACGATACAGGCTGAAAGCCGCGTCGAGCTGGAGTCGACAGCGAAGGTGCGCGCGAGCCTGAAGACCATGCACCTCGTAATCCAGGAGGGCGCACTCTTCCGGGGGCAGATCGAGAGCGGAGATGAGGATTTCGGTAAGGATGGCGAGGACTATCTTCGCCCCGAGCAACCGGCAGCGGCGGCGAGCCGATCAGGGGCCCCCGCGGCTCCCGCAGAGCCGGCGCCCGGCGCCGACAAGTGAGACGCCCGGCCTCGTCAACATCGCGAGTCATTGCACGTCTCCAGTACGCGATGGCACGTAACGTCGTCGGCAGAAGCAGACCACACAGGAAGGAGCACAACTGATGACACTGCAGAAGATTCGGATCAGCTCGCTCGTCATCGCGCTGGGGCTGGTGGCGTTCAGCGCCGTACCGGCCAAGGCTATCTTCGGGTTCGGCATCCACGGCGGGTACGACTTCGTCAGCTTCGATGAGAAATCGTTCAGCACGACGCAGTTCGTGGACGCGGCTGAGGCTGCCGGCATAGAGAATTTCGACAGGAGTACGTGGACGACTGCCTGGACGGGTGTGAACATGACACGCGAAGCCATTGGCAATCCGTACCTCATCGGCGCGCACTTCTACATCGACGTCATACCCGTCATCGACATCGAGGCTTCGCTCGACGTGTCGATTCAGAAGTACGAGGTCAGATACACAACTCCCGTAGCGACCTCGAACGAAGTGGCGGATGCGTATTTCGGTCGCATCGGCGCGTACGCAACCGCCAGGCGCGACCTCATCAAACTCCCGATGTTCGCTTTCTACCTCGGCGGCGGCCTCGGCATGCACTTCGTAGCGCCGGTGGCAGGCGCAGACCTCCTGGTGGACATCTACCAGGGCGACGACCCAACAGCGTCCTCGCCGAGTATCGAAGACGCGATCAAGAATGAGACCACAATCGGCTTCCATGCCGTGACCGGCATCCGTTTCAAGCCGCCAATCATCCCGATCGCCTTGCGCATCGAGGGCAAATACACTGCGACGGGGGCAAGCGGGATGGAGCGCCCAGACTCGATCATGAGCCTGTACATCGGCACGTCGATCGACATCTGATCGTTCCATCGGTAACGTACCTCAGGCCGGGCCGTCCAGCGAGGCGGTCCGGCTTCGTTGTCATCGGACCGACCGAATATGAGCCGAGACCCCGACATATCTCTGAGCCTGTTCGACACCGAAGGTGGGAACGGCGCGGACGCGAGCGCGCCACTCGCCGACAGGATGCGTCCGCGCGAACTGGATGAGTTCGTCGGACAGGCGGATATCATCGGCGCGGACACCGTGTTGCGCCGGATGATCGAGCGTGACCGCCTTGTGTCGATCATCCTGTGGGGGCCGCCTGGAAGCGGCAAGACCACACTCGCCTCGGTCATCGCCCACCACATCCAGGCCAGATTCGTCACAATGAGCGCGGTCACGAGCGGCGTCAAGGACGTGAAACGGGTCATCGACCAGGCGGCCGTCGAGAAACGATCCGGGCACCGCACGGTGCTCTTCATCGACGAGATCCACCGCTTCAACAAGGCGCAGCAGGACGCATTCCTGCCACACGTCGAACGCGGCACGGTGACGCTCATCGGCGCGACAACGGAGAACCCCTCCTTCGACCTGAATTCGGCGCTCCTTTCCCGCTGCCGGGTGTTTGTGCTGACGCAGCTTTCGTCGGACGACCTCGCCACGATACTGAAGCGAGCGACCGAAGACGAGGAACGCGGCATCGGCGACCACGACGTCACAGTAGACGACGACGCACTCGATGCCCTTGCGATGCTCGCGGACGGCGACGCCCGCATCGCGCTGAACGGCCTCGAGGCGGCCGTGAACGCGGTGTCCGGCGCCGAGGGTCGGGTGACACGTGAGCTGGCCATCGAGGCACTTCAGCGGACGCATTACGACTATGACCGGGCAGGCGAGGGTCACTACAATCTCATCAGCGCGCTCCACAAGAGCGTTCGCAGCAGCGACGTGCAGGCATCGCTCTACTGGCTCGCACGTATGATCGACGCCGGCGAGGACCCGCGCTACCTCACGCGTCGCATGGTGCGCATGGCGGTCGAAGACATCGGTCTGGCGGACCCGCGAGCGATCAGCGTGGCACTGGCCGTGCATGATACGTACCGCATGCTCGGCTCGCCGGAGGGCGAGCTCGCCCTCGCCGAGTGCGCGGTGTACCTCGCATCGGCGCCGAAGTCGAACGCGATCTATACCGCGTTCTCGGCGGCGTTGGCGGATGTCCGCGAGCATGGTAGTCTCGGCGTCCCGATGCACCTGCGAAACGCGCCGACGAAACTCATGAGCGATATCGGCTACGGCGACGGATACCAGTACGACCACGACGCACCCGAGCGATTCTCCGGCCAGGAGTGTCTTCCAGACGAGCTGCGGGGACGGTCGTACTATGAGCCGTCGGATTTCGGCTACGAGAATACCATCGGGGACCGCATGGCGCGGTGGGCGGAGCTGAAGGCGCAACTCTCCCGCGATCGCGATAGCGGCGAGGCCTGAGAGGGAAGGTCTGCGTGGAGCAGAGATTCACCTCGATCCTGACGGAGTATGAACTCCTCATAGCCACGCTACTCGTCCACGTCGCGTTCGTGGCGATGGTCGCCAGCGTCCTCCTGCGTTCCCGAAGATTCCAGCGTCTCATCCTGGCGGGAGATCCGACGCGCGCGCAGTGCCTGAGGTTCGGCGCGCTGTTGGGAGGCATCGCGGCCGCGGGAGCGTGGACCCGGCTCAACCTCGGCTACGTCGGCGCCGACGCAAGCATATCGCTCGCCATGCTTTCCGGACTCTCGATGGGCCCGTGGGCGGGATTCGCAACCGGAGCGGTAGCCGGTGTAGTCCCGTTTCGACACGGCGAATGGCTTGCCTTGCCGGTCGGCGCACTGGTCGGAGCGGCGATCGGTGCAACCCACCGTCTGGTGGCGGACCCGGGAGAGTTCTGGGACTTTTCGCCAATGCCGCTCAGGAACGCGCTCCACGCCTGGCAACGATGGCGCGCGACGCGTGAACTCGACGTGCGCCTGCTCGTCATCTTCGTCGTCGCGACGGCGGAAGCGGGGCGCACCGAGCTTGCCCGGTTCGGTCCGCGCGGTTGGCTGTTCGGCCACGCGCCTGTCGGTGTGATCCCGTACTACCTCGTCATCATGGCAACGCTCATGTGCATCGGCGTGAGCTTGCGAATCTGGGGTGCGCCGCGCATGTGGCAGCGCCTGCGCAGACAGGAGGCCCTGCTGGCCGAGGCGCGGTTCACCGCCCTGCGGGACCAGATGAACCCGCACTTCCTGTTCAACACGCTCAACACGATTCTCTCGCTCGTACGCACCAATCCCGATACGGCGCGCTCAGTCATCGTCAAGCTGTCCGTGATTCTCAGGCGGCTGCTGTACGCGAAAGCGGACATCTGCCCGCTGAAGGACGAACTCGGATTCGTGCGCGACTACATTTCCATCGAGCAGAGCCGCTTCGGCGCTGAGAGGCTCCGTGTAGAGATCGACGTAGCGGACGACCTGCTATCCGCCCCCGTGCCGACGATGGTACTGCAGCCGCTGGTGGAGAACGCCATCAAGCACGGTCTCTCCGGCAGGCCGACCGGCGGAGTTATCCGTGTCGGCGCGCACGCGAACTCAAGCACGCTGGAGATTCGGGTACACGATAACGGCGTCGGCATGAGCGAAGCCAAGGCAAGCGCGTCGCTGAGGAAAGGCATTGGCCTGAACAACATTCGCGAGCGGCTGCGGACCCTGTACGGCGAAGATGCGTTGCTCGATCTGCGAGCGATCCCCGGACGAGGGACGACGGCGTGTGTGCGGTTGCCGCTATCGTCGAGCGACGCCGCGGCGTCGGGCTCCGGATCGTGGGAGTCCGGTGAGTACATTGGTGACTGACCTTCGAACAGCCGGTCGAACGGAGCTATTGCGCATATGATCGACGCCCTCATCGTTGACGACGAACAGCCGGCTCGAGACGAGCTGAGATATCTCATCGCACGGCACGACGAAGTGAACGTCGTCGGCGAAGCGTCCGACGGGGAGCAGGCTCTGGAGATGGTTCGCGAGGACACGCCCGACCTGCTGTTTCTCGACGTACAGATGCCGATGCTGAACGGTTTCGAACTCGTGGCGAAACTGCTCGAAGAGGACCTGCTGCCGCACGTCATACTCGTGACAGCCTACGACGAGTACGCGATACGGGCGTTCGAGGTAAACGCCGTCGATTATCTGCTCAAACCCGTCGATGCCGAACGCCTCCAGCAGGCGGTCGCACGGGTCCGCAGCCGTATCGAGGCCGATGAGAACGGTCACAGCGCCATGGTGGCGGCAATCGCCCAGATCCGCGACCGTGGTGGTCCGGAAGGCGCGTCGGAGCGTCCGCCGCGACTGTCCGTGAAGAAGGGCGACAGGTACCTGCTGCTCGATCCGGGAAACGTCACGCATGCCTATATACTTGACGGCGTCGTGTTCCTGGCGACGGGCGAGACCGCGGGGATGACGTCGCACCGGACGCTTGACGAGCTTGAGCGCGATCTGGAGCCGGGAATGTTCTGGCGAGTGCATCGGAGCTACATCGTGAACATCGCCCACGTTGCCGAGGTGATACCGGCGCAGAGCGGTACCTACCGGCTGCGTTTGGACGACGAGAAGGGAACCACGATACCACTCAGCAGAGCCCAGGCGAAGAGCCTCCGCAAAGTACTCAAGTGGTAGCCGGCGTCATGCCCGCTCGGAGGCGCGGGCCTCGCCAACGGCCAACGACATCCCCCGCTCAACGTTGACGAACGTCAGCACCACGATTCCGACGACGAAGAACACCACGAGGGCGACGATTCCGTAGCGCATGCTCCCGGTGATGTCACGAGTCAGTCCGAACACCAGCGGCCCAAGGAACGACGCGAACCGGCTGCTGATCGCGAGGAACCCGAAGAATTCGGCGTTGTGGCCGGCCGGGATCATGGCTCCGTAGAGCGACCGGCTGATGGCCTGACTGCCTCCGAGCACGAGCCCGACAAGCGCGCCGAGTATCCAGAACTCGTACGCGTGCTCCATCCTCCAGGCGTATATGACGACGCCGGACCAGATCAGCAAGCTCAGGAGTACGGCCCGTTTCGCCCCCCAACGCTCGGCCAGGCGACCGAACAGCAGCGACCCCGGTATGCCGATCGCCTGTATCACGACGAGGACGATCATGAGCGTCCCGGCGCCCAGGCCGAGCACCTCCCGGCCGTACGGGACCGCCATGACGATCACGGTCTGAATGCCATCGTTGTAGATCAGGAAGGCGACGACGAAGACGACGAGGTCGCGGTACCCAAGCGCGTGGCGAATCGTCGCCAGCGTACGGCGTATCCCGTCGAGAAAGGCGTTCGACCGTGACGCGCGAACCTGCCGCGCCCGCTCCTGCACCCAGAGAAGAGTCGGTACGGTGAACACGGCCCACCAGATGCCCACGGTCAGGAAGCTCAGCCGCGCACCCCACGCCTGCGACGGTATGCCGAACCACTGCGGCTGCGAAACCATTGCCAGGTTCGCAACGAGCAGGATGCCGCCACCGGCGTATCCGTACGCGAAACCCCTCGCCGAGACCGAGTCGATGCGTCCGGGAGGAGCGACATCCATCAGCAGCGAGTAGTAGAACGTGTTCCCCCCGACAGACCCCGCGTTCGCCACCATGAAGAGCACGGATGCGAGGAGGTAGTCTCCCTGTCCGACGAGTACCAGCGCCGCGCTGAAGAGCGCTCCGATGTATGCGAAGACCGCGAGGAACCGCTTGCGCGATCCGCCGCTGTCGGCGATAGCTCCGAGGAAGGGCGACGGGATCGCGATGAGGAGCGTCGATGCGCTGACGGTGTACGCCCACAGGCTCGACGCAGCGGTCGTGAACTGCCACGGGCCGATGTCGAATCGGATGGGGCCGGCGGGCGCGATGGCGAGGTAGTAGATGGGCAGCACGGCCACGAGGATCGATGTCGCGAACGCCGACTCGGCCCAATCGTACAGCGCCCAGCCGAGCACGGAACGGCGCTCTTCCCGACTCGCGGCGCCGCGCGACGAATCATGTCGCGAGATTGGGGCGGTCTCTGTCATGCGCAGACCCGGATCCGGCTGTGTGCGTCTGGAATGCCGTCGGTAGACAGGATACGAGTTCCCGGCTCGCATGCACAGCGCGCGTGCCGCGGACGCGAACACGACAGCCGCCGTTGGGTCCCGCGCGGTAGGAGTCGTTTATCTACGGACGAAGCACTCGGCCCACGCCCGCTGCGAGGAGTGTTACACCAGTGAAACGCACCATAGCGATGCAGATCGGCGCGATCTCGTTTGCCGATGAAGGCGTCGAGCCCGTGCTCGACATCCTCGTGGAGAAAGCCGGCGTCAACGCACTGTTTCTGGCGACGCACACGTTCGACAACGGAACGGGCGGGCGCCAGGTGCCCGGCTGGCCCATCCCCGATCACGGCGTTCAGGCGTACGACGAGGATTTCCGCGGGGGCAACTACGCAACCACGCACGAGCGATACTACCGGACGACGCCGATCGGCGACTTCGCTGCGCCGAAACGCGACTCCGCTGGGTGGGACATCGTCGAGCGAGTGCTGCCGTCGGCGCAAGCGCGTGGAGTAGAGACGTACTGCTGGATCAACGAGAATCCGTACTCACCGATCTCCAGTTATCTCGACAACTTCGCGCTCGTGAGCGAAATCGATCCGTGGGGGCGTCGCACCGGCACGCCCTGCTTCAACAACCCGGACTACCGCAACTGGCACCTCAGCCTCATCGAGGACTACCTCAAGAGCTACGACATCGACGGCGTGGCGTGGGCGTCGGAGCGGCAGGGACCATTGGGCAACCTCATCGGCGGAGGCTGGAACACGCGCGGCGTGGGATGCTGGTGCTCGCACTGCATCCGGCGCGCCCGCGACCGGGGGTCCGACCCCGAGCAGGCGAGACGCGCTTACGTCGCGGCATCGGACTACTTCACGCGGGCGCGCGCGGGCATTCGTCCCACGGATGGGTATTTCGTCGAGTTCTGGCGTCTCCTGCTGACCTATCCTGAAATCCTCGCCTGGGAGCGTTTCTGGACGGACGGGCTGCAGGACATGTGGGCGGAGATCTACGGCCTGAGCCACGCCATCGCGCCGGAGACGAAGGTCGGCTGGCACCTGATGCACCTGAACACGCTCAGCCCGTTTCACCGCGCGGAGCACGACCTCGCGCACATCGCGAAGCTCAGCGATTTCATCAAGGTCGCTATGTACCACGTCATCGGCGGCAGCAGGTTCCGACGCTGGGTCAGCGCGCTGCACGAGACGATCTTCCGCGACGCTGAGCCGGAGGAGACGTATCGGTTCCTCTACCGCATCCTCGGCATCGACGAGGGCGAGTGGAGCGATCTGCTGCAGTCGGGGTTCTCGGGCGAATACGTCCGGCGCGAGACGGCGCGTGCGCTGCGCGGAGTCGACGGCGGGTGCGAAATCTGGCCGGGCATCGATATCGATATCCCCGTCGAGGGTGAGGTGCGTGAGGCGACGCCGGAAGACGTGACGCTCGCGGTGGTCGCCGCCTTCGAGGCTGGCGCGCAGGGAGTTGTGCTCTCGCGCAAGTATTCGGAGATGCGGCTGGCGAACCTCGCCGGCGTGGGCGAAGCGATCAGACGACTTGGCATATCGTAGAACGGTATGTCGCGGAACGACATATACGGGAGACTCATATGAAACGCACCGTAGCTATCCAGGTGGGAGCGATCTCGTTCCTCGACGAAGGCATCGAACCGGTCCTGGACATCTTCCAGGAATCAGCCGGGATCAACGCACTGTACCTCGCGACGCACACATTCGACCGGGGCACTGGCGGACGGCAGATCGAGGGTCACCCGCTGCCCAACCACGGCGTGCAGGAGTACGATCAGGACTTCCGCGGCGGCAACTTCGCCACGACGCACGAGCGTTTCTATCGGAACACGTTCATCCGTGGCTTCGAGGCGCCGGAGAGCGATACGAACGGGCGCGACATCATCGCTGACCTGCTGCCCGAGACGCAGAAGCGCGGCATCGGCATCTACTGCTGGATCAACGAGAATCCCTACGCGCCGATATCGACGTATCTCGACAACTTCGCACTGGTGAGCGAGATCGACCCGTGGGGACGTCCTTCCGGCACGCCCTGTTTCAACCACCCCGACTATCGCAACTGGCACCTCGGCCTCGTCGAGGACTACATCAAGTCGTATCCGATTGCCGGTGTCGCGTGGGCGTCGGAGCGGCAGGGCCCGCTCGGAAACCTCATCGGTGGCGGCTGGAATACGCGCGGAATCGGCTGCTGGTGTCCCCACTGCACGCGACGGGCAATCGACCGGGGCATCGAACCGGAGCGCGCCCGGGCGGCGTACAAGGACCTGGCGGCATTCTTCGAGCAGGCGCGGCGCGGCGAGCGCCCGTCGGACGGATACTTCGTGACGTTCTGGCGGCTCCTGCTGGAATACCCGGAGATCCTCCAGTGGGAGAAGTTCTGGACCGACGGCCTGCACGACATGATGGCGGAGATCTACGGCGTCGGGAAGGCGATCGACCCGGACGTGAAGATCGGCTGGCACATCATGCACCTGCAGAGCTTCAGCCCGTTCTACCGCGCCGAGCAGAACTACGCCGACCTCGCGCGGTACAGCGACTTCGTGAAGGCGGTCATGTACCACAACTGCGCCGGGGAGCGCTACCGGCATTTCGTCGAGAGCCTGCACGAGACCATCTTCCGCGACGCCGCGCCTGAAGAGACGTATCGATTCCTCTACCGCATACTGGGCATCGACGAGGCCGACTGGGACGCACTGCCCGGCGCCGGGTTCTCGGCTGACTACGTCTCGCGGGAGACGAAGCGATGCCTGGCGGGCGTGGAGGGTGTCGACAACGGCACCGGTAACCCGTGCGAGATCTGGCCGGGCATCGACGTGGACATCCCGGTCAGCCCGGCAGGCCGGGATCAGAGCCCGCAAGATGTCGAGGATGCGGTCGTGGCAGCGTTCGAGGCGGGGGCGCAGGGCGTCGTCCTCTCGCGGAAGTACAGCGAGATGCGACTGGCGAACCTCGCGGGGTGCGGCGCGGCGCTGAAGCGACTTGCGTGATCGGACACCCCCGGCTGAAGCCGGGGGCTAGGACTGCGAAGCCCCCTGAAGGGGGCTGATCGAAGCGCGCTCGCAGTCATCTTCAGATGACTTCGCTGCCTGTAGCCCGCGGTTTCAACCGCTGGGCGCATTCCGAGGACGTCACGATGCCGACTGCCATCCAGACCGCAACCGAATCCGACGCGGATGCCCTCGCCGCGATCATCCGGGAGTCGTTCCTTGACGTGGCCGAGCGGTTCGCCCTGACTCCGGAGAACGTACCGACCCACCCGTCGAACTGCACGTGCGAGTGGGTCGTAGCCGCGATGGCGGAAGGCGTGACGTTCTACGCCGCATTCGACGGCGAGGAGCGTGTCGGCTGCGTGGCGATGGAACGTGCATCGCCGGGAATCTGCTACCTGGAGCGGCTGGCCGTGCCGCCACGCTTCCGCCGTCGGGGTCATGGAGAGGCACTCGTGCGACACGTGCTGGCAAGCGCGGCCGCGGCGGGAGCCGGTACCGTGAGCATCGCAATCATCGCCGAGCAGACTGAGCTGGAGGAGTGGTACCGGCGGCTCGGATTTGTGACGACCGAGACGCGGACCATCGCCCACCTGCCTTTTCGCGTAACATTCATGGAGATCGCCGTCGAGGTATAGAGCCGTCGCGAGACGCGCCCCCGGCTTCAGCCGCGGGGCGTGGCCGGCCCGCCATACGCTCCCCCTACGTGCCGATCCGGCGCCGCCCTATCTTTCCCAGCCACACGATACAATTCCTGACACGGAGAATCCATGCGCGCAGCACGGCTCACCGCGCTCGGCACGTTCGACGTTGCGGAGATAGACGAACCCACCCTCGAGTGGGGCGAAGTGCTGGTTCGGAGCGACGCCGTCGGCATCTGCCGGTCGGACCTGCACTACTTCCAGCACGGGCGCATCGGCGCCAGTGTTGTCGAATTCCCCTTCACGCTCGGACACGAAACAGCCGGTACCGTCGTCGCGCATGGACCCGGGGTGAGCAGCCCGGCGGTGGGTACGCGCGTGGCCATCGAGCCGGGTATCTCCTGCGGCGCGTGCGACTGGTGCCTGCGCGGGGACCCGAACCTCTGCCCGGACATACGCTTCCACGGCTCACCGCCTGTAGCGGGGGCGCTCCGGCAGCACTTCGCGCATCCAGCGGAGCTATGCATCCCGCTGGACGACTCGCTGAGCCTGGACGACGGCGTTATGCTCGAGCCGCTGGCGATCGGCGTCCACGTGAACCGGCTCGCGACGCCCGATCCGAGCGGTACGGTAGTGGTGCTTGGCTGCGGCCCGGTGGGACTCATGGCGCTCGCGGTAGCGCGGGTGTCGGGTGCACATCGCATCATCGCGGCGGACCTGCACGGATACCGCCTTGAACTCGCCGAGCGATATGGCGCCGACGTGTGCATCGACGCATCTCCAGGCGACGTGGTGAGCGAGGTCGAGCGCGCGACGAAAGGGCGCGGCGCGGGTATTGTCATCGAGGCGACGTCGTCGCCCGACGTGCCGGGGCAAGCGGCGGAGATGGCGGCGCCGGGCGGAACGGTCGCGCTCATCGGCATCACCGATGACGAAGGCGTGATTCTGCCGTCACACGAGGCCCGCAGGAAGGGGCTCACGCTGCGCTGGATCCGACGATCGAGGAACGCGGTCCACGCGGCAATGTCCCTCGCTACGAGCGGGCGAGTGCCGCTGGACGGGCTCGTGACGCACCACTTCGCGCTGGGGGATATCCAGCGCGGCTTCGAGCTCGTCGAGGCGTACCGCGACGACGTGTTCAAGGCGGTGGTCAGCCCAAATGAATGACAGCGATTCTACCGGAGACATTGAATGAAGGATTTCACACCCGCACACGGCATGTATCCCGTACTGATCACGCCGTTCCATGAGGACAAGAGCATCGACTGGGACGCGTACGATCAGCTCGTCGACTGGCACATCGCGAAGGGCGTGACCGGGTTGTTCGCCGTATGCGGATCGAGCGAGTACTTCCGTCTCGAAGAGGAGGAAGGGCTCGAACTGGCCCGTCGCGCGGTGGAACGAGCCGCCGGGCGGGTCCACGTGCTTGCGGGTAGCTCGTTCAAGCTCAGCGTCGAGGAGAACATCGAGCTGACGAAGCGCATGGCTGGGACGGGCGTGGAGGGATGTTTCATCACCACGCCGCCGTGGCTCCCCGATGACGACGATCAGCACCTCGACTACTTCTTCGCGATCCACGACGCAGTGGACTTCCCGCTCTACGCGTACGAGCAACCGGTGGGCGTGGGCTACAAGTTTTCGTACGACGCTGTGGCGAAGCTCGCGGCGAGCGACCACTACGTCGGCATGAAGGACACCTCCGCCGGTGGCGAGCCAGCGGACGCGGTTGCCCACATGGGGCGGAAGCTCGCGGCAGCGGGAGACGGTCTCAACATCATGCCCGCGTCGTCGGAGCACTTGCTGCCGTTCCTGAAGATCGGCTGCACCGGCGCCATGGCCACCGCAGCGAACGTGGCACCATCGCTGTATGGCAAAATCTACCGCCTGTTCCGCGCTGGCGACGGCGACTCGGACGCGGAAGAGCTGCAGACGCGGATCACCCGCGTCGATGAGCTGGTGATGGGTTACGGGTACATGAGGTCCGCGAAGATCGCGCTGGGCATGATGGGCCTGCCGATCACGCCGGTAATGCGGATCGACAGTCTGGAGTTCGGCGAGGAGCACCTGGCCACGTTGCGCGAGATGGTCGACTTCATCGAGCGCACGGAAGACGAGTTCGAAACGCTCCCCTGAGGAAGCATCGGGCGACCGGTATGAAACAACATTGGCAGCCATACATCGTCGGACACCGAGGCGCGCGCGGCATCGCGCCGGAGAACACGCTCCCGGCGTTTCAGATCGCGGCCAATCTGCGTCTGCCTCGCGCGGAACTTGATGTGCGCCTGAGCGCCGATCGCCATCTGGTGGTTATCCACAACGCGACCGTCAACGATTCCACCGACGGCGAGGGGCGCGTCAGCGAGATGACGCTGGACGAGCTGAAGGAGCTTGATGCCGCGGCGAAGTGGAGCCCGAGGTATCAAGGCATCCCGATCCCAACCCTGGATGAGGTGCTCAAGCAGTTCGGAACGACGTTCCACTGGCACGTGGAGTTGAAGAGCGACGAGAACGCGGACGTGGAGCTTCTCGCGCGCACAGCAACCGAATGCATACGCTGGCACCGCGTCGAGAAGGCAACCATCACGTCCGGTTCCGAGGACACGCTCAGGTACGTCGCGCTGGCAGCGCCTGACACGAGCCGCGGCCTGATCATCGGCTCGGATGTCGAGGCCCGGGGGGAGAAGGCGTTTCAGATCGGATGCACAACGGTATGCGTGAATCGCGAGCTGCTGCGCGGCGCCGCCGTTGGGGCGCTCCGTAAGTTCGGCCTGTTCCTGGTCGGCTGGACGGGCAATTCGCCTGAGGAACTCGCGCAACTACGAGACGCCGAGGTGGACGCGATCAGCACCGATCGTCCGGACATAGCGCTGGAGTGGCTGCGCAACAACAGGATACGCCCACGACTACGCGCGTAGGTCGAGGGACGGGAGTACTGCTCATGGCTGACGTGTGGACACCTGCGATTCTCGGTCATCGCGGCGCGGCCGGCCTGGCGCCGGAGAACACGCTCGCCGGATTCGCCGTCGCGGCAGAACTCGACCTGCCCGCCGCCGAACTCGATGTGCATCTCACGAGCGACGGCCACGTGGTCGTGATTCATGACCATACCGTGGACCGCACGACCGACGGCACCGGGCGCGTGGACGAGTTGTCGCTGGCGGAAATCCGCGAGTTGAACGCGGCAGTCCTCTGGGACGGGCAGTTCGAGCGGATGTCCGTGCCCACATTCGACGAGGTGATGGCGCGCTTCGGGGTGCGTTTCCAGTGGGAGATCGAACTCAAGGTGGACGAACGCTCCGACGTGCCAGAGCTCGTCAGGCGGTCCACGGAAATCATCGAGCGACACGGCGCGCGGAAGAACGCCGTGCTCACGTCGTTCTCGGCGGATGCGCTGGACGTCGCGCGGCGCGAGGCTCCCGATCTCCGGCGAGCGCACATCACGGGCTCCGAGCCACTCGCGGCGCTGGAGCGGGCAGTGGCACGCGACTGCGTCCAGCTCGGTGTCAGACAAGACGTGCTCACCCCCGAAGTGGCGGACGCCGTCCGGGCAACCGGGATGGCATTGACCGGCTGGCAGGGCAACTCCGCTGAAGAGCTTGAACGCCTGCGCGACGCTCGTGTGGACGCCTTCAGCAGCGACCGCCCGGACATCGCGCTCGATTGGCTGGCGGAGAACGGCATCGAACCGGCGAGATGCAGCGACAACCCGCCTTCCTCAACGTGAGATGAAAACGATGAACGCAAACGAGAAACGATACGCCATCGGCCTGGACTACGGCACCGAATCGGCGCGCGCGGTTCTCGCCGACGTCGCCGACGGAACGGTCGTCGCAACAGCGGTTGCCGACTACGCACACGGCGTCATGGATCGCGAGCTTCCCGACGGCACACCACTCGGCCATGAGTGGGCGCTTCAGTATCCGCAGGACTACCTGGACGCGCTCGAATCGACGGTGCGTGCGGTGCTCGCCGATGCCGGCGCTACAGCGGAACAGGTTGTCGGCATCGGCGTGGACTTCACTGCATGCACGATACTGCCCACGGACGAAACAAACACCCCGCTGTGCATGAGCGACCGATTCGCGTCGACTCCGAACGCCTGGGTGAAGCTCTGGAAGCACCACGCGGCGCAGTCTCAAGCGGACAGGATCAACGACCTCGCCATGGATCGCGGCGAGAAATGGCTCAAGGTGTACGGACACCGCCTTTCGTCGGAGTGGGTGTTGCCGAAGGTGCTGCAGATCATCGAGGAGTCGCCCGAGGTGTACGACGCCGCGGCAAGTATCGTCGAGGCGGGCGACTGGCTCGTGCAGCAACTCACCGGCGAGCGCGTGAGATCGAGCTGCAACGCGGGGTACAAGGCGTGCTACGTGAAGGGCGAGGGATTCCCGTCGTCGGAGTTCC
>CAZEAI010000101.1:16811-19003 GCA_964510105.1 uncultured bacterium
GGCCGACCTCTACGACGCGCGGATGACCGGTGACATCCTCGCTCCGGGAGATCGCGCGGGCGGCCTGACACCTGAGTGGGCGGAGCGTCTTGGCTTACGCGCGGGAACGGCGGTGGCAACGGAGATCATCGATGCGCACGCCGCGGTACCTGGCTGCGGCGTCAGCGGTCAGGACGAAATGGTGCTCGTGATGGGCACTTCCACGTGCCACATGCTAATGAGCAACGAGCGGGCGTTCGTGCCGGGCGTCGGCGGCGTGATCGAGGACGGTATCCTGCCGGGCTTCTACGGCTACGAAGCGGGACAGTCCGCGGTTGGCGACCACTTCGCCTGGGCGGTGCGTCAGGGCCTGCCGGACGACTACCGCGCCGAGGCGGAGCAGCCTGGCCTGTCGGCGCATGACGTGTTGACGGAGCGGGCCGCCTCGCAGAGGCCGGGCCAGCACGGTCTGATCGCGCTCGACTGGTGGAACGGCAACCGGTCCATCCTCATGGACGCAGACCTGAGCGGCCTCCTCATCGGCTACTCCCTCGCCACGCGGCCCGAGGATATCTACCGCGCCCTCATCGAAGCGACAGCCTATGGCACACGCGTCATCGTGGAGGAAGTCGAGCGCCACGGCGTGAAAGTCCGCGAACTCGTCGCATGCGGCGGACTGGTGCAGAACGACATGCTGATGCAGATCTACGCCGACGTGCTCGATCGGCCCATCCGGGTCGCCGAAGCGCAGTACACCAGCGCGCTGGGCGCGGCGATACTCGGCGCGGTGGCCGCCGGGCAGAACGGGGGCTATCTGTCCATCGGCGACGCAACCGCGCGGATGGTGAAACCTCCATCGAGTGAATACGCCCCGAACCGGGAGGCGGCACACACGTACGCCCGGCTCTACGGCGAGTACCTCGCTCTTCACGACTACTTCGGACGCGGGGAGCTGGCTGGCAACGGGCCCCGAAACGACATCATGAAGCGCCTTCGCCAGATACGGACGGAAGCAACCGTCGACGTTCAGGAGGCGGATCGGTCGTGAATACGCACGAAGCGTCTCGCGAGATGTTCCTCATCGCGAGCGAGGCCCTGGCCCACTACGACGTCGGGCGATGCCGACCGGTCTTCCTCGGACATGGGCAGAACGTGACGTTCCGTGTGGATGCGCAGGGCGGCAGGCGTCGGTTCCTGCTTCGCATGCACCGTCCCGCGAGACAGGATCGTCCGGATGTGAGGCGCCGTACATCGGCGATCACCTCGGAGCTTGCGTGGCTGGACGCAATCGACGCGGACACGGACATCATCGTGCAGCGCCCGCTCCGCAACCGATTTGGCGATAGGGTGACGGAGGTGGCGACGCTTCACGGTCCGATCCATTTCACGCTGCTCTGCTGGGTCGACGGCGAAACGGTCAAGCCGGGCGAGTATGACGGCCGTCAGGCGCGCTCTATCGGCAAGCTCACCGCGCTGCTTCATGAGCACGCTGACGCGTGGCAACCTCCGGAGGAGTTCGACCGCCCGCGGTATGACGGTGAGAAGCTGCTGCGCGCTCTGGACGCGCTTGCTCCCGCCGCGCGCGACGAGATAATCGCTCCGAGCGATCTCGCGATGCTGGAGGATGTCGGCGACAGAGTCGCCCGGACCATGGACGACCTCGGCGAATCAGCCGACGTATGGGGGCTCATCCACGCCGACCTGTACCCCGACAACATCGTCTTCTGCGATGGCGCCGCCTGCCCACTCGACTTCGACAGGTGCGGATTCGGGCACCGTCTGTTCGACATGGGCTGGACGATCTTCTGGATTCCGCGCGAGCACCGAGCGGCATTTCTCGAGGGCTATCGCGAGATCCGCTCGTTCGATGCGGGCGCCGAGGAACTTGAGACGTTCTACCTCGCCGCGCAGATCGACTCGATTCCCTACTGGGCGGCGCGGGATCGGCGATGGGTCGGAGAGGAGCACGTCCCACGGCTCGTCGCCGAAGAGTGCACGGCGTTCCTCGATGGGCGACGGTTCGTGCTGCCGGAGTAGGGCGCGGCGCGATCGGGTATCAGGCAGGCATGAATGTCCCGCGACACCTTGAACGCCCTCACCCTGTCGTCGTTTCTCGAACGCTGGCCGTTCGCGACTCCGACATCCCTCTCCCACAGGTGGGAGAGATACGCTGTTGTCCGTCAAGTGCGGCGAGCCCATGCCGGGTCGAACGG